>NZ_JAKKCV010000002.1:0-816467 GCF_021728035.1 Pseudoalteromonas sp. L21 | reverse complement strand
GCATTCAAGATAAGGTGTAAATTACGCCTAACAAACAGTTTAAAAGCGGACAAAATTCAGTTGGCTGGTTTCGCTCCGCTTCACATTAT
This sequence comes from Pseudoalteromonas sp. L21, assembly GCF_021728035.1. Taxonomy (NCBI): domain Bacteria; kingdom Pseudomonadati; phylum Pseudomonadota; class Gammaproteobacteria; order Alteromonadales; family Pseudoalteromonadaceae; genus Pseudoalteromonas; species Pseudoalteromonas sp. L21. The sequence goes on along the minus strand of NZ_JAKKCV010000002.1, from coordinate 816,378 downwards.
AGCCAACCAAATTTTGCCTTTTAACTGAGGCGTTATATGCCTTTATGAAAAAGTTTCTAATTCTGGCTCTGCTAGTCATATTTATATTAGGTTATGGAGCATACTACTTGGCTTTTGTAGCATCCGAAAATGAAAGGTGGGAGCGTAACGAGCCAAATAATAGAGTGTTATTGAACCTTGATGCCATTAAAGAAGCCCTTTTTTACTTTCATAAACAGGAAGGTGTGTTTCCAAGTCAAGATAAAGGGTTAACTGAATTAATTACCAAAGATGTAATTAAAAGGCTTCCTTTAGATCCTTGGGGTAATGAATTCGTTTATTTCTTTAATGAAAAAAATAACACTTTTAAAGTTTGTAGCTATGGTAAAAACATGAAGGAAAATAGCCTTAAATATTGCGTATCAAGTGAAAGCGGCATATAACAAGGCAATTATGGATGGGACGTATTAAGCTTGGCTGACGCTCATTCTTCGCGATTTTAGCCAAGCATTTATACGCCCCATATTGCGGCGTTAGGTTTCCCTATATATGAAGCGTCGTAGTTACAAAAATGAATGGTCTCTCTTAGCTGGGGCACTTTTACTTACAGCTGTGTCGTTCATATTGGATATTTACTTTTGTGGCTTAAATTTGTTTGCCCGTTCAGGCGCGCTAGTAGTCCTGTTCGCTGCAATTGTAGAGTTTCGTATCTCAGGGCATATATACGATGATATTCAACGTTCGCAGTTTCTTAACAAGAAAATAGATATAAGTGTTCCTTTGCGGGCAAAACCAACTAAAAAAAGGGAGCGAATTTCTATAGTGGCGCATGTTTTTTTAGTAATAGGCACAATTATATGGGGTTATGGTGATCTATTATGGCCACAAACCTAACAAGGCAATTAAAAATCGCCCACAAAAAGCCGTGGGCTGGACTCGCTAACGCTCGCCTTTTATTGCGGCGTTATGTTTTTATGGAACTTATACATTATTGAGAATTAAATATGTCAAATGGATATCCTAAATATTCAAAATCGGCTCAATCAGGGGAGCTTGGGGTAAATATTGTCAATGAAGTTGTTACGGAAAATCTAGGGTGGATATTCAAAAGAAACCATCAAGAATCTGACTTCGGAATTGACGGGTATATTGAAGTTGTCAGTGAAGACGGTTATGTTACGGGGAAAATGTTTGCAGTTCAGATTAAGTGTGGTAGCTCTTTTTTCTCCGAAGAAAACCGCTGGGGTTACGTTTACAGAGGAGAAAATAAACACTTTAATTACCTTTCTAATTGCCCCGTACCTGTCCTTATTCTCTTATGCGATCCTACTGAAAGAAAAGTTTACTGCGAGTGCTTTGACCCTTTAAAAACAGAGAAAACTAAAAGCGCATGGAAAATGAATATTTCAAAGCAACTCCTTTCTGATAGTAAGAATGACATTGTCAAGCTTCTGCCTGATGAGATTGACTATATGTCCGAGCTAGAAGTTTTCTGGGGCGTGAATAAAATAATAAATGAGTATACAGATGTTTCTCATATCCCCATCCCAAAAGAAGAAGTCGAAAACTTTAATTTCGACGATCTTATATCCTTTTTTAAGAGGCTTAAAGTCACTAAAGAGATTGCATATGCTCAAAAAGGAAGAGTTGAAATTTCATTCTGGGGGTATGAATCAGATCCAAGAGAGTTACTAGAAATACCAGAGGTGATAAAGTACGCAAAGGAAATTGGTAGATTGATTCCTGATTTGTTCTTTTTCTGTGATATTAGAAGTCCAATGGGTGGATTTCCTATTCTGGGCTGGAGTCATGGTAATCCAGAGGTATTTGGAGGCATCACAAAGCAGGTTAAGATTGATTTTTCAAAAATGGAAGATTTTATTTTATACCAAATAGATGGACTAAGAGAAACAACAAACTGGTTAAATATGACAGAAGACGAATATCAGTCTATTTTAGAATCTTGTCTAGAAGTGTTAGGTTATGAGCTTGTAGATAGAAACATAACAATTCAATCCAGCCGACCCCCTTCGGCGGCGGCTGATTGAGGCGTTAGCTTTACTCTCAATTACAGTGATTAATCAAGGACTCTATTAAATGGAAAGTACTCTAGAAATGATACATGACTCTACTGCTATTGAGAAAGCAATGAGGTCGATTAATTCACAGCAGTCTTTAATGGAAAAGGCCTTAGGATATACAAAAGGAATCTCTGCTATAGAGCAGGCTATGAAATCTTTTGAATCACAAAATTCCATAATAGAAAGAGCGATAAGCCTTTCTAAAGGATCATCAGCTATTGAACAAGCGATTAAATCATTTGATTCACAACAGGCTTTGATGAAAAATGTGTTAGGTTTTTCAAAAACTAATTCAGCTGTAGAACAAGCCATGAAGGCCTTCGAATCACAGAACTCTATAATGGAAAAAGCTTTAGGGTTTTCACATGCTACATTAGCAATAGAGAAAGCAATGAGATCATTTGAATCTCAGCAGGGTATTACAGATCGAGCTATGGCAGCAATAGCTAATTCATCCTCTATCGATTCTTCTTTAAGTCAATTGCAAAATTCAAATGTATTACGAGAAATTAATTCAACATTCCTTAATCAAGTTGCACATTCTATTCAAGAATCAAGCTCAATTAAGACGTCGATGCTGGATGAAGAAACACTCGAAAATGAATTTCAATCTGCTACTGAAATGCTAACTGATTCAGAAGATTCAAAAAGCTTTTTTGAGATCTTTAATAATTTACCTCCATTTATTCAGCTTGTTTTAGCTACATTCTTTTTACATATCTTTTTGCCACAATTTAATAGTATTTCTGCAAACTTAATAACGCCAACAGTAGAAAGTTACTTATCAGAGAGTGACCGAGCAGATAGGGAAAAGATCAAAGACATTTCTGTACTACCGCGAAAAATCGAAGGTATCGATACATCAGGTCTTCGTTTTATAACTGGAAATAATGTTCGCTTAAGAGCCGATGCGTCAACAAACTCTGAAGTACTAGACGAAATGATTTTTGGGCAAGTTGTCACTGTACATTCCAAAAATAAAAACTGGATTGAAATATCGTATAAATATGCAAATGGGACTGAAATGCATGGTTGGGTATTCACCAGATATTCTTCACGTTTTGTAAATCAGTAAAGCTAGAAGAATTCAAACGAAAATCTGTCTAGTAAAGTCTGGTCGATTCATTATTCCCTTCGGTATAGTCGTTAAAACTATCGATAAACAGATAACCTAACTTTTCGTGCGTCCCCAAAATAATGTGGTCATTAGCTGCAAATGATAAAGTGTCTGAAGATAAATTACTTAAAATAGCAGCCTGAATGAGGTCTTCACTCTCTTAGATGTACTGTGCTAAGACTGCCTATGAATAGCCACTTTATCGCCGTCTGAGATAAAAGTATATCCATTTAGCAAAGGCTTAATTGCCGCAGATATAATTTCAAGTAACACTGCTTGAAGATTGAATAAATCGATAAAGCGCATCGAGCGGAAGTGGTTTACTAAAATAATAACCTTGTACTTGTGAACACGCGAGTTCCTTAAGTATTTTCACCTGCTGCTGGGTCTCGACCCCTTCGGCAATTGACTCCATATTTAACGCGCTGGCTAAATCAATCATGGCTTTAACGATTGCTTTGTCTGCATCGCTGGGGTTTTCTAAATCATCAATAAACGATTTATCTATTTTGAGCTTATCGAGTGAAAAGTCTTTTAAATAATTCATCGACGAATAGCCTGTGCCAAAATCATCAATCGACATTTTAAAGCCGGCCTCACGTAATTTAGAAATGGTGTTTAATGCAAATGTGGGATTACCAATGGCAATGGTCTCGGTCAACTCAAGCTCGATACATTCAGGGTTAACGGAATGTGTTTGTAAAACCGCAATTAAATCACTAAGCAAATGCTTTTTAATGAATTTAGTCGCCGATAAGTTAATCGCAAACGTCAGTTTTGGCATATCACTTTCTTGCCATTGACGAACAGTTTTAACGGCATTTTCAAATACCCAGTCATCAATTTCACTGATGCGCCCGCAACTTTCAGCAATAGGAATAAATTCGGCGGGTGATACATCACCCAGTATTTCTGAGTGCCAACGAAGTAACACTTCTGTGGCAACGGTTATACCCGTTGCAAGTTCGATCTGTGGCTGAAATACCAACGAAAACTCATTATGTTCAATCGCATAATTAAGCGCATTTATAATCTGTAGCTGTCGCAGTCCAGACTTATTCATCTCCTCAGCGTAAAATAGCGTATTATTACGACCTAGCTTTTTAACTTCGAACATCGCTGATTCTGCCATTTGCAATAACGGCTCAAACTCTTTGCCATCAATAGGATATAAAGCAATACCAATAGAGGCCGTAACAACAATTAACTCATCATTGACCAATAACGGCTCGCTTATCACCCTTAATAATTCTTGTGTGCTTTTATTTATGGCGCCTGTTGATGTATAGGGAGTAATAAACGCAAAACGATCGCTTTGTAAACGCGCCACCATTATATGCTCCCCTAAAAAGCTACGAATTCTGGCGCTTAACTTTTGCAAAACTAGGTTACAATGAGCTATCCCCATTGCTTTGTTTAGTATTTTAAAGTTATCTAAACCAATCAATATGAACGCAGCTTTCGAATCTTCGTGTGGCTTGGCAATTCCTTCAAATTCCATTTTTAATCTGTCTTGATTTGCCAGTCCAGTTAGTTGGTCAAAATAGGAAAGTTGATGAATGCGTGTTTCACTCTCAACTTCTTTAGTCATATCGTGTTGAAATGATATGTAATTGCTCACCTTGCCTTGTTTGTCGAGAATGGGGTAAATTGTTGTTTGCTCAACAAGGGTTTTGCCATGCTTCGTCATATTAACTAACGCCCCTACCCAAGCTTGTTTATTTTTAAGTTGCTGCCACATTTCTTCATAAACAGAAGATTCTGTTAGCCCTGCACTTATTGTTTGAGGGCTTTGCCCTATTAGCTCATCGTAGTCATACTGGCACATGTCTAAATAAGCACGGTTCATATACTCAATTTTGGCATCTGTGTTGGTAAACATGATGGGGTGTGGGTTTTGTTCAACTGCTTGTGACAGAATATGCATGCGTTTATTTAGGTTTATTTTATTAAACCACTGCCACACTGACTCAGCCCATACTGTAAGCATGTTTTTGTCATGCACTGTGAACACTTTTTCGATATGTTGCAAAATGATAGCCATATGACATTTTCCATAGCGAAGAATTGGCACAACTAATAAAGAATTTGAATCACTCGGTAAACCAAACTCTTTTGCTTGTTTACGATTAACAATAACCGCTTCACCAACGGCTACTTTTGCTTGTAATTTTTCGGTACACACGGCAAATGTAGAACCATGTTCAGCTCTATAGGTAAGTTGCTTTTGTTCATTACAGATAAACAGCGCAGCACCATCACAGTTTGTTATCGCACGTGCATGCTCGACGGCATAATTTAGCAATACATCTTGGTCATCTTGAAAAGAGATTTCGGTCAAATGTAACAGACCTCGATTAAACTTACTCTGTTGTATCAGTGCAGCTACGCGGCCAACTTTTTCAGATACATCGCGAGCATTCACTAAATAGGTAGGGCCATTATTATCATATTCAAATAATGTAATAGAAAACTCAAAATGAATCACACGTCCGTTAAATGCAATAGGTAATGGATTCAACAAACACACCCCCGAACGTTTTGACTCTTTTAAACCTTTTATAAACTCTTGCGCATCTGAATCTGAAAATAACTCTAGGATGCTCTTCCCTACTATACTTTTAATGAAGATATGATTATCAGAATTATCACTAAAAACCTCACGAAATGTGCCATTTTCTTCAAGCTCGAATACTGAATTGGGTAATGCAGTCAGCGTTGCTGATAATTGCTTAGTTGAGTTTTCAAGTGCCGCATAGGGCTTAATAACGGTTTCTACAAAGAGAATTTTATAGAGTAAGAAATAAGTTAACCCTTTATAAACGTGACCAAAAAAGTTAAAGATATTGGTCGTGTGTGAGATGTCATTAAATACTACAAAACATGTTTCGCTCAAAATAGCGATTACGCATACAAGGGTTCTGTCTGCTATGTTCAAATTTGCTCTAGGCTTGCTTAACTGAGAGGCGAACATAAAAGCTGCACTGGTATAAAGGACTAATACACTCAGCTCTATGATAAATTTTACGTGGCTTGCCCCTTTTCCTTGAATGTATATAGCTGATAACCATTGGGGCGAATAGAACATTATACTAGCAATACAGAAACTGAAGAACAGTAATGAAATTAATAATATATTGGCATTAAGAGGCTTATATTTAAACCAGATCCCCATCGCGATAATTAGAAATGCTGCGGCATTAAAAAGTCGTGCAATTAACCAAAAATTCAGCACTAAACTCATTTGCTCTTCACTTTCATGCATATTGTCATAAGCTAAAAAGTGCAAGGAGTCGAAAATAGCAACACACAACATTGAGCATGCAAGCAACAGCAACTGATAATTTTTAGTAAAATGCCAAGTATTCCAACCAATGGCAAAAATCAAAAACGAGATGACAACCGAAAACAGCTCTACGCTGGTGTGCATAGCAACATAAAACGGTATTTCAGCAATTAAACCAAACCACTCTAATAGCAATACAACGGCAATCAAAACAATACCCGCAACAATATATGGCAGCGTGTGTAAAAGCTCTCGATGATGGGATTTATGGACTAAAAATTTCACCATAACTTTTAATTAAATTTGTTAGTTGCCTTATAAAAAGGATAGTAAAAATAATTATTAGAGACAGTGAAATAGCAAAAAAGGTGAATAAAATGCGCTAAGTATGACCTAACGCATCTTGTTGTTAAGCTTTATTGAATGGGTTACGGGTATCTTGGTCGGCATCAAGGTTACGCATCAAAATAGCGTGGTCTAAGTCGATGTCTTCTGGCAAAGGAATTTTTACAATATGACCCGAGCCTTTTGCATCACTGATAGCCTCGCCTTTTTTATTTTCCATGAACTCAAGGTTAAAATTGATATTGCCTTTTGGCGTCATTAGTTCAAGTGAATGACCAGTACAGAATTTATTTTTCACATCAATTTCAACTAAGCCATTACTGTTGCGACCTAATACTTCACCAACAAACTGCTGCTTATCAGAGACCGAATGACCGTACTCATAATTTTGATAGTCTTGGTGCGCATGGCGCTTTAAAAACCCTTCGGTATAACCGCGGTGTGCTAAGTTTTCGAGGGTTTTAAATAAGTTTGCATCAAACGGACGGCCTGCAACCGCATCATCAATCGCTTTACGGTACACTTGCGCAGTACGTGCAACATAATAGAAAGACTTAGTACGGCCTTCAATTTTTAAACTATGCACGCCCATTTTAGTAAGCTGATCAACATATTGAACTGCACGTAGGTCTTTTGAGTTCATAATGTAAGTACCATGCTCGTCTTCAAAAGCAGGCATGTATTCACCTGGTCGGCCTTGCTCTTCCAGCATAAATACTTCGTTACTGGGTGTGCCATCTCCCAGTGTTGGGATCACCGCTTTAGGGTCAATTTTATGTACCATTTCACCGGTTTCATTTTCGGAGCCTGGTTTTACATCGTAATTCCAACGACATGCATTGGTACACGTTCCTTGGTTTGGATCGCGTTTATTAATATAACCCGATAACAAACAACGACCAGAATATGCCATACATAGCGCACCATGAACAAACACTTCAAGTTCTGTATTCGGGCATAGCTGGCGAATTTCAGCGATTTCTTCAAGCGATAATTCGCGCGATAAAATGACTCGTTCAATACCTTGCTTTGCCCAAAAGTTCACTGTGGCATAGTTCACCGCATTAGCCTGCACAGATAAGTGAATTGGCATATCAGGCCATTTTTCACGAACCAGCATAATAAGCCCAGGATCAGACATAATTAGCGCATCAGGTTGCATAGCAATAACAGGCTCAATATCGCGTAAGTAGGATTTTACCTTGGCATTGTGAGGAGCAATGTTCGACACCACATACAATTTTTTATTTTGTGCGTGCGCTTCATTGATACCTATTTGTAGATTATCTAGGTCAAACTCATTGTTACGAACACGAAGGCTATAACGAGGCTGACCTGCATAAACAGCATCAGCACCATAAGCGAAGGCATAACGCATATTCTTTAAACTACCCGCAGGTGATAACAACTCAGGCGTAAAAGGACGAGGGGTCAAAATAGGTGACGACATGAAAGCTCCACACATCGAACCGAGTACAAGTCGGTTGCATGAATTAATAGAATAATTGAGCGCGGGAGTATAATAATCTGCCTATTTTTTTTATTGATCTAGATCATAATTGGCGATAACTCAGCAAGGTTGCAATGAGTCTATAAAAGACGACTGACTGTAAGATCCGCTTTTTTGTTCAAACTCAACTAAGTGCCCAAGATAATTGATTTTTGAGTTTACAATATGCACAAATAGAAAAGCCGCTACATGTGTACTTTCCCCTCAATAGTAATGTAAATTCCTAAGTTAAAATTAGCCCACAAACCGCGCTGAATCATCAAATAAAAACTGACCAGCAATAATCCCTCAGGTAAGGTCATGAAAATGACATGGATGCACTATTTAATAAAATTAGGAATTTTAACGTAAAGCGCGTATAATTCGCGGCCGTTAATATTTAACCTTTTAAATTTAAAATTATTGGAGCATAAAGATGGCTTTAGAGCGTACTTTTTCAATCGTAAAACCTGATGCAGTTGCTAAAAACCACATCGGTGCTATCTACAACCGTTTCGAAACTGCGGGTCTTAAAATCGTTGCAGCTAAAATGGTTCACCTTTCAAAAGAAAAAGCTGAAGGTTTCTACGCTGAGCACAGCGAGCGTCCTTTCTTCGGTGCTTTAGTTGAGTTCATGACATCTGGTCCAGTAATGGTTACTGTTCTTGAAGGTGAGAACGCAGTTCTTAAAAACCGTGAAATCATGGGTGCTACTAACCCTGCTGAAGCACTAGCTGGTACATTACGTGCTGACTACGCAGACAGCATCGACGAAAACGCTGTTCACGGTTCAGACGCTGTTGAATCAGCTGCACGTGAAATCGCATACTTCTTCGCTGACGAAGAAATCTGCCCACGTACTCGTTAATTTCGAGTTCACAGCTAAGTCTGTGATGCAGAAGAAAAAGGGCTTTCGGGCCCTTTTTTAGTCATTAGCTAAGCCTGTTATAAATCTGTTTAGCTAATGACTAAAGCGATTAAATAATATACAATCGCGCACCCAAATTATTAATACCATCACCGTCACTGATTGAGGTTGTTTCATGGCCACTGAAAAAAAGATTAACTTATTAGATTTAAACCGAGATGCAATGCGCGAGCTATTTGTATCGTTCGGTGAAAAGCCATTTCGTGGCGATCAGGTGATGAAATGGATTTATCATTTTGGTGTAGACAATTTTGACGACATGACGAACGTCAACAAAAAGCTGAAAGAGAAGCTTAAAGCTGAGTGTGAAATTGTCGCTCCTGAGATCTCAGTTAAACAAGTAGCAAGTGATGGCACCATCAAATATGCTCTTTTGCTACAAGGCGGCCAAGAAGTTGAAGCTGTGTGGATCCCAGAAAAAGATCGTGCAACTTTATGTGTTTCATCACAAGTTGGTTGTGCGCTTGAATGTACATTCTGCTCAACAGCACAACAAGGCTTCAACCGTAACTTAGCGGTGTCTGAAATCATTGGTCAAGTTTGGCGTGTCGCCAAAGACATCGGTTTAGATGGCGACAGTACTAAACGCCCTGTCACTAACGTTGTAATGATGGGCATGGGTGAGCCATTGCTTAATCTTAAAAACGTTGTGCCAGCGATGGAACTGATGATGGATGATTGGGGTTTTGGCCTGTCAAAACGCCGTGTAACATTAAGTACATCAGGTGTGGTGCCTGCGCTTGATTTATTAAAAGAGAAGATCGACGTCGCACTCGCTATTTCACTCCATGCGCCAAACAATGAGCTGCGTGATGTACTTGTACCAATTAATAAAAAGTACCCAATTGAAGAGTTTTTAGCGGCGTGTCGTCGTTATATTGATGGCTCTAAAGCAAACAAAGACGTGACAATTGAGTACGTCATGCTGCAAGGTGTCAACGACAGCACAGATCAAGCGCACGAGTTGGTTAAAACACTCAAAGGCACACCATCGAAAGTAAACCTGATTCCATTTAACCCATTCCCAGGTAATGAATATGGCCGTTCGAGCAATAGCCGCATAGACCGTTTCTCTAAAGTATTACAAGCTGCAGGTATTACCTGTATTGTTCGTCGTACTCGCGGTGATGATATTGATGCAGCATGTGGTCAGTTAGTAGGTGATGTTGTTGACCGCACCAAACGCCTAGCGAAAAAGAAAATGCGTGAAGACAATGCAATTTCGGTGAACATTCACCAAGCATAAACACGAAAATAAAAGATAAGCCTTTGTAGCAAGCCTGTTATTTTTAAAATAATAGATGCAACACAAAGGCTTTTCGGTAAGATAGGCATACGGAATCAAACAAGAGATTAGGTAATGCGATCTTTACTTGCCATAACTGTTAGTACTTTAGCATTAACAGGATGTGTCACAGAAAACAGCTATAACGGCAGTAACAAACCGGTTGTAGAGAACAAAATCAACAACACAGGTGCGGCACGCACACGTATAGCACTTGCTCTACAGTATTTAAAAACTGGCAATAACTCGCAAGCAAAATATAACCTAGAACGTGCTGCTGATTTTGCTCCTGAGCTCCCTGAAGTTCATTACTCTCTTGCTTATTATTATCAACAGGTTGATGAACCTGAACTTGCAGACAAAGCTTATCAACAAGCATTACGCATTGACCCTAATGATCCTAATACATTAAATAACTATGGTGTGTTTTTGTGCGGTATTGGTGAATATGACCGCGCAGCCGAAGAACTGCTTAAAGCTATTTCAATTCCGAGCTACATCCGAGTAGCAGAAAGTTATGAAAACTTAGCCTTGTGTGCTATTGAATTTGATGACTTTGAAAATGCAGAAAAATACTTAAAATCGGCCCTGAGTCATAGTTCACAACGCCCTTCTTCGCTGATCAGCCTTGCTGGTTTATATTATGCAAAAAGCGACTTGCATAAGGCACAAGAGGTCGTCGAAAAATATGAAGCGACCGGCAGAGTGACACCACGCGCGCTCATGCTAAGTTATTTAATTCAGCAACGCATGGGACATATAGAAAAAGCCCAAACCACCGCAGGGATTATTTTACAAACGTACCCAGGTTCAACTGAGGCCAAAGCAATTTCATCGGAGCAACTAAAACGCACTGAATTTGAAATTTTGCGCGAAAAGTATCGTCAATCACAGCTCAAAGAGCTACAGGTCTCAAACAACACCTTTGCTGTCAGTAAAGATCAACCCAAAATACGCATTGTGAAGAAAAAAGCACCGCCAAAAACTTCGCAACCACAAGTGATAGCAGCAAAAGTAGCAGCACCAGCAGCGCAACCATCAGCTGTAAAAGCTGAAAGTGCGGTTGTTCAAAATACGCCAACCGATAATTCAGTAAACCAAAAAACAACAATAGAAGAGCCAACTGAAGTAACAACTTCACCTAGCACCACAGCAGCAGCTCCCGTTGCAACACAGAGTGACGATATTACTATTGTCTCGTTTGGTGCGCCAAAAAAACCTGCCACCAAGCAGCAAACAACAGCGCAATCTCAAGCGAAAAGTAATGACGCGAGCACGGTTGTTTTTTACGAAGCAGAAAAAGATGAAAGCGTGTTTAGCGCAAACTCAAAAGAGACTCAAAACACCACCCAAACGCACTTTAGTGTAACGAACGAGCATACAAACTTACCGATGCTGAACCCAAGTGTACCTGCGCTGAATATCCCCTATCATATTATTCAAAACGGCGAAAACCTGTTTAGCATTTCGGTGCGATACAATGTTAAACTACAGAAAATTTTGCAGTGGAATGGCTTAAAGGAATCGGATCGTGTGCAAAACGGCACAAAAATCTATTTAAATGATCCGCACATTTATCACAACATAAATACCGGTGATACCCTTTTTGGCATTGCCACTGAGCACAGCGTGTTGATCGATCAATTAATGCGCTGGAACAAATTAAGTCCAGATGTTGCCCTCGAACCTGGACATAGACTCTTATTGGTAGACCCTGACTCATACGCATTATGAATGAAGAAAAAAATACAGAACAACCGCAAGAAACGCTCGGCCAAGTACTAAAACAGCACCGCGAAAAAGCGGGAATGAGCCTTGAGCAGCTTGCAGGTGCATTGAAATTATCAGTGTTACAATTACAACGTTTAGAAAATGACGAGCACACACTTCTTGGCCCTGCTACTTTTGTAAAAGGCTATGTAAAAAGCTATTGCCGAGAGCTAAAACTAGACTGCCAAGAGATTCTCACTCTCTTACCAGAACATGTTGAACCAACTAAAAAGTCCAACATGCAAAGCTTTTCTCGTCGCACAGAAAAAGAAGCGCACGACAGTCGATTAATGCTATTCAGCTATTTTATTTTAGCAATAGTCATTGGCTCATCCGTATTTTGGTGGTGGCAAAATAGCGCACCAAACTTAGAAGAGCCAGTGAATGCAGCCATGCCAAATCAGCTTGAAAAAAATGAGCCTGCGAGGCCGACTGAAGAGACGACAGCAGCTGTTCAGAATACAGAGGAAACAACTGGTTTATCTGAGCCACAAAACACATCGTTAGATGAAACACCTGCGACACAAACTGTGGAACCGTCAAAACCTACGGTGTCTACCGCAATTGAAAAAACGAAAAAAAATGACCCTGAACATAGCACCATTGTAATGAACTTCAATGAAGATAGCTGGGTCGAAATACATGACGGCAATGGCGATCGTGTAGCCTTTGGTGTAAAAAAGGCAGGCTATGTGATGACAGTAACTGGCGCACAGCCTTTTAATATTGTGTTAGGCAAGCATCAAGTTGTTGATATTACTTTCCAAGGTGAAGCTATCGACACCTCGCACTTTGCCAAAAATCGATTAGCTAAATTTACTTTACCGTTATCAGAGTAACCACAATGTTTTCAGAATCTCCCATTAAACGCAGAAAATCGACACGTATCAATGTAGGTAACGTTCCGATTGGTGACGGCGCCCCGATTGCTGTTCAGTCAATGACAAATACTGATACGCTTGATGTTGATGCCACTGTGGCGCAAATCCAAGCTATTCAAGATGCAGGCGCCGATATTGTTCGTGTTTCAGTCCCAACGATGGATGCTGCTGAAGCGTTTAAAAGCATTAAAGAGCAAGTGACTATTCCACTTGTGACGGATATTCATTTTGACTACCGAATTGCGCTAAAAGTAGCACAATATGGCGCTGACTGTTTACGTATCAATCCTGGTAATATTGGTAGCGAAGAGCGTATTCGTGCTGTCGTTGATTCTGCGCGCGAGCATAATATTCCAATTCGTATTGGTGTAAATGGCGGCTCATTAGAGCGTGACTTACAAGAAAAGTACGGTGAACCAACACCAGAAGCGCTGCTTGAATCAGCAATGCGCCATGTTGAAATTCTACAACGTTTAGACTTTGATCAATTCAAAGTGTCGGTTAAAGCATCTGATGTATTTTTAGCTGTGGGTGCGTATCGATTGCTTGCAAAAGAAATTGACCAACCGTTGCACCTAGGTATCACTGAAGCAGGCGGTATGCGTTCTGGCTCTGTTAAATCAGCCGTTGGTTTAGGTATGCTACTTGCCGAAGGCATTGGTGATACATTACGCGTTTCCCTTGCAGCAGATCCCGTGCAAGAAATTAAAGTGGGTTTTGATATTTTAAAATCACTGCGCATTCGCTCACGCGGCATTAACTTCATTGCCTGCCCTAGCTGCTCACGCCAAGAGTTTGATGTGGTAAGTACCATGAACCAGCTCGAAGAACGTTTAGAAGACGTTGTTGAACCCATGTCAGTGTCAGTTATTGGCTGTGTGGTAAATGGCCCAGGCGAAGCACTTGTTAGCGATATTGGTCTTGCTGGTGCCAACCGCCGTTCAGGTTTATACATCAACGGTGAGCGTCAAAAAGCACGTATCGATAACGACAACATTGTTGAGCAACTTGAAGGGTATGTGCGTGACTTTATCGCTAAAAAAGAAAAAGAAACGCCAATCGACATCAAAATAGTAGAATAATTAGCATATAGTCGGCAAACCCTTGGGTTTGCCGTTTACCTTTACCGTCCAAACGGTATAATAACGGGTCAATTTTTCAGTTTTCTTGATGCGCAGAACATTTTTGCGCAAGTACAGTATTTAGGATTTATCAGTGGCAAAACAAATTCAGGCAGTGCGTGGTATGAACGATTGTCTGCCAGGCGATACGCAAATTTGGCAGAAAGTAGAAAACATTTTACGTGAAACAGTTTCATCGTTTGGTTATCAAGAAATTCGTTTTCCTATTGTTGAGTCGACCGATCTTTTTAAGCGTTCAATCGGTGAAGTAACCGATATCGTTGAAAAGGAAATGTACACTTTTGCTGACCGAAATGGTGATAACCTAACTCTTCGCCCTGAAGGGACTGCGGTATGTGTGCGTGCGGGTAATCAAAATGGTTTACTGTACAACCAAGAACAACGTTTATGGTACATGGGCCCGATGTTTCGTCACGAGCGTCCACAAAAAGGCCGTTACCGTCAATTCCACCAATTTGGCTTAGAAACATTCGGCATCGCCACTGCTGATATCGATGCAGAAGTTATTTTGCTAACAGCTCAATTATGGAAAGAATTTGGTATCAGCGAGCACGTTCGTCTTGAGCTTAACTCACTAGGTTCTAACGAAGCGCGTGCTGAATACCGTGATGCACTTGTAGCTTACTTAGAGCAACATGTCGATGTGCTCGATGAAGACTCAAAGCGTCGTATGCACACTAACCCATTACGCGTTCTAGATAGTAAAAACCCTGATGTACAAGCTATTTTAACAGATGCTCCTAAGCTATCTGAGCACTTAGACGCTGAATCAAAAGAACATTTTGAAAATTTATGTGAACGTTTAGACGCCGCAGGCGTCGAATACACGGTAAATGAAAAGCTCGTGCGCGGCCTTGACTACTACAACCGCACCGTTTTTGAGTGGGTGACAGATAGCCTAGGCGCACAAGGAACGGTTTGTGCCGGTGGCCGTTATGATGGCCTAGTTGAACAACTTGGTGGTAAAGCCACGCCAGCGGTTGGTTTTGCAATGGGTCTTGAGCGCTTAGTACTGTTACTTCAAGCGTTAGAATCCGTTGGTGACATTCGCCGTAGTGCTGATGTATATTTGGCAGCCATGGGCGATAAAGCCAGTATTCAAGCACCGCTTATTGCCGCTCAATTACGTAAAGATGTTGCGGGCTTACGTGTGATGGTGCACGCTGGCGGCGGCAACTTTAAAAAGCAATTAAAACGTGCAGATAAGAGCGATGCATTAGTCGCGGTAATTATCGGCGAAGATGAATTAGAACAAGGCGTTGTGACTATTAAGTACTTACGAGAGCGTAAAGAACAAGTCACCCTAAAATTAGAAGAAGCGAAGACGCTACTTGCTGCGCTTATATAAGCCCAGTGAGCAACAGAGGTAAGCATGGATATTTATTCAACAGAAGAACAACAAGCAGAAGCGATTAAACGCTTTTTCCGTGAAAATGGTGTCGCACTAGCTATTGGTATTGTTGCTGGTTTAGGTGGTTTATACGGTTGGAAAGCGTATAACCAAAACCAAATCACAACAGCTGAAACAGCATCAGACTCTTTCACTAAACTTGTTGATAGCGGCGCAGTGTTAGACAAAGCAGATACGTTTATCAATGAGAATAGCGAATCAAGTTACAGTACTCTAACAGCATTTGTTGCAGCAAAAGAAGCGGTAGAAAAAAATAATCTTGATGCAGCAAGCGAAAAGCTTAACTGGATCATCACGAATGAGAAAAACCCTGAGTTAAAAGCAACGGCTGCAACACGTCTTGCACGTGTTCATATTGCCCAAAAACAATATGACCAAGCGCTGGCTACTTTAAACTCGCAGTTACCTGAATCATTTGCAGCAACTGTCGCTGAACTTAAAGGTGATATTTTTTCTGCGCAAGGTGATAAGGCTCAGGCACGTACACAGTATCAAGCAGCTGCTGACAAAGGGGGTCTTGAGAATAACCCTTTATTACAAATTAAACTTGATGACTTAGCACAAACTAGCCCAGCGGCGTAAGGGGTTAAGATGAAGAAGTTAACAGCGGCTACACTTGCTCTGTGTATTGCAACCCTAACAGGCTGTTCGTCAAGTGATGACGAAGAAGAATTAGTGCTGCCAGAAATCGTTAATCAATTTGAAACAGACATCATTTGGCAAGAATCAATCGGTGATGGTGTAGAGCATTACTTTTCTCGCCTGACACCTGCAGTGCATAATGATGTTGTGTATGTAGCGAACCGTGAAGGTGAAGTTGAAGCCCTATCGCTTGAAAATGGCGATACACTATGGCAAACAGACGTACGTGAAAACCCAGCATTTTGGCCATGGGAAAGTACAGAAAGCGCGAAGCTTTCTGGCGGTATTTTACAAGCATACGGCAAAATTTTTGTTGGCTCTGAGCACGGCTACTTAACCGCGCTTGATCGCGAAACAGGTGAAATTGCCTGGCGTAAAACCATGCCTGGTGAAGTACTGTCTAAACCAGCCGCCGGTGATGGTCTGGTGTTCGTTAACTTAGGCTCAGGTAAACTATTAGCTGTTCACCCAGATACCGGTGAAGAGCGTTGGCGCTTTGAACAAGAAGTACCCCCTCTTACGTTACGCGGGCAAAGCTCTCCAACCGTTGCAAATGGTGGCGTTCTACTTGGCCTTGAAACGGGCCGATTAAGCGTGCTTATTTCAGAAAATGGCTACTCTGCATGGAGTGCTGAAATTGCAACGCCAAAAGGGGCTTCTGAATTCGAGCGTCTTGTTGATGTTGATACACAAGCATTAATTAGTGGCCCATATGCTTACGCTATCGCCTATAATGGTAACTTAGCAGCTGTTGATATTCGTTCTGGTAATGTTGTCTGGAAACGAGAGTACAGCAGCTATCGTGACTTATCTATGGATAGCCAACACATTTACGTTGTCGATAGCGATGGCGTAATTTATGCTTTAGATAAATCATCAGGCATTGAACGTTGGAGTCAGCCAGCACTGCGCGGTTGGTACCTTACAGGACCAACCATTGCAGGAAATTATATAGCCCTTGGCGACCAAGAAGGTAACCTACATTGGCTAAATAAAGAAACAGGTGAGCTTGTTTCTCGTGAAGACTTTGACAGCTCAGGTTTCTTCGTTGAGCCTGTTGTTGCTGGTGACAAATTAATTTTATACACCCGAGATGGTGAAGTTAGCGCGGTCAAAATTCCAGACTAACTTATTAATATTACTTGTACTTTTTATAAGGCTTCGCTTAGCGAAGCCTTTTGTTGTTTTTTTAAGAGGTAGTTTATGCTTCCCGTGATCGCTCTTGTTGGGCGACCCAATGTGGGCAAATCCACATTATTTAACCGTTTAACACGTACTCGTGACGCCCTCGTTGCCGACTTTCCTGGCTTAACACGAGATAGAAAATATGGCCAAGCTGATTACGATGGCTATGAATTTATCGTGGTAGACACGGGCGGTATCGACGGCTCAGAACATGGTATCGAAACTGAAATGGCTGAGCAGTCGCTACTTGCGATTGAAGAGGCTGATATCGTCTTATTTTTAGTTGATGCCCGCGCGGGTATGACTGCCGCAGACCAAGCAATTGCTAATCACTTGCGTAAACAGCAAAAAAAATGCTTTGTTGTTGCCAATAAGGTAGATGGTATTGATGCAGACTCCTACTGTGCAGAGTTTTTCCAATTAAGCTTAGGTGATATTCATCATATTGCGGCGGCTCACGGCCGTGGCATCACACAACTACTTGAAACAACTCTACAACCTGTAATCGCTGAACTGGCAGGTGAAACAGAAGAGCTTGAAGAAAGCGATGACGAACTCGTTGATCTTTACAGTGAAGATGAAGAAAGCGAAGACAATGCGCAAGCCTTTGCCGACAAGCCTGTAAAGCTCGCTATTATTGGTCGTCCTAATGTAGGTAAGTCAACACTAACAAACCGTATCTTAGGCGAAGAACGTGTTATTGTTTACGATATGCCAGGTACAACACGCGACTCTATCTACATTCCGATGACCCGTAACGATAAAGAGTACATCTTAATCGATACCGCCGGTGTTCGTAAGCGCAAGAAAGTAAGCGATGTAGTTGAAAAGTTCTCAGTGATCAAAACCCTTAAAGCAATTGAAGATGCTAACGTTGTATTGTTAGTAGTTGATGCGCGCGAAGGTATTTCTGATCAAGATCTAAGCTTACTTGGCTTTGCTCTTAATGCGGGCCGCTCGTTGGTTGTTGCGGTAAACAAATGGGATGGCCTTGACGATTACGTGAAAGAGCGTATTAAATCAGAACTTGACCGCCGTTTAGGTTTTATTGACTTCGCTCGTTTACACTTTATATCTGCGCTACATGGTACCGGTGTTGGTCACTTGTTTGAGTCAGTGGACGAAGCGTATGAGTCAGCAACTAAGCGTATCAGCACAGCAATGCTACGTCGTATCATGGATATGGCACAAGCAGACCACCAGCCACCACTCGTTCGTGGTCGTCGTGTTAAACTTAAGTATGCACATGCCGGTGGTTATAACCCGCCACGTATCGTTATTCATGGTAACCAAGTGCATGACTTACCAGACAGCTACAAGCGCTACCTAATGAATTACTATCGTAAAGCATTAGGTATTATGGGCACGCCAATCAAAATTGAATTCAGAGAAGGCGATAACCCATACGCAGGCCGTACCAATAAAGTAACGCTATCGCAAAAACGTAAAATACGTGCCTTTGCAAAAGAAAACCGTAATAAATCTTAACGACAGTATCTATTAAGATGAAAACCTTGTAATTAACACTTACAAGGTTTTTTTATCTCTGCAAAATCGTAAAAAGTATGCTTTATTTAAAGAATCAATAATCACTTTGAGTGTACAAATGGAGTTTATAAGTCAGGTTATTTACGTCGATAACGTAGAAGAAGTACTCGACTTTTACTATCAAGCATTTGCTTTAAATACCAATCATATCAGTGATGATGCAGAGTATGGCGAGCTCGTAACGGGCACGGTAAAACTAGCATTTGCCACTCACCCATATGCCCAATCTTATTTTAAACAAGGCTACATTCGCGCCCATCCAAAGCAACCTGCGCTTGGCTTTGAGCTACGTTTTAGTTGTAAGAACTTAGTTGAAAGCTACGATAAAGCGGTGCTCGCAGGGGCAGAGCCTTTATGCCCACCAACCAAAAAAGATGCTCAACACTATGCCTATGTTCGCGCAATCGAGGGCACCCTCATTTGTCTAGTAGAGATTTAAATTACCATTTTTAAGTAATTAATTACGCTTAAAAACCCCTGCTCTTTGAACAATGAATTTCCTAAAGTTTAACTACCGAGGTTATACAAGTAATCACTCATTCAACAAAGACAAATACGCAAGCTCTGCGAGCTTTTGTAGGTTCGAGTTTTCATCGGCAGCAGACTTTTCTACATGAATATGATGACGACGTTTTGGGATTTTAACTTGAATATAGCCATTGTTATTTGCCATGTCGATGCGCAGCATTTCACGCTCTTTTGGGGTTAGGTGATTCTCATGAATTTTTTCAAGTTCCCCATTATCTAGCCAAATTGCAGCGCAGTTCGGACACTCATCAATTTCAACCACTTTAAGCGGCGTAAAAAAGCGCCGCATCATGACAACATCAGGACACTTAGGACAATGAATCCGCTTTTTTAAATCTATTGACTCAGGTGGCAGTGTTTGTAAATGAGCCACCAGCACTTGTGCGGGCTTTAACCTTGGGTCGCTGAAATGAAAGATTTGTCGATTATCAAAAAACACACCGCCAGTTGGGGATAAATAAACCTTAATATCACCAATAGTTGTTTCTTCAAGCGCTACTTTTGTTCGCGGGCAATACATTTTACATCCTTGTTTTACAATTAATTTAGCGCTTTTGTAATTAGCGGTTTAAGCGGCTCAGGTAAGCTGATGTTACCAGCGAGTACAAATTCATGTGCTTCGTTTGACATTTTTTGCCATGTTTTACGAATAATGCCCAGCCATTTTTGCTCATCGTAATCAGGCTTGCTACTTGCAAAATCAAGCATGTAATGTTCAATAAACACAAGACTTGCGATATCTTCAATGAGTTGGCTGTCGGGATTACGTTTTATATTCTTTTTAGCGACTGCCGCATAGACACGCTCGCATTCATCTGACGAATAGCCTGCCTGTTGCATTAACGTTGTAACACGTTCAGCATGAAAATCATATAAAGCAGTACGCCATTGATAGTAGCCTTGTTTTCCTAATGGAAAGTCACTTCGAGGAGAGCGCCAACGTTCAATGTGTTGTCCGTGAGCTGCGATACACATCAATTCATCTGCCGATGGATTAAAACGCTGCAACATCTCACTCATACGCGTAGCGTACAGGCTCTCTTTGCCATAGGGTTTCCCATCTACAGTCACTTTATTAGGGTCTGCAGCATTCGCTTTATCTATGGCTTTAATCACACTTTGGTACATTGCTTTTACACTTCTAAATTTCAAGTTACTGTTTCTCGGTACAAATATTTGTACTTTTAACAGCAATAACGCCCTATTTTATGTCTACTAACTAGACAATAAAACAACCCTAAACTAGTATTTTTAAAAACCTGCTCAATACTTAAATTGCATTATTAATCGGGAATACGAACTCTTTGCGAAATAATAACAAATCTTCACTAAGTGTGATCTCTTTCATTCTGACTTTTTGCTTATTTTCGATTATTGCGTTTAAAGTTTATCTCGATAGACAAACAATGCATCATATTGAACAAGAGTCTGTTCTTGATAGTTATACAAACGATTTAAAAACAAACCTAGAAACAGCCTTGCTCGGTCCTTATTTAATTAGAGATGCGATGCGTGATGCCAGCTACACAAAGACACAGTTTGAAACGCTCGCCAAGCATATTCTAAAGCATAGTGACGGTAGTCAAACCATCCAACTCGCCCCAAATGGCGTTATTACTTATAGTTATCCGCTTGTTACACACGAAGGAGTCATTAACAGTGATTTGTTTGCTGTCCCTTCAATAAGACCCTCACTAGAAAAAGCAATTCAAACTGAGCAAATGCAGCTTGATGGCCCAAAGCAACTTTCTCAAGGGGGGGCTGGATTAGTTGCCCGCTTACCTATATTCAACAAAGGCTCTTTCTGGGGATTCAGCATTGTAGTGCTTCGCTTTCCTGAGTTTATTAATAAAATAAAATTAAAACATGTATCCCACTCCCATATTATCGAGGTGTGGCAAAACAACGATGGGAACTACATTCCTTTATTAGGAGAGCATGCGTTTAATAATACTAAATGGGAAACACGTTCACTACCTGTCAAAAATCAATTATGGATTGTAGGGATAAAAGATGAATTTGCGTATCGTGCGTATGCTGAGATAGGCATTTTAACATTCATTGTTTTAGCTTTTTCGTCTTTAATTAGTTACTTAATTAGCATCACTTTGCGCCTGCGCGAACATGAAAAAAACTTAGAGTCATTGCTAACAAAGCGAACCAATGAGCTTTCTGAGCAAGCATTAGCCTTAAAACAGGCCCAAACACTGAGTGGTGTAGGCAGTTGGCACATTTCGCCTTACAGTGAATCGAGACACCTTTCTGCACAAGCGACTAAATTATTTAAAACGAAGTCACCTAAGCAGCCAATTCAACAAGTATGTGACCAAATTGATAGTGCCTATAAAAATGCATTTCTTAATTTTATAAACGCAAAACCAGCCAGCCCCAGTGAGCTTGAGTACACAATAAAAATCAATGGTGAACAACGCTGGTTTCATGAGTATGCTGAGTGGAATAACAAAACAAAAACCTTGGTGGGAACAGTAGAAGATATTAGTGCTGAAAAGCAAAAACAGCATGAACTATATCAACAAGCTCATTTTGATCCCATAACGGGATTAGCAAACCGCCACTACAGCGAAAAATATATCACCAGCCTATGCTCTAAAAACCAATATAACTCGGGTTTAACTCTAATTTGCCTAGAAATTAAAGGCTACAGGCAAATTGAAGACATGTACGGATATAAGGCGTCAAATGAACTACAAAAAGCCTTAGCCAATCGCTTAATTGAGTTTGCAGAGCAACACCAAGCATTCTGCTCTCATATTAAACTAGGCTGCTTTATGCTCTTGCTAAAAGAGGGAATTTTTGACGAAGAACTTGCAACTCTCATCGATGAACTACAACACCGTGTCGCGGGGCTGATTGAAACAGCAGGTACAGCTCATTTTTATCATTTTTATGTTGGCATAGGCTATCCGCACTTACAGAATTTAGATGCAGCAGAGCAAATTAACACAACATTAATTGCCATGAATGAATGCCACCGACAGAAAAAAGCCTACACCATTTATAGTCAGTCTCTTAAAGACAAACTAATCGCACAAAGTGATTTAGAAAGTGACTTAAGGCATGCACTTTCAACCGATAAACAACTTAGTATGGTGTATCAACCTATTGTAAATACAAAAGATGGAAAACTGATAGGCTGCGAGGCACTTATTCGCTGGCAACATCCTGTACGAGGTTTTGTATCCCCACAGGAGTTTATCGCCATTGCTGAGCAATCTGAGCTAATTAACCTCCTTTCGCGCTGGATTGTCGCAAGAGTCGCAAAAGATTGCCACAGCCTTGTGGCGAACAATATCCATGTAAAAATGTCGATCAACTTATCACGTAAACAATTTTCAGATGCGCACCTTGTTAATCGACTAACAAGTGAAAAAGCGCAGCTGTTTCCTGCTACACAAAAAATTAATTTAGAAATTACCGAATCAGCGCTATTTCAAAATACACAGTATGCTATTAGTTTAATGCATGAACTCAAGGCCGTTGGATTTGACTTATCACTTGATGACTTTGGCACTGGCTACTCATCACTCGCTTCGATTCAGCAATTCCCATTAGATAATGTAAAAATAGACCGCGCCTTTATTTGTAACTGCGTTGAAAACCCACGCGATGGTTTATTTTTACAGACCATGAGTGACTTAGCCCATCAACTAAATCTGACTATCACCGCTGAAGGGGTTGAGAGTTCAGAGCAGTGGGAGCTGGTCAGCGATAAACGCATTGATTATGTGCAAGGGTATTTAATATCAATGCCTATACCGATTGAGGAGTTTATAAAGTTTGACCCTGTATTGTGAGATCAGCAGCAATACTTTGCTTTGGTTTCTCAATCATACGCACAAGCTCTTTTTCGTCATCGCTGACAATGATGGTAGGCGTATAACGCACATCGTATTGCTTAGCCAGACCATTGGGATCGCGTTTATCATAGCCTACCGCCACTAAACGCAGCGAATCTAACTGTACCTTTGCAGCATTGAGTAATTTTAAAAAGCGCGGTACTTCTCGTTTTGAGTCATGACACCAAGTGCCCAAAAATACCAATACTTGCTTACCTTGCAGTGCTTTAATTTTTACAAGCTCTTCTTTGCTTGGCGAAAAGCTCTCATACTCTTTATTAAATGCAGGGTAATCTTTAAGTAACTCATCGGTGGTAATGTCTCCTCGGTGAGGAGCATCCGTTGCATAAGCCATACTTGAAAATAACACTAACAAAGCAGCTAAAAATCGTATCATTATTATATTTCCCTTTCATAAAGCTGTATCACATTAACTTAGACAAAACTCATCAATTTAATAAAAATCAACGCTCATAAATGAGCAAACAATCGAATCCTTTTGCCAAAACGGTTAAACTACAAAGAATCAAATGATTAAGAGTGAAGTGTATGTCTTATCCTCCCTGTCCACAATGTAATTCGGAATATGTTTATCCGGAACAAAATAATCTTATCTGCCCAGAGTGCGCCCATGAATGGAATCCTGATACGGTCAATGAAGATGACATTATCAATGTAAAAGACGCTAACGGCACGCTGTTGGCTGATGGCGACAAAGTAACCGTTGCAAAAGACTTAAAAATCAAAGGCAGTTCACAAGTCATTAAAATCGGCACCAAAGCGTTAATCCGCCGAGTGCTTGATAAAAAAGATCACGAACTCGACTGTAAAGTTGATGGTGTCGGTGAAATGATGGTGACAGCTAAGTTCGTTAAAAAAGCATAATTTGTAGCTCACTTTAATGGCAAAAATCGCGCCACGATATTAAATCGAGACGCATTATTGAACTCAGTTAATAAATAAGCTGTTGGCAGGGTTTATTTTCAAAAGAGCGATTAAAATCTGAGATTTCTGTCGCTCTTTGATAATTTTAAGGCTCTAAGCAGTGCTAATTTGAGACACTTTCAAATAAATCTTGAATGTGTTTGGACATCGAATCTAACTAAGTTGTATCCCCCTCTTTTCAGGCATGCCCATTTTCTTTGCGAAAGCTGACATAACACCTCACATAACTTCATAAAAAGTTACTTTACTACTTATAGATATTAATAATTTTTATTCAAGTGCTTCAATGCCTTCATTCATATATTATGATGGACAACAATAAATAGGTGAGCAGCTTACCTTACATGAAACTAAATTTGTTTTGGTAATTTAGTTGAAATAAGTACGGTAAAAACAATAAACACCAGTGAGATAGCCAAGCACGCTGCCAAGCCATATAGCTGAAAAACTAAACCAGACAGCACTGTACCAACCAAGCGCCCCACAGCATTAGCCATGTAATAAAACCCGACATCGAGTGATACGCCATCGGCATCGGCCATGCTAACAATCAAGTAACTGTGCAAAGATGAGTTAATCGCGAATAACACACCAAATAACATTAGCCCACCTATGAGCATAGGTTTTACAGCCCACTCAAAGCCAATAGCAAGGGCAATCGCTAAAGTCACTAAAGCAAGCCATGATGCCCACTTAACTGTTTCTGCACTCGGTGATGTTTGCTTATTAAGCTTAATGATTTTAGGAGCAAAAGATTGCACTATCCCATAACCAATTACCCAAGTAGCTAGAAAAGCGCCCACAGTCCAATGGTCCCAACCAAAGGCTTGCGATAAAAACACCGGAAGTGCAACAACAAACCAAACATCACGCGCACCAAACAAGAACAACCTTGCTGCTGACAAAATGTTGATTGAACTGCTTTTTGAAAATACCTCGTTAAACTTAGGTTTGTTTTTGGCTTTGCCTAAATCATTTTTAAGTGCATAAAGACTGAAACACCACACCACCAGCAAAGTGGCAGCCATCGCGAGCATTGCGCCTTTAAACGACATTAATGTGAGAAGTAAGCCACCTAAAAAGAAACCCACACCTTTTAATGCATTTTTAGAGCCCGTTAGTATCGCCACCCATTTAAACAAGGTGCCTTCTTGGCCACTGGCAACCAGCATTTTAATTGAGCTTTTAGCACTCATTTTATTGAGATCTTTTGCAATGCCCGACAGAGCCTGCGCTAACATCACATAGGCAACGCTCAACCAGTCAGGAGGGACTGCCAGCATGAACAACGCCGCCACCTGTATGGCAAGGCCAATATTCATAGTTTTGTTTAAACCAAGCCTTGCGCCTAAATAGCCACCTACTAAGTTAGTAACAACACCAAAAATCTCATAAAACAAAAACAGCATGGCAATACTCAAAGGCGAGTAGCCAAGCGCATGAAAATGCAATACCACCAACATCCTCAATGCGCCATCTGTTAGCGTAAATGCCCAGTAATTCCCAGTGACAATTAAGTACTGCTTTATATCAGCGGGAAGATTAGCCAAACGCGTCATTGCTTTTAACCTTTTAATGATAACGCAACTTTACGGGCAAGTTCGGCAGTGCGGTTTGCATAACCCCATTCGTTATCGTACCAAACATACAGCTTAACTTGTGTCTCGTTCACAACCATAGTTGATAACGCATCAACAATGCTTGAGCGTGGATCTGTTTTGTAATCGATAGAAACAAGTGGCTTTTCTTCATAGCCTAAAATGCCTTTTAGCTCACCCTCTGCGGCTTCTTGCATCCATTGGTTAATTTGCTCAGCGGTAGTCGGCTTTTCAACTTCAAACACACAGTCTGTGATTGATGCATTCGCTAAAGGCACACGAACCGCGTGGCCGTTTAATTTGCCTTTAAGTTCAGGGAAAATATGTGTAATCGCTGTTGCAGAGCCTGTTGTAGTTGGAATTAAGCTCATGCCACATGCGCGAGCACGGCGTAAATCTTTATGCGGCGCATCTAAGATAGTTTGCGTATTAGTGATATCGTGAATGGTCGTCATTGAACCATGTTTGATGCCAATTTTTTCTTGCAGTACTTTAACCACAGGCGCTAAACAGTTGGTAGTGCATGATGCCGCAGTCACAATATCGTGCTGCTGTACATCGTATAAATCATCGTTTACACCCATTACAACGTTTAACACGCCGTCTTCTTTTACAGGCGCAGTGACAACAACTTTTTTCACACCTTGTTCAAGGTAGGCTTGCAGTAACTCGGTTTTTTTCATCACGCCCGAGGCTTCAATGACGATATCGCAGCCAGACCAATCAGTGTCTGCAATTGCTTTATTTTGTGTGACGTTAATTTCGTGACCATCGATAATCACTGCGTTATCGTTACTTTCAACCTCATGAGGCCAAATACCGTGTACCGAATCATATTTTAGTAAGTGAGCCAGTGTTGCTGCATCACCCGCAGGGTCATTAATTTGCACAAACTCAACGTCGTCCCATGCAAACGCTGCTCTTAGCGATAAACGACCCATACGGCCAAAACCATTAATGCCTACTTTAATTGCCATTATTAAGCTCCTACTTTTTGAAAATTGTCTAACTTGTTTACCGAGTTTGCCGACAGTTAACAGCAAACCGCTTTGTTTAATTACAACAGCGAGCAACACGGGTTGGGCGATCATCTCCCATCGCATTTAGCCTTGCTAACTCGTTCTCTATAAAATTCGGTTCGTTTACCACGGTCGAGGTAATTGTTTGCTTCATCCACATAGGTAGAGTCGGGTTTAAAGAGTAAAACACCCACTGCTGGTGTTTTCTATCCGACAAAATGCCCTGCTTTTTCAGCTGCGCTAAATGCCTTGAAACCTTTGGTTGGCTTTGCTCATTAAGTGCCGTCATTAATTCACACACGCAAACCTCTTGCTCAACGGCGATAAGTAATAAGCTTTTTAAACGAATATCATCTGCAAGCGCTTTATAAAATGTGGTTGGCGAAATAGAGACGGGCTTTTCTTTGTTATGGGATTGTACAAACTGTTTAATTCGCTCATTGATCTCTTGCAAGGTTTTTTCAAAAGCATGAGGTTCGGAGCGAGATTTAGGATCTGCAAAGTCCCACGCAAGGCAATGGCTGCCATCGACGCGATTGGCGCATTCTTTTGTAGCGTCATCACATAAGGTAATAACGTAATCAAAATGCAGATTAGTTACATCGTTTAAGTGCTTTGAGTGTAAGTTATCGGTTTTTAAACCAAAATGCTCAATCGCCGCAAGCGTACGAGGGTCTACCGCATAAGGTTCTGTACCTGCACTAAACACTTCAAACTCACCTTTACCATGATGTTTAAGTAATGCCTCAGCCATAATTGAACGAGCTGAATTTTCTATACATAAAAAGAGAACTTTCATGGTCACTCCATAACAATTTATTTATATAATAATTTTGTTATATAAATAAAGCAAACCTTGTCTGACCTTATTTGAGAGCGACTGTGACATTTTGTCGCATTGCCCAGCGCAATTAATTTATGAAATAATATTTCTTGGCATATTGAATAAAGCCAGTAATTATAAGGGGTTCTCAATGCTCAACTGGCGAAAACTGCACCGCCGTATACACAAATGGCTTGGCCTGAGCCTTGGGTTATTATTTTGTGTTATCGCACTAACAGGTTCGTTATTAGTATTTTACGACGAGCTTGATCAAAGCTTAAACATCTCCCATTCCAAGTTGCAGAGCAACGCTTCGCCTAATTTTAGTAACGCACTGAATACCCTGCGCAAACAATATCCTGATAAACTAGGTAGTTGGCGTTTTGAAGTAACGGCAAATGCAGAGCTAATTCCCGCTCGATATTACAATCCGCCTGAAACACAGCATCTCGAATTTGCGCCGTTAATGGTATGGCTCTCACGTGATGGCAATACAATTCTACGCCACGATTATTGGGGTCAATATTTAATGACGTGGCTGTATAACCTGCACTTCACTTTACTACTAGGTAACACGGGAACTTGGCTTTTAGGCTACGCAGGTTTAGCTATTTTATACTTGTTATTCAGTGGCTTATTTGCATGGTGGCCAAAACGAGGGCAATGGCAAAGACAAATTAAATTTAAAAAACGCCCATCGCCTATCGGCAGGCTTTACGATTGGCATAAATTGCTTGGGCTGATTTTTATAATACCCTTAGTCATTTTGTCAGTTACTGGCGTAATGTTAGCACTCCCTAAAGAGTCAACGGCAATTTTAATAAAAATAACAGGGCCAATAGACACAGCGGAGGCTCCTGTAAATCCTTATGGTACTGATGCAGATAACACTATCATTGAACCCAATACAGCATTGAGTTTAGCACTAAATACTTTACCTAACTCAAGAGGTGCATGGATAGAAACACCCGCAACAAACGGCAACCCGTTTTATTATCGAGTTAGAGTGCAAACAAAGGGTGACCCATCGCGCCGTTTTCCGCACAGCTATGTCTATATTGACGGCCATACAGGTGAAATTTCAGAGGTATTCGATTACCAGAAACAAGGCACCAGCACTACTATTTTAAATTGGCTTCATCCTATACATGATGGTAGTTTTCTTAATTTAACTGGACGTATAACTTGGCTTTTCAGCGGCTTAGCTGTAGGTGTGTTATTTATACTTGGCGCTATGCGCTGGTTTATTCGTAATCAACACAAAGGTAAAAAAAGCCCAAGTTAATATATTTTAAGGGCTCACTTTACCGTTTTCAGTTATCACCGAGTAAGCATGTTCACAGCCATAATAACCAACAATCCTGCAAAGATTTTTTTAATAGTAGATACTGGCAAGTGATGCGTCGCTTTTGCCCCTAACGGCGCGGTAAACCACGAAGTACAGACAATCCCAAACAAGGCAGGTAAATAAACAAAACCAGCAAAGCCCTCTTTTAACGTAAAGTACTGACTGCCCGAACTGATGTAACCCACTGAGCCAAACAGGGCAATCACAATACCGCACGCCGAGGCGCAGCCAATAGCTTTTTTCATATCGACCGAGAAAAACGTGAGTAGCGGTACCAACACGGCACCACCACCAATGCCTATCATGGCAGATAAACCGCCTGTGATTGTTGTATAAAACGTTAAAAGCCCTTTATTTGGTAATGCGCGAGCTGTTTGGGCATCATTTTTACTGCCAAAAATCATTTTTAATGCAATAAGCACCACACTTACCGCAAACACAATTCGTACTACATTTTGCGGTAATAACGCTGCTAAGAAACCACTTATCAGTGCGCCTAATGCAACTCCTGTCATAACCCAAGGCGCAAGCTGCCAAGGCACATTGCCATTTTTATGGTGAGCAATGGCTGATGATGTTGAAGTAAACAGGATTGAAGCGAGCGATGTAGCAATAGCCACCAGCACAACTTGCTCTGCTGGCAACACCTGAAAATGCAGCAGTATCATACTTAATATCGGCACGATCACTAAGCCACCACCGATCCCCAAGAGCCCTGCCAAAAAGCCAACACCACTGCCGAGTATCGCACAAGCTAGTATTAACACGATTAATTCATTCATTTTACTTGTCTTTGTTATTAGTTAGGGAGCCGAGTATAACAACTTAAAGCAGCACAAATGACTATGAAGACAATGATAAGGGGTGAATATTACTCACGTTTTATATGAAAAAATCACAACACCAATAAAAACATCTAGCCATCTAGACATTCAAAGGTATTTTTCCAGATATTATCCTCTCTTTGCCACTCGATAAACTAATCACCTCATTCAGGTATGAATCAAATTCATGTTTTACCTGAAATAAAAACGTTTTTCTTCATGATGCGGGGCACGTATAAATAGATACCCAAGCCACCTCAAGGTTAATGACCTAGCTATTAAAGGAAGGTGAGCAGCAATCATTTATCTCAGGACATTAGGTACATTGCCATGAAACATAATTTCTCATTTACAATTAAGAGTATTCGCCTTGACGAAAATTACCAACCGTCAAACAGCACCCGTATTACCACTAACTTCGCTAACCTAGCACGTGGCGAAAGTCGCCAGCAGAACTTACGTAATGCATTAAAAATGATAGATAACCGTTTCAATGCACTGGCAAATTGGGATAATCCACAAGGCAACCGCTATTCTGTTGAGCTTGAAATTGTCTCTGTTGATTTAGATATTGCAGGTAGTGGTGAAGCGTTTCCTTCAATTGAAGTTTTAAAGACCAATATCATTGACCATAAAACCAATGAACGTATTGAGGGAATTGTTGGTAACAACTTCTCATCGTATGTCCGTGATTATGATTTTAGTGTGCTATTACTTGATCACAATAAAAGCAGAGAAGAATTTAGTATTCCAGATAACTTTGGCGATCTACACGGTAAGTTATTCAAATACTTTATTGATTCAGAAACTTATAAACAGCACTTCAAGAAGCCTCCGGTTATTTGCCTAAGCGTTTCTGACAATAAAACATATCACCGTACTGAAAATCACCACCCTGTTTTAGGTGTCGAGTATCAACCTAATGAATCGTCACTCACAGAACAGTATTTCAAAAAGATGGGCTTACAAGTTCGTTACTTTATGCCACCAAACAGCGTTGCACCGTTGGCGTTCTATTTCTTTGGTGACTTATTGAATGATTACACTAATTTAGAGCTAATCAGCACAATCAGTACCATGGAAACATTCCAAAAGATTTATCGACCGGAGATCTATAACGCAAACGCCGTAGCGGGTAGCAAGTATCAACCAAATTTACGAAATGCCGATCACTCTATCACACAGATAGTTTATGACCGCGAAGAACGCAGCCAACTTGCTATTGCTCAAGGTAAGTTTACTGAACAGCACTTTATTAAGCCTTATCAATCAGTTTTGGAACAGTGGTCGGCTAACTACGCGATTTAATGAGAGTTAACATGAAAAAATTATTACCAACATCGACAGCGGGCAGCTTACCAAAACCTTCTTGGCTCGCTGAACCCGAAACTCTATGGTCGCCATGGAAGTTACAAGGCGCAGAGCTTATTGATGGCAAACAAGATGCGCTACGTGTAGCCCTGCAAGAGCAACAACAGGCTGGCGTTGATATTGTCAGCGACGGTGAGCAAACACGCCAACACTTTGTAACCACCTTTATTGAACATTTGAATGGTGTTGACTTTGAAAACCGTAAAACAGTTACTATTCGCAATCGCTACGAGGCAAGTGTACCAAGCGTCATTGGGCCGGTATCACGCAGTAAGTCGGTGTTTGTTGAAGACGCTAAATTTTTACGTTCACAAACCAAACAGCCAATAAAGTGGGCATTGCCAGGCCCTATGACAATGATAGACACCTTGTATGACGCCCACTATCAAAGCCGAGAAAAGCTGGCTTGGGAATTTGCCAAAATTCTCAATCAAGAAGCCAAAGAACTCGAAGCCGCTGGCGTTGATATTATTCAATTTGATGAGCCTGCGTTTAATGTATTTTTTGATGATGTAAATGACTGGGGCATTAAGTGTCTAGAAAGAGCAATCGAAGGCTTAAAATGCGAAACAGCCGTACACATTTGCTACGGCTATGGCATCAAAGCAAACACAGATTGGAAACAAACGCTTGGGAGTGAATGGCGTCAATACGAAGAAGTGTTTCCAAAACTACAAAAATCGAATATCGATATTATTTCGCTGGAGTGTCACAACTCTCGCGTACCTATTGAACTGCTTGAACTTATTCGCGGTAAAAAAGTAATGGTTGGTGCAATTGATGTAGCAACCACTGATATTGAAACACCCGATGAAGTGGCCGCAACGTTGCGCGAAGCTCTCAAATATGTAGATGCTGACAAACTCTACCCCTGTACCAACTGCGGTATGGCACCGCTTTCAAGAGATATAGCTAGAGCTAAACTAAGCGCACTTAGTCAAGGTGCTGAAATCGTAAGAGCTGAATTAGGCGCGTAGTTAATAAGCTCGCTCCCCACGTTATTCTTAAATCTACACATTAATCTATTCATTAAAAGTGCTTCACCATACCTTGAAGCACTTTCCTCCCTTTTACGGCTCACGCTTTAAACTGAAAGATAAAATTCAGTTTAAGATACATAAAAATTAAACCCCTTATTATGAATCAGAGTGTTCCAAACAACAGGTGGCGTTGTTTTGTATTGTTTTTTTGTATTGTTTTTTAGACTATTAATGAGTTTAATGGGTCAGCTTTAATTAAAAATATGTCATGGATAAGACAATGAAATACATAAAATATAGTTTCCTTACTTTAGGCTTGATAATCTTAATTGGCATGTTGATACCAGAAAAAATCATTATTCCTGTTAAAGGAGCGACACCGAGTGATTGGAACCATGAAACTTTTTGGTTCGAGCCTTGGGGCTCTTCTGTTGTACATAAAGGTATAGATATATTTGGCGAGAAGGGAACCCCCGTTTCAGCTGCAAGCTCTGGCATAGTTGTTTTTTCAGGTCATCTCAACAAGGGTGGTAAAGCAATTGCTATTTTAGGGCCTAAGTGGCGTATTCATTACTTTTCTCACCTAGATAGCCTTTCAATCGCGAGTGGGAGCCTTGTTAA
This sequence comes from Pseudoalteromonas sp. L21, assembly GCF_021728035.1. Lineage (NCBI taxonomy): Bacteria > Pseudomonadati > Pseudomonadota > Gammaproteobacteria > Alteromonadales > Pseudoalteromonadaceae > Pseudoalteromonas > Pseudoalteromonas sp. L21. The sequence goes on along the minus strand of NZ_JAKKCV010000002.1, from coordinate 783,375 downwards.
AATAGGCGATACCATCGGCACATTAGGTAATTCTGGCAACGCAATTGGTAAACCGTCACACGTTCACTATTCAATTTTATCTCTGCTACCACTGCCTTGGTTAATGACAAATGAAACCCAAGGATGGAAGAAGATGTTCTATCTAAACCCTCATGAAAAACTACTGTAAACAACTTAATTAATTACTCCCTCTACTATTTCATTACCCCTCATTCAGAGAGGGTTAACTAAAAATCTGCAAAATAGCGTTGGCTAGATTTATTATTCTTTGCTAGATTTTAGTTGTACCCAATGGACGGGCATATATTGAGGGATTAATATGAATGAGTTCGATATTTTCATTAAAAATATAGTCATGGATTACATTCGAGACCATGGTACTTGCAGTGATATTTGTGAAGAAAATGAACAACTAACCTTCTACGTTGACATAGAAAACCCTGATAACGTCGTCTCACATCAGCAGTTTAAAGTCACCTACCCTATAACTTACTCAATTCAGTCAGCTATTAAACATGAAGTTGATCTACTGAGGTATTTAGACTCCGGCGAAATAAGAACACCGTTTACAACCGATATCGTCGAAGTACTTAAGTCGGAACTCGAGTCGTTCATGTATAGCAATAAACCTAAAGGTGAATACCAGATTTATTGATGGGTTTGTTTTGATACAAAGATAGTTATTCGTGTCTTAAATACGCCTCATAGACTTGTTGTATATGCTCCTAACAATGATCTTCCCCTGAACAACTAGGCATCTTTCAGTTTTGGACTGAGAGTAAACGAGTATGAGGGTTTATTGTGATCCTAAATGGCTCATAAGCGACCTTAACCTATTAGCTCTAAATCTTTAAAGGGCAAAAGCGAGTTATATTTAAAACCCGTTGATGGACATAAAAGAGTTAGAGCCGACGGGGGGCTTTGTGTCAGAAGCAGCCGTTAAAACGAGAAATATTAGTTCATCGTTTTTAGGTGGGCTTTTAAAAAATCTTGAACTGACAGCCACCGATTGAAAAACGGGTAACTGTCAGATTCAAGTCTTAGCTAGTACAATTTTTATTAACTTTTATTATGAAGCAAGCGGCTTGACCCCTTTAATATGTTCTAAATTGAAGTCTTTGGTCATTTGTCATTCCTATTTTATATATAATACTGAAATGACACAGATTTCTAAACACTACCCTGATCCCTCCAAAGCTTTGTTATGGACCAAAAACAATATGGCTCAACGCAGTCAAAGTTAGTTTGCTAGCCTGTGATTAATATTCTCTAGTACTGTTTGTAAATTCTGCCTTAGAGCTTCGTCTTGAACTACACCAAGTTCACTCTCTATATCATCTTTTAATGTACTAAGACTTTCATTACTTAACTGTGCATCTGGATAATATGACGCTAGAAATGCCCGCTCTGCCACATTATTTGAGCTATTAATGATATTGACCACTAGATCTTCTTTTGACTTATCACTGACCAGTGACGCACTTTCAATCCAATTTATTTTATCGTAGTTATCTTGTTCATGTTTCCCAAATACAGCTTGTTTAGTTTTATCTAAATAGAGCTTAATAGCCTGTGTCTTCTCAGCTGATAGGGAATGTTTAGACATAGATTGAGTGTAGCTATATACAGTTCTGGAAAGCGAGACATCCGATGTGCTTAAAAGTTTTTTAAGGTAATCAGGGCTTTCAGCGCTCATTGCTTGCGAAAGTTTTACCTTTGATAGTCGCTCATCATCAATTGAGTGATTGATATTAGCTAGCTCGTTTTCAATAAAGTCAATGTAGTCTTCCGTATTTATTAGATTGTTATAATTAAATACTAAAGAGTTAATTACGTCAGTACTAACATGTTTGTTCTTTATTTCACTCTCAAAAAAGTCTTTTACTCTGACAAAGTCATCGGTGTATTCTTCTAACTTACTGTCATCAATTTCTGCTGTAATCGTTGTAGACTCTGAAAGTAATCTAATGATTTTTTGTTTTGATTTGTCGTTTTCTGTGATTTGATATAAATCAATGAATTCGGATGATAGTTTTAATGGCTTTAAATCTGAAATAACATCTACTAAATATCGGAATTCAAATGATTCAGGTGGATAGTTTTCTATAAGGCTGTATATCTCAGATATTTTTTCTTCCCTTGAAAGAGTGTCTGAATATACTATTAACTTTAACACTTCATCTGTCTCAGATAGTTGACCTGTAAAAATTTCATTTTTTATTATGTTTGTTTTTTTGTTTTCTTTCTCCGATATTGTTTTTTTATTTTTTTCTTTTTTTATATTTTGCGCATTTATTTCTTTATCTTTTTCTATATTCTCACTGTTTTTATTATTTGAAAATAAAAGTGCGGCTGGCAGTGATGTTAATAAAAAAATTAAAATTATCTTTTTCATTGTTTTATACCTTTACAAGCCACTTTATGTGGCTTTGGAATATATGGTCTTTCTTACATCAAATCATAGTAATTATACATTTGTGTTGGTGTACTACCATAAGGCTTTCTTTCATTTGCTCGATCCCAAGAAAATGCTACAAAAGTATCGCATCTGAATTTTGCTTTTTGAATAACAACCTTTTTTCTTTCCCATTTTTTAGTTACGTTATTATAAACACGCTTATAACCCCACTTGCCTGCAGTTGCAGCAAAAGAAAGCGTATAAGATGGAGAGAACTCTTTTTGTTGTCGGCCAAACTTAATAATGTTTTCCCTTTTATTTATATATACAGAGCTTCTTCTAACTTTATATCCCCAGTACTCAGAAGCATTTTTGAAACTATTCAATGAGTTTTCTTCAATGACGGCAGGTGTATCCAAAACTTCAAGTACTTGACTACCTGTCCACAGTCCAACGTGTCCAAGATTTTCTAGTCCTGCTGCACTAAAACTTAGATCTCGACCTAGAATATCTGCAACGTTTTCTGGTGTTGAAGCATTAGCTAAACCCGCTGTAATAGTTGCACCTAGAAGCAAAGCAAATCTAATTTTATACATTATAAATTCCTGTTTTAAATGTTCAAAAATAACTGTTGTTTTTTTGGCCAATATGTGTAGATTTTATCAAACACATGAAATGAAACTTCTTTATCTGGTACCGGGAAGTTAAATAATTTTTTAAAATCATTTAATTTTTCAAACTTTTCCGGCTCTTTTAATACTCTTAAACAAAGCTGTTCATTAAGGTTGTCACTAGATCTTATTGGGTAAGATTTAATTAATATTTCATCATCGCCTATGACATCGTTAACTAATAATATAGGTAGTTGCTTAAGTGCCCTTGCTACTCTTAAATATCCATCTCTATATTTAAGGCTATTTAGCTTTTGGTTATAAAAGTATTCTTTAATTCCTTTTTGATCAAAACCAAAAGGCATGTCAGCTGGCATAAATATGGCATAATCCTGTTTAACAAGCTTTAACGCCTTTCTTAAAAAGTGACCTCTGCTATCTAAAATAATAACCTCGGCTTCAATACCAAGCGATAATGCTGTTTTTTTTATTAGATTAATGTCATAACTCTGTTCCGTAATAAGCATACAGATACCTTTGTACCCCATTAACTTGCAAGTTTTATAAGGTATTGAAAAATAAAGGTAATGATGAAAGAGTAGAAAAAAACTACTACCAGCCACAAGTTTTTTATCAATAGTAAAAGTAAAGTCTGTCATTATTTTAGATGAGCTTGCCTTGTTGATAAACTCCCTATTTAGTGATTTATTATACTCCCACTCGGATAAAATTTGTTCAAAGTTGTTATCTTCAAGTATATAGCTTAATGATAAACTGGCGTCTGTTCTTTCTATGTTTCTTTTTATCTCTACAGCTTCAGCTGTTGTCAATTTATTGGCCATAATTTTAAAGCAAGCCAGTTATGGCTTGCCAGAAAATTAAACAGTTTCAAATGGGTTAGTGCCACAATCTTTTGCAGCGTTAACCACTTCTACTGAATTATTGGCGATTTCTAGCACGGTTAAAATGTTTAGTTCTAACATATTATATTCCTTGTTTATTTAATTGACCCTGTATTGGGTCTTTTAAATTTATCAATATTTTTTTCTTTTTGTCAAATAAGAATTTAATGGGTTAATTTTGTTTTTTATCGGCTTTGTTTTGTTTTTTTGTTTAATGTTAATTCAATAATCTGAAACTTAATTTTCTAAATTTTAGGGAGGTTGGTATTTTTACTGCGTTTTGTGTCTTTTTTGTGAGGTGGTTTTTTAATAAGTTTTTTGCATTATTTCATTTTTAAGTTTTAATTTTTAATTTTTAATTTTTAAAAAAATATGTTTGAGTGACTGAAATCTTCTCCTTGATGAGTAAAAAATAGTCCAAATCAGCACTTTGGGTTGCATAGTGTTTGAAACACTCCTAGGTTCAGGCTTTGCTTTTTGCCTTTTTAGTTCTTTCTCGTCATATCAACAAAATAAAGGAGTTCAAGCCGCTAGCTTCATATTATAGAGAAAGTGAAGATCTGCTTCTCGATCAAAGCCGTCATTAGAGCATTCACGTTAACTCATTTTGGGGTATTTTCGAGTTACGAAACGGCACAAAAATGGACTTCCCAGATTTTGATTACTCCCATCTGAGCTTTGTTTTAACTCTAGGACTTTATATTTTCATTATGGTTTTTCTGTAGCTTTGAGGCAAATATAAAGCTGTCACGCCTTATCAGAAAACCCCAAATATCGACATCCCCCTCTCCCTAAAACCCTTTACATACAAGACTTTCTATTCCAATCTTGTCAGAAACCATTCCAGTTTTGGAACAGAAAGTACAAAGTTGAACAGACACTAAAATAAATAATACGCTTTATGACAATAGTCATAATTCTGTCATTTAACTGATCAATAATTGACGCTAATTTAATCACCCACGTAATGAAGAAGTAATGGACAGTGCCTTGGTGCAACTTTCGTTTGCACTCCCCTCTAGTGACGATCCTATGTGTGCTGCACTTGCACATACTGTAGAATATGAACAATTGCATTTTATTGCCGATGAGCAAAAGCGTGTCGTTTTTTGCTGCGTGCTACCAGATGATGCCCATCAGGGCGATGTAATCTCTATTAGTGCAACACGTCCTGATGCGCGAGAGTCTGCCTATTTTACTGCCCATACACTTACGCAAAACGATTTAGAGCAGCACGTTATTATGCTTACACTAAATGATGTGACGCATAGCGGCGAGTTTGTATTGCAACTCATGCTACATGGCAAGCATGCCACTTTAAAAGACAGTGCGCAGTTTGATGTGAGCCTTGCTGCTAGCAGCTGTACAGCTGAAAACTTAACTAAGCAGCAAGATAAAGCGCAAAGCTTACGCCATTACATTAGTAGTATTGGCGCTAGCTTCTTGGCTTTTTTTTAGTCAGAAAAGCTAATTTTACCCATGGTAATATCGGGAATCCCCTGCTCGGTATTACCAAATCGCTGTTGCCCACCCGACAAACATTCATTTGCTAAAATAGCAAATAACACCGCCTCTTTGGCATCAGGGTTTATACCTAATTCATCTGTGTTTTTGATAGCTGAAAGTTGTGGGCAGTTGTCTAAAATAACTTTCATTAATAATGGGTTATGCACCCCACCACCACTTGCATACACTGCAACTCGACTAAGGCCGTCACTACATTGAGTTATTGCTTTGGCAATCATTAACCCAGAAAAATGCACCAGTGTTGCCATGACATCAAAGTGAGACAAGTGCTCGGTGTTGCTACGTGCTTGGGCCGCTGCTAAATAGCCTAAATTAAACACTTCGGGGCCTGTGGTTTTTGGAAAAGCAAGGCCGAAGAATGCATTATCACAGAGTGCATTTAACAAAAGTTCACTTACCTTTCCTTGGCTTGCGATTGCAGCATCTTTATCATAATGCAGCGGCGCAAAATAGCGCTGAATATATGCATCCATAATAGTATTGCCAGGGCCTATATCTGAGCTAAAAACAGCACGCGCATCGGCTGATTTAGGTAAGTAGGTCAAGTTTGCAATGCCGCCCATATTAAGCAATATGCGGTTTTCGCTGGTGCTTGTGAAATACAAATAGTCGCCATACACCGCAAGGGGGGCACCTTCACCTCCTGCTGCAATGTGTTTTTGTCTAAAATCGCCAATAGTGGTGATTCCTGCAGCAACAGCAAGGTGATCACTATCGCCAATTTGTAATGTTGCATTGCCGTATTCTGGGCGCTTATGCTGACTTTTTGGACAGTGGTAAATCGTTTGTCCATGGCTTGCTATGACATCGACAAGCTCTTTCGCTACATTCCACTTAGCTAACGTTTTTGCAACCATGTCACCATGTAATTGACCAATCCATGGGTTCAGTAGAGTCACCTCTTCAAGATCACACTCTCGCTTTGCAAACACCCGTTTAACTCGTGACTTATAATCATCATCGTAGTCAACTGTTGTGAATTTTATAACGTCAACATGGGTATTCATACCCTGTCCTGATACCTCACATAACGCGATATCAAGGCCGTCTAGTGAGGTTCCACTCATCAGACCAACAATTAATTTTTTTTCTTTTTTGGCGCTTAAGTACAGTTTTTCAATATGTTGATGCATAAATAAATCACTTAAAATCAGCTTTTTATATGAAAATAAACAAGCTTGGATGTTGGAATAGTTTATATTTTAAAATAATAGATTCAAAGAATAATTATTGCAAAGATTTTTAAATTGCTTTAAAACTGTACGAGTGAACTCCCCAAAAGGAGAACACGGAACGCATCATAACAAAAAGTATGACTCATTAAATTAACTAAATGGTCTAGGTAATAAGCCAACCAGCGTTGATTTAAATGATAAAACGCTAGGGAATCAACATGAAAGCAAAGACAACATCCACAACGCGCTCGCTTTTACTGCTCTCGCCACTTGCGATCGCAGTAAGTTCAATTATCGGCGTAGCCCATGCAGAAGAAGCAGAACAAGTAAAAAAGCCAGAAGTAATCACTGTAACAGGGTCGCGTATCCAACGTGCAGAGCTTGCCTCTAGCAGCCCTGTCGTCAGTGTTGACGAAGCGCAAATCCATCTCGACCGCGCAGTAAACGTAGAAGATATCACAGCAAAGCTGCCGCAAGCTGCGGCGGGTGCAAACAGTACGGGGGCAACAGTTGGTGACTCATTTGGCTCATCAACTATTGATTTACGCGGCCTAGGTCAAAACCGAACATTGGTACTTATTGACGGTACTCGCGCCGTACCATTTAGTTTTCGTAACTCGGTTGACGTAAATACCATTCCTGCCGGATTAATTAAACGCGTTGATGTATTAACTGGCGGAGCTGCGGCCGTTTACGGTGCCGATGCAGTGGCTGGTGTTGTCAACTTCGTTTTAGATGATGATTTTACTGGTGCGGAGTTTTCAACCAGCTATGAAAGTGCTGATGGCGGTAACGAAAAACTAAATTTCGAGGCGATTTTTGGTGGCGATATTGCTGATGGCCGTGGCCACATTACCGGTTATTTAGGTTACACAGAGCGTAAGGAGTTATTAGCGGGTGAACGTGATTATGCACTTGAAAACTCGACACCTTTAATTAATAGCGGTGGTTACTACACTGACGTAGCTTCTGGCAATAGCCTTGCAATTACCGATGCAGGTGCTGTAACAAATGAACGCCAAACCTCTGATTTTACTCCTCACCGCTACTTAACACAGCCAATGGATCGTTTCTCTGCTGGGTTACTATTTGATGTTGACGTAAGCGACAGTGCAATCGCTTATGGTCGAGCTATGTACTCAAAAGTAACCGTTAATGGTGCGGGAGCGAGTGGTCAAACACCTATTTTTGTTAATGAGCAAGTGACTCTTTCACAAGACAATGCTTATATCCCTGATGAGCTTCGTGACCAACTAACATTTGACAGTGAAGGCAATGCCCTTGTTAATGTTGAACGTAATTTAGGTTTGGGTGTTCAACACACCAAAGCAGTGCGTGACTCAATGCAATTTCAATTGGGTTTAAAAGGCGATATTACCGACTACTTACGCTACGATGTATACGGTCAATACGGCAAAACCGATGAAGTGGCGACTATTTACAACAACGCTTACCGTAATGATAACAATGGCAACAGCCGCTTTGCTGCATTGGCAAACTCCGTGGATATTTTTGATCCGAACCATGATTTTAGTGACTTTAGCGATCCCTTGCTTTATACCACCCGCGACCGTACACAAAGTGTGATATCAGCAACCTTATCGGGTGATTCTGGGTTCCTATTCGAGTTACCAGCCGGTGCTATTGATTTTGCAATTGGTTATGAATACCGTAAAGAAACTGGTAAACAAACACCAGGCGATGCTTTTAGAAACGGCACCAGCTTTGCTTCAATCAGCGCGTTCGATATGGATGCAAGCTTTAGTTCTGAAGAGTTCTATGCCGAAATTTTAGTGCCAATTTTAGTTGACCAACCTTTTGCTGAAGAGCTTAGCTTTGAAGGTGCGTACCGTATTTCTGATTATTCAAACACAGAAGCAGAAGACACCTACAAACTAGGTATCAACTGGGCAATTAATAGTGATATTCGTATTCGTGCAAACCGCTTAACAGCATTTAGAGCACCTAACTTAGGTGAATTTGCCAGCCCAATTACAGCACTTTCATTATCGTTATTCGATCAAAACAGTGACCAATTTGTACCTCGTCTCGCTGGGCGCTATAACGGCGATCCTTGCTTATTAGGCATAGGTGATGCAACACAATGTGCAGCCTTTGGCGCACCTGCTGTTGGTACACAGTTCGATTCAAGCACCGCTGAGTATACCTACGGGGGCAACCCGAATATCAAACCAGAACAAGCAGAGTCAGATACACTCGGCATTGTATACACGCCAAGTTATATAGACGGTTTTGATTTGTCCGTTGACTATTACAGTATCCGTGTCACCGATGCTGTAAGCCAAATTCAACCAGGCGCAGCACTACAAAGCTGTTATATTGACGATCCGAATCCGAACAATCCATTGTGTGGTGCGGTACTTCGCGATCCGAATACAGGCTTTATTAGTACAGCGATCGTGAACGACTTTAACCTAGCCGCGATTGAACAAGAAGGTATCGACGTTGCAGCCAACTACGTGATTGATGCACCAGAGCAAATGGGTGGTCGTTTCAGGTTCTCGTATCAAGGTAACTTTGTTACAAAACAAACTCGCCAAAACAACAGTACAGTGCCAGAAATTGACTGTAAAGGCACTTACGGCAGCGCATGTTCTGGTGACTTTGCGAGTATTTTGCAAGCAGATTACAAACACCGTGCAAGCATTGATTGGCAGTTAGACGATATGAACTTCCAGCTTGGCTGGCGCAGAATCGGCGAAGTTGAGTACGCTGTTGACCGCTCAGAAACTATTTCAGCGCAGAACTACTTAGATTTTGCTGCGGCTTGGCAAGTTAATGAGGAACTTGCGGTTAACTTTGGTGTCGATAACTTATTAGACCGTGAACCGCCAACACCTGAGGTAGGCGCAAACCACTTTAACACCGTGAGTGATTACAGTGTGATTGGCCGCTCGGTGGGTGTATCACTTAGGTATTCTCCAAGCTTCTAATTAATCCTACTGTTTTAGCTACACAGGATTGATCCCCACAAGCGCACCCTGCCCGGTGCGCTTTTTTTCGCCGACTTATTTTAAAGCAAAGATGACTGTGGCAAAGTACCTACAAAAGGAAATATATAGCGAGAAACATCATGCCATTTAACGATCAAGAACGAGATGCTTTATTAGCACTAAAAGGCGTTGGGCCAACGGTTGTAAAACGGTTTGAAGAAATTGGTATTGAATCGTTTGAGGAGTTAGCAGGGTTTGATGCAAACACAATTGCGGAGCGAGTCGCGTCGATGCTGCATTCAACGTGTTGGCAAAATAGCCCGCAAGCGAAAGCGGCAATAACAGCCGCCATTACGCGAGCAAAGCAAGGCTAAAGTTCTATCACTTCGATAGCGCCACGTTTTTGCATAGTCACATACATTTTAGTTTGTGACTCATTAAATGTTAGATTAGTTGGGTGTTGGCCTTTTAGTTTATAAGTTTTTAACACCTTGCCTTTGGGTGATACTTTAAGCACTTTGCCCGCGCCATAACGAGTAATGAAAATTTGACCTTCACTGTTTACTCGCATGCCATCAAGACCATGGTCGTCAAAGCGTATCAGCTCTTGTTTGTTACTGATGTTTAGCTCATCGTCAAGATCATATTGCCAAACCACACGCTGCACACTTTCATTTACGTAAAGTTTAGTATTGTCACCGTTCACAGCCACGCCATTGGTTGTGCCCATATTTTTTTCAAGAAGCTCAGTGCTGCCATCGGTATTAATGCGCCACAACTGGCCTGTACTCTTTGACCAGTTCGGATCACTTGCAAACAATGCCCCACTTTTAGTGATACTAATGTCATTTGGCTGATTCATTTTAGCGTTATGTGCAAACACTTCGACTTGATGAGTATTAGCAGGTACTTTTAAAATATTGTGGTTAACATAATCAGCAATATAGAGGTTACCTTGTTCATCAAATTGCAAGCCATTACCAACGCTGTCATTTGGTAAACGCACAAACAATGATGACTTACCCATGTTATCAACACGTCCAATAGTACCCTGCTCAGCATAATTCACTGCATATAAGGTATCGTTGTACATGGTTGGCCCTTCAACACCTTGAGTGAACACGTTATCTTTCACAAAGTCCTGGCTATCAATTGCCAATGCAAGCGGCGTGCATAAAAAGCTAGTCACAGCAATAAGTGTGTGAAGTCTCATAATCGTCCTTTTAATTATCTAAACTGGTGTATACAGCTAAAATTGGATATTCATTTTCACCAAAAGACAGCGTTAACGAACGTTTTTCTCCGTTATCAAGCTTAACACCGCCACTGAAAGAGGATGGGTGTATTCTTGAGCCATCAGCAAACAAAGCCATAATATGATCAGCTTGTAAAATACGCGAGCCTGACGCTTTATTCTCAACGGTGACAACCGCTAAACGCCTGCCACTTTCACTGCTCATCAACACGCTATGAACAATGCTGAATTCACTTTCTTTTGGGTATCGCCTTGCATCATTTTCAAACGCAAATGCACTTCCTGCTGGCAAAGTAGGATCAACCGACAAAGTCCCTGAATTCGCTTGTGCATTGGTTGCAGTAAGCCCCATAACAAGCGCCATTATTATTAAAGAAATACCTTTCATATCAATCCTTTTTGATCAGCTGAATATTTTTTCAGCATACACCGTAATAATACGTGGTGCAAAATGGATTGTTGCTTAACTGCAATTAACATTCCCTACTTGGTAACAATTTAATCATTGATTTCTATTGGCGTGCCCGCACCTCTTTATTACACAGAATTAAAAGCTAAGTCATAGGAGCTAAGCATGTCTGATCTTCAAAACCGTCAATATATTCTCGAGTCACGCCCGAATGGCCCTGCAACGAAAAGTAACGTTGCGTTAAAGACAAACTCAGTATCATCACCTAAAGAGGGTGAAGTATTGTTAAGAACGATTTATTTATCTCTTGACCCTTATATGCGAGGCCGCATGAGCGATGCGGAGTCTTATGCAGATCCTGTTGCAATTGGCGATGTAATGGTTGGTGCAACCATCTGTCAGGTTGAGCAATCAGCGCATCCCGATTATAAAGTCGGTGAATGGGTATTGGCTTACACAGGCTGGCAAGAATATGCGATTAGTAATACTGAAGGGCTAATGAAACTAGGTGAAAACCCAGACAACCCTTCTTACGCGCTCGGAATTTTAGGCATGCCAGGGTTTACCGCCTATATGGGATTACTGGATATTGGTGAACCAAAAGCGGGCGAAACGGTCGTTGTGGCGGCAGCAACGGGGCCAGTTGGTGCAACTGTAGGTCAAATCGCCAAAATTAAAGGCTGTAAGGTTGTCGGTGTAGCAGGCGGTAAGGAAAAATGCCAACACGCTGTAGAACACTTAGGCTTTGACGCATGTATTGATCATAAAGCTGACGACTTCGATGAGCAACTAAAAGCCGCTTGTGACCAAGGCATTGATGTTTATTATGAAAATGTCGGTGGTCATGTTCTTGATGCAGTGCTGCCTTTACTCAATACAAAAGCGCGTGTGCCCTTGTGTGGTTTAGTATCACAGTACAATGCAACTGAATTACCACCTGGGCCTGATCGTTTATCGATGCTGATGGGCTTGATTTTAAGAAAACGTATTAAGGTACAAGGCTTTATTATTTTTGATGATTACGGGGATCGCTATGACGAGTTTGCAAAAGATATGCAGCAATGGCTAAAAGAAGGGAAAATTAAATACAAAGAGCACCTAGAAGCTGATTTTGAAAATACACTTGATGCCTTTAACGCTATGTTAAACGGTGAAAACTTCGGTAAAACGGTTGTTCAAGTACAAAAGCCACTGTAATACTGATCCATTCAAATTATGTGGGCGTAGTAAAACCACGCCCACAAAAGGATAACTTATGATTAAACTTCATCACTTAAATAAATCGCGTTCAAAGCGTATTATTTGGCTTTTAGAAGAGCTAGGCATTGACTACGACCTTGTTGCTTATCAGCGCAACCCCGAAACGTTTTTAGCCCCTGATGAGCTAAAAGAAATTCACCCACTAGGTAAGGCCCCTGTAATTGAAGATAATGGCAAAGTTATTACCGAATCGGGTGCCATTACCGATTATTTAATAACAACGTATGGTAAAGGCAAATACATGCCAGAACCACAATCTGATAGCTACGTTAGTTACCAGCAATGGCTTCACTTTGCCGAAAGTTCTGCAATGGTGCCTTTTTTATTAAAGCTCTTTATTACAAAAGATGGTTGTAAAACCAACTTTATAGGTGACTATGCTGATAATGAAATTGGTAAAATACTGAGCTATGTGAATCAACAACTAAAAGGTAAACAGTACTTAGTTGATGACACACTGACTGGGGCTGACTTTATGATGTCATTTGTTGTAGAAAAAGCTGATGAGGCAGGTCTGCTTGCGCACTTCCCTGAAATCAAACGTTATTTAGAGCAGCTAAAAACTCATGAAAGTTATCACACAGCAAACGATTTAGAAACGAAATACGACTGACCTCATGTGCAGTGACAGTTTGTATACTGTCACTTTTTCCCTGTTCAATAAAATAAAGCTCCAAAGCTACCAATCAAGCTTCACACACTCGATTGCGGCCAGACTTTTTAGCTTGATACATGGCTTGATCGGCCCTTTCGATTGCTGTTTCGATATCATCATTAGCATTTACTAACGAAACACCAAATGAGCCTGTTACATTAATGTGTTTATCATTATCAATTTCGATTTTTAAAGCAGCAACCCCAGCTCTTAATCGCTCAGAAAATGACTTGGCACCTTCAAGCTCGGTTTGGGGTAAACAGACTAAAAACTCTTCGCCGCCATAACGATACAATTGGTCGTACTCTCTTAGATGAGATTTAATGCATTTAACAAGCGCGATTAACACCTTATCGCCCGCAGCATGGCCAAACTCGTCGTTCACTTGCTTAAAGTGATCAAGGTCGATCATTATCAGCGCGCAGCTAAGCGATTTACGTTTGCAAAGCTCATGCTCTTTTTGCAGGTTTTCTTCTAAATTCGTTCGATTCAACGCTCCCGTTAAAGGGTCTCGGGTGTGCAGCAATTCAGAGAACTCATCAATAAGGGTCTCAAATAATTCATGTAGCCTATCTAAATCGGCATGAAACTGATCCAATAGATTGACAGTAATAGCAGACTTAGTTTCTTTTAACGATAACAGGACCTTGGCACCTTGATGCATTTTTTGGTGTGCACAAGCGATTTCTGAAAAATAAGAATGAAGGTTTAGGGTCTGCTCGGGAAGCTTACTAAACCATTGCCCAAAGCGACAGAGGTTATGAGCATTATCGCTTAAGTCTTGTTCATTTGCGGGAGTATCTGCAATTAAGCATCTTAACAAATTTTTATACCATGATTGATGCCAATCAATAGCCTGCTCAATTTCTGCAATCACGTCTTCAAGCTGGGTATTCGACAGTGAACTAATGCCTTGCCCAGTATTTTGATGCATAGCCAATGAAAAGACTTCCACTTTATTATTTTATTTACTAAAACAGTACCTAAGGTCTGTGACAAACACAACTTAAAGCGTTGTTAAGCGATAATTTATTCAACTAAGCGGTAACCCACCGAGGGCTCAGTTAAGATATGCTTTGGGCTCGCTGCATTTTGCTCGAGCTTTTGCCGTAATTGACCAATGTGTACACGTACATATTCAGGGCGATTAATATACTGCTCACCCCACACCTCAGATAAAATAGCGTTATGTGTTAGCACCTTGTCTTTTTGCTGAAATAACAACAGCAATATAGCGTACTCTTTTTTAGTTAGTTTAACTTCTTCAGCGCCTTTACGGACCACGTGCTTATGTGGGTCGATGTGAATATCGCCGCATTGCAGAGTTAGGCTTGGTGTTGTTTGTGCGCGCAATAGCACCCGAATACGCGCTAATAATTCGTTTGCACTGAATGGTTTGGTCAGATAATCGTTAGCGCCATTATCAAGCGCGGTGACTTTTTCTGTTTCGCCATCGCGTGCAGAAAGTACTAATACAGGGAGCAGACTCCACTGCCTAAACTCCACCAGCCAATCTTGCCCATCCATATCAAGTAAACCTAAATCAAGTAGCACTAAATCAAACTGTTGTTGGCTTAAAAGTGCAAATGCATCAAGCCCTTTAGCGCACACACTGACTTCATGATTGCTGGCTTTTAGCAGTGTTTTTAAAAAACTTTGCAGAGGCGCAGAGTCCTCTAAAACCAAAATATTAGCCACGGCTGTTACTCCAAGTTAATATAGCTGTCGCCTGCTTTGTTTGCTCATTGAGAGTTAATTCAAAGCGCCCTTGATGACACTTAGCAACCACATCACAGATCACACTCCCTAAGCCGACTCCTTCATCTTGACTCGCCTCATGCTTATTAGCAAAAGGATTGGTTAACACAATTCGGTACTCACTATCTGTTTCAATAAATTGCATGCTTGCTGTGCCATTACCATAGCGCGCTGCGTTCTCGAGCATATTGGCAAAGGCAATTTCAAGTAAGGTTTCATCACCAAAGCAGAGACTGTTTGGCTGAGCCTCAATGTTCAATTTAAAGCATTGTAATTGCTGCTGGCGACGTGATTTTGCTTCGCTAACAAGAGTCAAAATAGGCAGCTTTTGCCAGTTGATATTCTCAGCTAATTTATTAACTTTACTGAGCTCCATGACTTTATCAAAGTGCTGATTAAGAATTTTACTTTGCTCATAAATATTAGCTGCTTGCTCTTTGATAACCTCTGAGCTTAGTTGAATATCATCATCAGCCAACATGCTCGATGCGCCCATTATAGTTGCTAATGGCGTACGCAAGTCATGGGATAAACTACGCAATAAGGTGTTTTTTGACCTTTCTAGCTCCGCCTGTACTTTGATCGCCGCGGATTGCTCACGCAATAAGGTTTTTTCTTGAACCTGATATAGTAAAGAGCATGCTGTATTCGCCAAAGCAAGTTGCTCAGCATTAAGCGCTTTAGCAAATGCAATACCGCCAAATTCAACTTGTTGTTCGTTTAAATAAATAAACTGCCTAGAGCCTGTTAGCTGCCAGTCACACGCAACCTTTAAGTGCGCAGCCATGGTCGTTAAAAACAGCTGCTTTTGCTCCTCAAGGCTATCGAGATCATTGAGCTTTTTAGCTAGTTCATACAACAAACGACTATTACTTGCATGGGCTTGCACATCGCGAACCTTGGTATTGAGCTCACCGGCTAGGTGGCTTATTACTAAACCCACAATCAGCATCACCAAAAAGGTAACCACATATTCAATATTTTCGATATGAAAAGTAAAATACGGCACCACATAGAACCAGTCAGTGCAGGCAACACTCACTAAGGTGGTAAGCGCAGCCACACGACGATTACTTCGCACCGCAACCCAGGTCACCCACAGCAGCTGTAACATCACAATATCAGTGGTTGTAAACAGTTCTCGAAACGGAAAAATCGTGAGTACCACCACAAGTGGCATCAACACACTTAAAAATGCGGCTTTTAAATACTGTATTTTGAATACTGACTGCATGATCTTTTCACTTATTGTTTGTCCCTATTAGATTAAAGGGTTTTCAATTTTGTCACTATAAAGTTTTTATAAAGTTTTTTTATCTCGGCATAAAATCTTTATAAAACTTCTGCCATGTCTAAAGACTTCTTCTTTTTTGCCATTAGCATTAAGTGTGAACCCACAATAGCGAGAAAAACAATGGCTCAGTTTGCAGTAATCGGATTAGGACGTTTTGGCGTAACCGCCTGTTTAGAACTTTCAAAACAAGGGCACACGGTATGTGCCGCAGATATTAGTGAAAGCACAGTTAACCACTATGCCGACCAGCTCAGTTTTACTGTGGTGGTTGATGCCAGCGATGAAACACAATTAGCGCGGCTCGATTTACCCAGTTGCCAAGCGGTATTAGTCGCCATAGGCGAGAATATTGAAGCCAGTATTTTATGTGTATTGCACTTAAAAAACTTAGGCGTAAAACAAATTTGGGTAAAAGCATGTACCAAAAGCCATCATCAAATTCTGAGTAAACTGGGTGTTGACCGCATCATTCACCCTGAAGAGGAAATGGGCGTAAGAGTTGCACAAGCGCTTAACTACCCAATGGTTAATCAATATTTCCCGCTTAACCAGTCCACGTTTATTGTTGAGCTGGGCATAGATCTACAACTTTCAGGTCGCAAAATTGGCTGGCTACTCAAAGAGCGTAATAGCGATATTAAACCGCTCACACTTCGACGTGATGATTATTTCAATACTGAGCTGACTAATGACACCGAGCTGCGCCACGGCGATAGTCTGGTGCTACTTGGCTCTAAAACTTATTTAACTAAACTAGCAAAACGGTTTCGTGCATTATGATTAACTGGCAAGCCAACGTTTATCCTAAACAATTTAGCGGTGTAAAGTGTCGCAAGCGGCAAAAAATTAACCCGCCATTAGTGCTCACTATCGGCTTTATTGTACTAATCATGCTGGGGACGAGTTTACTCATGCTCCCTGTAGCCAGCACCGAACCGATTAGCTGGCTTGACGCACTATTTACAGCAACCTCTGCGGTCACAGTTACAGGACTGGTGGTAATAGATACGGGTACTGCACTGACAGTATTTGGACAAAGCATAGTGATGCTGCTGATTCAAATTGGCGGTATTGGCTTTATGACAGTGGCAGTGATTTCAATATTAAGTTTAGGAAAAACCCTCGGTTTACAACAGCGCTTATTGGCCAGTCGCGCTTTTGACACTAACGATTTAACCTCGGTGATCAAGGTCGCTAAATACGTTTTAGTCTATTCATTAATTATTGAATCCGTGGCGTTTTTCTTATTATTTATCAGTTGGTTTGATGATTATGGCTTAGTAAAAAGTGCTTACCACAGTTTGTTTTATACGATTTCTGCGTTTAATAATGCTGGCTTTGCCTTAAGTGGCGATAGCTTATCTGCGTTCAAAGGGGATGTGACCGTAAACTTAGTAATCACAGGCTTATTTATTATCGGTGGTTTAGGGTTTACGGTACTAATTGATATTTACAAACAAAAACGTTGGTCATCACTATCAACCAATACACGCCTAGTATTAATTGCGACTTTAGTGATCAATAGTACCGCATTTTTACTCATCTTTTTATTTGAACACGCAAACCCCGCGACATTAGCGCCGCTATCAACGTCAGAGCAAATACTGACCGCATGGTTTCAAGCAGTGACACCTCGTACGGCAGGATTTAATACTTTACCGATTGATGCCTTAAGCCAAGATTCTACGCTACTAACCATGCTGCTTATGGTGATTGGCGGTGGCTCAGTTAGTACGGCTAGTGGTATAAAACTAGGAACCTTTGTGATCTTAATTTTAGCGATGCGCAGTTATTTAAAACAGCAAACAACAGTCACGGTTTTTAACCGCCAGTTGAGCGACAAACTCGTGATCAAGGCATTAAGTGTCATGATACTGTACTTATTTATCGCCTTTATTAGTATTATGGTTATTACCAAGCTTGAACAAGGCTCGTTACTGGATATCACCTTTGAGGCGATTTCAGCACTCAGTACCGTTGGCCTTTCGCGGGGTATTACGGGTGATTTAAGCGCACCTAGTCAGCTCATTATCATACTGCTGATGTTGATAGGTCGAGTTGGCCCACTCACGTTTGCATATTGTTTTGCAAGACAAAGTAGCCAACCTTTGACCTACCCTACTACCAGTATTCAAATTGGCTAAGTTTACAGTTATGACACTTTTTAGTGTCATAACTGAATACCTAAAACCCTGCTACAACTGCTGTAGCAAGGCTTTAATGTCACTGTATCGTTGCTGTTCGCAAAGGCCAAAGCCTGATAGCTGCCTAACTTTATTACGAGTAAATAAAGGTACACTCATGCCCGCTAAAAAGCGGCACTGTGTGTCAACGCTGACATCACTAAACCCTTTATTTGCTAGGTGCTGTTTAAGCTCAGCAACTTTACTGGCAATCACATTTTGCTCAGGCATTTGATGCACTAATGAATAACTAAGTTTTACCTGCTGGCCTCTACACACTGAGCAATGGCCACATTGCTGGGGTGCATGTTGGTCATCAAAATAGCGGGCTAAGTTGTAACTTAAGCAGCTATCTAACTCAAAAAAGCGCACTAAAGTGGCGATACGCTTAATTTCGGCCTGTTCTTTTTCGATAAAGTATTGATGAAGTTGCTGTGCTAAATCAGCATGGTTAATAACCGCATTATTCACTTCATACACTTGCGTAATACGTTTAGTTTCAAGAGCGATATGACCCTTTTCGGCCAAATAATCAAGCGCAGCAACCACACGTTTTCTGTCAACTTGAGTGGCACGGGTTAGCGCATCAAAATTTAATGTGCCCCAAATTTTCTTAAACTCAGTGTGTTTAAATACCTGTTGTAAAAACGCTTGGCGATCAGCATCAAACTGGCTAAGCAGCGCATTTTGATCCGTTAAAAACTTATATTTAAAGTCAGCGTAATAGGCATATAAAGGTGTAATAGCCCCTTGCATTTCTAACTGCACCAGTAAGGTTTTTAACGCTAAAGCACGAATATTACTGTCGCTCGAAAGGCTGTACTCTTGCATTTCCCACTGGTTATTAGTTTGCTCGTTACGAATGTTATTAATGACATACTCAATCCCACTTTGCTCTGGCGTGTCGGCATAAACAAAGTTTTCAACGGTATTTAAGCCATCTAAGTTTGCTAGGGTAAAACAGTTTGATGGCGCACCATCTCGCCCTGCGCGGCCAATCTCTTGGCTATAATTCTCAATCGATTTTGGCAAATCATAGTGGATCACAAAACGAATATCAGACTTATCAACACCCATCCCAAAAGCAATGGTTGCCACGACAACATTGATTTTACCCGCCATAAAATCATCTTGAATTTGCCAGCGTTTATCATCCTCAAGGCCTGCATGATAAGCCACCGCATTAAATCCGGCTCCCCTCAAGCCTTCGGCTACTTGCTCGGCGGTATGCTGTAAGGTGACATAAACAATCCCAGCCCCTTGTTGGCTGGCTATAATACTTGCTAATTGCTGAGGCTTTTCTTGGCTTGCGACACTAAGCACTGATAAATCGAGATTACTTCGGTAAAAGCCAGTTTGCACTACACATTCAAGGGCAATGGCAAAGCGCTCACACATATCGCGCTTTACTTTTTTGGTAGCGGTAGCGGTGAGTAACAATACCAGCGGAATATTAAGATCTTCACGATAGCGCGGCAGCTTTAAGTAGTCTGGCCTAAAGTTGTGGCCCCATTCAGATATACAGTGCGCTTCATCAACCACCAGCATTGAAATAGGCACTTGTTTAATAAATTCACGAAAGCGCTCATTCTTAAAGCGCTCCACTGAGACCATTAAAATTTTCACCTTCCCTGCGCGCACATCACTCATTACCGTATGGCTTTGCTCAGAGGTTTGGCTTGAATCTAGGCTTGCCGCATAGATGCCTTTACTGTTTAAAAAGCTAATTTGATCTTTCATCAGTGCCAATAATGGCGACACTACTAAGGTCAAATTAGGTAAATGCATCGCTGTTAATTGATAACACAACGACTTTCCCGAGCCAGTTGGGAAGATAGCCAACGATGATTGCTGGTTTAATAACTGCTCAATGGTTTGTTGCTGACCTAGGCGAAATTCATTAAAGCCAAAGTACTGATTTAGCGATGCATGTAGTGACGTAGTCATCCTGATCCCTTCGTTCATTTCCTTTATTCTGAAATGATAGGTGTTTAAAAAACTGATGCACCATACTATCGCGTTTCCTGTTATCGCCCAAGCACCTAAATAGGATAAAAAGCGCCACATTGTTCTTAACTTTTGCTGACAAAACAAGCAAAAAGGCGCACAATAGAGCCGTTGCCGTGGGGTATTGATGGATGGATTTGCAATACCTAAGCGCTTTTTATCAAGAGTGTTTAGGTATTATACTTTTGAGGGCAACGTAATGATTAACCAACCTCCTAAAATCGTGATTATCGGTGGTGGCGCTGGTGGCTTAGAGCTAGCAACACAATTAGGACACAAACTCGGAAAAAAACGCCAAGCAGAGATACTTTTAATCGATAAAAACCGCAGCCATATTTGGAAGCCGTTACTTCATGAAGTAGCGACGGGGTCGATTGATGCCGATTTAGACGGCGTTGTATACTCAGCTCATGCAGCAAAACACCATTATAATTTTCAACTCGGCAGCTTTTGCCACTTAGATCAAAGCAATAAAACCATTACCCTAAGCGAGTTAAAAGACGAGCTTGGCCACCGCATTTTACCTGAGCGCCAAGTCAGCTATGACTACCTCGTACTTGCCATAGGCAGTGTCAGCAACGACTTCAACACGCCTGGAGTCAACAAGCACTGTTTTTACCTTGACTCAAACCAACAAGCTGAACGCTTTCAGCACGCTCTACTCGATAACTTCACCCGTTTACATCAAGATGACGACCAACAGCATTCGTTAACTATTGCCATAGTTGGGGGTGGTGCAACGGGGGTTGAGCTGTCGGCTGAGCTTTATCATGTGTCAGATATGCTAAAAATGTATGGCCTTAATAAAATGACCGCCAAACGCTTACACATTGATTTAATCGAGGCGGGGCCACGTATTTTACCTGCATTGCCCGAGCGCATTGCGAACTCGGCTAAACGCGAGCTGGTTAAATTAGGGGTGACAGTACGCGAAGGTACCCAAGTAAAAGAGGCCACAGAGAACAGCTTTATCACCAAACACGATGAACATATCAACGCCGATATTATGGTTTGGGCCGCGGGTGTAAAAGCCCCTGATTTCATTAAAGACATTGGTATTTTTGAACTCACTCGCAATAACCAAATTAAGGTAAATCAATACCTGCAAAGTAGTGTTAACAACGACATTTTTGTGATTGGTGATTGCTGTGCATTTACCCAAGAAGATGGCTCACAAGTGCCACCAAGAGCGCAATCGGCTCATCAAATGGCGCAATGTGTTGAAAAAAACCTCATTGCCACACTTAAAAACCAGCCACTGAGTGCCTTTACCTACAGTGACCATGGTTCTTTAGTCAACTTGTCACGCTACAGCACGGTCGGTAGCTTAATGGGTAACTTAACCAGTAATAGCTTTTTCATTGAAGGAAAAATTGCGCGCTTTATGTATATTTCGCTCTACCGTATGCATCAACGTGCGATTCACGGCAGCGCTAAAACCTTTGCATTGTGGATCAGTGAAAAAGTGCTGCGGGTGGTAAGGCCTAAGATGAAGCTTCACTAAACCAAATAGGCACTATTGAGCCGTAAAATTAACCTATCGGTTTACGGCTCATAAGCGTATAATGCGCTCTTTTTGTGGGGCGCAAAAATTGAATATTATTACTCTGAGCGTTTTATCGCTTGCAATGTCTACCGATGCTTTTGCGGCTTCTATCACCAAAGGCAGTACACTTAAAAACCCGCGTATTCTCAGTGCAATCAAGCTTGGTTTATTGTTTGGCTGTATTGAAGCTATAGCGCCGATTATTGGTTGGCTTATCGGTAGTGCCGGTGCTGACTACGTGGAAGCGTTTGATCATTGGATTGCGTTTGTACTACTCGTTGGTCTTGGCGTTCACATGTTGCTTGAAAGCCGTAAAGAGGATGACGAAGAGGAACTAGCCCCCAATACCAAGCGCTCTTTTATTGCGACATTACTAACGGCTGTTGGTACCAGCATAGACGCGATGACAGTTGGTATTAGCCTTGCTTTCATGAAAGTAAACATTTACTTAGCGGCAGCAATGATAGGTCTTGCGACGACCATCATGGTGACAATTGGCTCACTACTTGGCAATGTAATGAGTGGCTGGGTTGGCAAAAAAGCCGAAGCCATTGGCGGTATAGCACTTATCTTAATTGGTTGTGGCATCCTTTACAGTCATACTCACGCTTAATTAAATCGCTCTTCAAAATAAGCTTTGGGCATAAGTTTTAAATCCTCTTGCCCAAGCTCATTAAAGCACACCAAAAACTAAAACCAATAAAAAATAACCATCGCGCATAATTTGTCTTCAAATTTTAACAAATGCCTTGTATGTTATGACAAACCACTAAAGGAATGACGCTATGACCCCCAAAACGCTGATTTTCAACTTTGATGGCACTGGCAGCGAACCTCGTGATGCAGAGCAATTTAGTGCAGCGCATTTTAAAGAAGACGCTAGTATCTCTAACATACTTAAACTTCACTTATTATTTGGCGGCACACTAAATAATGAGCCAGAAACCCCATTTCCTGATCAAATTAGTTTTTATTATCAAGGTATAGGCACCCAAGGCAGTCGTTTTAAACGCCTTTTCAATCAAGCTTTAGCCCCTAGAGGGGATGATGTTGCCAGTATTTTAAATCGCGCCATTAATGACTTTAAAAGCTATTACACTGTTGGCGATAAAGTACTACTCACAGGGTTTAGTCGTGGCGCAGCGTTAGCACGGCGTTTTGCTAAATGCCTTGAACCACTTATTAGTGATGATGTTTACTTGTGTGTATTTGATACTGTGGCATCGATAGGGTTTTCTAAAGTCACAAAAGCAACCCGTGGTGCTGAGCATGTGATTTTTGAAAACTATACTTTAGCAACAAATATTAAAGCCGCCCTTCACTGTGTTGCACTTGATGAAAAACGCAGAGCTTTTGAACCAACGCTTATTAATAAAGCGCCCCATGTTGAAGAAATTTGGTTCGCTGGTGCCCATTCCGATGTAGGCGGTGGTTACTATCGTGACGGTTTAGCCGACATTTGCCTACGATATGCGATTGAGTGGCTAATTGAACAAACAGTTGCACTAAACCTTTTAACCAGCGCAGACATCAACTACAACACGTTACTTCCACAAGCGCATCGAAACTTAATTGCACAAGACGATGTCACCGTTACGCCCGACCCACTAGCACTCAGTCATCAACAAAACTATTTTTGGTTCAATCCGTTATTCAAACTCGTTGATCGTGAATGCTGTGTACTTATTGAAAACGAACAAAGCGACCACCCGCCAACTATTCACCACACTGTCGCACATAGAATCAACCGCTTAACAAGCTATCGTCCTGAGTCACTCAAAAGCCTAACCTATAACGTACTTTATAACGATGGCAACCTGCTAAAATTTAAGGGGTTATGCCAACACATTGCGCTTGATAAGCAAAATATGACTGTGCTTAGTATTGGCCAAAGCAAGGATGTTTTAGTGTATGGTTCTGAAAAATACAATCACACAGGTGTCATGTTAGAGCTAGGTGGCACTTACCGCTTTACACCTTACCCTGATCAAATTTGGTATGACGACGGTATTAGTTGCGGCCCAGGCGGCTGGCATCGCGATAATATACAGCTGGGCGTGAAAGAAATTCCGATGGCATTACTCGAGCCATTTCGACGTTTAGCGCACGCACAATGGTTTGCACTCATTGGCGCGATTGATAACAACGATGATCACCTTTTCGAAATCGCAGAAGGTGCCGATATCCGTATAGCAAAATCAGGTGAATTTTGCCCATTTGCAAACGACCTTAACCGCTTTTATGGGGCAAATGCAGGGCGCATAAAGCTGCGTGTT
Organism: Pseudoalteromonas sp. L21; assembly: GCF_021728035.1. Lineage (NCBI taxonomy): Bacteria > Pseudomonadati > Pseudomonadota > Gammaproteobacteria > Alteromonadales > Pseudoalteromonadaceae > Pseudoalteromonas > Pseudoalteromonas sp. L21. The sequence goes on along the minus strand of NZ_JAKKCV010000002.1, from coordinate 759,165 downwards.
ACTCGTCTTGGCTAAAGCTTCTAACATGCTCAGCTATCAAACCTGTGATGCTTTGTTGGTGTGTGATGATGGTATTGTTTATTCTAGTACGCTCAGGCTCTGTTAAGGTTGTTTTACTAAGCATAAACGACACCCAATTATCGTTAATAATATAGTCATGAAGCGCAATTCCTTTTAACTTAAGCGACCCTATGAGATAAAGACCGGCAAGCTCATCATCTATAAAAAAATCGACTCTATTAGCTTGTAGCATTCCTAAACGTTGTTGCAATTTAGGCACCGCCATAATTTGATTTTTAAACATTTTTATTCGGCTAAGCGCTGTAAACTCTTCACCGTAGTAGCTACCACTGTTGATTAAAATAACCTGACCTTTAAGTAATAATCCTTTCAGACTAAGTGCCGCATATTCTTTTTTGGGATACCAAAATAACCGCATCACCTCTTTTCTATAAGGCTCTGAAAAGTAGCTAAAACGAGCACGTTCCTCACTAAAACTTGCGGCGGGAAGTAGGTCTACTTTACCTGACCGCAGTTCAGCAAAGCCACGCTTTGAAGACGGGAGTGAAACAAATTGTGTGCAAAACCCAGATTTACTTAATACAAACTCAGTGATCTGGATATCAATACCAGAAAACGTTTTATCACGAATAAGCACATAAGGTGCCCATTGCTGAGATATTCCAACCTTTAACGTGCGTTCACAACCAAGCGCTTTTTTAAAAAGCAAAATCGAACAAAGCAGAAGACACACTTTTAACTTCATCAATATACTTATCAGCGGCTATGGTTAATCATTACCAAAGTATGGTTGATAGTAAGTAAAAGACCAAAATAAACGTCCAAACATGAAAAAAGCAGCCTTACGGCTGCTTTAGAGGGAAATCACATTATCATGAAACGCATTCAAATGTGGCTAAAAAACACTTAAAGTGCTTTCCATACATCAGCGCTGCCTGGCTCGTCTCCTTGAGTCCACCACTTCGCTTCGTATTGAGTACCTTGGTGAGTCACTTGGTCGCCGCTGTTGTAAGTGCCTGCTGCTTGCCAAATAACACCACCATTTGCATCTGTAGGCTGTGAACTAGCTTCCCATACGCCACCTAGATCTGGACGATCACCTTGTGTCCACCATTTAGCAGTATATAAAACACCGTTGTACATCACAGTATCACCACCCACATAAATGGCAGTTTCATCCCATGTTGTATTACCAGGAGGATTAGTCGTACCTGAGTCTGTCACTGTCACGTTGAAGCTGACTGATGTAGCTGCTTGACCATCGCTTACCTCAACCGATACAGGGTAGGTTGTATCCGCAGTAACACTGGCCGCTTGCAAACTCACATTTGCACCAGAACCCACTAATGTAAGGCCGGCAGGTACAGTCCAATTATAAGTAAGGGCATCGTTATCTGCATCTGTTGCAGAAACTGAGACGGCTACGCTTGCCTCTTCGGCAACTGTTTTGTCAGTAATAGCTGCAACAACAGGCGCTGAGTTTCCACCAGTACCAGGCGCAACGACATTAACTGTCACGTTACGGCTTACACTTGCTTTGCCATCAGTGACTGTTACTGTTGCAATGTATCGCGTGTCAACAGTGACCGATGGTGCTGTAATAGCAAGTGTATTTGTATTTGCTCCTGATACAGTAAGTGCATTATCGGCAGTCCAGCTAAAGCTTAGAGGGTCGTTATCAGCATCTGTTGCTGATGCACTGATTGAGACAGTTTCACCCGCATTCACTGTCACCGAGCCTGACACAGAGACAACGGGTGCTTTGTTAGTCGGCTCAGTAACGGTACCACCTAAACCTTCATGCATTGCATTAAGGATATCACCGTTATCCGCATCAATTTCCCATGCAAATAAACCACCTAGGTTATGTTGGTTAACATAGTTACCTTTTGCGATAACTGACGCAGGGCTATCATATGTGATGAGTTTACCGGTAGAACGATTCCAAACATACGCGCCTTTTGCTTGTTCATCATAACCAACTTCAAAGCCGTTTATACCCGTACCCGATGCACCAATCATGTGTGCTTTAATGCCTTTATAATCGATTACACCATCTTCCCACACACCTTGTGCGTTACTGCCTTTTAATGGACCCGATCCTGTTGCTGTCATTGGATTACCATCAATGGTTGTGCCCGCAGGGTAAACACCTTCCCAACCACGGCCATACATTGCTGTACCAACAACAATTTTCTTCGATGGAACATTTTGCGCAAGCAGTAATTGAATTGCGTTATCGGTTGTGTAAGCAGGGCCTTGATAAGGAACGCCACCAGCATCTACACCCGTACCATCACATTGACCAGGGCGGAAATGCGTACCACAATAAAGTGCTGTTTGGTGACCTGTTACACCACTCCACGCGCCATAGAAGTCATACGTCATGGCAAAGATGTAATCCATGTACTGGCTCGCGGCTTGATAATCAACATCTTCAATTTTATCGTAGCCAGCACCAATTGCAGAAGTAAGCTCATATTGACGGCCAGTTTCAGCTTCTAGCTCATCAAGCATGATGCGAAGCTCTTGCATCAATGCAACATATGCAGGACCATCAGCGACAGGGTCACCTAGATTAGGGTTTGCGCCGTCACCACCTGGGAATTCCCAGTCGATATCAACACCATCGTAGAATTTCCACGTTTTTAAGAACTCTTTCATCGAGGCGACGAAGGTGTCACGATTTGCCTTGTTAGTGAAATACGCGAATGGGTCTGATAACGTCCAACCACCCACTGATGGTAAGATTTTTAAATCAGGATAACGCTGTTTTAGTGCCATTAGCTGTGAATATGTACCACGGATTGGATCATTAGCATCAACACCCGGTAGTGCTTTTTGAACAGCTGCCCATGGATCATGAATAACCACTTCAAAATCCTGCGAACCAGTACAAGCGGTATTTAACGCATTTTTAGGCCCACCGGTCAGTGAATCATTCGGACCACAAATTGGAATAAAGCCATATAAAATGTGCGTTAAGTTTTGGGCAGGAATATTCGTTACATCGAAATCACGACCGTAAATGCCCCACTCAACAAAGTAAGCACCAGTGACTAACCCTTGCTTTGTACCAATATTTTTATTGTTTGGATCATAATCCATAGGCAATGGCGCTAAATGTGCGCCGTCGGTATCAGCAATAACAATTGGTTTGCCTTCACTGCGCGCGCAAGTCGTGCCGCCTTCACAAAGCTCGACATACATAGTATGGCGACCTGCTTTATTATAAGGAAAACTAATTACACCACTTTTAGTACCCGCTGCAAGCGTACCTTCGTTTACAAGCATATTGTCAAAATACACTTTATAACTGTCGCCACCATCACCACTCCATGCATTCCACTGTACATTAATGGTCACTTGTTCAACACGATTGACAAGGCTTTTATATGAGCCTGTCCCTTCTAAGTTCACCTCAACAAATGAGTATTCTTGTGGCTCCCAATTAAGAACAGGGGTTGAAGGAGCAGCACTTGCTGCACTTGCGAATAATGCAACACCAATGGCTGCGCTTAGTTGTTTTATATTCATGATTCTCTCTTTATCTATTTTTATTAAGCTTTACGCTGTATTGAAAAGTTTGAACTACAAAACTTTAGATTTCTGTCCATACTTGGCTTTCACTCGGTACATCACCTTGAGTCCACCATTGTGCGCGATAGCGCTTTCCTTGATAGGTTACTTCAGCACTGCCCTGATAGGCTTTGCCACTCGTCCATTGTTCAGATGCTGTACCCGCTTCAAGCTGCCATGCATCACTGCTGTCAGGCTGTGCACCTTGGTTCCACCATTTGGCACTGTATATGCCACCGCCAAAACTGACTTGATCGCCCGTGTTATATTGGCGCATGCTGTCCCACGCAGGTACGCTTGGTTCGGTAGGTGTTGTATTGGTATCTAGCACATTCACAACAAAACGTGTTTGAGTGGTTAATTCACCGTCTGATACCGACGCTGTCACTGTGTAGCTAGTATCGGCATTAACCTCTGGCGCGACGATGGTGATATCAGCTCCAGTACCTGTAAAACTCAGCGGTGCAGGTACATTCCAGCTATACGTTAATGTGCTTTGTTGATCATCAAAGGCATGCAAATGCACTTTCGTACTGCTATTTTCATTAACTTGTAAATCATCGGGTTGATGAACAATGGGGGCTGTGTTTTCAGGTGCAGCTTGTACACTTAATGCAAAGCTGTAGCTTGCATTAGTTGCAAACACCTGATTTGTTAGTACATCGTTGGCATTAAAGGCAATACTGCCATCACTACTTTGAACACCCACTTGCAATAGGTGACTGTAATTAAGGTTGAGTAACTCAGCAAAGGCTTGCTGCCAATTCGCTTGATTTTCGCTGGTTATTTGCATTTGTTGAGTCACTAACTCTTGCCCTGCTTCATCAAACAAACGCGCAGAAACATTGCCACCGACAACAGCATCTTGCCCTTGGCGAACAAAGTAACTGAGTGCAGACCAGTTTGTTGAATCTGTTGGCCCAGCGTCAGTAACAATAGTAATATCGCTACAGTTATAAAAACCTTCACCACCGGCATCCTCACGCTGCCAACGTGTATACAAGATTGCATCACCGCTGCGACCAGCAGGAATTGAGACACTCATTTCGTAATAACGATCATTGTTTGCATCAATAACAAAATCGAGGTTGCCGTATTCAGCAACTAGCTCTAAGTCATTCCAAGTTAAAACTTGCGTTGCCCCATCAAAGCCTGGCTTTGTTAAGTAAAACTCCCAGAAGCTAGGGTTATGTGGTGTACTTGCTAAAAAGCGAACTAAAATATCGCCATTCGCATTCGGAATAACATCACTGCGTTGCCAATGCGGCGAAGGCAAATCCATACCTCGTTTTGCACTATCTCCTGCGGCACATAATGCCCCATCGGGTACACTTTGTTTTACCGCGGCAATGTTGGTGTAATCAGCGGTATTCGCCGAAAACTCAATATCTTGTACAAACTGTACATGTCCTGATTCAACAAATGCTGCTCGACAAGCTAGATTTGGAATACCACTGCCATCATCAGGCCACCAATAACCGCCATCAGCATTACAAATCGCCTGACGTGCTTTAGGACTTTCTAAAAATCCGTGGGCATTTACATGGCTTGATGCAAAGCCAAGCAACATGGTGCTTGCCACTGCCGATAAAGACAATGCCTTCGATTTAATAATTTTCATTGTTGTGTTCTCGCTGTAGAAACGCGGAGCAATCTCCTTGCTCCGCTTATTGAGTTAAAGTGTGCAACTCACTGTCCAGTCAGCTGTTGTGCCTGGCTCTGCGCTTGTCCACCACTTTGCTTCGTAAACCACATTGTTGTGATTCATAAGATCGCCGCCTAGAGCATGAGTTGGGTTACCTGCCCAATCCGTTTGCGGCCAGTTTGGATAAACAGGGATACTTGTTACATCAATACCTTCACATGTCGCACCATTTCCACCTGTGTTACCGCCTGTGTCAGTGCCTGAATTTGGCGTGCCAGGAACGGCATCTGGTAGCATTGGGTACTCATATTTGAACGCGTATGTTTTACCGCCCTTTTCAATCGTGAAGTTACTTGGGCCAGTAATTGGCATGTAATACATCACTTGGGCATTTACGGTTTGGCCTGTATTGAAGGCTTTTTCGATACCGCCCCACTCATTTGTAAGCGTGATAGAAAAACGATGGAACTCATTTTCATAGCCACCAATGTTATTACCAGCCGCATTCGAGCCATTCACATCCACAGCCATACCCAGTTTTTCTTGAGCATTCCAATTTGATTTGAAAATAGCTGATGTTGATACAGGTACATCAAAACTGATTTTCGCACCGCTTAAATCAATATTTGAATTGTTTGTGAATGAGAATGTAGGCGAAATTGGGTAGTTATCATCACCAATTGGGAAGTCTTTCACTGTAAAGCTGACATCAACCGCTTCACTCGGAACAGTGAAATTAACGTTACCTTGATGCGTGTCATACGCAACACCACTTTGATTAAACTTATTGTAAGCAAGTGTCGTTAGGCTTGAACCCATGAAGTACTCACCTTTTGCTGAGTCATAATCAAAGTCACCAGCAAGCTCCCAGAACATGATGCCACCAAGGCCGTTGTTGATAACGTAATCAACTTTGGTTGCCATTGATTGCTCATCTTCAATTGATAAGAATACTTTTTTATCTGCATTCCATAACCATGGAGCCACAGCCACATTGTCGTAATGACGTGTATAAGTGCCTGTTAATACATCATTTGGATCTGTACTTGGTGTTAAACCATAGATTTCAAGATAAGACGGGTTGATACCGTTTTCTAAATTTTTAGCATGCCACAGTGGGTTTGAGCCAGCAGGCATTTCTTCACCAGCGTCATTTTTATCATGCCACAGGTTATCGATACCTAACGCACCGTTACCACATTTGTTCTTCTCACCAACACCGGTTCCTTTAGCACATTTAGATTGGTCAGGCAGTGCAGCTTGTCCCCATAATCCATTTGTACCGCCAGATACATCTTTGAAACCACGGGTATAATACGGAATACCAATGTTGATACGACCCGCAGATACTGCACCGCGGAAATAACGCACAGCCCAATCTGTATTTAAGTAACCAATACCTTCAAATTCTGCCGTTGTATACACACCCCATTGCGCAAGCTCTGAATCAAGGCCTGTATCAAACAATGCAGCATTATGACCCACGTGTGAGTTCCATGCACCGTGTAAGTCGTAAGACATAATGTTCACATAATCTAGGTACTTAACACTTTGGAAAGTTTCCATACCACGTAACAAGTAGCCTGAAGATGGAGAAGCAATTGTTAGTAAGTAATGCTTACCCGCTTTTTGACCAGCAATATCAAGCTCTTCACGAAGTTTTTCCATAAGAACACGGTACGATGCATTTAGACCCGCACGGCGTGCATTCGAAATTGGGAAATCATCCGGATGACCCGAGTCATTCATTGATGAAGGGTATTCATAATCAATATCAACACCATCAAATCCATATTTTTCGATGAACTCAACGGCACTTTTCGCGAAAGCGTTAATACCAGCTTGGTTTATTGAACCATCAGCATTCGTTGTCATGGTGTAAAAACCACCACTATTAACACGTGTACCATCAGCACCAAAGTAACCACCAGTTTCGGCCCAACCACCAACAGAAATCAGTGTTTTTACATCTGGGTGTTGTTTTTTAAACTTGTTGAGAAGATTGAAGTGACCTGAGTAACTAAAGCTTGGATCCATCTCTGCACCCGACACACCAGGCCAAGTCATATTAGTGGCAGGGTTACCAGGTGCATTAGGGTCGCCAATTGATACCTTATTGTTAGCATCAACATGAGCAAATGCATAGTTGATGTGCGTGATCTTATCCCATGGAATATCGTTCACTAAGTAACTAGGTTGACCATTTGCACCATTCCGCCAGCTTGTGAAGTAGCCAATAACACGGCGTGGGTGATCTGCGCCCATTTTTTCACGACCATTTGCATCATACACAGTACAATACGGCGTATTTACGCCTGGAGTTTGATATAAGCCTTGTGGTTTACAATCTGCACCAGGTGGGGTTGCTTCAACAACATTAACAACTTTAGTTGCTGTGCCAGTCGCACCTTCGTTATCTGTCACCGTTAACATGAAAGTAACTTGACCTAAAGCGGTAGCCTGCCATGTATAGCTTGAAGATGCAGTATTAGCTTGGTGAACAGCGGTGCCATTTTCAGACAAACTAAGTCCTGTTACTTGACCATCACTGTCGGAGCCAGATAGTGCAAACACAAGCTCTGAGCCAACGGTAATTTCATTGGGTACAGCACTAAATTCAATGCTGGCTGTGGGTGCTTGATTTGTTGGGTCCACAACACCCGACACACTCAACGTGTTAGCGACAGCAGTCGATGCTAAACCTAAATCGTCCGTTGCAACGGCACTTATAACATGGCTGCCAGCAACCGCTTGCCAGTTAGTTGAATACGGTGGTGCACTCACAACGGCAACCGAAACATTATCAACAAAAAACTCAACACTGGCGACACTGCCATCAACATCGCTCGCCTGCGCATCAATGACAACGCTGTCACCGCTATTAAATAAAGAACCATCAGCAGGTGTTAAGCTAGTGACTAGAGGAGCTTGGTTATCAGTGACAACGCTGTCACAAGCTCCCAAAAAACGCCACTCTTGATCCGTGCCAGAATTCTCCACGGGGTTTGACTGTGTCCACCACTTGGCTTCATAGGCATTATTATTAGCCTGAACTTGGCTACCGCCAACGTGCGTTTGTCCTTGTTGCCATACTTCTAGATTACTGCAATCAACTGCAGCTTGTGCTGTAAAGCCATATAATCCAAGTGACATTGCACTTAGCTTAAAGGCATTTTTTATAAATTGATGTGAGCTCATTCGCTCCCTCCGCCCAAGGTTGTTATAACATTTATTTTACATTTCCAACTTAAAAGTAACACAAAAAATAAATGGGTCAACCTTAAAATTACCGATAAAAGGTAAAAATCAAATCCTTTTGGGCGTAAAATGCTTAGTTACAAACCAAAAAGAATGAATCCATTTACTCTTAATGAAACCGAGAGAGGATTCTACAACTAAAAAGTGAACACAAAGTTAACAACCAATTAATCTTGCTAACAATGATTAACACAGGGTTTTTGAATTAAATGGAGAGAGAAACGGGCTAAAACGGCAAATAAAATACGTTTCTTATTTGGGTATATAACTAATAATCTAGTTTTTAGAAAAAAATGTATAAAAAATTGTGTGTTTTTTGTTCTCCACTATTCACTTTTCAGTTTAAGAAGCAAATTCAAGGCATAAAAAAAGCAAACTTGTCAGTTTGCTTTTCTGTAAAAATCCTATTTGATCACAACTAAAATCTAAGCAGCGATTAAATAGGACTCTCGCCCTGCATGTTTTGCCTTACGTTGGTAAGCGCCTTTACCTTTTTTAGCTTTTTCTACCTTTGATTTAAATAATTTTGAAGTGACCAATGCCGCATAGACATTGTCATTAATAACACCGCGACCAGTATCAACTTGGCTTTGGTTATGTTTCTTTTTGCTCATTTATTGCTCCTATTTAAAGTGCCGCGATTATATACACGGTTTAATGCTACGCAAGTGGTTTTTAAAAAATTTTCTGTTTTATTCACTGCTTTAACGAACTTGAGGATGATTTTTTATTTTTCAACCCATTTAGTGTTTTCTTGCTTTTCCTATTGGCAATACTTTTTAAAACAACCATAGTTACTAAATGTGCTAATACATTGTTTATCATAAAAAAGGTCTAAAATGGCAGATATCCTCCTAATCGCCTTCATTTTTCTAATAGCAGGTATTGTTGCAGTACCCATTGCCACTAAGTTAGGTTTAGGTTCAGTGCTTGGCTATCTCCTTGCAGGTATCGCTATTAGCCCGCTGCTCAATGCGCTGAATGTCGATGTCATTGCAATTCAACACTTTGCTGAGTTTGGAGTTGTGATGATGTTATTTATCGTCGGCCTTGAATTAGAACCCAAAATATTATGGTCAATGCGTAAGCAACTAATAGGTCTTGGTGGTGGGCAAGTTATTATAACCAGTGCGGCTTTAGCTACAGTCGCTATTTTGCTCGGACACACTTGGCAAACGGCTGTCACAATTGGCTTAATCTTATCTTTATCGTCCACCGCCATTGTATTACAGACCCTCTCAGAGCGAGGACTATTAAAGTCAGATGGTGGGCAAGCTTCATTTAGCGTATTACTCACACAAGATATTGCTGTGATCCCTATGCTGGCTTTTATTCCTTTACTGGCTTTACCCGAGCTATCTCAAGGTATAAGTAGTGCGGCTCAAAATTCTCACAGTGGACTTAGCCTTGTTGCAGATCTTGAAAGTTGGCAGGCAGCATTTGTAACGCTAGGGATGATTGCCTTGGTCATTTTTGGTGGAAATTATCTAACAGCGCCTCTTTTTCGCTTTGTCGCGCTGGCTAGACTTCGGGAATTATTCACCGCTACGGCGTTACTTTTTGTAATCGGCATCGCGTTAATGATGTCTTTAGTCGGGTTATCTGCTGCATTAGGCACATTTTTAGCGGGTGTTGTGCTTGCCAACTCTCCTTATAAACATGAGCTTGAGAGTAATATTGAGCCATTTAAAGGCTTATTATTAGGACTGTTTTTTATCACCGTTGGTGCTGGAATAAACTTTCAGCTACTCACTGATAATTTCATGGTGACGGTGTTGTTAACATTCGCCCTTGTTATCACAAAAACGCTCGTGCTGTTTTTACTCGGCCGATTATTTGGCTTAAAAGGCGCAGCATCTTGGCTACTAGCTCTTGGACTTGCGCAAGCGGGGGAATTTGGCTTTGTCCTTTTAGCCTATAGTGTGGCAAATAATGTGCTCGATTCGAGCGTTGCTGATCAGCTACTTTTAACTGTCACACTATCAATGCTGATTTCGCCTGCTTTGTTCATTATTTATCAACGTGTTATTGCACCAAGGTATATTACAGAGCAAGGCAGTAGAGAAGAAAGTTTCCCTGACGATAGCCATGTGATCATTGCAGGATCAGGCCGCATGGGTGGCCTTGTCGATCGTATTTTACAAGCTGGTGGCTATAAAACGACCGTGATTGACTATAATTATAAGCAGCTTGATGCACTCGAGCGGGTTGGAATTCGTAATTTTTTTGGTGATGCAACGCGTCCTGATTTACTTAATGCGGCTGGAATTGAAAATGCAAATTTGCTCATCGTTGCCTTAGATGATGCCGAACAAATAACTAAACTGGTACGTTATGCTATGCATAACTACCCACATTTACATGTTGTTGCGCGCGCAGTAGACCGCCATCATGTTTACGATTTATGGGCCTATGGTTGTCGGGATATCATTCGCGAAACGTTTGACAGCACGATGAGAATGGGGCGTTCAGCTTTTGAAGCTCTCGGTATTGAGCGAGGAAAAGCCCAAGAAATGGTCGATATATTCACTGAGTTTGATAAGGAAATGCTACGTCAAGCCGCTGATGCCTACGAAATTGGCGTTCCGTTTGAGAAAAATCAAGCCTACATTGATTGTATAAATAAGCTATTTGATGAAAAAGAGCCGCAAATTAAGCAACAAATGCGTGAGATTTGCGAGCGTGTTGCCACATCAGAAAATAAATAGATCACATCAACTACTTTGAGTAACCTCAAAGTTTAGCGGCTAGCCGATTAGGGTAAAGAAAATTCTGACAATCGATGCTTTGAATACGACTGATATCTTTATGTAGTGGGTTTATTAAAAAGTTATATTCGTCTGGACATAAACTGGAGGGAACTTGAAGCACCGCTGCCTCCATCGAAGTAAGCCAATTAGAGCCTAAGGCCTGAGTATCAGTAATATAAGGGTGATCATCCCATGCTTTTGGCAGCTCGGAAGCAACTAACCTGATAACTTTTAGGTCGTCAGGTATTTGAATCGTTGTGATACTCAGGTTTTTACTTAAAATATCCGTTGTGTCATTCACTAAACGTTCAAGCATTGCCAGTGATCGTGAGCTGGCGGTATACACAATTGGCTTACCAACAAAATGCCACCGTCCCTGCGCATACAAGCCACCTAATCCAGATAGCGCGTTAGTTAGGTCGTTATGTACTTTAGGTGCGATCCGATAACAAATCATTAAGCAGTAAACCCATACTCAAGCCCTAAAATAACACGTTTAATCAGCGCTCGACCGCGAATGGTATGAATCACCGATTTCGGCTCTTGATTAGCAAACTGAATGTTAGGAGTACTAAGCCATTCATTCCAACGTTTAACATCACCAAAGTAAGCTATACCTTGTGAAGAAATACGTGCAACCTCTAAGGCGTTTTCACTTAGCTTAGCATTAAGACGTTTTCTGTCTTTGCTATAACGCTCAAGAGTACGCGTCGTTGTGCCTATTGACGTCGCTAGAATATTAGCATCCCAATTTAACTCCTTACCAAGAGATTTAATAGCACTGACTGTCACCCCCTGCGTGGCAACATTGATTTCATCTATTGTATTAGAGTGAACGGTCACTCTGCCATCGGTAACAACACCTAGGTAATCTGTTTCAATCACATTCATATTTCACCTCGCCGAAAATCGACATCTGTCACTCATTATAGTGACACCTGTCGCTTTTTACAATTATCATTGTGCAACCATTCTTATATTACTTTGGCTAATAATGCATCGTGCGACTTTTAGTTTTGGTGGGGGTTTATCACAGAGCTTTTAGATCTGTTTAGTTTTAGGAATGAAAATAGCGCCAAGTGGCGCTATTTTAAGTTTTAAAATTGCAGCTTGATTGCGTTAAAAGCTAAAGCTCAGTTTTGCGTAATAAGTCATGCCATCAAAACCATAAGGTAAAGCACGAACAGGATACTTAAAAGCTTTATTAGTAATAAAATCAAGCACCTCGTCTTCACCTAACTCATCAGGTGTTACATCAAAAATATTATCAATACCTGCCGATAGCATCAGTTCATCGGTCAATTGATAGCCAACATTAACATCAACTAATACAGCTGATTCAACAGTGCTGGTATCTTTGAACTCGCCTGTTGGCGATAGCTCATCAGGTAGACCGATGTGATCATTACCAAAGTATTTAACATCCGTTTCGCCGTAATAGTTGAAACGCACCATGCTATTGAAATCACCGCGATCATACTCAAAAGTCAGTGTTGCGCGCTCACCCGGTTGTCCATCGGTTAAAAAGCTACGTTGTAAGTCATCAAGAGCAACTGAATCAGGGATCCCTTCTGGCGCATTAACATCATCAATTTCTGTGTCATTTAAATTACCTGCAAAAGTCGCAGAGAAGTTACCTTCGTACAAATCAGTGCGGTAAGAGGCAATGATATCCACCCCTTTAGTTGTTGAATCAACAGAGTTTGAGAAGTAGTTAGCTTGCTGGGCACCTGTGGCATTTAACGCCGCAACGGCCTCTGGACTAAACGCCACATCATTTGCCGACATCAAGCTGCCTAGTGTAATACGGTCTTTAATTTCAACATGATAAAAATCAACGGTTAACGATAATTCACTACTTACGTTATATACAAAGCCCGCACTTAAGTTTTCAGAGCTTTCAAGACCTAAATTATCCACGCCAAGTGCTGAAGGGAAATCAGACCCCGCCGTTGCAGTGAACGATTGTAACAACACACCACCTGCACCTAGGTTAGTGGTATAGGCGGTGTATGCACTTTGTTGTAATGATGGTGCTCTAAACCCTGATGAAATCGCACCACGAACTGCAAAATCGTCTGTTATTTCATATCGTGTTGCCAGCTTACCAATGATGTCATCACCAGCATCAGAGAAGTCTTCATAACGAAGTGCGGTACTAACTTGCCACGCATCGGTAATTAAGGTTTCAGCATTTACATAAAAAGCGTAGCTGTGGCGGCTTTCTTTGTTTGACGCTTCTGGACGTAATCCGTTATAAGCTTGAAAACCACACTCAGCAAATACCCCCTCATCATTGACCGCAGGGTATGAGGTATCGGTATTCGCTAAGCCACATGCGTATGAGGCCTCTTCACCTGGCACTATTTGATAATTCTCTTTTCGGTATTCAGCACCTACCGATACATAAACAGGTTCGCTACGACCAACATCTAAAATACCATTTAGATCGGCATTAACGGTGGTTTGATCAAACCTAAAACCACCAGAATAACCGCCCGTTGGGCCCGCATTTGCGGCAATATCTGCATCACTCGCATCAGGGTTATTCGCTACAAACTCAGCAGCATAAGAAGCATTTATGGTATTTTTTGACGTAAAATCATAGCTATTTTCACCATACACAGCAGATAGGTCATAGCTCCAATCTGTATTCAGGTCACCACGAAGTCCTAAGGCTACCGAGATATCTTCAGCTTCATTATCAATACGTGGTAAAAAGCCATCACTGTATACTTGCACTACATTTTTGGCTGCTTCATTGTAATTACGGTAAAAACCATTGCCTAATGCAGTTCTATTTGAATAACCGCCGAATGAATACAGCTCAATATCCCCTAGTGGCAAAGCCATATTATAGAATAACGATGTAAATTCGCTGTCAGCATTACCTTGTCCCCAACGAACATCATCTGATAGCGCCCCTGCTGGCTCGCCTAAAGCTCCGCCGGTATCTCGTTGTGCTCGGTTAGTACCGTCAGCGTCCCGATATTCGGCTGAAAAATTAATAAAACCACCTTCGTCGCCTAAATCAAAACCACGATTTAAACCAATCGATATTGTATCGCCGTCGCCTTCGCCTGTACTCCCTGCTTGCACATACCCTGTAGTTATCCCCGTCGAATCATTTAGCGATAAGTTGATAACCCCCGCGATAGCATCTGATCCATACTGCGCAGCAGCACCATCTCGAAGTACTTCAACCCCTTTTAGGGCAGTCAGCGGAATCGCATTCATATCAGTACCAGCAGCACCCGCACCGACTGTTCCATTTAAACCAAAAATAGACTGATTATGACGGCGTTTGCCGTTTATAAGCACAAGCGTTTGATCTGGTTGCAAACCACGCAACGTAGCCGGTCTAAATAAGTCTGATCCGTCAGACACCTGAGTACGAGAAAAGTTAAAGGATGGTGCGGTTGCTTGTAAGCTTTGGCCAAGCTCAGTGAAGCCCCCTTTGTTTAATGTATCAGCATCAATTAAATCAATCGGAGATGAAGACTCTGTAGCAGTCCGATTAGCCACTCGCGAACCAAGCACTGATATTTGCTCTATATTTTTATCGGCTTTTGTACCTTGTGCTTCTTGAGCCTGCGTAGAAGTCGCCGTCAGCGCTAAACTCACCGCTACGGCAAGTAAGTTAAAAGAATGTGTTGTCATATGTGTCCTGTTGATAGTTTTAGGCTAACTTTCGTTAAAGTGAGACGCCCCTTAGAAAAACGAAAGTAACCACTAAGCACGTATAGTCGATTTTAAAATCACTGTGTTGAAAGCTAACTCATGCCTGCGAGTTAACTTTTAAGAAACATCCTATCAACAAACCAAGCAAATGGAAGAAAAAAAAGTTACGACTTAGGTATAAATTTTTCAAATAACGGAACTTACAAATTAGCACTGGTTAAATTTCACTAAAAACCAACACAAAAAAGGATACTAATGCAAAATATAAATGATTAACCTTCTAAACCAATTTGATTAAACACCGGAAATATACAGCTAATTCGTGACCCCATTCCCTCAGCGCTTTGAATATCGATCTCTCCTTGATGCTCATGGACAATAGCATACACCATTGTCATTCCCATTCCTGTGCCCTCGCCTACTGGTTTAGTGGTAAAAAAAGGATCATAAATTTTAGCGATAGTTTGCTCACTCATACCACACCCATTATCTTCAACATCAATATGGATGCGTCCTTCAAGTTCATAAACAGATACTATGATGTTAGCATTGTCATTGTTTTTACAAGCTTGGCTTGCATTAATCACTATATTTACAATTACTTGGCTAATTGCAGATAAATTACACCAACTTACAGAGATAGGGCTAAAATGAGTGTGTAATTGACAATGCTTTAATTGGTTAGCAAGTAATTTTAGTGCACTTTTAACAGCATCTGTCATATCTGAAAATTGCTTTTCATGGCTTTTAGGACGAGAAAAATCCAATAAATTAGCTACAATTTTACTGATTCGCTGAAGGCCTTGCGCGGTGTCACTTATCAGCTCAGGTAAATCATCAGAAACAGAACGAAACGAATGTGATTTGTTTAGTTGGCTAAGACGTTGGCAAAATGCTTCCTTATCTGTTGTGCTACATACAAACTCATCACACAGTTCAAGCAATTCGCTGAAATAAGCACAATGGCTTTTCAGACTATCAATATTACTCATACTGTAGGCCAATGGGTTATTAATTTCGTGCGCCACGCCCGCACACAAAGTTCCCAAAGTAGCCATCTTTTCGGCTTGTATGAATAAAGCCTGATGACATTTTAAATCCATGATTTTTTGTTCTAGTTCACTGTTTAGCGCGACCAGGATTCGACTTTTATCAGCTAATAGCTGCTCGGCCTCTTCTCTGGCTGCTTTTTCAAGTAAGTAGGCTTGTTTAAAATCATCCATTTTTAGCCTCAAAATATAAAATCATCTCTACTAAAACCTAGCACAAGCCCCAATTTGAAGCTATGTTATTGATTAAAGATAATTCATAGTGCGTCCTCTATGGCAGAACCAGCAATAAAAGAACATATTCAAGTTTTATGCATTGATGATGATGAAATTGTATTGCGCACTTTGCAAAGGCTACTTGTGTCTTATCATTTAAGTGTTAAAACAGCGCTTGCTCCCAACGAAGGACTAAAACTGCTCGATACTCACACATTTGATGTCATTATTTGCGACATGCGTATGCCACATATGGACGGTGCTGACTTTTTCGCACAAACACTTGATATTGCTCCAGATGTACACCGTGTTTTGCTCACCGGCTACGCTGACATAGACAGCACCATCTCTGCTGTTAATAAAGGAAAAATTCACGCCTATATACAAAAACCATGGCAAAACGAGTTACTGATACGAACAGTGAATGATGGTATCGAAAAAACGGCGCTAAAACGCAAAAATAAACAGCTCGAAAAACAAATAAAAGCGCAAAATAATCAACTAAAAGAGCTCAATAACAACCTTGAGCAAATGGTCGAAAAGCGCACACAGCAGATCCGTAAAGTGCTTAAGCAATTAGAAGAAGCAAACGAGCGAGAAAAGCATGAACATCGCACAACATTTGAAATTTTATATAACTTTATTAATGCCAATCCTTATTTAGATGGCATACAAGCGCAAAATATAGCCAGCACCAGCAAACAAATTGCAGAAAGTATAGGGCTGGATCAAAAGCATATTAATATGGCCGAAATGGCAGGTTACTTAGCACAAATAGGCTTACTCGCTATGGAACCAGCACTATATAAAACGCCGACTCGTGAATTACCCGAAAATCAAAAAAAAATATTCTACACACATCCAAGTACAGCCCAATTAATGCTCATGCCAGCAACACATTTGCATGATGTTTCTGAAGCCATTTACCATCAGTTTGAGCATTACAACGGAACAGGCATCCCCAAAGGCTTAAAAGGTAAAGATATTCCAATTACAGCAATGATCTTAGCCGTCGCCCGTGATTTTTGGCAAGCCGTAGATAATGTAACCGTACAAGGAAACAAATTTGAAAGCGCATTAGATCAATTACAGTTATACAGTGGTACGTATTATCATCCCAAATTACTTGAAGCCTTAGCGAGTTTAAAAATTACGTGCGCAAGTAATCAGCAAGTGGGTAGTATGAAAATATTGTCTGCTGATGAGCTAAAGAATGGCATGGTACTCGGTCATGCACTAAGAAATTACGATGGCATTATGTTATTGCCAAAAGGTCATATCTTTGGTGCGAAATCGATTGCCAAGCTTCAGCAACTTGAAGCGAAAAAACCAAACCCTTTCAGGATCATGATCAAAAATTAACGAACAAAAGTGATCACATAACCCCATTACTTCGTTACAATATGATTTATATTACGTTTACTTTCAAAAGGAGCGCTCAGTGTCGCGATTTTCCGCTATTACAGACAAGCCGCATGACGGCAGATTCAATAAAAAAACGGGCATTTTATTGACCAATTTAGGGAGTCCTGATGCCCCAACAACAGCGGCACTGAGAACGTACTTACGCGAATTTTTATCTGATCCACGTATTGTCGAGATCCCACGTTTTATTTGGATGATCATTCTGTATTGCTTTGTACTGACACTTCGTCCAAAACGCTCTGCAGCACTTTATAAAAGTATTTGGACTGAAAACGGCTCACCATTAACACATACAACCCGCGAGCAAAGCAAAAAGCTGGCGGCTCTTTTAAAAGAAAAAGGTCATCAAGATACTGAGGTTGTTATGGCTATGCGCTATGGTAACCCATCAATTGAAGCAGGCCTTGAAGAGCTTCGCGAAAAAGGCATTACTCGGGTGATTGTGCTACCACTTTATCCGCAGTATTCAAGCACCACAATCGGTTCGACTTTTGATGCTGTATCGAACGTATTACGTAAATGGCGCTGGGTCCCAGAGCTACATTTTATTAATGGTTACCATGACAACCCAACCTATATTGACGCCCTAGCAGCGAGTATTAGCGAGGATTTAAACGTTCATGGTACACCACAAAAACTAGTCTTTTCGTACCACGGGACGCCCAAATTGTTTTTAGAAAATGGCGATCCTTATTACTGTTTTTGTATGCAAACCACACGCCTAGTTGCCGAAAAGTTAGGCTTAGAAAAAGATTTTGCAGTGACCACCTTCCAAAGTCGCTTTGGTAAAGCTGAATGGTTAAAACCATACACAGATGCCACACTTGAAAGCTACCCTAAAGAAGGCATCAAAGATGTTGCAATTTTAAGCCCCGCCTTTAGTGCCGACTGCTTAGAAACATTAGAAGAATTAGAGGGCGAAAACCGCGAAAACTTCGAACACGCTGGCGGTGAAAAATACCGCTATATTCCAGCACTGAATACGCGTGATGACCACATCAATGCTATGTACGAAGTCATTAAGCCTTCGCTAAAATAATGTTAAGTAGGCCCTAGTAACGAGGGCCTACTTAACTATCACACACTCCCTTGCGTTTCTATCACCAAGATACGCGCCTCACCTATTGGGTGTGCCACATGCTCAGTACCAACACTGGCATAAAAAATATCCCCAACACTTAGTAGCTCTGTGCATACTTCACCCTGTTGCTTGTAGAGCATCTCAACCCGACCACTTAATACCACAAACACTTCTTCGCCATCATTGATATGCCACTTGTATGGCTCATCCGTCCAATGCAGACGTGTTGTAATGCCATTCATATTGGCAATATCTAGTGCGCCCCATGCACGGTTGGCAGTAAATTCTTGGCTTCGTATTACTTTCATCGGTTTATTTCCATCGCTTAATCTTTACGTGTCATCACTAAGGTTATGACTCCTGCGACAATCCCCCAAAACGCCGAGCCAACGGTAAACAATGTCAGGTTTGAAGCCGTCACTAAAAATGTCACTATGGCTGCCTCGATATAATAAGCCTCCGTTAACGCTTGCTGTAAACTACTGGCAATTGTGGCAAACAAGGCTATGCCCGCTAAGGCTAAAATCAGTGCTTGTGGTAAGCTCGCTACTAAACCAACTAATGTTGCCGCTAGTAACGCCATGATGATATAAAACACACCACCAGCAATACTTGCCCAATAACGTTTATCAGGGTTCTTATCAGCTTCGGGGCTCATACAAATTGCAGCGGTGATTGCCGCTAAGTTTATCGAGTAACCACCAAACGGGGCAATCAATACATTTAAAAGCCCCGTAACATTCAAAGCCGCCGAAACTGGCGCCTTATATTGATGAGCCTTTAAAACAGCGATGCCCGGTAAGTTTTGCGATGTCATCGTCACAATAAACAGCGGTAAGCCTACGCTGATCATGGCATTTAAATCAAACTCAGGAGCAATAAACGCAAACTCACTTAATTTCCATTGCCAACTGCTTGTATCGATTTGCCCAGTAAAGCCTGCCATTAAAAAGCCAACCACAACAACAGCTAACATCGCAAAACGCGGAAAATAACGTTTACCAAATAAGTAAACAGCGACCATGACACCAATGACTAATGGCAGCTCATTCATAAAATTGAATACATCTATACCAAAATTCACTAAAACACCCGCCAGCATCGCACACGCTAACTGACTCGGAATTTTGTTCATCACTCTTTCAAAAATACCAGTGATCCCGCATAAAAACACCAATACTGCCGAGAACATAAACGCTCCAACAGCTTGATTTAAGGTATAACCTTGTGCGCTTGAAATAAGTAATGCTGCCCCCGTTGTCGACCACGCAATTAAAATAGGAACCTTATAGTAATATGACAACGCAATAGAGCTTGCTCCCATCGCAAGGCCTAGCATAAGTACCCAACTGGCCACCAAATCAGGCGTACCACCTAGCACCATGACTAATTGATAAATCAAGGCAATTGAGCTGGTAAAACCAATAATTACCGCTACTAGGCCCGCAGTTGCTCGACTGATCAGTTGACTCATAAAGGGTAAACTCCTTGCAAAATATGCAGATAAAAACCTACCTTATCGCAAGGCGTACACAATGACACTGTACACTTTTGTAGTATTTTAAGATTTATTTACTATACAGAACCAACGTTAGTTCTCGCTGCAAACATTAACAAAATTTAATTTGCTCTCCACCTTGTAGCAATCCTTGCTTAGTTAAACTACAAACACTGACTAATTTAAGGACTAATCATGACTAAACTAAGCAATCAAAATCACTTATCTATTATCACATTAGCGACAATCAGCGCACTCCTTACTGGCTGTGGCAGTAGTGGTAACAATGAGCAACCAGCACAAAATACGCTTACCCTTCCTAGTTTATTAGTCGGTGAGGTTAGTGCGCTATCTGATACCAGTATTACCGTTAATCAGCATCAAATTGCAGCAAATAATGCTGATATTGAAATTGATGACAACCGCGCATCAATAAAAGATCTAAAAATTGGTATGATGGTAGAAGTTGAAACAAATGGAAAAGAAGCAACAGAGATTGACTACGATCCAAGCTTCAAAGGACCTATCAGTATTAACGAACAAGGCGCAACCATTGCGGGGATCAAACTAAATAACCTAAAGACAGAAAACCTGTCAGATGGCAGCCTTGTTGAGCTAAGTGGTTACAACAATAACCACAGTGAATTTACAGTTACCTACCAACAACCATTAACTAATAATGCAGAATTGGAGCTCGAAGGCTTCATTACTGAGTTAAATACCGCAGCATCTACATTTAAATTAGGTAATTTAACCATTCAATACCAACATGCAGATATAGACGGCACATTACAAAATAACCAATATGTTGAGCTAGAAGGTTACCTAGATGGAAAATTAATCATTGCACACGAGGTTGACGCTGAGCACAATTTTGAAGGCAATGACAATACTGACACAGAATTACACGGCACAATTACGTTTATTAATAATGACATCACCCTCGTTACGCTGAATAATCAGTGGCAAGTTAGTATCACAGAACAAACCACGTTCGAAGACATTACCCGCACAACATTAGCGATTGGAGATACAATTGAAGTAGATGCCGTATGGCAACAAGCTAATAACTGGTTCGTAGCTCACGAAATCGATCTTGAGAAAAGCCATACTGCGCCAAGTTCAACCCCTAGCTTTAGTGTTTCTGGTCTTGCCAACTACAGTGATGGAAACGTCACTATCAACGGGCTCAACTTACAAGTAACAAACAGAACGGTGTTTGAAGATGAGTTAACAGCAGATACACTTTCAGGTGAATGGTTAGAGCTTGAAGGGATTATTGACGGTCAAAACTATATTGTCAGTGAAGTCGAGCGTGACAACAGCAATGAGTTACTGGAGCTGAAAGGCATAGTGACTGCCAATGCATCACAACAAGCGAGCTTATTTGGCTATATTAGCGAAGATAACAGCTTAGCGAGCTTTACAGAGCAATATGTTGACCTAGAATGCCAGTGGGTACAAGATAATATTGTACGTGCATGCCAACTTGATGATTAACAGTAAAATTTAATAATGGCAGCGCTAAATGTGCTGCCTAACCAATATCGAAACACTATGAAAAAACTACTTCTAACTTGCTTATGTTTAATTTCAGGCCTTGCTTTTGCTGCCAGCTCAGCCATTTTCAATATGCTGGATTCAAGCTCTGCACCTGCACCAATCGATGTGCTATTTGGTATCGAACAACGCTACGCTAAAAATGCGGTTATTGTTGAATTTGAGTTTGAAATAGAAAAGGGTCAACGTGTTTATGAGGTCACGCTCTACCAAACAAAAAAACAACGTTTTATCGAGTTACTTCTTGACCAATCAGGACACATCATTGAACAAGAATACGAACAGCCAGAATTAGATGAACAAGAAGAAATTGCGGCTGCAAACCTGATGACTAAAAAAGGGTATACATTGCATGGTCTGGTCAAACAGTTGGATGACGAACCGACCCATTACCTAATTGAAGCTCAATTAGAGCAAGACATGGGTATTTCCTATATGGTCGCCACGTTTGTAACAGATAAAGGGCGACACAAAAAAGCCATTGATCTTGAAACGGGTAAGAACTTGCCATTACTTCGCTGGGGCAATTAATGAAACTGTTATTGGTTGAGGACGACCAACAAAATCGTGAGTTTTTATACAAAGCCTTTGTCGAGCAAGGCTACACACTCGATTGTGCAGAAGACGGCCAACAAGGGCTTATGCTGGCAACTTGTGAGCACTACGACGCTATTGTACTTGATCGCATGCTTCCTAAGCTTGATGGTTTGCAAGTATTACTAGCACTTAGAGCTACAGGAAAAACGACCCCTGTATTGATTTTATCGGCGCTCGATAAAGTTGATGACAGGGTAACAGGTTTAAAAGCAGGCGGAGATGACTACTTAACCAAGCCTTTCTCATTTTCAGAACTGGCTATTCGAGTAGAAAACTTAATAAAACGACATACCTTCCACGCACCGTTAACTACAAAAATTAATCTTGCTAACCTAACGCTTGATTATAGTGATCAACGGGTTGACGTAAATGGCAAAACACTCAACTTACAACCCAAAGAATTTAAACTACTTAGATATTTACTTGATCATCAAAATAAACTCGTCACCCGTACTCTATTATTTGAGTCGGTTTGGGAGTATCACTTTGATCCAGGTACTAACGTGATTGATGTTCATATTGCAAGGCTTCGTAAAAAACTTGCTGAGGCATCTGCACAATTAGAAATAGAAACAGTACGTGGTGTAGGCTACAGGTTAAAGGCGAATGTGAGTTGATGAATGAACATGGCCTGCGTTTGTTCGACCCAAGAAAAAGCTCCGTCTGGCGTTTAACGCTCGCGTTTGCAGCAATCACAGCGGTTACTTTACTGCTCGCGATTATACTTATCTATCAGTTATTACTGGGTGAACAAAGCCGCCAAGTTGAAAGGCGTCTTGATGCTGAAAAAACACGTATCGAAGCACTTGCTTCAGAGTTTGACAAAGGAAGCTTTTTTCAACAACTTGATGTATTTAGAAACGAAGGTGAAATTTTAATTTTTTGGCAAAGCGAGTATGAACAAAGCCAGCAGCTCAGTTTTTTGCCTGATAACATTCCCGCACTACCGCAAACCATTGTTTTTCCTGTTCTTGATACCGGGCGCGGACAAATCCGTCTACTAACAACTGGCAAAGTTAAAACACATCATGGTGATATTGTACTTGCCACCGCCACAGAGCATTTACAACGCTTAATTGTCGACTTTAAATCTATCGCTAGCTGGACTTTCATTATAGCCATCGTGCTGACAGGTCTATTTGGATATTTATTTTCTCGCCGGCATTTACGCCGTGTTAATTATTTTAATGAAACTGCCGAACAAGTACAAAATGGCGACTTGAGTGCGCGCCTGTCTCATAAAAATAAAGGCGATGAATTCGACCGCTTAGCAGCACATATAAATACCATGCTTGATGCTGTAGAAGAAAATTTCGCACTCGTGCAGGGTATAACCGACAACATTGCCCATGACTTAAAAACCCCACTCACACGATTAAAGCTTAACATAGAAAAGCGCTTAGAAGATCAACCCCAAATGGGTTATGAGCTTGAGCAACTCAATAATATCATTAATACATTTGATGCCATGCTTAAACTCACGCGTCTTGAGCATGGGCAGTTTCCATTGAAACTTGAAACAATCGACAGTAGCCAGCTTACTCACGATGTATGTGAGATATTACAACCCAGCGCAGAACAAAATGACCAAATAATTTGTGTAAATATCACTTCTCCTTGGCAATTAAACGGCGATAAAAACCTCATCTTCCAAGCAATATTTAACCTCGTTGAAAATGCTATAAAATACGCAGGTAAAGGCGCGACCATCACATTAGCACTTGATGAGAAAAGTCTTTCAGTCACCGATAATGGTAAAGGCGTTAACGAGCAAGATTTAAAGCAACTAACTAAGCGCTTTTATCGCAGTGATCCAGCTCGTCAACATGAAGGGTTTGGTTTAGGCCTTGCAACAGTCAAAGCAATTTGCAACCGCCATAAGCTAAATTTATCGCTTAGCTCAGACAATGGCTTTTGTGTAAAAATAACCAATGATTAAGCGGCATCCTCTGCTGCTTTCTCTACATTCTCAAGCTGTTCAGGCTTATCAAAAATACCTAAACGGATACGAATAAAGTGCAAAATCTCTTTTGCAACATCAATTCCCAACGCCCCTTCTAAACCTTCAAAGCCTGGGCTTGAGTTTGCTTCGCATATTTTGAAATGTTGCTCATCAAATAATAAATCAATGCCCGCCACATCAAGGTTAAGTACATTCGCAGTTTGTGTTGCAAGCCATTCGATTTCTGGCGTTATCGGAAATGACTTACCAGTACCACCGGCACTGACATTGGCTTTAAAGTTTTTGCCCTGCGAGTTACGCTCCATACAAGCAACAGCACGGCCACCGATAGTAAGTACTCGCAAATCACGACCGTGACTTGACTTAACAAACTGCTGCAAAATAATGTTTGCTTGTGGATTTGCAGCCTCAATTAACTGCATTAAATCATCAAACTCTTCTTTTGATTTTGATAAAAATACGCCACTGCCTTGCGAGCCTGATAACGTTTTAATCACCACAGGAAAACCGATTTGTTTTTCAACTAAATCAATATTAACTGGAAACTTAACGAGCATAGTGTTGGGGGTTGGTAAATTACACTCAGCTAAAATTTGCTGCGCAAATAACTTGTCTTTCACCGTTTCGATTGACTGCGAGCTATTCACGCAATACACGCCTAAACGCTCAAGATGGCGGATAATTGCCAATGCAAAATAGGTTGTGCTCGCGCCCATACGAGGAATCACAAAGTCAGGTAATTGTACAGAGTGACCATCAATCAAAATACTTTTACCATCTTCGCGAGTGATCGTTAAATCAAACTGATCAGGCGAATAAACTTGTAAATCAATGCCTTCCTCTTTCGCCGCTGCAAGTAAACGTTCAACTTCGTAAGTTTCTTGCTTTAACAAGCCTTGGCTATCTTTATAAATGATCCACCCGCGCATAAGTCGGTACCTCTAATATTGGAGTTTCGGTGACAAAAAAACGCGGATTATGCTCATCATCGGGGAGTGAGTAAAACAAGTTAATTTTATCGTCACGATGATAAAAATGACTACAAACTGAATAAACATTGACCACATTGTTAAATTGAGGTAAAAAGTCACAGTAAGTTAACAATAAACCCGATTAGAGAAACATGTGAACAGGACGCTTGCATTAATCTTCATTATCCCACTGAGCGTATTTGCCTTAAATGAATGGCATATTCAAAGTGGTGCCTTTAAGTTACAGCCCAATGCTGAGGAGCTTTTTGTTTCCAATGATACGCTGGCTAAACACACGATTCCGCAGCCCGTTGTTAACCTAACAGCACCACTTAATCAGCTTTCAAATCGTGCACACGATTACCTTTATAAACAAGGCCGTTTGCCTAAAAGGCTCAATAATACAACGTTTAGCAAGTTTGACCTTGGCACTCTAAAAACACTGCAATCCGGTGATAACTTCATTCTTATCGTTGACGAGCATCAAAGTTATACTGTCGAAATAACCAATATTATTGAAGCAAGTAATGGTAACCGCAGTGTGTTTGGCAAGGTGAATGATCACACTAACGCATTTCATCAAGCTGTAATGACTCTTACCGACAACACGCTGCAAGGGCAGTTTAACGCTGGCGATAAGAGTTATAAATTTGAAAGCTTTGGCGAGTTTGGCTGGGTTTCAAAAATTTAACCTAGCCATTTAAACTTTTTATTTAATGGCTGGCCACAAAGTTTCACCATCACTGTCGATTGGGCTTAAAATTTTCAGTCCTAATAGTTTCGCAATAAGCGGATACACATCTAAGTTATTCACTTCATCTAGCTGTACATGTCGTTTAAATGCAGGGCCCGTGGCAATAAACGTCGCGGCCATATCATCTGTGTATGCATAGCCATGCGTACCTAAATAAGAAGCCATTTTACTATCAGTAAATACGCGCGGTGCTGTGGTTTGTAAAACAATATCACCAACCCGAGGGCCTTTATCGTAATAATAATCGCGCTTTTGCTGGTCAGTTAAAACGATATAACGGCCATCTTCTGCTTTAGCAAGCTTTTTACTAAAACCCTTGATGTCTGCTTTGCTATTTGGTTTTGCATAGTACAAAACGCGAGGACCGGTGTTTTGCACCATAAAATTATCGTCTTTTGGCAGACTATCTATTTTGATGCTCATGCTTGGATCAACAGATGCCATACCATGATCAGACACAATCACTAAGTTAATATTTTCATCAAGCGCTTTTAAACGCGTGTGCAAGTCAGCCATTAAACTATCTAGCTGTTGAACCGCATCGTATGTCTGTTGTGCATCTGGGCCATACTCATGCCCCATGCTATCCACTAACGAAAAATAGCTTACCACCAAACGCGGGCGCTGCGCTTTTGGCAAGCTTAACCACTGAATAATCTGATCAACACGCTTTTGGTAATCACTGTGTTTAGAATAATGATAAAAGTAATCAGGTAACATGCCATTAAAGCGCGCATCAGACTCTGGCCAAAAATAAGTAGCTGCTTTTACACCTTGCATTTGTGCAAGATTCCAAAGCGGAATACCATTCAGCCAAGTGCTGTCATCTTTACCCTTACCCATTTTGTAGCACTCATTACGCTCAGTATCACAAAAACGGTTATCAACAATACCGTGGTTGACTGGCAATAAACCAGTAATGATAGACACGTGATTAGGAAAGGTTTTCGTCGGATACACAGGGCGCATTTTGGTGGCTCGTACGCCCTGTTCACTGATTATTTTTAGATTTTTAGCATCATGTTTTTCAATATAATCCCAACGGAATCCGTCAATCGAAATAAGTACAACACTCTGTTCTTCAGCAGCTTTAACCACTGCACTGGATGCCAGTAAAGCGAAAAAAATAAAAGGCCAAATACGCATTAAGAATCCTTGTAAATTAATTTTTTAAGTCATTAAGTTAGTGTATCTAACTCACTTTAAAATTTTGTGATCATAGCCACAGCGACTTTTTAGCGCGTAACTAAGTACAATCATTTAATAGCAAGTAGTTTGAGCAAAGTACGCAAACTAAAATTATAACTTAAAACTAATATTTTAATTTATGATACAAGCTGTTAGATTAAATTTAATCTTTAAAATCACCAAAAGTAATCACCACGACTGTAATTTACTTGGTAGGAATAGAAATGATCGATTTTCGAAAAAAAATAACACCCGCTCGTGAAATGCGCTCTACCAATAATTTACATACAGCGCTTGAAAGCGACCGTGGTCGCATTATTAATAGCGCAGCCATTCGCCGGTTACAGCAGAAAACTCAAGTGTTTCCGCTTGAGCGTAATGCTGCTGTGCGCTCGCGCTTAACTCACTCGCTCGAAGTACAGCAAGTTGGTCGCTTTATAGTACAAACAATTTTTAATAAATTAAGCGATGCTCAGCAAAAAGAGTATGGCCTTAAAGGGCTAGAAAGACCTTTAGAAAGCCTTATTGAAATGGCCTGTTTGATGCACGATATAGGCAACCCGCCTTTTGGTCACTTTGGTGAGGCTGCTATTAATCAGTGGTTTGCTAAGCATTTAGATGAACTTGTTCCTGAGCCATGTAAAGCGGTTGGCATAAGTGTTATTTTTAAACACCTTGCGCAAGATATAAAAAGCTTTGAAGGTAATGCACAAGGTATTCGTATAGTTCATTCTTTATTGTCACTAAATTTAACCTACAGCCAAACCGCTGGTATTTTAAAATACACCCGCCCTGCCAGTATGTCTAAAAAAGATAGTCCGACTAACAAAGATTATTTGATGAAAAAAGTCGGCTACTATTTTAGCGAAAAAACCTTCATAGACGCATTACAAACAGAGCTTGAAATAGAGCAATATTGCCGACACCCTGCAAGTTATATAATGGAAGCTGCTGACGATATTTCGTACTGCCTTGCCGACATAGAAGATGCAGTAGAAAAAGGCATCATTAGTGTCGATATACTTTGTGACAAGCTAAAAGAACAATATACCAAAACACTCACAAACCTGACATTAGACAATACGAAACACGGTGACTTTGCAGAAAAAGCAATTGATTACGCACTAAGTAAAGCCGCTGAGCAGCCATATAACTTTAACAGCGAATTCTTTATTTACCTGCGAGTAACCTTACTACATCCTTTAGTAAATTATGCTGCTGAGCGCTTTATCAAAAATATTGAAGCTATTTACCATGGCGATTTTAATCAAGCACTGCTTGAGGATCGCAGCCACTTACATGCAGTCACAAAAACGCTGAAACAGGTCGCGCTTAACCACGTATTCTGCCACAAAGAAGTTGAACGACTTGAACTTCAGGGTTACCGTATCATTAGCGGCTTACTTGATTGCTATAAACCTTTGCTAGCACTTGATCACGATAGCTTTAAGCGAGCATTAAAAGGCGATAACAACTTACTTATTGAAAGTAGACTTGTTAAAAAACTTTCTAACAAGCACTTAAACAGCTACCAAAAAGCCATAGATGCGCTTAAAGCTGAGCCTGGTCACTATGCAGCTTATGAGTTTTATTATCGTTGTCGCTTAGTTCAAGATTATATCAGCGGTATGACTGACCAATTTGCTTACGATGAATATCGCGCTTTAATGGTTCTCGAATAAACCTAATTTGTTAACCAAATGTGGATAAATTAGTCGACTAAGCTTAAAATAATTCAATATATAGTCACCAGCTAAACTTCACTGGTCAGGAATCTATGTCAATTATAAAAACGACCCTTTTTTTGTTATTTGCTGGTCTTAGCTTTACCAGTAGTGCCCAGTACAACGAAGCAATGTGTATTTTGTTAAAACAACAAATGCATGAATACCGCGATAATACCAGCAACCGAAACTATCGCTCAGCGGCCAGAAATTTTGAAAAAAACTGTAAAAACCCGACCCCAGTTAATAATACCGCCGCGCTACAAAAGCTCACTTCAGAAGCAACACCGACACCACCTAAAACAAGCATAACCGAGCACTCAGGTGCGATTAAAGGTGCTGCTGAAGATGTTCCTGCTCAAGCACCTGTTCAACAAGCGCCTGTAGAGCCAATACAACAAACACAGCAACCTGCAGAGCCAGAATTAATTGACTCTTCACTCAGTTCTGAGCTTAATAACAGTGAGCCGGTTCAACAAGATAACGATAGCCAGTCAATGCCTAAACTGCCACCAGCAACAGAGTCAGTGACTGAGGCGGCACCAATTACAAACACAGAGCCACAAGCTCCTGCTGCAAATAAAAACGACGCAAATCAAGCTATAGAGCCTGCTAAAAAACCGGCTCCGGTTATAGTACAAACACCAGAACCAAGCTCATCAAACTCATTATTGATGCCAAGCCTGCTTGTGTTATTGGTGCTTTTAGTTGGTGGCCTATTTATTTTGCGCCTTCGTAAGAGTAAACAATCTGACTCAAATGCTGAACTTGAAAACACCTTGCTTCAAGCTCAAGCTGCAAGTGCCAAAATAAAAGCGCAACAAGCATTAAATGAAGATGAAACAAGCTCAGCAGAATCACAACCACGCTACGAAGATGAGTTTGAGAGAGCATTTAATGACACATTTAACACGAAAACGACAACGTCCGATGATGAAGAATGGTCTGAATTTGCACGCTTAAATGCTGAACACGACGAACAAAGTGCCTTCATAAGCACCGAAGAGCAAGCAACTGACTTTGCCCATGCGCATGAATTCAACGAGCTTGAAATTAGCCACGAAGAAATACAGAACGATGAATCAATTCAAAGTGATGAACTTGAAAGCTCACGCAGCTCATTTGGATTTAACGAGTACAACACCTCTGAACCAGAAGAAGCAACGCCCATTTACCCCGAGTCAGATAATACCGAATTAGGTGATAAGTTAGGTAATAATGAGCAAGACAACGACATTAAACCAGAGCTCGATGATGAGCCTGAGTTTACCAGTACACGCAGCTCTTTTGGGTTTGATGAGTACAACACCTCAGAACCAGCAGAAACAACGCCGACATACGAAGAGTTAAATAATACCGAATTAGGTGATGAGTTAGGCAATGATGAGCAAGACAGCAACATTAAACCAGAGCTCGATGATGAGCCAGAGTTTACCAATACACGCAGCTCTTTTGGGTTTGATGAGTACAACACCTCTGAGCCAGCAGAAACAACGCCCATTTATGACGAGTCAAATAATACCGAGTTAGGTGATGAGTTAGGTAATAATGAGCAAGACAACGAGGTTAAGCCAGAGCTCGATGATGAGCAAGAGTTTACCAGTACACGCAGCTCTTTTGGGTTTGACGAGTACAACACCTCTGAGCCAGTAGAAACGGCGCCGACATACGACGAGTCAGATAATACCGAATTAGATGATGAGTTAGGTAATAATGAGTTAGACAACGACATTAAGCCAGAGCTCGATGATGAACCCGAGTTTACCAGTACACGTAGCTCTTTTGGGTTTGATGAATATAAAAGCGTTGATCAACCTCTAAAAGATGACGTACCTGAGTACGATTTGTCATCTTTAGTAGATGACGATCTGTCTTTTACAGGCGCAATAGATGAGCCTGAACACTTACCCGAACCTGCAACAATTACGCTTACTGACGATGACATAAGCGATGATGACTTAGCAAAAGCCCTGCAAACACTTGAACAGGAGCTGCAACAAAATACAACTGCGCTTGCTGATGAGCCAAAGACGGCACCCATTATGACTGACACTAACCTGCCAGATAATGATGACGATACACTATCTTTAGATGAGAGTGACATGCCTCAAGGGATCAGTGATGAACAAACAAAAGAAACGAGCTCAACA
This sequence comes from Pseudoalteromonas sp. L21, assembly GCF_021728035.1. Lineage (NCBI taxonomy): Bacteria > Pseudomonadati > Pseudomonadota > Gammaproteobacteria > Alteromonadales > Pseudoalteromonadaceae > Pseudoalteromonas > Pseudoalteromonas sp. L21. The sequence goes on along the minus strand of NZ_JAKKCV010000002.1, from coordinate 728,055 downwards.
AACCCTTTTGCTAACTTGTCGCTAGACCCTACGTGGGCTCCCAACTCAACCGAAAAGCCGCAGATTGAAAGTAAAGAAAAACAGCCTAAATCACAAGCGCTTATTGACGCAGAAAACAGAGCGAAACAACTCAAAACAGATGATTAGCGTTGATATTAGTTAGAGTGCAATAAACTATTCATAGTTTATTGCACTCTAACTTAGTCTTTAATAGCAGGACGTGGGCGCATTAAAAAGTGAAAAATAAAGATAAGCGAAAAGAACACCGTTACGGCTAACGCACATAACACAATAATATTTGTTGGTAGAATTGTATCGTTAGTGTAGCTATAACGCTTTAACTCCCGTTCAGCCATTATTCTAGCTCGTTCAGACTTACTCGGTAATACAAACTCGTGAAAGGAATCTGTCGATTTAGCCTCAGCTCTTTCATACTGCGCACTTTTTTGCTGCCACAACATATCAAACTGCTGAAACTGAACCTGTTTATTCTCGATACACCAATCTAAATATTGAATATTTAAAGGCCTGTGTAAACAACGCGAAGGAATAACATAATAACGCTCCCACGCTGCTTGTTTACTAATATAACCTTGCTCAGATAAGGGTTTAGCTAATGGGTTTTCAAGATAAGCAATATCTTGGTTATAAAACGAATGAGTTCGCTTTAATATTTGTTCGTCGGTTAAGCAATTATCTGAAATGCGCGATGAAAGATTATGTAAGCGTTGTTTGTACGAATCAATTTTATCGAGTAGGTGGGTTTTTCGAATGGCTGATTGCAGCTCAGCTCGCTCTGCTTGCATGCTTTCGCATTGCTCAACACTGAGAGCTTGCTGCCCCCATGCAAAACAAGGAGCCATGAATAAAGCTGATAATAAAATCCTTTTGATCATAAATTTACGTCACTGTAAAAGTTAGAGGTACAGCCTAACATTTTTATATAATACTGCAACAAAACAGCGCTAAAATGACTAAAAAAGATGATAAGTAACTGCTTTTTTGTTAATACATTTTAACTGCTTATATACTAAATAACTCCCGTTAATATTTCCCCTCTTGAATTTAACTTTTAGCTTAGACATTGCGAGCAAACTTAATTTTATATAGAGCATGAGGAATGGAAATAGACCTGTTTATTTATCTGTTATAAAGTTAAGCTTCTAAACATGCTCTATAGGAAACCTTATACTCGAGAAAGTATATTAATGTCTATGGCTTATTTATCAGGCTACTTACTAATAACATTCATATGTGTTTGCTTTATTTCATCTCTTTTATTTTCAAAAGTGTCAATTAAGCATATAAAAAATGGAACTAGACGACTTGCACCTTCATAGTTGGGACCGAGGTATCGGCGCAAGCGATTCGTTTTATGTATTTGCAATACTTTTTAACAACTACAGAATTAAAAATAAACTATTTGATGCCCGCTTTATAGCTAACCATACACGACCTATTGATAGAGTGATTACAGCGGCTTACTTTCTCTCAGTTACAGGAACTACCATTAGTCTTTGTATTGCCTTATATTATCAAAGCAACTGATGACGTAGCCACTACAAAAAAGCTAAAACTTTATATAATAGATAACCCTTAACACAAGATTTTTTGCAATGACAGTACTTAACTTTATCCTGTATTGTGTAATTTTCTTCTTTGCTCTCATGATGATAATGACTGTGATATTCCCCAGAATATCAATACGACATATCGAGAGTAAAATGCAGGAAAATGGAGTTTCATCTCCTAGTTGGGATAGAGGAATTGGAGCCAGTGCTCCTTTTTACGCACTCGCTATCTTTGTAAAAAGAGCTCGTAAGTCTACGCCATTATTTGATGGCAGGTTTGTCGCCAAACACGCAAGGCCAATTGATAAGTTTCTCGCTTTTCTGCATCTTGTATCAACATCTGGCTTTATAATTAGCATATTTCTTATGGTAGTTTTAGAGTACTTTTTGTTGTAGCTGAGTTTTTTTACTTATTTCTAAAGTAAATATGTGTATTAATACTAATAGCTTCGTAAAAAAAGGTTATTGATAATATTTATGATCGTAAACTATTCATAGGGGTATTTATAGATGGATCTTACTCTAGCTCCTATTTTAACTTCCTTATTTTTAACTTTTCTTTTCAGCTTTTTTATTTCATCTCTTTTATTTTCAAGAGTGTCGATTAAGCACATAAATAAAAAAATGGAACTAGATGACCTGTACCCACCCAGCTGGGACCGAGGGATTGGAGCAAGCGCTTCGTTTTATGTATTTGCAATACTTTTTAACAAGTACAGAATTAAAAACAAACTATTTGATGCCCGTTTTATCGCTAAGCATGCGCGGACTATTGATAAAGTAATTGCAGCAATTTATTTTACTTCAGTGGCTGGCATGATAATTTGCCTCTGTATTATTACTTTATTTAAAAGCCTTACCTGAATTAACCTCTATGACAGGAGGCGCCATTATGGCGATCTCATTGGAAAAATTAGTTCTAGCGAACATGTTTGTATTCATGGCTTTAGCGTTTCTTTTTGTAATTTTATTTACACGCATCTCTATCAAGTACATAAATAAACAAATGCTAAACGACAGTGTTACTCCTCCGCTTTGAGACAAAGGCACTGGCGCTAGTACCCCCCTTTTATGCCATGGCAATATTTTTCAAACGCTCGCGATTACCCACACCTATTTTTGATGGCCGTTTTGTAGCTAAATATGCAAGGCCTATCGATAGAGTTATAGGAGCTGCGCACTTAATCTCGGTCTTTGGGGCGATTATTTGCCTATGTATCGTTTCTTATTATCAAAAAAGCTAGCTCCTTTGTCTAACTACAAAACTATCGATGATCTAAAAGTGCGACTGAGTAGGCGTGAAACTTGTTTCGCGCGCCATATAACCATGCAGTAAAGCGCCCCAAAACCAATTTATAAGTAATAAACAAGCTATAATGAGGCGCTTTAATAACCGAATATTTATATTTGGCTTTTAACTAATACACCTCTACTTTTGAAACCTCAACAGGCTGTGCCAGCGCATTTTCATAAAAAGCGAACACAGCTTTGGTGTATGGCTGCTCGTAATGAGCATCAAGTGCAGCTTGCGATACAAACTGCTCAACTAAAAACAGACAACGCTGCTCTTTACTCGCAAACAGCTCAAAACGATTACAACCCTGCTCTGCACGAGTGGCGTTTAATATGCCCTGTAAACGCCCTTTACAGTCTTCAAAAAATGCTGCTTTAGGGGTAATTTTTGCTACGATATTAATCATACTAACTCCTTAGCGTATAATTTTAAAACCAATGCCCTTATTGGCGGCTTGGCGGCGCAACCGTAAAAGCCACCACAAAAGCAGCAGGCCATGCATTGGCAAACGCCTTCATCCAGCTTGCTAAAAATGTATCGCTTAGCCCTAAATTGACATAGGTAACCCATGCCGAAAGCAAAAACGACATTAAAAACGAAAATGCCGCAGTAAATGTAAAATGAATTTTCATATGTCCTCCTTGGCGTTACTATATTTGCATAGCCCAAGTAGCAACAGTCACTAAAATGCAAACTAAGATTGAGGGAGTAGTATGCTGGATGATCTGCATTTATTTATCGAAATAGCCCGCCGTAAAAGCATGAGCCAAACAGCAAAAGATTTAGGACTGAATCTATCAACGCTTTCTAGGCGCATTCAAACACTCGAAGACAAGCTCGGTGAGCCATTATTACAACGCACGGCCAGAGGCATTGTGTTAACCACCAAAGGCGAGTCACTTTATAACGAATTAGGCGAGCAAGTGCTTGCTCTCAATAGTCAGTTAGCACAATTAAACGACTCGCCTACCGCAAAAGACTTTTACCTGTTGTGCCCACAAAACATCATTGCGGGTCCACTGATGGGCGCAATTAATCAATTTGCGATGGCAAACCCTGCGTTAAACCTCCACATATACCCAAGCAATGCCAATAGTCAGTTAAGCCAAAAACGTTTTGACTTAGCTATTCGTATTGGCGAACAACAAGACTCTAGCTACTACCAAAAACGCCTAGGTATGATTGCAATTAAACTTATAACAAAACAAGGCGCACCTAAATCACGTTTAATTATCCCCTACTCTGAGTCACAACTACCCAGTGGTTTGCTAAACAAATTAAAAAAAGAGTATGAGCAAATAAGCTTTTGTTTTGATATCACCATTGCCAGAAAAATGATTGAAGCAGGCTATGGTGCAGGCATACTCCCTATGAGTGAAATAGGCTGTATAAAAAACACCAATCAATTTAATTACCTAGATACGCCACACAATTTACCTGCGAGACCTATTTACGCCCTCTGGCCGCATTCACGCACCCCCTCTGCCAATGCCCAGCTCTTAATAGAGCAACTGCAAAACAGCATTACTCACACCCCTAGCTTACAAGGGGATGTGATAGAGCTATAGAATGAGTAGCAGCGATTTTACATCGCGTTTTAATAAGCTACTTTTAATAACTTACCGTCGCAGCATAAAGCCACTGCTACGCGTGTAAGAAAGTAACTTAAAAAACAAGCCTAATTTTGATTTAAGGCTGGGCATTCCAAGCAGATTCAAACAAGGCTTTTTGCTCAACTTTGTTTTCACTACACCATACAAAATCCGCTTGCTGGATTTTCTTTGCTCTACAGCGCTCTGGTAGCTTATAAAACTCTCCCCACGCTTTACGTTTTTCATCATCATTGTATGAATTGGAATAAACAGTAGAGTTATATACTTTCGTATTTAAAAGCCCTGTCGGGTTTGACCGATAACTATAATTACCGCCATTACCCGCGCTTCTTGTCGGTTTTTTGCAATGTCTTGCCAGCAAAGTAAACAGCTCGTCGGAGCGCTTATTCCAACGCTCACCTTGTTGTGCGCTATAACTGCGATTCATTCTTTTACGAATAGACTCACGTTCAGCTTTAATGTTATCGCATTGGTTTTGAGAGTATTGCTCGTTGGCAATTGAAGTTGGGCTTACTAATAAACTAGCGAGTAATAAAATCCATTTATTCATAATTTCACATCAATTTTGTTAATTGTTTTTCCCTACAAATATTACCGACTAAAAAATATAAATAGTCTCAGAACTGACATGCCTTTTATAACATAATTTAAACAAAACTCTATTTATTTTAGGGCTATATAAAGTACCCAAAATTTATTTTTAGCATATTAACATTACAAATAATCATGATAGAATTCTGCCCATAGGATTTTAATAAGGATATTTTATGGATATTATAATTGGTCAACACGTGCTGAAGAAAAAAGCACAGTTAACCCAACTTTCAGATCGCGCAATCGGGCGAGAATTTAAAGATCAAGCAGCCCTAGCAATACAAATGACACAATGTAGCGCAGCTGTTTATCGTCGCTTACAACGAACGTATAAATCAACCATCACACCAAAAGATCAAAAACGTGTAAAAGCGGGCGGCTTAAGTACAGAATCTGTGACTTTTTCAACAAGTAACCGTAGCCAAAAATCTTTTAACAGTTTACTTCCCGCTATGCGAGGAGGTGCATCTGCTCCTGGTAATGTGCCAAAAACATCTAATGATGTTGCTGTTGCTTCTAACCAACCCCAAGCAACTAACTTACTCGCTTTACTACACCCTATACTCAGCGAAGATATTATGAAAACGGGTAACAGTGTAGAAAAAGCCGCAACAATACTTGGCCTTGTCACAACAACAGCGGGTTTTGTTATTCCTGGCGGCGGCGTTGCTTCTTCAATCGTAAGTTGGGTAGGAAGTGGCGCAACTTATTCAAGCTACTCAATGTCAAGAATTCGTCCCGATGCACCAGACCGCGCTTTTCACCAACTAACAAACTACATTACCTGCTTAGCAGCATGGAATAAAAAAGCGTGTGAGTTAATTGATATTGCCGACTCAAACGGCCAATGGACTTTCCGCGATATTGAAACGGGCTTTGCATAAAACAAAGCTCGTTTTAATGCACAGACACCACAGCATTGTGCTTGGTGTTTGTGATTTTAAAAAAATTAACGCTTCCATAAGGCCGTACACGCTCTAATTGCAGCAGCAATAGCTGACGCACTTTGTTTTGAGTAACCCCCACCACCAGTAACGACGGTTGGTATATTTAGGCTTTTTAAACGAGATAAAATACTCTTTTCACGCTCAACAACATCTTCTATTGTCAGTTTAAAGCCACCCAGTTTATCAACGGCCAGTACATCTGTTCCTGCAATTACAAAAGCCAAAGCATATTCATCAATCACTAATTCGAGCGCTTGATTAAGTTTCGTCAAATACTCTTCGCCTTCGACACCGCTTTTTAATGGCACAGGAAAATTCACTCTATTGCGGGTGAAGCTCGATGTTGGGTAAATATCTTCATTGTAAACATCTAACAAATGTACGTTTTCATTATCTTTAAATGAATACGCATTACCGTTGCCATGATGAGCATCAACGTCAATAATCAACACTTTATCTGTTTCGCTTAAATGGCCATTTTTTCGTAATTGCTGGTAAGTAATGCCAATATCATTATAAATACAAAACCCTTCCATATTTAAATTACTAGCATGATGAAAGCCACCAGATAAATTCCACATAGTCTCGCCAGACTCTAGCGCTTTTTCGGCACCTAATAGAGTACCCGAAACAGCTAAACGCATAGGCGTTAAGATTTTTTTATCTAGAAAATCAAAGCTAACAAAAGGGATTTTAGGAACTTCAAGGGCACGGAAAATAAGCATTCGACTCAAGACCAATTTTCTCATTAGCTCATTGAGGTACTCGTTAATTATATCGGTAGAAATTGGTTCATTCGGTTGGATTACTTCAACATCCACACTATCAAGTTCAGATGCTACTTTGGCAAACTTTTCACCATCAAATGGATGCAAATACTTCAGTAATCCTAGCTGATAATTAAAGCGTGGTTCATAAATAACTTTCATATTTATGCATTTTCCGTTTCTGCAAGCTCTTTAGCGTAACGCAATACCTCATGAGGTGTCCAAACATATACTTTCAACATACAAAAAGCTTTCCCCCTATAAGGACCAACCTATACATTTAAAAGATAATAATCAATTACGTGGTTCAAAATAACCATGTAAGTAATTTAAGCTTTGGAACTACACCTTTCTATATATTCTTGGCTATTAACTCTGCTTTCAACAAGCCACCTTTTGTAAGTAACTTTGGCGCAAAACTGGGGTTTCGTTTAGATTTAAAAGCATCAAGAATCAACTTCAGGCCATGCGCTTCAAGAAGAGAAATGTTTACCTCTGTATCCATTTCAGCAGATTCAATAAAATCCTCAGAAAAACTCGGTGCAATTATTAGTACTTGAGCAACTCTTTTACCTTGATTCTCAGCACGATTTACATAAGCTTTAATTTGACGAGAAGTTGTTGAATATTTAGCAAAGTCACCGTTCTTGCAAGTTTTAGCTTCACCAATAATAATATCGTTATCACTCAGTGAAATAACAATATCGGCCTTATCTTTGGCCGTATTTAGATCTTTGCGTAAGTCTTCATCAATATTCAATTCTAAAACTTCTAATATCGCTTTTGTAACTTCTTCGAACTTAATACCTAAATCCACCTCTGAAACTTCAACCCCAACATCTCGAAGAGCATTAACGTCTCTTTTAGCCAATAAGTCATAGTTCTCTATTAACTTGTCTGTTGCATTAGCGAAACTTTCTAGTATGGCAAAGCGAGGATTACCACGCTTTGATAACCCCATACCATCTCGTACTTCTTTTACTTCTTCATTAGATAAAAGATATAAAATGTCATGTGGCGTAATACTCAATGAACGAAGCTTTTCAGTATCAATAATCTCTGTTGGCTCTAATTCAAAAGCCTCTTTCAAAACTGCTTGCATGGATGGAAAATGATCTTCCAAGGTCTTTAACAATTGTTTAAAGCCACTCACGCTTAAACAATCGAACTCTTTTTCAGTCGCCCCTGAGAGTGAATTTAGAATTAAGCCAATTCTTTCATCGAGTGTTGTGCCCAGTTTATCTGTATCAATTTCTAGGTCAGTAATTAGCTGTTTTAATCTTTCTTTACGCTGATTTTGAGTGTCTTCTGGATTATGGATATCATCACTTAAAAGCTTAGATGCACTTATACCTGAATGAATAATAGTTTGAATCTTCTCAGCGCGACTAATGCCTCTGATCTTACGACCATGAGCTTTCAATGCATTTGAAAGCTCAGCATCTGTGCAGGTTCTTAATATTCTTAACACATATTTATCAGCTAAGTCTTTGCCTTGTAATTCATTTAATAATGTAACAATCTCATCAGGAACAAATACTTCTTGTCGTTTTTTGCTGATAAATACAAGCCCAATATCTCTTAGACTATTTAATGCATCTAAAACACCCGTCTCAGGAATAACATCCACTAAATGCTCTATAGCTGCACATTCATCGGTAGTAAGCTCTAGTTGATTTGCAAGTACATTAAGAATACTTCTCTCATCGTCAGTAACCTTTGCATCACGGTTATTCTTTTGATCGTTAAAATACGCTTCACTCATGCAAGCATGATAAATTTTAAGCGCTTTATCTCTATCAATTGATGCATCAGATGAACCTTGGTTTATACAATTAAAAAGCTCCTTAGAGAGCTTAGATAGTTCTTTCCACTCTTTCGCATAAAGAGTTTCAATCCAACTGATACGAGCAACACAATTCCCGTCACGGCTCAGTAAATTGACTAATAAATTTAATTGAGCAGAACTCATCAGAATTTGCTCTTTGACAGACTCTTTGAAAAACTCCCTCACTGTATTAAACAGTTGGGTTATTTCACTGCCAGATGCATTTTTTATTTGCCCATCTATGTTATCTATTGTTTTAGCGAGTTTTCTGTTACTTTTTGCTGCATCAGAACAAAGGCGATCGAGACATGAAATGAATTTTGATTTTTCAACTTGATTAACGATAGATAAAACTTGATTAAGTTTCATAGATAGAGTCCTTTCTTATTATGTAGTTACAAACCTAGCATCTATTTGTAATTAGAGCAATTTTCATTCAGTCTATATTCATTAACAGGGTTAAATGACACATCTTTTGAGTAACACCAATCTACCAGTACACTCCAATTCCCCATGATCATACCTAAAACCATTTAGGCAATGTTGTACATCAAGTGTGCTCCTCGGCAGCCTCTCTTTGGTTGCCATCGCCAACGCGATAAAACCTCAAGTCGAGTTTTTTAAATCTCTTCTCAACTCCTAAAAACACACAAAAATACGTGCCTTAAAACCTGTTATCAAAAACAAAGCACGATATAAAATCGAGCCTACGCGATATACCTTGGTTTATCTTCTACCACTTAACCAAGCTCATTTTTGGCTATTAATAAATAGCACTTTCTGCAAACTCAAAACTATTTATGCCTACCCACAATTTGGCGCTGTTTGCCTGTGCAACCTGATACGCCCAATCGCTTACTGAGCGTGACTTTTCAGCATCACAATTAAAGTAATCGCTTAACTCTTTGGTTATGTACTGGTTATTTATAACGAGGTTTTGCTCTTGCCAGCGCTCGCGGTGCTCTTGTGCAGCTAAAAAGTCGCGTTTGCTGTTATTGCATTTACTATGAGCTGCCACAAAGTTGTGGCCTAAATCGTTGGCGTAACGCGTAAACGGAATAAAGTGATCAACCTCGGTTTTGCTGTTTAATGCCTTTTGACAATAAAAGCACTGCCCTTTTTGTAGTTCTATTAATACAGGTTTTGCTTTATTGAGTGCATTGCGATCAAAGCCAAATAAAAAGTCATGAAGCTGGCTTTGTGGGCCAATTAGCGCTTGGTTGTATTTAATGCTTTGAATTTTTTGTAGCCATGCATTTTTGGCTAAGTAAACAACTAAGTCGTAAAAGCGTCTAAAGCAACTGGCAATACCTACATTTAAGATAATATATTGCTGACCTTTAACATGAGGGTATAAAAAACACTCTTCCTTGCCATTTAGCTTTTGTAATAACCATAACGGTCCTTCTTTAATGGTTTTTAACGTTGTTCTGCGTATATTTTCCCAATCACTGCACTTTTTTAATTGGCTAACTGAGTTAATGTTTCTTAATTTTGCATCATGCAGTGTGGTGATGATTTTGGCTTGTTTTTTGAATTAGTGTTTTGTAAAAGCAACAGGTCTCTATTATTACCAATAGCAGCAAAAGGAGATGCTTGGTGCCAATATAAGGTAATAAACTTTTCGACTAATTCGTGAAAGGTTATTTGTAATTGGGCATTCGGATCTATTTGCTGTTTTTCAATGCTGATATCAGCAAGCGCATGTAACAAAGCAAACTTATAAGTGGCACTAAAATCCCCTTCCACCAGCATGCGCTGGATATAAGCGATAAAGTCGAGCTGTTGCTGCATAGCCATATCCAAACTATGCCTTTAAAAAATTGATGAGGGCTGCTTTTAAGCGCATAACTAAATCCTGTTACTGCGGCTTAAAACTAAAAAACCGCTCCATGGTTTTGAATTAATACTTACTAACTAGATATTAAGCTAGCGTTAAGTTTCAAACAATCTAGCATAAGTAGTGATGAAAAATATAGACTTTTTCAGTAAGCGGGGTAATAAATCTAATTTTTAAGGAGGGATTTTATAGTTAAAATGCGGTACTTAAGGGGCGTACCACATTATTTTTAATAATTGACTATAAGACTAAAAGATTACTCAAATAGTCCTTCTGTGCAAAATAGCATTCAGCCAGATCTCTGACGCTCGCTCGGGCCGTTGGTCGGCGCTTTGCCACGATTTTAAAATAAACAGGTTGGTGTTTTTAATAATGCTCTCAAGCGTTTGCTCGTTTAGGTCGGTAAATTCGCGGCCGTTGTGCTCGCGCTCACCGTCGCCGTATTTAAACGATACGTACACAATTCCTTGTGGTTTAAGTGCACGAGCAAGGTTGTTAAATGCCTCGGTTAAGTCTTTTTTTGCGACATGAATTAAGCTTGCGCAGCACCAAATACCATCGTATTTATCAACATCATCAAGCGCTTGAAAACTGCTTACAGCCACTTTCTGATTTAGGTATTCTGAGGCGAGTTTGGCAATTTCAGGGCTTATATCAAACGCATCAACATTAAAACCACGCTCTTTAAAAATGAAGGCGTCGCGTCCTGAGCCACACCCGGCATCTAACAACGTGCCATTTTTGGGGATTAACGGTAAAAATTCATCGTAAAGCTCTGTTAAGTCTACATCGAGCGTGGCATCTACAAATGCTTGTGCATTCTGGTTGTAATAATCGATTGTTTTGGTTGCCATTTTATATCCTTTATTGCGGCAGAAGTGTTTGCGTTAAAAATATCATTAAAAGGTGAGGATCATAAATAAATTTAGCAAATGTAGTGAGTATATAAATAAGTATTTATATGCAGAACGCCATTTAAGTACTATAAAATTATAAATATAACCCTTACTGACTTTTTAACTGCCACCTCAATTTATAATATTAAAATACCTTTAAACATTATTAATTAAAACAACAATTTTTTATTGCTCTGGTAACAATTTTCTCATACCTTATGTCGCCCATTTCGCAACTTACTACTATAATATTAAGCGAAATCAACATTTTCATACTAAATATTAGGGATACACAATGAAAAAACTTCCTATTGCATTAGCTCTATGTGCTGCTTTTGTGTCTGCAAACACGTTAGCAGAGGTTCGCATAAACGGCTTTGCTTCAATAGTTGGTGGTAAAACTCTTGATGACGACAACGCAACACTGTACGGCTACGATGATGACATTTCGTTTAAAAACGAGAGTATGTTTGCATTACAGCTGTCTGCTGATTTACAAGAAAAACTAAGCGCAACAGCGCAAATTGTTGCTCGTGGCAGTGATGATTTTGATGCTGAATTTGAATGGGCTTATCTAACTTATGAGTTTACAGATGAGCTACAAGTTAGTGCAGGTAAAATGCGCGTGCCTTTTTATCGCTACTCTGATTTCTTAGATGTGGGCTACACGTATCGCTGGGTTCGTCCACCACAATCGGTATATAACTTACCATTTTCGACTTATGAGGGTTTAAGTCTTCTTCATAATACACAGCTAGGCGACTGGGATTCTACGGTACAGGTTATCTATGGAAGCTTTGACGACAAAATTGCGGTGGTTTCTGTAAACGGTGATACCGAACTAAATGATATTGCAGGTATTAACTGGACGCTATCTTACGACTGGTTTAGTGCCCGCGCTGCTTATTTTGTAGCAGAAACCTCAATTGCGATTGAAAACGATACCGATGCTGGCATTGCACTAAATGGCTTAGAGCAGACATTGCGTAATGCAGGTTTTGTTGATCAAGCTGATGATATTGCTGTTAACGAAGATGATGGCTCTTTCTTAGCGCTTGGTTTTTCAATTGATTACAACGACATTTTATTTGATGCCGAATACACTGAGTTTGAAGTTGATAACAGCGCGCTTGCTAAGCAAACACAGTATTACACGTCGGTAGGCTACCGTATGGATGAGTGGACTGTTCACTTAACTTACGAAAATAACGATGATAAGCACGATAGTAGTCGTTACAACGCTCTTCCTGCTGTACCTGCTTTAAACGCCGGTATTAACCAAGTATTGGAAAGCGGTAAAGCTAAAAGTAATGTTTACACTATTGGTACTCGTTATGACTTCCACCCTTCAGCCGCTTTGAAAGTGGACTTTAGCCGCTTTAAAGATGACATCACTGATACAGACACTGATGTTGTTGCTGTTGCTGTAGACTTAGTTTTTTAATTGGAGCGCATAATGAAAAAATTACTTTTAGCTACAGCGGTAGCGCTTTTATCAAGCACCGCTTTTGCTGATGTTGCTGTGATTGTTAACCCTGCGAATGGCAATGCAATTGATGAAGGCACAATTAAAAAAATCTACTTAGGTAAAGCAAAGTCATTTGATGATGGCACTAAAGTAAACCCAGTAAACCAAGACGGCAACAGTGTTAGCGATGAATTTAACGATAAAGTAGTCGGTAAATCGAGCAGCCAGCTTAATGCTTATTGGTCAAAATTAGTATTTACAGGCAAAGGCACGCCGCCAGAAAAGCTTGCTAATGACCAAGCTGTTATCGATTTTGTATCAGCAAACGGTGATGCTATCGGTTATATTGATGCATCAAAAGTAACTGATAAAGTGAAGGTTGTTGCAACGTTTTAATTGCGTTTCAATAACAAGAGCCACCTTCTAAAAGGTGGCTCTTTATGAGTCTACTAAAGCTGGCGTTGCCAGCTTTTTATATGTAATTTTATTCGACCTTAAATTTAGCCGTAGCATCTAGTAGTGAGTCCGAGAGGTAATGCAGGTTCTTCGCAACATCTCTTACCTCAGACAACGAATTCATTGTCTCTTCAAATGACATATGCATATTAGAAACATTATCAACCACCATACTCGCGACCGATGTTTGCTCTTCAGTAGCCGCTGCAATTTGTGAGTTCATACCATTTATTTCTAGAATCTGCTCCGCAATTTTTTCAATTGAAAGGCCTGTACTCTCAGCTGCTTGTGCATTATTTGTAGCCATATCTCTGGCTGATGTCATGGCATTAACTGACTCATTTGCTGCCGTTGTTAATGTTGTCAGCAGCTCTCTAATTTCGTTGGTAGAGTGCGATGTTCTTGATGCAAGTTCTCTCACTTCATCTGCAACAACGGCAAAACCTCGTCCTTGCTCACCAGCCCTTGCAGCTTCAATCGCTGCGTTAAGTGCCAATAGGTTAGTTTGCTCAGCTATAGAGGTAATAACGTTTAAAATCTGTGTCACATTTTTTGTGTCATCAGCGAGTCGGTTAATGGTCGTTGCAGCTTGATTAATTTCATTGCTCAAAGTGCGTGACTCTTGCACTGAACGCTGTATTTGGGTGCGGCTTTGCTCTACTTCTTGCTCAGCAGTTTGTGCTGCATGTGACGCACTGGCTGCCGATTGTGAAATGTCAGCAACGCTTTGACGCATTTCTTCCATTGAGTGTTTTACCACTTCTGCATCTGTTGTTTGCTTGGTTGTTGCTTTTTCTGCACGCTCCATACCTTGCACTAAGCGTGTTGAGTTTTCCATTAACGGCTCACACACAGACATCACATCCAGCACCGCGGCCTTTAATAGCTTAATAAAGGCATTAAAGTTAATAGACACTTGGCCAATTTCATCCTTTGCATGAACTGCAAGTTGTGTGCTTAACGAGCCTTTACCATCTGCAAGCAAGCCTAAATTATTTGCCGCTGCACTGGCTGACGAGCCAATTCCACGAGCAATCCAAATAGAGGTGATTACCAATAAAAAGAGTGAAATAACTGACACCACAAGCATTAACTGCAACGCATTGTCTGAGCGTGCTTTAGTCGCCTGAACAAGTTCAAAGAAACGGTCATCCGCGCGTGTTTGAGCACGCTTAAAACCTTCAAGTACAGCCTCATAGAGTTGTGTTTTTTGCTGAGCTTGCTGCTGAATTTTACTAAAATCAGCGGTACCTGAGATCATTGAACTGGCGATCGTAGACGAAATATTAGCATACTGTTTTAGCTTTTCTTTCGTATCATCATGAACATAGGTATCGTTAATGGCTATAATATTTTTTAAATTTTCATTAATTGTCTTATAAGTTTGTGCCGCACTTTCAACTAAGTCTGGCTCGCCAAATGTCACTGCTTGTGTGTAAAGCTCGTCTAATTTTTCGAGTAAGCCAACATTTGATGACGTTAACTTTACTACTTCGTATGAAGACTTTTCTAACTCATCAAGTGACGCTCTGTTGTCATTCATTGCGATGTAGTTTACTAACACAATAATGACAAATGCTGCCACTGCTATACATGTAATCGCGTGTATTTTTTTAGTAATACTTAAGTTTTTAAAAGAAATACCTGCCGCCATTGAATTCACCTTTGCTGTCTTGTTATACGTATTATCGCCCGATTTATAAAAACTGTTAACTATATTTATATATTTTCAGGTTTTTTGTTAGCAACTGGCAAACAGTTTTAATCAAAGATACGTTTAACTTGAATGTAAACTCAGTATAGCAGTAACTTTTAGCTCGCAGCTTCTTGATTACAAAATCAATCCTTTTTTATCAAATTGACTTTATTTTTTAAAATAAGGGAGGGGTGCTTTATTAGTGAGCAAAATGAAAAAGGCCCTTTCGGGCCCCAACGTGGAGAGGGTTATTCACCGCCTTGGTTTGTAGCGATAATTTTCAGGCTATTTCCAGCAATAAATAAAGATGCTGCAAACAAACCGATATCTTTCAGTAGAAACTCACCAACAAAACTTAGCACAGGGAAACCTGCTTCCGTTGTAATGCCGGATAGAAATACCATCATGCTAATTGTTACAACAAATAACGCCATTGATAAAAGGCCACCAACCACTGATAACGCAGGATTGACGAAACGTCCAAAAAATAGCAAACCAATGATGATTTCAAGCGTTCCTAAAAAATTCACCAAACCTTGTTTCGAGAAAATGACATACATCCAAGAAACGAGAGGGTTGTTGGCAATCATGCCGTACATGCCTTCAGCCTGTCCTTGCGTAAATTTAATCCCACCAAACCAAATATAAATAATACCTAGGGTAATATATAAAAGTGGTAAACCAGCATTCTCTAGTTTGCTTGCAATACGTTGTGCTGTTTGTTGCTGTGTTGTAGTTAAGTTCATGAGTTTCTCCTGTGGCTATAGCCGTTTTTGTTTAAAGGCTTTTAGCCTCACTTAGGGTAATTAGGTTAATTAGGTTAATTCAACTTGTGGAAAGTCAATTTCAATATCGAATGCTTCGTTAAAGTAATTAGTAAAGCTATTTAGGGCGATATGGCCAATCACTTCAACAAGCTGCTCATCGCTAAAACCGGCATTTTTTACGCGCTGTAATTGCTCTTGCGATACACTACCGCGTGATTCAATCACTTGCTTTGCAAAGCTCAGTAACACATTTGTTTGGTCGTCTGCTGAAGTCGCTTTTAAATTCGCTTTAATTTCATCAGCAGACAGGCCTAGTTTGTCGCTAATATATGAATGAGCAGAAGCACAGTAACGACAACCATTAGTACCTGCGATTGCTAACGCTAATTGCTCTGAGTGCAATTGTGTTAAAGAGCCTTTATCTAAAGCCGCTTTAAAATTTAAAAAACCTTGTAACGCTGCGGGTGAATTAGCGAGCGCACCAAATAAATTAAGCTCTGCGCCCATTGCCTGCTTAAGGTCACTTAACTGGGTTTGCGCTTGGCCGCTCGTGGTGTTTACTGTCAATGTTGTAATGCGTTGCATAATAATGCTCCTTGTACAATTTAATTACCTACTAGTAGGTAGGTTTGTTGGGTAAATTTTTTAGAAACAGAATTTATGATCTAAACGATCATAAACTCAGTGTTTCTAAACATGCATCACAAGTTTGTATGAATAAACCTTGATGATGCTCACTTCTGTTTAACATTAATGCGCCTTTAATCGCGCAACATATTATTACTGCTTGCTGATAAGCTGAGGTTTTAAAACTAAACTCATTTCTCTCAAGGCCAGCTTGTAAAATAGAGCTAAGTATCTGTAATTCAAGATCAGCCATTTTCGTCACTTGCTTTTGCAGCGGCTCTGCCATTAAACGTAAATCTGTTTGCATGGCATATATTCCGCACATTTGCTTTTCGCTGGCACAGCTTTGAAAAACATCAAAATAGCCTTTTAAGCGCTCTTTAGCTGAAGGCAATGTTTTTAAGTGTGACTCAAGTTGCTGAAGCTGCTCACATTTAAGTTGGCAGAATGCAATACCTAAATCTGCTTTTGTTGCAAAATGATGGTGGATACTCGCTTTACGAATATCGAGCTCTTTTGCAAGGTCAGCATAACTAAAACCATGAAAGCCATTACTCTGAATGAGCTTATCTGCAAGTTGCAGAATATTTGTATATGTCGTGTTCATGGCAGCCATCTTACCTACCAGTTGGTAGGTAAGCAAGTTATTTTTTAAACTTTTGATCAAAAAGATCCTCAAATTAAATATAATCTATTAAAAATCAGATAATTAATTATTACAAAAATAATCAGTAGAGTCTAAATCTTGAGTAAATCTTTTACTAGATATAATCCTGCTTCTAAAAACAGCTGTAAGTTATCATTTATAAGTGTAAATTTTTGGTAACAACATTTGCACATTAGCCCATTTACTAGCACTATGGTTTAAAATCGAAATAATTTATAGGTAATAAATGCCTTCTAATAACGCTTCTTGCCAGCAAACTTGCAGACACTGTGAAGATCTAGCTGCACTAGATTTTGAATTTACCATGGCTTTTCAACCCATAATTGACTGTACGGCAAAACGTATTTTTGGTTATGAGGCGTTAGTTAGAGGAGCAAATAATGAGTCTGCTTACTCTGTAATCTCTCAAGTTAACAACGAGAACCGATATACATTTGATCAGCTTTGTCGAATAAAAGCCATTTCACTCGCAGCACAACTAAAACTCGATTCAATTTTAAGTATCAACTTTTTACCAAACGCAATTTATAAACCTGAGCGTTGTATAAAAACGACGCTAGAAGCTGCAAATAAGGTTAACTTCCCTGTTGAACAAATTATGTTTGAGTTTACCGAGGTAGAACAAGTAGAAGACAGCGCACATATCAAACGTGTCATTGAGTACTATCAATCACTTGGTTTTATCACTGCCACGGATGATTTTGGCTCTGGCTACTCGGGGTTAAACTTATTAGCTGATTTTCAGAGTAATATAATTAAGCTAGATATGAATCTAATTAGAGACATTCATCTTAATAAAGCAAGACAAACGATTGTCAGTCATTGTATTGCTATGTTTGAAGAATTAAATATCACTACACTTGCTGAAGGAATAGAAACAATTGAAGAATATCAATGGTTACGCCAAGCTGGTGTGAGTTTGATGCAAGGCTATTTATTTGCGCGCCCAGGGTTCGAGTCTTTACCTAGCGTTGACTTTAGCGTGCTTGATTAAATGAAGCGGCTTTATGCCGCGACATCACAAATTGCAACGCGATGTAAAATACGCCTAAGATTGAACTGTATCCAACTTTATCTTGTTTTTAATAGCGTTCTGAAAGGCTGATCTGTATAATCCGCGGCCTATTATTTACCCTATTGCTTGTTTATTTTCGCAGTTGCTGCGCCCATAACCTGTCAGTCTTTTTCTAGGAATAATTCGTTGATTTCAACCGCTAATATCACCATGCAGTTTGGCGCAGAGCCTTTATTTGAAAATATATCAGCCAAGTTTGGTAACGGTAATCGCTATGGTTTAATTGGCGCCAATGGCTGCGGCAAATCAACCTTTATGAAAATCTTAAGCGGCGCACTTGTGCCTACCGCTGGTAATGTGTCGATTGCGCCTGGTTTAAAGCTAGGTACCCTTAGCCAAGATCAATTTGCTTTTGAGCAATACTCTGTAGTTGATGCGGTGATCATGGGTGATGCTGAGCTTTGGAAAGTTAAACAAGAACGTGACCGTATTTACTCATTACCTGAAATGAGTGAAGAAGACGGGATGAAAGTCGCTGAACTTGAAAGCATTTTTGCTGAAATGGATGGCTACACAGCCGAAAGCCGCGCTGAAGAAATTTTGCTTCAAGCAGGTATTGAACAAACGTTTCATTACGGCTTAATGGCGAACGTTGCACCTGGTTGGAAACTGCGTGTGTTATTAGCACAAGCACTCTTCGCGAATCCTGATATTTTACTTTTAGATGAGCCAACCAATAACCTTGATATTCACACTATTACGTGGCTTGCGAATGAGCTAAATCAACGTAAATGTACAATGATTATTATCTCGCACGACCGCCACTTCTTAAATTCGGTATGTACTCACATGGCCGATATTGATTACGGCGAGCTAAGAATCTACCCAGGTAACTACGAAAAGTGGATCGAAGCTTCAAGCTTACAACGTGAGCAACTGCTTGCTGAAAATGCCAAAAAGAGCGCAGAAATAGATGAGTTACAGGAGTTTGTAAATCGTTTTGGTGCGAATGCTTCAAAAGCAAAACTGGCCAGTTCTCGCGCTAAACGTATGGATAAAATTAAGCTTGATGAAGTAAAAGCATCCAGCCGTATTAGCCCATCACTTCGTTTTGACGAAGGGAAAAAGATGTATCGCCAAGCATTAGAGCTCACTAAGTTAGGTCATGGCTTTGATGGTGAAACCCTGTTCAGCGGCGGTGACTTATTACTGGAAGCCGGTGCTAAGCTTGCCGTTATTGGTGAAAATGGCGTAGGTAAAACCACTTTTTTACGCTGCCTTGTTAATGAATTACAAAGCAACGAAGGCGTGGTGAAGTGGTCCGAAAACGCTAGCATCGGTTATTGCCCTCAAGATAGTAGTAAACAATTTGATAACGATCTCACGCTGTTTGATTGGATGTCACAATGGCGCACCGCTAAGCACAATGATTTAATGGTTCGCGCTATGTTAGGTCGATTATTATTTACCGCCGACGATGCCAATAAAAAAGCACGTAATTGCTCAGGTGGAGAAAAGAACCGCCTATTGTTTGGTAAGTTAATGATGCAAGACATCAATGTATTGATTATGGACGAACCGACCAATCACATGGATATGGAAGCCATTGAAGCACTTAATAATGCATTAAAAGATTATCAAGGTACCTTGATTTTTGTCAGTCATGACCGTGAATTTGTCTCATCATTGGCAACTCGCATCATCGATATTAAGGATAAACAGGTCATCGATTTTCAAGGTACATTTGACGAGTATATGGATCATCTGGCTCAGCAAGCATAGTGCACTGAAGCACCATAAAAAAAGGCTACAGAGTTCTGTAGCCTTTTGGGTGTAGCATCATATCAAATTAAATATCAAAGCGGTCAGCATTCATCACTTTAACCCACGCATCAACAAAGTCTTGTACAAAACGCTCTTTGTTATCGTCTTGTGCGTAAAACTCTGCGTATGAACGCAAGATTGAGTTTGAACCAAACACTAAGTCAACACGTGTTGCTGTCCACTTAGTAACCCCAGTGCTGCGCTCAACAATATCGTAGAAACCTTTGCTTATTGGCTTCCACGTGTAAGCCATATCGGTTAGATTTACGAAAAAGTCGGTGCTTAATGTACCTACGTTATCAGTAAACACACCGTGTAAAGTACCATCATAGTTAGTACCCAATACACGCATACCACCGACTAGTGCCGTCATCTCTGGCGCTGTTAAACCCATTAATTGTGTACGCTCTAGCATTAGCTCTTCAGCAGAAACTGCGTAGTCTTGTTTCAGCCAGTTACGAAAACCGTCATGAATTGGCTCAAGCACATCGAACGAATCAGCATCGGTCATTTCATCCGTTGCATCACCACGACCTGGGGCAAATGGCACGGTTATATCAACGCCTGCGGCTTTTGCTGCTTGCTCAACCGCCGCTGTTCCACCTAGTACAATTAAATCAGCTAAGCTTACTGGTTTACTTAAACTCGCTTGCACCGATTCGAGCGCACTGAGAACTTTTGCTAAACGTTTTGGTTCGTTACCTTGCCAATCTTTTTGTGGCGCAAGGCGAATGCGTGCACCGTTTGCACCACCACGGTGATCTGAGCCACGGTATGTGCGTGCGCTATCCCATGCGGTTGCAATTAAGTCTGCTTGGCTTACACCACAGTTCAGCAGCTTGGTTTTAAGGTCACTAATTTCGCTGTCTGATAATGTGTAATCAACCGCAGGGATCGGATCTTGCCAAATTAGATCTTCGCTTGGTACATCTGCACCTAAGTAACGCGATTTTGGACCTAGGTCACGGTGCGTTAATTTGAACCATGCACGTGCAAACACATCACTAAAGTATTCAAAATCATCGTTAAAACGCTCGATAATCTTACGGTAGGTTGGATCCATTTTCATCGCCATATCGGCGTCGGTCATAATTGGGTTTAGACGAATTGATGGGTCTTCCACATCAACTGGCTTGTCTTCTTCTTTGATATCGATTGGTTCCCATTGCCACGCACCTGCTGGGCTCTTCTTAAGTTCCCACTCGTAGTTAAGCAGCAAGTAGCAATATCCGTTATCCCACTTAGTTGGGTAAGTCGTCCACGCACCTTCGATACCCGAGGTCATCGTATCGCGACCAATACCGCGTGAGTTGTGGTTGTTCCAACCTAGGCCTTGCTCAAACACATCGGCCGCTTCAGGTTCAGGACCAACGTTTGCTTCGCTGCCGTTACCATGCGTTTTACCTACGGTATGACCACCGACTGTTAACGCCGCAGTTTCTTCGTCATCCATTGCCATACGGGCGAATGTTTCGCGAACTTGCTCCGCCGTTTTAAGCGGATCAGGGTTACCATTAACCCCCTCAGGGTTTACGTAAATTAAGCCCATTTGCACCGCAGCAAGCGGATTTTCCATCGTGTCGGGTTTTTCTACATTGGTGTAGCGTTCATCACTTGGTGCTAGCCATTCTTTTTCAGCCCCCCAGTAAACATCTTTTTCTGGATGCCAAATATCTTCACGGCCGCCAGCAAAACCAAAGGTTTTTAAGCCCATTGATTCATAAGCCATATTACCAGCTAAAATCATTAAATCTGCCCAAGATAGCTTGTTACCGTATTTCTTTTTAACAGGCCAAAGTAAACGACGTGCTTTGTCTAGGTTAGCGTTATCTGGCCATGAATTTAAAGGCGCAAAACGTTGGTTACCTGTACCACCGCCGCCACGGCCATCTTCTAAACGGTATGAACCCGCTGAATGCCATGCCATACGGATCATTAAACCACCGTAATGACCCCAGTCAGCAGGCCACCACTGCTGGCTTTCAGTCATCAAATTTTTTAAGTCAGTTTTTACAGCTTCAAGATCGAGCGATTTAAATGCTTCAGCGTAGTTAAAGTCTTTACCGTAAGGGTTAGTTTTACTGTCGTGTTGATGAAGGATGTCGAAGTTTAGAGAATTTGGCCACCAATCTGTATTTGATTGTGCGGTAACAGTGTTACTACCATGCATAATCGGGCAGCCGCCCGTTTTTCCATTACTCATTGTATGCTCCTGATAAGCTAGAAATATGACAAATATTTATGTATGAATACTGATAAGGCTTTGTCATAAAAAAGGATTTCCTGTTAATAATGAATCACTAATCACTTAGAATTTCCCGTTGTTTTAAACTATAGGGGCAGTGCAAAAATAAAGCTAGGCCTGTCTTTACTTTTAAATCGATTGTATTAATTGAAAAATCTGATTTGAGTTATTGGCAAAAGTCATACATTTTATAAGGGTATTCATTGACGGTGAGAAAATCATGAAAGCCATAGACCCACAGGTTGCAAAACAACTAAGTATTAACTTTTTTATCGCAAATTTACCTTTATTAATGTTAACAGGGATGGTTGTTGCCTCAATTGTCGGGTTGGTGTTTCGAAGCCCAATTTTATTTTGGCTTACGCTGCTAATGACACCTCTGGCTATAAATCACGTATATTCAAAAAGAAAAATCAAGCAATTTTGCGAGACAAACTCATGCGATAATTTATCTTGTCTTGGCAAAGCTGTTGATTAAAAATTAATTTTATTACCCAGTCACCAGATTATTTAGCCTACATTTAGCTTAAATTTTGTTTATTAAGCTATATTAATAGGCAGTTTTAAGGTGACTGAGACACCTTGATCAGGCTGACTAGCGACATTAATTTCGCCTTGCAGAGCTTGGGTTGCAAGGTTATACACTATCGACATTCCCAAACCGCTTCCACCTGTGCCACGCTTAGTGGTAAAAAATGGTTCAAATACTTTATGCATCACCTCATCAGTCATTCCACAACCATTATCTTTATAGCAAAGTGTGTATATCCCCTTTTCATCATCTAGGTGAACGCTAATATCAATCACGTTATGATCTTTTCCGACAAAACCGTGTACACAACTATTATTCACTAAGTTTAAAATGATTTGGCTAAGCGCTCCTGGAACGGTTATTAGCGTAAGGTCATCTGCACAGTCAATATTAACAATAACATTATGGCTGCGTGTTAAAGGCATTAAACTATGGACAATATTCTCAAGGTAGGCTTTTATTTGAGTTTCTAATAAATTTAACGAAGATTGATCAACCGCAGTTTGCTTGAAATCACTGATCAGTTTTGCAGCACGCTCTAAGTTAGTAAATGAAATTTTTATACATTCATTTAAATGCTTCATTCCTTCTAGCAACGCGTGCTTGGTTAACGTATTGGCACTTATGAGTTTATCAAGTTCAGTAAGTTTATCTTTTGCTGAACTATTTGCTGTAACAGCAATACCAATCGGTGTGTTTACCTCATGAGCAATACCTGCAACTAAGTTACCCAAAGAAGCCATTTTCTCAGACTCAATGAGCTTTTCTTGCATTTCTGTCAGTTCATTTAAGGTTTTTTCGAGAGTGCGAGTTCGCTCGGCAACCCGATGTTCTAAATGTTGGTTAGCTTTTTCTAACTCGGCATTAACGCGCTCATTCTCCTGCGCCGATAATGCACGTCCGTACAGGTCAGCTAATGCGCCAATAAATGAACATTCATCTTCAGTCCACTCTCGTTCTCCCCCTATATGCTCACAGCAAAATATACCTATCATTTTTCCTTTATAGCGTATTGGTGCATCAAGCATGGCACCAATATTTAAAGGGCTGAGGTAACTTTCACTAAATTCGTAAGTCGCAGGGTCGGTGTGAGCATTAACAGCGGTAATGGTTCGTTGCGTATCAAGAGCTCTAAAATAAGCAGGGTATGCGTCTCTTGGAAGCACCAACATTTGAAGCTCTTTGCCATTTTCTCTATCAAGTAAAAGGCGGCATTCAATGGCGGTATTTTCTTCATTCAGTAACCAGATACCCGCTCTACCTATTTCTAGGCCGTCTAACACCGCATTTAGAATTAAACGTTCAGCTAATTCAACGTTACCACTATCAAGATCTGATGATATTGACACTCCATAGAGTAGTTGGACTAGTTGTTGGCGCATCACTCTCACCTTTTAGTTGTAAGACCATTTAAGTCTAGACGAACATAACTGATCTAGCATATTGAAAATAAATTTTTAGAAACTCTTTTAGGATTAAGTAGTTGTTCAGATACCAATGGTTATATTACACCTAACTCCTGTTGATACCCCTGACAACTTATGTTGTTTATGCAGTTTGACCAGCTCACCCTACGAGCTGGTTTTTTTTGCCTAGTCCACAGTGCTCACGCATGTTACAGTTAGCCTAGAATTCACTATAAATGAATAAGCTATGCGTTATATCTTACTATTAATTACCCTATTAATGAGCCTTACCATCTCTGCAAGTGCTCAAAACGAAACAGAAAACCGCCCTGCGCTGACTGAGGTTGAGCAACAGCAAGCTCTCGATAAGCTACAAGAGCCTATGTATAAGCCGCTCTTAGAGCGCTACATTCTTGATGAACTTAAAGCTGTGCGCCAAGATCAACAAAAGTTACGCGAAGATGTAACAAAACAAGTCGCTCACACTCAATTAGATACTGCTGACCGTGCTTTAACTTATACAACGGACACGATAAATAATGTCTTCTTTATTATTACGATTACTGCATCTATCTTGGTTTTAGTTGGCTGGAATTCATTACGTGATGTGAAAAATAAAGTAGAAGACATTGTAAATACCCGCGTTAGTGCGATCACTAAAGAGTATGAAGAACGTCTTAAAGTATTAGAAGAGAAGCTACGTGAACGTTCTGAAGAGATTTTACTTAACCAACAAAAAATCTCGATTACAAACGAAGTACACTCTTTATGGATGCGAGCTAATTTAGAAAGTGATGTTGCGAATAAAATTGAAATATTCGACGAAATTTTAAAACGTAAACCAGAAGATGTTGAAGCCATTGCCTACAAAGCAGATGCGCTACTTGAGATAAACGAAACAGGCGAAGCAATCGAGTTATGTAATCAAGCACTTGAAATAGATAGTGACTATGGTTATGCATACTGGCAACGCGCTTGTGCTTATGCTCTATTGCATAAACATGCTGATGCAATGGCTGATATTCGCATGGCGCTTGAGTATTCACCTAATCTTCGCAATGAATTATTACATGAAAGTGCTTTTGCAAGCTTGCATGACAACGAAAGCTTCAACTCATTGTTAAATGAAACGGCTTAGCCGAGACGCGCGAAGGGTACGTTGGGTCGAGCCCAGCGACACCCAACGTAAAGGAGCTTTAAGCCGTAAGCTCTCAGCCGACATGTAGCAACGGGTTTATCCCGCGTCATTAGGTGCTTGGTTCTAGGTACAGGGACGCGATGTGAAATCGCTGCTACCTCAAATCTAGTAACTTTCATCTACCCAAAAAAAGAGCAGCTAAGCTGCTCTTTTTTTATCTGAAAAATAATACTTTGGTTATTTTACCGTTTTCGATTTGGTAACTTGTAACAAACTCAGCCCGTTTATCAACCACATTCGGGTCTTCTGAGCAGGTTTCTGATAACTCATGATCAATCACTATATTGCCATGCACAATACGTTTAATCGGTGATGATTTGATACACTTTAACTTTTTAAACATGATGCCGTAGCGAGCTATAAGCTTCTCTTTCCCCGTGAACATAAGCTCATTAGGAAATGTATAAAACTCAACATTTTCATCATACATTTTGATAAAAGCGTCAATATTGCGGGCATTATAAGCCGCAATAACTTGTTCGATAACCGCTGTCGCCTCACGTGACTGACGCGCTTTTTCTTGCTGTTTCTCTGTGAGTGCCTTTTTAGCTTTAGCAACAGCTTGTTCAGCCTCATTCACAGCTTCCTGTTTTTCCTCTGCGGTCTTTGGCTGTTCTGCCGGTGCAGGGTTTTGTGAACCTAATACCTTACTGTCATCAACCTTAGCCAGCGGTTTTTTAGCTTGGGCTGAACTCGGTACTTGCTGAGTTGCTGGCTTCTGTTCAATAAATTCAAGGCTATCAACCTCTTTCTTTTCAGGCTCATTTACTGAAGCTGGCTGAGCTTGCTTTTGTTCAGTGCTTGATTCAGTAGCAGCCAATTGCCATGAAATAAATAGACTTATTGCAAAAAGTAACGGTTTCATAGTTTTCCTAAACACACCATGCTCATTTGAGGCGCTAAAGTAGCAAATTCTAGCTATTAGGCATAGCTTTTTACCAATATTGCTCAACAGTTATATGACCAGGATCACGACGTCTGTTGCGGCTAAAGCCAAGCTCTAACAAAATAGCTGTTGTATCTTTCACCATTTCTGGATTACCACAAATCATAAATTGTGTGGTATCAGGCACAGCAGGATGACCTGTAACATCAAACAAACGGTGGTCTTTAATTACATCTGTGATCCGACCATTAAACCCCAGTGTGGCTGACTCTCGGCTGACTACAGGAGAATAATGCAAGTTTGAGTACTGTTGCTGTAGCGCTTTAATGCGAGCTTGGTAGCTCAAATCTTCGTTGAGGCGCACGCCATGTACAAGGTGAACATGCTCGAACTTTTGCCACACCTCCCCCTGCTCTAATATTGAAATAAAAGGCCCAAGTGCCGTACCTGTACTCAGCATGTAAAGCTGCTCACTGCTTGGCACTTCATCAAGGGTAAAAAAGCCTGTGGCGCGGCGCTCAATAGTGACGCTATCGCCTGGCTTTAATTGTGCCAGCTGCTGAGAAAGTTGACCGTCTTTAACATTGATCAAATAAAACTCAAGGTCGGGATTATTCGGCGCATTCACATAAGAATAGGCACGTGCAACACGTTTATCACCCACTTGCATAGCGAGTTTAGTAAACTGCCCTGCGGTGAATGGTTCTACGTCCGCATTTACAATTAAGCTAAATAATGAGTCTGTCCACCATTTAACGTCTTTGACCTTAGCTTCAACCCAATTAGACATACACATCCTCAATTGTTGTTCCTCTATTAAAAGTGGCAACAATTGCTTGAATTTTCAAGTTTTAAGGTGCGAGGTATAGGCAACGAGCTGAATTTTACGCGAGATAAACTCGCAACTATAAAAAAAGCCGCATAAATGCGGCTTTGAAAGGGTTTCATTAATTAGGTTATAAGCCTTTATTAACCGTGTTTTGCCATGCAGCTTCCCAAAGGCTAAGATCTTCTAGCTTGATAAAGTTAATGCGAGGATAAATTAAGTTTTCAATTTCATCCTCAGAAATTTCACCATTATTATCCTCATCATAACCATAATAACCATATTCATGTACTAATGCAGAATTTGATTCAGGAACGTATGCAAGTACATCCCAAAATATATAGCGCAAATCAAAGTCACTTTCATAGCCCATTTTAAGCTGGTTTTCGGTTCTGCTCCATGTCCATTCGTTACCAATGTGAAAATAGTTATCAGGCCCATCTATTAAATGAGCTGAACGAATAGCCCGTTTTACTGTATTATTTGCATCAAACTGATAAGCATTTAGATAATCAATATTCATTAAGTCATCTTCATATACACTCTCACTACCATGATTCATTACTGTAATCATAGGTTGATACACCTTTGGTAGCTCAGTAATCATGTTTTCAAAAAACAATTCAGCATCGTCTATTACTTTTACAACGGAGCCTGTACCTTGAAAAATTAGTTCGTCATTTTCCCATTGCTGTACAAAGGTTAAGTAACGATTACCATCAGACATAATCGGCGTATAAGTCACTTTTTCTGTAGAGCTAGAAAGAACCAAGCTATTTTCTAAGCGTTCTACTACATAAGATTTACCTGTGTGTTTCGCAGTTGCTGTCACGCCTGAAATTGTTAAGTACTCATGTTTAAGAATGCTTCCTGAAATTTCCTCTGAAGCATACAGTGATGGAACTGACCACTCCCCAACTAACTGTTCTGAACTAAGCAATGAAAATTCATCGTTGGTGCCGTTAACAATTTTTAATACATCATCAATTGGTTTTTCGTAAATTAAAGTATCTGTTTCCCATTCAACGGCATCCGGGATCTCTAACTCTTCAACATCTACCCCAGAAATGTATGCTAAAACACCTGACTTATCATTGGCTAATTTAGAAACAGTTCTTTTTAGTGGGTACTTTTTAACAATAATAAATGAATTTATTTTGCCTTTATAGTAAGCATCTCGTATTGCTATAGCGATATCTTCGCCCCATTTATTAGCAATTTCCACCATACCACTATCAATGTTGAAGCTTAAGTCAATTGCATATCGTAAAACTGAGTCTTCTGCAAAATCGAATACAAGCTTACCTTGTTCGATTTTCCACTCAACACTCGCCTCTCGAGTATCGTTATTGTTAGCGACTATACTTTTACCTTGATAATCACTATTCAAAATAAGTGTTTTATCTGCATATAGCGGCATTAACTTTTTACGGTACGCTGAAAATGTAAATAGTGGTTGCTCAGTGAGCTCTTGTTCAGTAAAGGCCAAATCAGTACCGCTGATAGAATCATTTTTCGCTTGTGTGAAATCAGCTTCATACTGCTCGGTTAGATTACCTTGCGTATCCATTGCAGCAATACTCACTAAGTAAGCATTTATAGCCTCTTTAACTTCACCAGAGTTTAGTAAAGTCAACGATGTACCTTCAGCAACTGTATAGTTGTCATTATCGACCAACAGTTTTATAAAACTTGCAGTATCTAATAATTCCTTTGGTGATATTTGTGCAGATAAACTATCGTAAGCTTCTTGGGTAGTTATTGTGTCTTCAGCATTTTGTTCTTCAGCCAATAAATAGTGAGCAGTCGATAAGTGAGTGATGTTGGCATTATCCCCTTGCTCATATGAATAAATGCGGTCCTCACCCGAAGCTAGCATTACACTTTCAAAACTCCCAAATAAATTAACTAACTCGACGTGTTGTTGATCATTAGCCGTACCAATCGCCTTTAATAAAAGCATATCGGTTATATCTGACGTTTTAACATCTAACTGATAAAAGCCATTACTATCAGCGTGAGTTTCAAGTGTTTCGCCATTAATTGTTAAAGAGACATCAGCATTTGCAATTGGTTTATCAACCACTTGCCCATGTAAAGTCAACTGCTGATATAAAGTTAGCTCAACGCTTGCTTGTGACGTTTTTTCTCCATCTGTTATTTGATAGCTAAAGCTATCTTTTCCTGCAAAGTTTGCATCAACCGGAGTATAAAGCACTTGATTATTTGAAATCATTGCTGTTCCGTGAGTTGGCTGCGTTAATATTTGCGCAACAGTTAACGCATCACCATCACTATCTGTGTCATTTTCCAAAACACTAATTACAACACTTTCACCATTAAGGGTTGAACTAGTATCAATAACTGCAACGGGTGCCGAATTTGTTAATTCTTGTTTAGATTCCTCATTACTATCACTATTGCCACCGCAACCAGTAAGTAAAGATGAAAAGACAAGGCTTAGAGGTAGGTATTTATATTTCATACTAATCCTTAGTATTTTTGTCCAAGAGAGTTATTAATTATTATTTACTTTTTAGGTACAAACCAAAAGACTAACAGTAAAGTATTGTTGCTTATGATTACAACTCTTTTTTATTAATCAAGGCTTAAAATTGCGAGATGCGAGTAGGATTTTACGCGAGATAAACTCGCAACTATAAAAAAAGCCGCATAAATGCGGCTTTGAGGTTAGTCTCACTTCACTTTGGGCGTGTTTCCAAATTTCAGTGAATACGTTACCAAGGAACTTATTTAAATTGATTCTAAAGCAATTTTAACCATTTCGTTAAAAGTGCTTTGACGCTCTTCACTTGGTGTCGCTTCACCAGTGATTACGTGGTCACTAACAGTAAATAATGCCATCGCTTTTGCGCCGTATTCAGCGGCTACGCCGTACATGCCAGCTGTTTCCATATCAACAGCAAGTACGCCTAGCTTGTCTAATTCTTGATAGAATGTGTTATCTGCTTGGTAGAATGTATCTGTTGTAAATACATTACCTACCTTCGCTTCAATGCCTAATTCTTTTGCTGCGTTTACGCCGTTAAGTAGTAAACCAAAATCAGCAATTGCGGCAAAGTCATAACCACGAACGCGCGCACGGTTTACGTTTGAATCTGTGCTTGCACCTTGTGCAAAGATAACGTCACGGATTTTGATATCGCTACCAATACCGCCACAGGTACCAATACGAATTAGATTTTTAACGCCGTAACTAACGATCAATTCACGGGCATAAATTGACATTGATGGAATACCCATCCCAGAGCCCATAATACTCACTGGTTTACCTTTGTAGGTACCGGTAAAACCATACATATTACGAACGCCTGTTACTTGTTTTGCGTCATCTAAAAAGTTTTCAGCAATGTATTGAGCGCGAAGCGGATCACCTGGCATTAATACCGTTTCTGCAAATTCGCCTACATTGGCACTGATATGAGGAGTACTCATTATTGGTTTCCTTTTTTGTTCGCTAATAGCTGGTCTTTAAAGCTATCACCGTATTCAAGTGCAGGAAGATTAAACCACTGGGCAAGGGTTTGACCTATGTCTGCAAAACTAGCTCGTTCTCCAAGCGGGGTGTTTGTCATCCCAGGTTGGTAAGCAAGTACTGGCACGTATTCACGTGTATGGTCAGTGCCTGCTGCTGTTGGATCACATCCGTGATCGGCCGTGATAATTAACACATCATCACTATTTAGTTGATTTAAGATGGTCGGTAGATAATCATCAAACTCTTTTAATGCTTTAGCATAGCCAACGGCATTACGGCGATGACCGTACTTTTCATCAAAATCAACTAAGTTTGTAAAAATCAAACTATGCTCTGGTGCGCTTGCGATAACTTCTGAGGTTTTCTCAAGTAAGTTTATCAGCCCTGGCGCTTTGTGTTTTTGGGTGATGCCTTGGTGCGCATAGATATCAGCAATTTTACCAATACTAATCACTTCACCGCCGTCTTGCGATAATTTATCAAGCAAGGTTGGCGACGGTGGCAGCACCGAATAGTCACGACGATTACCGGTACGGGCAAAATCGTCACGGCTCGAACCCAAAAATGGCCGCGCAATCACTCTTCCTATGTTCATTTCATCAAGCAGCGCCCGTGCGATTTCGCAAACCTGATAAAGTTTCTCCAGTCCAAATGATTCTTCGTGCGCGGCTATTTGAAACACGCTATCAACTGAGGTGTAGCAAATCGGCATACCGGTTTGCATGTGTTCTTCACCCAGTTGTTCTAAAATGGTTGTTCCTGAGGCATAGCAGTTACCCAAAATGCCAGGAATACCTGCACGAGCTATTAGCTCGTCCACAAATTCTTGTGGAAAACACGGCTGTGTATTTGGGAAGTAACCCCAATCAAATAACACAGGGACACCAGCCATTTCCCAGTGCCCTGAAGGCGTGTCTTTACCACTTGATAACTCTTTAGCGTAACCCCATGCGCCAACAGGTGCTTGGCGATCACTGACTAAACACGGTTCTTTACCAGCGGCTTCGCATGCATCGGCCAAACCTAAACGGGTAAGATTAGGTAGCGATAAGTGCTCACCGGTTTCTTCAGCATAAGCTTTGAGTAAATGAGCGAAAGTATTTGCGCCCACATCACCAAACTTGTCTGCGTCAGGTGCTGCGCCAATTCCTAGGCTATCTGCCATTAAGATAAGTGCTCTTGCCATGGGTACCTCGTTATCAATATGTGAATACTTTATATGCTCTTCGAATTTTTGGTACAGGACATAAGTCCTGTTTCATAAAACAGAAACATTATAAATTTGCACCCCTGAGCGAAGCAAAAGAGATTAATCGTGTCTTTTTTGCTATTGTGATCTACCTAACAATGTTTCCTTCTGTGTGGGCGAGAACTTTAGTGACACGAACAATTATAGCTATTGCTGGCGCATCTGCGTCGGGCAAGTCTCTTTTTAGCAAGACAATTTATAACGAATTAGTCAATGAGCTTGAACCGGGCGCGATCGCAGTGATCGAAGAAGATGCTTATTACAAAGACCAGTCGCATTTGCCGTTTGACCATCGAACGCAAACTAATTACGACCATCCTGATGCTTTCGAGCATGAGCTTATGCATGAGCATCTACTTCAATTACGCGCTGGAAAATCAGTAGACGTACCAACTTATGACTATGCAATGCATACTCGCAGCGAAGAAACGCGCCGAGTTGCACCGGCAAAAGTACTTATCGTTGAAGGTATTTTGCTACTGAGTGATCCGGCACTCCGTAAAGAATTTGATATTAAGGTGTTTATTGATACACCATTAGATATCTGCCTTATGCGCCGTATGCAACGAGATATGGAGCAGCGTGGCAGAACATTACAGTCCGTTGTTGATCAATATCAAGCGACAGTGCGACCTATGTTTTATCAGTTTATTGAGCCATCAAAGCACAAAGCTGATCTCGTAGTCACACGCGGCGGTATGAATCGCGTTGCCATTGATATAATTAAAAGTAAAATAAAATATTTACTGCAACAATAACAACGGGAAATAGTCAGTATGACAACATTTATGAGCTTAGTAGGCATTGTTATGCTACTAGCCATTGCTTTTGCGGCCTCAACAAACCGTAAAGCAATTAATTTAAGAACTGTGGGCATCGCCTTTTTACTTCAAGTGTTAATTGGTGGCTTTGTCTTGTTCTTCGAGGTGGGCAAAAACGTACTGGCAAGTATGTCACGAGGCGTGTCATCGGTCATTGGTTATGCTAATGACGGTATAGGCTTTTTATTTGGCTCACTGGCATCGCAAGATACCTTAGGGTTTATTTTTGCGATACAAGTATTGCCCGTTATTGTGTTCTTTTCAGCACTCGTTGCTGTGTTGTATCACATTGGGGTGATGGATTGGATAATCAAGATTCTAGGCGGTGGCTTACAAAAGCTATTGAAAACCTCGCGCCCTGAGTCGCTTTCTGCAACCGCCAATATTTTTGTTGGCCAAAC
The DNA here is from genome assembly GCF_021728035.1 of Pseudoalteromonas sp. L21. NCBI lineage: Bacteria > Pseudomonadati > Pseudomonadota > Gammaproteobacteria > Alteromonadales > Pseudoalteromonadaceae > Pseudoalteromonas > Pseudoalteromonas sp. L21. The sequence goes on along the minus strand of NZ_JAKKCV010000002.1, from coordinate 695,122 downwards.
AGAAGCACCATTAATTGTTAAACCATTTATTGCCAGCATGACTAAGTCTGAGCTGTTTGCGGTAATGGTCGGTGGCTTGGCTACCGTAGCAGGCTCCGTTATGGCAGGTTATGTAACGATTGGTGTAGAGCTTAAATACTTAATTGCAGCCAGCTTTATGGCGGCACCGGGTGGCTTCTTAATGGCAAAAATGATTGTGCCAGAGACCGAAACACCCAAAGAAGATTTAGCTGATTTAGACGTACAAGAAGAAAAACCGGTTAACGTAATTGATGCTGCTGCATCAGGTGCCGCAAACGGTATGCATCTGGCACTTAATGTAGGTGCGATGTTACTTGCTTTCGTAGCACTTATTGCACTTCTAAATGGGTTATTAGGCGGTCTTGGTGGTTGGTTTGATCATCCAACATTAACGCTTCAGGAAATTTTAGGTTACGTATTCGCACCGGTTGCATGGTTATTAGGTGTACCTTGGGACGAAGCAGTAATCGCAGGCAGTTTTATAGGTCAAAAGGTTGTAGTTAACGAATTCGTTGCTTACCTCGACTTTATTAATTATCGCGATACGTTAAGTGCGCACACACAAGCGATTGTCACATTCGCGTTATGTGGGTTTGCTAACTTATCATCGATAGCAATTTTACTAGGTGGATTAGGCGGTATGGCGCCTAGTCGGCGAAAGGATATCGCACGCTTAGGGCTCAGAGCAGTGTTAGCAGGATCTATGGCTAACCTCATGAGTGCAGCAATTGCAGGTTTTTTCCTCTCGCTAGCTTAGAAACTTAATGAGATGAGCCGTAGTTGCAAAACAATAGGATAGAACTTTAAGGGGTTAAAGGTCTATCTGACTTGAACGATACTTCACCAAGGGCCGCAAGGCCCTTTTATCGTTTTATGTGCTAAGATTTAAATACTAAGTCTTTTTAAGTACATAAATGAAATACTCTCTATTTTTATTCACCTTATTATGTATAAGTTGGTCTGCGCATAGTGAACCGGCCTTAACGGTCGTGACCGAACTCTCCCCTCCCAATCAAACTTTAATAAATAACCAAGTTTCAGGCGACAGTACACAGCTTGTAAAGGCGATATTTGCCAAAGCCGAATTAACAGCCAATATTGAGGTTTATCCATGGGCACGTGCTTATAAGATGGCGTTAAAAAAGCCACATACGTTTATTTTTAGCATGGCTAAAACACCTGAGCGAGAAAATAAATTCGAGTGGATTGGGGCAGTGGCAACCTATCAAATGGGGTTTGTAAAGCTCACCCAACGCGCTGATATTAATATAACAACAAGCGAACAGGCAAAGCAGTATAAAGTCGCTGTTCAACGAGATGACCTGTCAGCCAAACAACTTTCGGAGCGAGGCTATACAATCATATACACTTCAGATATAACCCGTTCTTACCAATTACTCATATCTGGCAAAGTCGACCTAATCGTTGATGATAAAAACTATATCGCAGCAATGGCAGAGCAATTAGCACAAGACGAACAAAATTTTACCTTTGCTCATTCTATCGACTTCTTAGCCATGAAAGGCTACCTTGCAGCCAATAAGAATACAGATCCACGTTACATTAAAGCACTGAAAGATGCTTTTGAAGATGTAGCAAAGAGCGAAACTTATCGTAAAGTGATGATGCTAACTGAATACAATTAGTGCTGACCGACTAAGTACTCGTTTGTTAGCTTGTCTAATTTGCCTTGTTTCATCAGCTTTTGGTAACTGATTTGAAATTGCTCAACAATTTCTTTAGGCATATTTTTATTTAACGCTAAAAAATTACCCGTTGTATTGTTAAGTGGTAATTCTATTAGCTTTACAACTTCTTGACCTGCATAGCCGTATTGCATAAGTTGATAATGGAAGGATAATTCTGAGCCGATAATAAGGTCGAGCTTTCCCTTAAAAAATAAGTTAATGCATTCATAATAATGGCTAAATTTAAGCAGATTCTGCTCGCTTTCAAAACCAATATTTTCTACAAACTGCTCATAAATACTGTCTCTCACCACCCCAAGAGTATAATCTTTCACTTCCGATAAATCTCGAGGGTTAACTTGCGAGTTCGACTTTAAACGATAAAAATAGTTACGAGATGAAGCCATAGGCCCAATCCAATTGAAGAAGGGCTCTCTATCAGGGATACGGGCTGTAGACACAAGCCCTGCCATAGGCTCTTCTTGCGCTAAGTGATAGGCTCTTGACCAAGGCAATAGCACAAATCTACACTCGATATTGGCATCCACGCACATTGCGCTTACAAAGCGAAGATTAATGCCTTCCAAGTGCCCTTTGTTAGAGAAGTTATAAGGGGGAAACTGCTCAGTATAGATGGTCACACTATGCTTGGCGTACACTATCGGAGCAATGCCCAAACACGCTAATAGAAGATATCTAAAAATGATTAAAACACCCAAATACGACGACTGAATTAACTATAGGAATGTTAATGCTCTCAGTCAATTTTTAGACATAAAAAAAGCAAGCCGTAGCTTGCTTCTTCTTAATCATTACTTTTCAGTAAGAATTATAACGGAGTGATGTTATCCGCTTGAGGACCTTTTTGACCTTGTGAAAGAGTGAACTCTACACGTTGGCCTTCAGCTAAAGTTTTGAAACCGTCGCTTTTGATTGCGCTGAAGTGTGCGAATACGTCTGGGCCATTTTCTTGCTCGATGAAACCAAAACCTTTAGATTCGTTAAACCACTTAACTGTACCTGATACGATGTTAGACATAGTATTATTCCTGATATAAAAAAATTAAACATGCCCTAAATGGGCGGGTGTAGCAAAAAATGAGATGGTACTTAAAAACTTCAGGACGGTACTACAAGTATTACTTATACAACAACGAAATAAAGATTTATTAATTACACGCTTTCTTTCTAGCTGGGGCCCACTATATAGAGTTAAGAAGATAAGTCAAATACTATCGACAATTAAAATTCAAACTCTAGTGCTAAACGAAAACTATGATCTTTGCCTGATTGAGTTAATTCACTTATGAACCCCGCTTCCCATTTTAGTTGATGCTTAGGACTAAAGCGATGCAAACCAATAAAACCGGGGCCTATGCCGAAAAAGTCTTCCCCCGCATAAATTTCAATAGAGGGTTGAAACTCAGAGCGGTAGCGATAGCGATACTGGGCACGAAACTCGCTTTCCCATTCATTTTCAATATCAGCTCCCCACTCATAAACTAAAAAAGCATTCAACGTTAAGCTGGTGCGGCCAAACTCTTTCTCCCACAGAAAACCACTTGTCGCTTCATATGCATCTAAAGTGTGCTGTTTTTCAAGCTCAAATAATGCGCCCCAATCTGCCCATAAGCGACCTTGCTCTACTAGCTGCCAACGCAGTTCAAGCTCATAAGAAGCGAGACCAAAATCACCATTGTCATCACGCTCTCCTACTACATACCCCTCTAAACTCATAGTATCGTTAATTGCACCACCAAAACCGGCACGCTGAGCCAGCACATTACCTGAATCAGTTTGCCTTGATACAAGTCGCCATTCAACTTCTCGCTCAAAGGGAAGCACATAGGGGTGATATACTTTATCAACCACCATACCATCGGCATACGCGACTTGGCTAATGCCTGCTAATAGCAAGCAACTTAAGCTAATAATTAAGAACCGCATACTGGCTCCTCTATCTTTTTAATTTTTAAAACACGCACCAAGGCGATAAATGTAACTGCTGCAATCACATATACCCAAAGCGCAGTTTTACTGGGTGTTGCTTCGTAGCCTGCTAAAGCTTTTAATACACGGCCAAGCTCTGAGTTTTCGACTAAAAACCCACGCCAATCTAAATAATTTGCGGTCACGTCAATTAAGTCGACCTGACTTGCTAAATCAAGAAGTACCAATAACTTTGCCGTTGCATTTAAAGCTAACAACACAATCAAAGACTGCACGCCAGCACGTCTAACAATACTTTCAAGCAAAAAGAACAGTAACACCCCAAAACTAATACAAATACCAACACCTAAAAAGGTACCGAGTATTAAAGGCTCTGCGGTGTCTTTGCTATGCCAAAAACTCACTAAATAAATCATGTAATGGCTTAAATACAAGGTCATGGTAGCAATCAATGCGACCGCTGCTGCATGACTACGCTGCTGACAGCTAATTAACGCGGCAACATAAACCATGACACATAGCAGCATTTGCAGAAACTCTAAGCCACGATGGTCAAATAACTGGCTCACCCACGCAGCGCCTTGCACGAACACTAGGCTCACGAGGATACCAAAGACAGCATAAATACTGAGCTGGCGTTGATTTAAAGGCACAATCAAACTCAATAACACAGCTAAAATCACCACGGGCAGAAGTTGATTAATACTCATCAGTAAACTAGTTATCAGCATTATCTACCTCCGTAGCAACAACAGTTCCTCGGGCAGTATTAGGCGAGAACTCCCCAAAAAAATCATATCGGCCAGGGCTTAACGGGCCGATATAAATGACACTCGTGCGGCTAGGGTAAAGTACTTTTTCACGGTTTAAGTCGAAACTATCGAACTCTTCCGGAGTATCATCTTGATTTTCGATTAAGAGTCGTAGCTTTTTATTGGCAGGTACTTTAATTTCAGCGGGGTAAAATAGATGATCTTTTAAGATCAACTTGTACTCTTTGGCATAGGCGAGCCAAGACGACATACATAGTAGCAACATAGAAAGTGCCAGAATCCATTTATTCACTAACCTCTCCTTGCATAAAGGAGACGATCACTCGTAAACCACCGAGATGGCTATCAGCAAGTGCAATATCAGCGTTGTAAATCGATACTATATGTTCGACAATAGCCATACCAAGCCCAGCTCCTTGCTCACCGGATGGGTGTTTATCGCCACCCACGCGGTAAAAACGGTTAAAAATGCGCTGCTTTTGAGCTTCATCAATACCTGGACCCGAGTCATCAATTTGCCAGATAAAACGATTATTTTCGGTTTTCAGAGTAATACCTATTTCTCCCACAGCTGGGGTATATTTTATGGCGTTACTCAGTAAATTACCAAACAAAGTGACTAAGGTGAATTCATCTCCAGCAATAACAAAGTCATCACCATCAATGCTAATGCTATGCTCTTTTTCGTCTATACGATCATAAAGTTGTGCGACAACGTGCTGGCTAATTTCTAACACCGATACAGGACTAAATTGTGCCTGCCATTGCTCTGGATAAGTACGCCCTAAAATCAACATCTGTTCAACAATATTACTTAGTTTATCAACCCCTTTTTCCATCGCATTAAGTTCTACACTATCAATCCCCTGAGCGAGTAAATTATGTACATTGATTTTTAAACTACTGAGCGGCGTGCGTAGTTCATGGGCCGCATCTGAAGCGAAAAAGCGTTCTCGTAAATAGGCACTTTCAACACGTTTAAATAAATCGTTTAAGCGGCTAATTACAGGTTTAATTTCTTGTTCTGGGGTTTGCCAAGGAATCGCCGTAAAGTCATTTGCTTGACGATGTTTTAATTGATTAGATAATCGAGTCAGTGGCGCAAGCCCTTGTTTTACAAAAACACTAATAAGCACTGCTAGAATTGGCACGCTCCATAACAGCGGCGTCATGGCCGACAAAATCACGGTTTCGGTTAGTGCCACACGCTTACTTAGAGGCTCAGCAATAAGCACCCGCTTATTGCCTTCACTTAAACGATACACTTTGACTCGTTGCCCTGCCAGATTCTCAACACTAAACCCAGTTTGCCACTGACTTTTATTGATTGGATTATGCTGCAATGACTTTGAGCTTGAAGCCAAGCTACCATCAACCCACACCTGAAATAATAACTGCGGTAAATCACTTGTATAGGCAGGAGTTTCTTTACTTAGAGGTTGTTCAATCAAGACATGCGCCAGCGTAACTAGCTCGTTATCAAGCAGTGCTTCAGCCTGATTCATGCTTTCACGGTAACCTTTAGTAAAAGCCAAAAAGCAGGTTAAGATCACCATCGACAAGATAAGTAAGGTCAGTCTTTTACGGATTGACACTAGCGTTTACCCACCACATAACCAATACCGCGCAGGGTTTTAATAAATTCTTTCGGGAATTTTTTACGCAAGTGATGAATATGTACTTCGATGGTATTTGACCCCACCTCTTCGCCCCACTCATAGAGCTTATTCTCTAACTGCTGTTTTGATTGCACGCGGCCTTGATTTTCGAGCAACGCTTTGAGTAACATAAACTCTTTACGCGGCAAGTTCACCGGCTCTTTTTGAAAACTCACGGTAAAAGCTGCGGTGTCCATTTCAACATCACCGACTTTTAAAGTGCTAGTTTGTGCTTGGGTAAGACGCCTGCTGGCAACCCGAAGGCGTGCAAATAACTCAGCGGGATCAAACGGTTTTGCAAGATAATCATCAGCACCTAAATCGAGTCCCATCACTTTATCGTCGATACTCCCCCTAGCAGTTAAAATCACCACAGGCAGGTTTTTACGGTGCTTTTTGATGTGCTTTAGAATGTCGATGCCATCACCATCTGGTAGTCCTAAGTCTAGGACTACCAGCTCAATTTCATCGTTTTGCAGCCATTGCATCGCTGACTTAACGGTCGAACTATGTTCAACACTATAACCTTGTTGACGCAAAGAACGGCATAGGCCTTCTGCCACTAAGTGATCGTCTTCAACGAGCAATAAATGCATAACTTATCTCTTTATTTTTTTCTCTACCTTAGCCAATAGTTCAGTAATTTCTTGTTGGCGGTAAAGGTCTGCTTTTGGTCTATCAGGACGCGCAGGCGCTTGCTGAGCAACCAATAAAAATTCTTTAGCTGATTTATATTTGCGCTCATCATATAGAAATGACGCATATAAATAGTTGCTATCGATACCACGCGGGTTCAGCTCAAGCGCTTGTTTAAACAGTTTCTTCGCTTCATCGTCATCACCAAAACCAATTGGCCAACCCGGCACTTTACCGTATAAGGTGGCAAGACTGGTATACGCTGAACCTTCAAGTGCTTTTGGATCTAGACTTAGTGCTTTTTCGAATTGCGCTTTCGCATCTTTTGCAAGACCAAGCGCACCTAAGCCGCCTTTCGCACCTGCATAGCTCGATAGCACAATACCATACCAAATATGGCTTGCAGCTTGCTGGTCGTTCGCTTTTGTAAACTCTGCGGTTTCGCTCGCTAATTTTTCAAATGCATCCAACTGCGCATCGTCAACTAATTCGTAATTAACCACTGCCCACTGCTTCTGCACCGAACTTAAATCGCTATTAAAGTCGGCTTTTGCAGGCGTAGCCATGATAACACCTAACATCATTAGGGCTTTAAAATTTAGTTTAGTCATAATCATTCACCTTAATCAATTTAGTTCGCAAAAAAACTTTTAATTTTAGGAAGTTGTTTTGCTATTGCGTTATCAACAAGAGATGGAAATGCGCCGTTAATACGAGCAAATAATGTTTCTGGAAAGCCGATAAAACGGCGACGCTTTTTTGAGTTAATTAAATCTAATAAAGCATCCGCCACTTTTTCTGGTGGATCCATGGTGTTACCCAACGCTTTATTCATCGCCCGTACTTGTGGCGAATTAATCGCGGTATCGGTTGCACGAGGCGCTAAATATAATACTTTCACATCGCTGTGGCTAAGCTCTCTGGCAAGGGCTTCGGTCATCCCTCTTAAGCCAAACTTGCTAGCACAGTACAAGGTTTGATACGGATAGCCGATACTACCAAACGATGAACCTATGTTCACAATCGTGCCTTTATTGAAAGTGACTTGGGGTAAGAACAATTGACACAATTTAATTGGCACATGCAGGTTGATATTTAATAAGTGCTCAATTTGCTGCTCACTGATTTCACTAAAGCCCTGCATCACGTTAACGCCCGCGTTATTGATAAGTAGCGTTGCACCACCTAGTTGCTGAGCAAACTTGGCAAGTTCATCGCGAGATTCACTGTTACTTAAGTCAGCCTGAAAGTACTCCGCTTCATTACCACACTCCAATTTAAGTGCGGCAAGTTGCTTAATATTTCGACCTACCAGCAATAAACGCCACCCCTCTTTTGCAAGGCGAAGGGCAATAGCCCGGCCAATGCCGCCTGTAGCACCGGTTAGCACACATACTGGGCTATTCATGCGCTCTGCTCCAAATCAGCCTCACTAAAGAAAGGCTCAGTATCAAGGTCACGGAAAATATTGCCGTACAGTTTGTAAAAACATTTTGCGGCGTGAATGATGGCTTGCTGGTCGTCCTCGTTATCAATTTTGTTCATGAGATTTTCGAAGAACTTCACGTGTTCAATATCAAGTGCACCGTGCGAAGTAAGATAGGTAAATGCCTTTTTAGGTAAACCTACAACCTCACGGATTTGCCCTGCTGCATTATCGGCTAATGCAATCGAGGTACCCTCTAGAACATGAACCATGCCAAAAAATGCCAAAGGATTGCCACGATTAATTACATCATAAGCATACGACACCATTAACTCGGTCGAAAACTGTGGGCGAGAATGACGCACCAGCTCTTTATCGAACCCACATGCTGCAATATCATTTAACACCCACTCTTGATGGCCTAGCTCTTCTTCGATGTATTCTGCAACAGCTTCGCGTAGCCACTCTTGTTTATCGGTAAGCTTTGCACCTAGGGCCATTAATAGTGGGACTGTGTGCTTAACATGATGATAAGCTTGCGTTAAGAACGATGCATATTCACTCAGGCTCACTTCACCTTTAAAAACACGGCTAATAATCGGTGCAGCTAAAAGGTAGTCGCGCTCTTTTTGTGTTTCAGTTTGTAATGTATTGAAAAATTGACTCATGCTCGTTGCCTCTTGATAAAGTGCTGAAATCTCTGTAGCAAAAAATTGGTTAATAACATCGCGTTTAGGGCGGTTATTGCTGGTTAATAAGCCTTGCGTGTGGCTCATAGGCTCTGCCATTCGATGCCATTTTCTGATCTGTGCGTATTCGGGTAGTTGCGCGTTTTGTGCCGTAATATGAGCAGCAAGTTCAGCGTCACTCATCGCTTGATTTGCATAGATAAGCGCGGCTAAAAATGCCTGGCCTTCGCCAATCACCACCGCTTGCTGAACCTGGCTGTGGCTAAGCAATAACGACTCTGGCCACTCAGCGCTGATATTGCGCCCAAAGCTGGTGATCAGCTGGTTTTTCAAACGCCCTTGAATAACCAAGCGGCCTGCTTGCTCAGTGACCAGATCACCGGTTGCATACCAATCGTCAGCATTTTGTGCAGCTTGACCTAAATAACCCAAAAACAATGAACCTTTGATATAAAGCTGGCCATTTTCAATTTTATATTGAATGTGCTTAAGTACTCGCCCTGCGGTGTCGATGTCATCATCATCGCGCGTGTTTAAACTCACCACTGATGAAGATTCAGATAAACCATAGCCTTGATAAACGGGTAAACCGAGCTCACGGGCTTGCTTAATAAGTGCTTGGCTTACAACCGCGCCACCAACGGCAATAAACTTTAAGCTTTTAGGTGCTTGCCAGCCTTGCTTTGCAAAAGCCACTAAACACGTTAGTAGTTCTGGCACTAAAATAAGGGTATTTGGCTCAGTACGTTCAATTGCGGCTATTAATTTATGTGGTTCAAGTAGCTGCGCACCAGAAAAACCAAGTTCCGCTAAAGGCACTAAGTTAACCGTGCCACCCGCTAATAGCGGTGCATACACACCAGCTAAATTCTCAAGCAAAACCGCTAGCGGCAGTAAACACAAATGGTTTGGTTTTTCTAAACCTATGCTTTGATACAGTGATGTTGCCACTTGCAATTGACTCTCAAGGGATAAACACACCCCTTTAGGTGTACCCGTTGAGCCTGAGGTAAAGGTAATCTTTTGTGTGTTAGCAAAATAAGGCACAGGTTGTGTATTACTCAATTGATATACATATAAAGGGTAATGCTTACACACATCCACTAACGCCACTAATTTAGCATCCTCGCCTTCGTAAGCATGGTCGCATACAAATAGCCCTGCCCCACTGTTTTGCAAACCAAACGCTATTTGCTGCGCTGTAAAAAACGTTGGTAGTGGAATCGCCACTCTATTAAGCTCGCTAAGCGCAGCTTCTAAAACACACCAAGCAGGCGTGTTATCTAATTGATAAGCAACGCCTTGAGCATCAAACTCTGCCAAAGTAGGCAGCAAACGAGTCACTTGTTCAGTAAACTCTTGTTTAGTTAGTGAGCGCCCCCCCTCACTTTGATGGCAAACCATCAAGGTATCGCTATCCTTATGCGGTAATTGTGTTAACCAGCTCATAACACCTCCAAATGGACAGCCAATTCAAGGGATGACTGTAAACATTGCTGTTTGATATTGAATAAAACGGGGGTATTTAATACCCGTTGATGTGCTTCGTTTAGGTCAACCACACAAATGGTTGGTTGATTGTCGTAATAGCTACCCCAGCTTGCTGGATCTTGTAATGCGTGTGCATTGGCAACACCGATTTCTTTGCAATTTACACCCAGCATTTTTAATAGTGCTCTCACTTTGCGGGTTGCACAAAATACTAAATATTTTGCCCCTGCTTGATAGAGTGCTTCGTTCATCAAAACAAAATGTGCCAAGGTGGCTTTTCGATGCGTTGAGCATAAATTACCTAGCTCAAAAATGTGCTCACGCTTGGCACCGACAAAGTGCTCAATAGACGCAGGGAGGTATTGTTCAATAAACAAAGCTTGTGATGCAGAGCGAAGACCTAACGTACATACTTCATCATCAACATTAAGCTCACACAGTAGCGGCATGAACTGCGAAATTTTCGCATCATAAGCTGCAGCAAAACCTTGCTTGATATTACGCTCAAGACGATCACGGAATTGACCTCCTTCACGCGTGCAAACAAAGGCAGGCTCTTGAACTTGAGTTTGATGTGATTGCTTGACTGAAAGCATAATTGTTCGCTCCACTTAGGTTATGTGTAAAATTTATCGAGCGAAACTTAAATAAAACTTAAGAAAAATTAATTTTTATAAATATTTTTCAACCTTATGAAATTTAATGTTTTTATTTTTATAAAAACAAAAATGCCAGTCTGTTAGACTGGCATTTTAATACTTAAATTAATGTTAAACTTAGATTACTTAACGATAGTCATCTCTTTAAGTAGGTTTTGAGCATTATCAACTTTATCCATCACCCACAACATGTATCGTGAATCAACGTGAATTGAGCGATTTAAGTTTTCATCGTAATCCCAATCACCAATAATGCTTTCGTAAACACCATCAAATAACAAACCAACGAGCTCAGCATTACCGTTTAACGTTGGAGAGCCTGAGTTACCACCTGTGGTATCTACATTTGATAAAAAGTTAACCGGAACAGTGTTCATACCGCCAGTGTAATCGCCATAAAGCTTTTGCTTAATCAACTCATTTTGTTTCTCTGGTGAGTTGAATGGTTCAACACCCGTGTTTTTAGCAAGCAGTCCTTCTAAAGATGTAAAGGGGGTTGCCACTAAGCCATCTTGCGGGGAGTAGCCGCCTACCGTACCGTAAGTTACACGTAAGGTGCTGTTAGCGTCCGCGTAAACCGGCTTATTAAGTGCTTTGTTGTAAGCAATGATTGCTTCCATTAATGCAGGGCGAGCGGCTTGCTGTTTACCAGCCAGTTCTTTTTTAGAATCTTCCATGTCTTTAGTAACAGCAAAAACAGCATGTGCATATTGAATAAATGGATCGCTACTTTGCTTTAACTGAGCAAGGTCAAGGCCTGCCATCCATAAACGTTTGCTTTCATCTGCAAGAACCGATTTAGCATACATATCATCAAGCAAGGCTTGTTGTTCTTGCTTATCAAAGCCGTTTGTTAAACCAAGCGCCTTATCAACCTCAGCAACTCGCTCATCGTTTGGTAATGCGGCATATTGCTCAATAAAGTACAGTAAAATAGCTTTATCTACAGTTTCGTCGTAACGACGGCTCATGCTTTCTAAACGTGACTTAATGCGTGGCATATCACGCTCTTGATAACCACTTTCACGCTCAGCATCTGGCTTTTGTTTTTCATAGGCTAAACGATACAGCATACGTGCCGATGACATCATTTGTGAACGGTGTACGTAGCCTAACATGCGGTCGCGCTGGTTATGCTCTTGAGACTCAGCAACTAGTGTCGTTAAATCAGCGAGTACATGTCCGTATTTAGCTTTGCGCTCGCTATCTTCATTGATCCACGCAGTGAGATCTTTTTCGAATTGTTGCTTGCGGCTATACATTGAACCCTTGTTAAAGCTCTCAATCATTGAGCCATAGTTTTTAATGTAATTGTTGTAACCAGCAATCGTGCTTTCATAAGCGATTCGTGCCTCTGAACCCTCTGGCGCATTTTCTTCAATCAACGAGACATATTTAGAGTTATATTTACGCGCTAATGGGTAAGCTGTGTTAAATACATAGTCAACTTCAGGCGAAATACGGTAACGGTTTGTGCTGCCTGGGTATCCGGTCACCATCACAAAATCGCCTTCTTGTACGCCTTTAGCACTTACTTTTAAAAACGCATCACTTTGGTATGGCACGTTATCTTCTGAATATTCAGCAGGCTTACCATCTTTACCTACATACGCGCGATAGAACGAGAAATCACCGGTATGACGCGGCCACATCCAGTTGTCAATATCACCGCCGTATTTACCGACGCCCATAGCGGGTGCATACGCTAAACGCACATCTTTAATTTCTAGCGATTTGATCAGGTAATACTCAAGACCACCGTGGAAAGTATACACATTACAGCGGTAGCTCTCGTCTTTCTCACACTCACTAACAAGTGCTTTTTCATTTGCTTGAATAGCATCAAAGCGTGCTTTACCTGTTAGCTGTTCAGTCCCTTGGTTTACTTTATCAGTTACTTCAACTACTTCCTCGGTTACATAAACACGAGAGCCAGGGGCTGCAGGCACTTCATCATTGTGCTTTTTTGCTAAAAAGCCATTTTCTAAAATGTTGTTCTCGGTGGTCGAGTTATATTGAATCGAACCGTAGGCACAGTGGTGGTTTGTTACAACTAAACCTTTTGGTGATACAAACGAAGCCGTACAACCACCAAGGCTAATTACCGCATTCATCGGGAACTCAGTCAGTTTTGAAATTGACTCTACATCAATACTCAAGCCTTTCGCTTTTAAGACTGATTCAAGTTCTGGCAGTTGATGAGGTTGCCACATGCCTTCGTCGGCAACGGCAACATTTGCGACAGCAATACCCACTGCAGCAATAAATTTAAAACGCATAGTCATCCTTTTTTATAATATTTTTGGTAGGCATATCATTCACCTTGTTTTTATTAATAGCAATGATTTGCGACTATCTTTGTCAAAATTTGTAAACACTTAAGGTTATGAGATCTAATTCTTAGACTCATGAACCACTGCATTGTGGCCATGTAAACTTTCTTGATGCTCAACCTTAAATTGGTAGTCAGCAATACTCGGCATAGTTTCGAGGCGTTGTTTTAATCGCCTTGCTGCATCTTCACAAAATAGTAAATTTTTCGCGTTTAGGGCTGCAAATGCTTGTTCATCTTCACGTTTTACGGCGGTTTGCACAGGAGTGCCAATAGCTTGCTCACAGGTACTAATAAAAGCACTCAGATCAGGCAGCTTTTCATTACTAAAAGTGACATCTATATAAGCATAAGAGCGCTGACTATGCGGCGTTGCTATTGAGCCCTGAGCACTTGCAAGCCAATTAAGTAAAGATGCTTTATCAATAGCGGCATCGCTAAATTGTTTATCGACCGCCTCACTCAAAAGCTGCCTTGATAATGCTGCAGAGCATGGGCAAGTACTACTATAGGCAATATCGACCTTTAAGTTAATAGTGAGCGATTGCTGCTTAGTAATTGTTAAAACAACAGGGTAAGCATTGTAACCTGCATTATCGCTAAGGAGTGCTGGTTTAAGCAGTGGTAAATCAAAATGCAGCACCAGTTTTGCGCCTTTACTTAAGCCTTTTTGTGATGTTAAAACAGCATTCATAAACTCGTTAACACCCTGACTCGTTAAGTTCTGTTTTGCCAATAGCTGATTTAGTAACAAATAAAGACGCGACATATGAATGCCTTTTGCATTACTATCAAGGCTAACGAACACATCCGCTTTGGCATGAAGATGTACATCAACATGAGGTTGTGCAAGCTTTAAAGGCAGTGCAATTTTTTCCATGCCAACCCATTTCAAAGGCGACTGAAAATCTACATTAGAGTGCGAGGTAATATCCGGTAATTGCATATCGACTTCTTTTTAACGATTGAATATTAAGGCCATAGCGGCCTGCTTATGCGGGTAAACATGTGTGCCATCAAACACACACTCTCCATTTACAAAGGTATGTGTAATTCGGTGTGAAAAAGTGGTGCCATTAAAAGGAGTCCATTGGCATAAATAACGTGTATTTGTGTGCTCGACGTGCTTTTCAGCGTTTGGGTCAACTAGGACTAAATCAGCAAAATAACCTTCACGAATGAAGCCCCGCTCTTCGATAGCAAATCGCTTTGCTACATTATGCGCCGTTTTTTCAACGACTTGCTCAAGACTTAACGCACCGCGTTTTACCTGCTCAAGTAACGATAATAACGCATGCTCGACTAATGGGAGACCTGCTGGTGCAACACTGTATTGTTGCTGCTTTTCTTGCCAAGTATGAGGTGCATGATCGGTGGCAATAATATCAATGCGCCCATCGCGCACTGCTGCGAGTAGCGCTTGGCGATCTTGCTCTGATTTTATTGCCGGATTACATTTAATTTGATTGCCATAGTTTGCGTAATCATCTTGGTTAAACCACAAATGATGCACGCAAGCTTCGGCAGTTATGTGCTTTTGCTCTATGGGTGCGTTGCTAAATAGCGCCAACTCTTTTGCTGTTGTAAGGTGTAAAACATGCAGCTGCGAGCCATAGCGTTTTGCCAACGACACGGCATACGATGAAGATGCATAACACGCTAATTCATCACGAATTAACGGGTGATGTTCTATTTGTAACTCGCCATAACGTTTTTCTAAACGGCGCTGATTTTGTTGAATCACTTCACCTTGCTCACAATGGGTTGCAATAAGTACAGGGCTTTCGCGAAAAATGGCCTCAAGAGCATGAGGATGCTCAACCAGTAAATCACCTGTTGATGCCCCCATAAACACTTTAACGCCGCATACCTTTTTGGCATCAAGGGCTTTAATTTCATCGAGGTTATTAGGGGTTGCGCCAAAGTAAAATGCATAATTCGCAGAGCTGGTTTGCGCCGCTATTGCGTATTTATCTGCCAAGGCTTTTGCTGTGGTGGTCGAGGGTGAAACATTAGGCATTTCCATAAAGCTGGTAATGCCACCGGCCACAGCAGCGGCCGATTCACTGGCAATTGTACCTTTATGGGTTAGGCCTGGCTCTCTAAAATGAACTTGGTCATCGATCATGCCGGGTAACAGCAATAAACCGTTTGCATCAATCACCTGATCATTCACTTTAGCTGTGATATCTGTAGCGATTTGAACTATTCGTTTACCAACAATTTTTATATCTTGTGATCCGCGCTGTCCTTCATTAACAACGCAGGCATGTTTAATTATGATAGCCATACGACTCCTTGCTTATTCAGCAACATTTGCAACTTATCGTAAAAAAATGCACTCCATGGCAAGATTGATTGCAGATTAAGTTGTTACAATATAACATACCATAACATTATTCTTAGGTAATAGTCGTAGATGAAAATAATTAAACATTCGCATTTGACTAGTTTGGCATTACTACTGCTATCTGCTGTAAATAGTAATTTTGCAAATGCCAAAAGCTTACGCGTGGTTACTTGGAACACCGAACACTTAGCAGCCCACAATGGTACAGGCTGTAAAGCCAGAGACACTGAAAGTTACACTCAGATGCGCCAATACGCGCAATCACTTGATGCAGATGTAATTGCACTTCAAGAAGTTGGCTCTTTGGCAGCTGTTAAACGAATATTTCCTGCCTCACAATGGCAAATAATCATGTCATCTCGAACGGATTCACCCAGTTACACCTGTAGAGAAAACAAGCAAGCATCAACACAACAAAAAGTCGCCTTCGTGGTGAGAAAGCCCATTTTAATAAAACAGGTTAATCATCTAAGTGAGTTAGCTAACGCAAAGGTGGGTGCAAGAGAAGCGATTCATTTACAAATTGAACAAGCGGGTAAACCATTAAACTTACTTAATGTTCATATGAAAAGTGGCTGCTTTGTTGAAAATTATGCAGTATCAAATAAATCAAATTGTGTAGTATATGCTAAACAAGCTGAGTATTTAAAAGGCTACCTAGCCAAGCATAACTTAGCTCGCGAAAACTGGCTTATACTGGGTGATTTTAACCATCATTTGACAGCCATAAATAACCATTTTAGAGTTGAGCTTTTAGCAGCTTCTGACCATAAAAATAAAAAAGATTATAATGATGGTTCGCCACTTATCGCAGCTAATAACCTTTTTATCGCAACAGATGGTGTAGTAGGTTGTCATCCAAAGTACCCTTTGCCCATTGATCACATTGTGATATCAGCTTCCATGAGGCGCGCTTTGGTGCCATCTTCTGTGAAATTTCACAATTACAACACAGATCATATGTTAAGCGATCACTGTGCTTTATCAGCGCAATTTAATTTTTAAAACAAAGAGAAAACAATGAAACACGTACTCGCAACCGCGATTAGCTCAGCGTTATTATTAACGGCCTGTTCTGAGCCACAAACAACTGAAAATAAAACAACAACTGAACAAGTTGCAACAACCGCTGACGTTGAGCAAGCAAACCCATTATTTACAAAAAGCGTATTACAATACGAAACACCTGACTTTAGTGTCATCAAAGATGAGCACTTTATGCCTGCTTTCAATAAAGGCATGACTGAGCAAATGGCTGAAGTACAAGCTATCATTAGTAATCAAGCTAAGCCTGACTTTCAAAACACCATTGTTGCCCTTGAGCTAAGTGGCGAATTACTGACTCGCACCCGCAGCATTTTTTATAATCTAGCAGGGAGTGATTCAAACCCTAAGCGTCGTGAAATACAAAAAGAGCTCGCACCAAAGCTTGCTGCACATAACGACAATATCTTTTTAAATAAAGACTTATTTGAGAAAGTCTCTGCTGTATATGCTGAGTCAGATAAATTAGCATTAACCGCTGAAGAAAAACGTCTTTTAGATGTTTACTACAAGCGTTTTGTACGTGCCGGTGCGAAACTAACCGCGGAAGAAAAACAACAGATCCGTGATATTAATACAAAACATTCAAGCTTAACGACTCAGTTTTCGCAGAACTTATTAGCACTGACTAAAACGAACGTTGTGCTTGTTGATGACAAAGCTGAACTTGAAGGTTTACCTGCAGGTCAAATTGAACAGCTTGCTAATGCAGCAACAGAAGCGGGCCACTCTGGCAAATACCTAATTAAGATCACCAACACGACACGCCAACCTATTTTAGCGACACTTAAAAATCGTGATTTACGTGAAAAAATTTGGCGTGCCTCAGCTGAGCGCGCACTTTCTGGTGAAAACAGTAACCGTGAAATCGTTGCAGAACTTGCTCAGTTACGTGCTCAAAAGGCTAAGCTACTTGGTTATGATAGTTGGGCGGCATTCGGACTAGAGTCACAAATGGCGAAAACGCCGCAGGCAGTATTTGATATGTTTGCAGGTATGATCCCTGCGTTAATGCAAAACGTTAATGCAGAGGCTGAAGCGATCCAAGCTAAGATCGATGAGTCAGGTGAACAGTTCAAACTACAACCTTGGGATTGGTTATTCTACGCAGAACAAGTTCGTAAAGATAAGTACAATCTAGACGAAAATGCAGTGAAAGAATACTTTGAATTTAATCGTGTGCTAGAAGACGGTGTATTCTTCACCATGAACCGTTTATACGGTATTACTTTCAAACCACGTAACGATATTCCAGTTTACCATCCTGATGTTAAAGCCTATGAGTTATTTGATGAAAACGGTAACAGCTTAGCCATTTTCTTTGCTGACTACTTTGCTCGCGAAGGTAAGCGTGGCGGTGCATGGATGAGCTCATTTGTAAAACAATCAGGCCTTAAAGAACAAAAGCCTGTTGTTGTTAATGTAATGAACATTCAAAAAGGCGCAAATGGTGAACCTACGCTTATCAGCTATGATGAAGCGACAACTATTTTTCACGAATTAGGCCACGGCTTACATGGCATGTTCTCTAAAGTAAAATACCCTATGCTTTCAGGTACGTCGGTATCACGCGACTTCGTTGAGTTCCCGTCAACGTTCGAAGAAGACTGGGCAATGTACCCTGAAGTTATCGCAAACTATGCGAAACACCATAAAACAGGTGAACCAATTCCTGATGAGTTACTGAAAAAAGTAATCCAATCACGTAGCTTCAACCAAGGTTTTGATACGTTAGAATATGTTGCTGCTGCACTTCTTGATATGGAATGGCACTCACTGCCTGCAGATGCACCATTGCAAGACATTGAAGAGTTTGAGCAACAAGCACTTACAAAACATGGTGTAAATGTACCATTTGTACCACCACGTTATAAATCAGCATTCTTCTCACACTCTATGGGTGGCGGCTACTCAGCTGGTTACTACGCATATATGTGGAGTGAAATTTTAGCAGCTGATGCGTTTGCTTATGTACAAGAGCAAGGCGGTTTAACTCGCAAAATGGGTGACAAATACCGTAAAGAAATTTTAGAAATGGGCAACTCGCGCGACTTAATGGAATCGTATAAAGCATTCCGTGGTCAAGAGCCTGACACTTCAGCATTATTAAAACGCCGCGGTTTAAAAGCGACAGTTCAATAGTTTTGTAATGCCACTTTTTACTTGCCATGACATGAGCAGGTAAGTCCACAGAAACTAAAAAAGCCCTTACAGAGAACTGTAAGGGCTTTGTTTTTATCACTGTCTGATAATTAACTTAACGTTTGCGACGACGGCCTACTAACGCTAATGGAGCAAGTAGTAAGGTCAAGAAACCAAAACTACCACTGCTTGATTTTCTAGGCTCTGGGGTTTCAACCACAGGCTCTGCTTCATTTGTAACAGCAACCGTTACTTGCTCTGACACGGATGCAACACCATCGCTAACAACAACCTCAAAGACGACCTCTTCATCTGCTGAGATTGAGCCTG
Organism: Pseudoalteromonas sp. L21; assembly: GCF_021728035.1. NCBI lineage: Bacteria > Pseudomonadati > Pseudomonadota > Gammaproteobacteria > Alteromonadales > Pseudoalteromonadaceae > Pseudoalteromonas > Pseudoalteromonas sp. L21. Next base: position 675,933 of record NZ_JAKKCV010000002.1, on the reverse strand, counting down.
GAGTGAAACTTAATGTTGCAGTATCTTCGCCTGATAATGTTGCTGCTGAACCACTTACTTGCGTCCAAGCATACGTTAATTCATCATCACTATTGCGATCAGTTGCAGTTACACTTAACGTACCGGTTGCAGACTCAGAAATACTTTCATCGCCAGACACGCTAATCACTGGCATTGCATTATCACATGCAAAAGTATCACCCGCGATAACGTTTGATAGTATCGGTGTTGTTACATTGGTAAATGACACATTATCAATCCACCAACCAAACTCTCTCACTGCATTATCCGATGATAAACGGAAACGAAGCTTCGCACGGTTACCATTTAACTCAGTACCAAATCGAATTGTTTCGTAATTACCATACGCACCATTCTCATCAATATTATTGCCTGTAAACGTATCACGGTCTTGAATTGCCTGTGCATCATTTTCAGTCAGCGGACCATCATAACCAACATCAAATGTGCCCCCCATTTCAGTTACATCAACCCAATTACCACCATTTACGCTGATCTCAACGACACCACCATCCCAATTTTCTTCAATTAGATAGAAATGCCAGAATGACACTGCAAACTCGCCAGCAAAACCAATCTCAAACTCTTTAGTTTCAACAGCAACGTCAGATTCAAAATCATTGTTATTTAGGTACATGGTTTGCTCACCAAGCCCAAAACCAAAAGTATTGAAAAAGGCTACGTTGCCATCATTAGCCATGCTTTGAGTGCCCTCAGCTAGGTCGCCACCCGTCATTACATTTTCTTTAAAGTCATGAAGTGACGTAGCAGCGACTTCCATGTTATCTGAAGTTTGAGAACCAACAGGTGCTTTTGCTTCAAAGTCCATGTTAACCGTATATGAGAGTGTCTCACTTGCCGCTTCAACAATTTCATCATCAGCAGAAAGCTCTGGGAATGACACTTGAATCTCAAGGGTATCTGCCGTACCAGCGTCATTAAGTGTAAACTTAATCGGCGCACTTGTAGCCGATGTGAATGGGGTCATCTCATCAAACGTGATTAAGCCATCATTTTCAAAAGTAACATCATGGTTACTAACAACACTCAACTGTGCTTGTGTACCTGTCAGTGTTTCACTACCTGTATTGGTAATGCTCACGGTTAGTGTGCCGGTTTCACCTTTATCTAGAATGTTATCATTCGAGCAATAACCTAACTCTGCACCGTTAAAGTTATTATTTACGCTCACATCTTTAAGAGTAAAGCTAGCAAGCTCCATATCATCAGATTCAACCACACCGGTTAAGTCAGTGCTGAAACGCTCTGGAGCAACAGCGCCTAAACCCATACCACGCTTAGCAAACGCACCTAGAATTAGCTCGTAGTCGTTTGTATCAACAGCATAAGCAGCAGCTAAGATAGCATCACGTGCTTCTGTGTATAGCGGCGCAATTGGTGTTAGTTTATAACCCGCAACAAGGTAGTTTGCCATGCGATTTTGTGCTTCTTCAAAACCATGCTCGTTGATTAGTGCAACATAGCTTTCCCACAACATTGTTGCCCAAATTTCACCGGCAGCATGAGGCGAAGCCACATTTGTTGGCGCGATACCAACGTCCGTTCCTGCATTTTCAGTAATGTGGCGGAAAGACAGTGGGTTTACTTCCATGTTTGTAGAGTATGGAACACGGCGAATACCAAAATAGAAGTCTTCTACGAATGTACCGCTACCGTAAGCTTTTTGGAACTTGTCGTTGCCAGCAATGTTGATATCGCCTGCTTTGGCAATAAACATAAGTGAGTGGAAATCACCCCAGCCTTCACCCATGGCACGGCCTTGGAAGTTGATAAGACCAGACGAGTTACCGACTAAACGGTTACTAATATAGTGACCCCATTCGTGTGCAATAATACCGTTATCTAACGTGCCATCTTTTAACGTTGCTTTGTTAAACATGTTTACAGTTACAACATTACCTGCATCTATCGCGTCATACATTTTATGACCATCGGCAAAGTTAAGTCCCATGTTTGGAATAAGCACGGCATCATCTTCACCGCCCATAGGTGCAGGATCATCGGTATTAGGATCATTATTTACAACGATTGCACCAATAGCGCCCGCTTCTTGAGCGTGGAATACTTTTGCAGTGAAGTTACACGAACCACGGTCAACTAACGCAATTTTACCAGCTAAATCAGCTGCATTCGTTGCAGGCTCACAACCATCCGTTAGACTCCCTGAATCAACATCATTACCATCGATTAGACGTACAACTTCAGCGGCTACGTCTGCAAACTGACCTTGACCAAAACCAGAAACTTGCGTTGACTCAAGAAGACCAATCGTTTCATCAGATGTAACTACAACACCAAAATCGACACCTACTTTCGCATCTTTTGAGTTGTATAAATACATTTGCATACGAGGGCTTGCACCATCTGCTGGTGTAGACATATTTGCGTTGTTTAGACCGCTGTTATCTTGTGCTTGCGCTTCAATAGGATCGCCTTCTACACCACCACGGCCATAGTTAGATACTTGTGCAACATTTGATGTTTCGTCAAAACCATGATCATAAAAGAAATCGTGTAAGAAGTTGTTCATGTAGAACAAGTTAACGATTGCTGCCTTACGGTTATCATAACTATTAGCGACCTGATCAACTTGATATGGGTAGTCAAAAGTAAAATCAGACGTTGTTTCAGCGGTAAAGTCACCCTCAGTAAAACCTTGCGGTGCAATAACATCAGCATACGCAAATACGTTATTACCTGATGTAGTCGTTGCATCATCCTCAAGCCACGGGTCCATTGTGCTCAGCTTACTGTAGTAAGATAAGCTAACTAAAGGTGCATCTAGGATTTCAGTTTCATCAACTTGATCAGGGCCATCTGCTGGGATTACGTCACCGTGTGGACCTTCCCATGGGTAACCATCTGCATCAGCCCATACACGATAGTTAAAGTCTGCCGCGTGTGCTTTTAAGTCTTTTTTGAAGTAAACCTTATTGTTGTCAGCACCAATAACATAGCTGAAATAGTCGCTATCTAGACTATTTTTATCGGCAACTTCAACTTCAACATAATAAGCTGACTCAAGTTGTCCATTAACTTCAAAAAATACTTTCTTCGCACGTGGTTGACCAACGACAACTTTTTCACCATTTTGGTTAGTTACATTGTACTTAACATAGTCGCCTTGCTCTGTAGACTTAACCAGCGAAACATTGATATCTGCTAGCTCTTTAATAGCACGCTTAATACTTTGCTCAGCACCCACAAATTTAGCAAGTGGTGCAAATGATTTAGTCGCATTTGAACTAACGTTGGCAAAGTAACCAGAGCCAGCTACTAAGTTTTGCTCTTTATCCATGATTAAATTGTATTCACGGTTGAATACTTCAATATCATGTACTTTTTGCTTGTATTTAGCCGTGATTGAGCCCAGTTTTTGCTCAGATAAATCCGTTAATACGGCGCTTGATATACCTTTCTTAGCTGTACTTACACCCGTTAGCGCATTCAAATAAAAATCTGCAGCGTAAGCATTGCGTTGCTCTGGTAAAACAACTGACATATCTGGTTTTGCTTGACCAACAGCCTGCCATAAGAATGTTGCTTTACCTAATTGAGCATCAAAAATAGATTTATGACCCGATACAGTGCGGCGCTCAGCTAATGCACGTTGCTGAGTTATTTGTGGATTGAATTGCGCGTGTGAGCTTGTACTAGCGGCACTGTAGAAGCGAGTTTGTTCACTTGCTTGTACTTGTGATGATGCCAAAATAGCCGTTACTAATGTTGCTACAGCGCTTACTTTAAATTTAGCCATGCATAAGTTCCCTGTTGTTATATTTTTAATTTTGGTTAACAATTTAACCAACTATAATGTACCTAAAGCTGTTAATAAAAAACAGTAAAAACTGTAAACAAAAGTAACAATAGTAGGAGATTAGATGCACCAAATTAATAAAATACAACTAATTATAGTGTTATCCTTGTTAACATTAGGTTGTCAAAAAGATGAAAATATAAATAAAAAGGAAGACACACCTAAAAATACAGCGCTTCAAAAAGAGCAAAATACACCACAAACCACAACAAAAAAAACTGAAGAGTTAACGAAAACGAGTAATAATTCTGTTAATAACAATGGTGAAAAACTAACTTACAACTCTGAGCAGCTTTTAAAAGGAACCATCGTCTTTAACCACGCAAATTCAGAACAAGGGACGGTGACTGGTACTGTGTTTATTACACTAAAAACCGAAGAAGCATCTTTAGCACTGCTAGACACCTATCAGTTAAAAAGGGTAGCTGAGCATACGTACAGCTTTTTTGTCGATAAAGATACTGATTTAAAAGTAGTTAAAACTGAATTAGAAAAATACCCAGAAGTGGGTATTGTTGAAATTGCGGTGGATTACACACCCATTAGCGAAGTACGTTAATTATTTTATTACAAAGTTAAAATAAGTCGCAGGGTAAGCCTGCGGCTGATAAGTGAAATGCCACCACTCCATTGAATACGGAGCAAAACCCGCATCACTCATAAGTGTTTTAAGCTTATAACGATTAGCTTTTTGAGTGGCACTAATACGTGGATCATCCGTATTTGAAAGCGTATCAAACATGTCAAACGGTGATGCCATATCAAGCTCAACACCATATGCATCAACTAACGTTAAATCAATGGTTGAGCCACGGCTGTGGCCTGATTTAGCAGCAATATAATCACCTAACAGCTGATCTTTATTAAGGTTAGGATAAAACTCAGCTTTGGTGCGCGTATCACTTAAATCATTAACCCAACGTACAAAATGATCAACAGCGCGCTGTGGACGATAACAATCGAATATTTTTAAATTCAACCCCTCTTTCTGAGCTGCCTTTTGTACATTTTTAAGCGCATTCGCTGCGGTTTTGTGCAATAAACATTTAGGCGCAGTGTAACCATCAATAGGAGCGCCCACAAAGTTATGACGCCCAAAGTAGCGAATATCTAAAACCGCATTAGGAAGGAGTTCACCAACATCAATAAACTCACTACGCTTATTCTCATTCGTCTTAGCTTGCACTGGCGATGTATGGAGTAAAATGACACTCAACACACAAGCCATTTTCATTAAACGAGACGAACTAATGGATACCATGTGATTTTCCAAAATAACCTAATGGTGTTTACTATTGCATATAAAATAACTTATTCCAACACTGGCACTTCAGACACAAGTGGAAGATCTTGGCAAAATGTAGCATCAAGTACACAACGATTTCGACCTGTTTTTTTAGCTTTGTAGAGTGCTTGGTCAGCTAATTTCATCACGTCCTCAATACTAAGCTGCTCCAGAGGCCAGCCTGAAATACCAATCGACACATTAATACAACCCACAGGTTCTATATAATATTCAGACACTTGCATTCTTAAGCGTTCAGCAAGCTGATAGGCACGTTTTGCCGTAACCTTTGGCATAATAACGATAAACTCTTCCCCACCTGTGCGAGCGACAACATCCCCTTCTCGCGTTGCATCAACCAATAACTTAGCCAATGATTGCAGCACTAAATCTCCAATATCATGACCAAACTCATCATTGACGCGCTTGAAATGATCTATATCGATTGCTAATACTGCAAATGGGCATCGCTGTGCCATCAAATGGCTTAATCTGATATCCAAACTTCTTCGATTGTGTAGGCAAGTCAAAGGATCCGTCTGTGCTTCATGCCTCAGTAGGCCTATTTTACTTTGCAAAAGCCCCACTCCCTTGAGCATCGCATTTCTTAACTCGTTACTTTCATAGTACCAAGAGCGAAGTTGCTTAAGTTCTTGCGATGTTGTTGGTCTATCTAATGTGCTCGCTGTTTCTGCCAGCTGTTTAAGTGGCTGCGAAATAAGTCTTGCTAATACCCAGATGAGTAGAAAAGTAAACAAACCGATTGGAGCAGTACGTAAAAAGACCTGCCACATAAGCGTATCAAGCGGCGCAAGTGTACTTTGGAGGGGTCTTTGCGTGACGACTCCCCAGGGAGCCACCGACAAAGGTGCGTACCCAGCAAGCATTTCAATACCCTGACTATTTTTAACGACCTGTGTGCCAGCGTGACCACTTAAAACCGATTCAATAACTTCATTATCAAATACTTGCTCGCCTATACGATGTTTATTCGGGTGGTAAAGTAAACGATTATTCTCATCCACGACATACAAGTACGAGCCATCTTGATAGTAGTGAACTTGCAATAATTCATTCAAAATACTGGCACGTTTTAAATATAAAGTACCGCCAACATAGCCGATAAACTCCCCTGTTTTATCAAACAATGGCTGTGACATAAAAATAAGCAGATTACCAGCCATGGAAATGTATGGCTCACTTATCATTGGCCTACGGTATGATAACGCGGCTTTAGTACCAAAACTGTCGACCTTGAGGTTTTGTAAGTTTAATGAGGCTGGAGAAACGCCTAAAATATTGCCTTTTTTATTTACAATAATCGTAGAATTAAAACTATTGGTTTGTAACCTTAAGCGTTCGGTTTCAGCATTAATTAACCCTTGATTATTAAAATCTGCCTCTAATATTTTACCAACATAAGCAAGTTGTTGTTGAGCAGCTAGTAAAAAGTTATCTGTAGCTGACACCAGTTTAGCTGCATAAGCTTTATGGTTATTTAGAGTTTCATTGATAAGTTGCTGTTTTTGAACTTGGTAACTTGAATAATAACTGTTAAGGAAAGTAATCAGCGTTGCCGAAAACGCTAGCAACAAAATTAAACGATGCAGGTTTAAACCTGTTCTAAGACTATTAAGCACGGTATTTTTCTCACATTAAACCCAATATCCGTATCGGGTACATCTAATACCTTTATATTAGCAACTACTACTTTGTACCTCTATAGGACTTTTGTCATAATTTGATTTAGCGCAAGAAAAAGAGCAAATACTCTACTCGTTACTTTGCTGATCTAACAAATACAAAATTGACTGATAACTAACGCCACTGTGCTCAGTTAAACCAATTTCACAGCTACGACTATTTGACACGCCGCGACGACAGTTCTTTGGTACTTGTTGTTTAAGGGTTTTTAAGGCGTTGCTATTTAGTTCAGGCAAGTTAAAGCCCTTATCACCAGCAAATCCACAACACTCTATATCTGCTGGAATAATCACCTCATTACTACATGCCTTGGCAAGTGATACTAGGCTTTGTTCTTTACCTAATCGCTTTGAACTACAGGTAACATGAAGCATCACAGGCTCATTTACGGGCGTAACCTGTAAATTAGGCAGTAAATGTAGAGCCGCAAAATCGGCACTTTCGTAAATTGTGAGTGCCGTATTTTGTGCGGCATTAAGAGTGGTGAGCGCACAAGGGCTGGCATCAAAAACGATTGGATATTGGCCCTTATTTGAAAGTGCCTCAAGCTCAGTAAGTAACTGCTCACTCTTATTTTTAGACTCTTTGTTAAAGCCTTTACTAGCAAATGGCATACCGCAGCAAAGTGAATCAGCGTGCTTCGGTAGCACCACATCATAGCCTGCTTTTGCAGCGAGTGAACAGATTACATCAAGCAGTGAACGCTTATCATCGGCAAGTTTATCAGCCGCAAAAACCCGACTTGCGCAGCTTGGCATATACACCAACTTTTTTGCTTGTTGGGATTGTTGAAACTGCCTATTAATTGGCTGCTCTGCTCTTGGCCATGCCGAGTAATACAGCGGCGTACTAAGCAACTTATTAGCAGATTTGCTCAGGCTTATTAGGTTACTACTGCCAATTGCTTTTTCAAGCACCTGCGTGACGGTTAAGCCAAACCGTGTACCAGAGGCAACAACCGCAAAATGCTTGCTGGCAAAACGTGATAATGACCGCGCAATCTTGTTTGATGAGGCTTGCTCAGCTCTGAGTGATTTTATAAATTCGCCCGTGTTTATCCCCACGGGGCATTTAAGGCCGCAAAGACCGGTTGCCGCGCACGAATCAATACCAAGGTATTTAAAATCGGCCTCAATAACACTAAGTTTTTGATTTAACTTCTGCTTGTTCGCTACATCGTCGGTTGTTAGTAATTGATTGTGTAGCTCGGTGCGATGTCGCCATAAGGTAATACGCTGCCTAGGTGTTAAGGTAAGTCCTTTTGATGGGCAAACAACTTCGCAAAAACCACACTCAATACAGGTATCAATAATATCATCACTTTTAGGCATAACTTTTAAATGCTGAGTGTGGGCATTTTTGTTGTGATTAATAATAACCCCAGGATTAAGAATATTCTGCTTATCGAATAATGCTTTAAGTGCAACCATCACCGCAAAGCCATCGTCTCCCCATTCAGTGGCAACAAACGGCGCCATGTTGCGGCCTGTGCCATGCTCTGCTTTTAATGACCCTTTTAGTTCAACCGCCACTAAGTTCGCCACATCAGCCATAAATTGCTCATATCGGTTTACTTGCTCGTGTGTGTCGAAGGCTTGGGTGAATACAAAATGCAGGTTTCCGGCCAATGCATGACCAAAAATAATGGCTTCATCATAATCATATTTGATAAATAATTGATGCAGCGCATTCACACCTTCAGCTAATTTATCAAGGGTAAAGGCAACATCCTCAATAATCACTGTGGTGCCTGTTTCGCGCACCGCACCAACCGCAGGAAATGTGCCTTTACGGATATTCCAAAGTGCCGCATTACGGGCAGTGTCTGCAGAAAACTCAATCGCTGCCAGTTGGCTTTGCTTAAACTCGGCAAGAAGTTGCTCGGTGATCTTAGTGAGCGCATCAAGAGCCTGTGCATTTTCAGCTCTTAACTCAATTAAAAGTGCCGCTGCCTGCTCTGGGTAACTGGCCACTTCTTTTGGCATTATGGCATGTTCAGACACCGACATCAGGGCGCGTTTATCTAGTAGCTCAACCGCAGCAACATCAAGTTCACTCAGCCTTTGTACCAGCTCACACACCTTGCTTATATCGTTAAAAATAAAGAAGCCTGTGTGTTTGTACTTATGCTCAACCACGGTGTGGTAGGTGATATCTGCAATAAAAGCTAACGTACCTTCAGAGCCAATAATTAAGTGCTTAATGATTTCGATTGGCTCAGCAAAATCCAGCAGCGCATTTAAACCATAACCTGTGGTATTTTTTAAACGGTATTTATGGGCAATGCGCTCACTCAAGTCTGGGTTTTGCTTCACACTGTCAACCAAACTCATTAACTCATCAACAAAGCGACTATGGCTTTGCAAGAAGGCATTACAGCTTTGACTATCAGCCGTATTAAGCACAGTGCCATCAGCAAAAATTAGGGTCATATCTTTTACTGTGTGGTAGCTGTTTTGCGCCACCCCACAGCACATACCCGATGAATTATTTGCCGCCATACCCGCTATTTTACAGCTATTAATTGAAGCGGGATCAGGGCCAATTTTTTTACCAAATGGGGCTAACACTTGATTTACTCGAGCGCCAATGATCGCCGGTTGTAAGCGTATTGCATCGGCATCATCAATAATCTCAAACTTGCTCCAACTATCGCACAATAAAACCAATACCGAATCGGTAATTGCTTGCCCAGATAAACTCGTTCCGGCGGCCCGAAACGTGATGGGGACTTGTTGCTCGTTGGCAGCCATGATCACGTGTCGTGCTTGATTCTGATTGCTAACTAATACAATTAACTCAGGAATTAATCGATAAAAGCTCGCGTCTGTCCCAAACGCATAACGGCGCGAGTAATCTTCTATTAATGCAGACTCTGGTAAAAAAGGTTTAATTTGCTGTTTAAATGCGTGCAATCGAGCTAAAGCCATCTCGCCCCCGAGCTTGTCATATTTACGCTGATGAATATGGAATATATTATTACTTTAAATTGACCTAAAAAGCGACCCATTAAATTGATAAATTATCAACTTGCCAAGGTTTTTATCGGTATAAAGGGTTGGTTATTTAAGCCTATTAGCCCAATTTGGTGATCTAACTTAGCTTTTTGCAGTCGGACAGAAAAACCGCTAGGGTAGCAAAAAAATACTGTATTTATATTTAAAAACCCATTAATATCAAGAATAATTTATTCTAAAAACTAAATAAGCGTTTTGCTTTGGAGCTTGCTGTGTTAAATAAGTTTGCACTATCGTCACTGGTTATCGGATTAGGATGTTTCATGCCATTACAATCATCATTTGCTGAGTCTGCATTAACTTTAAAACAACAGTTAGGGCAAAAGCTCATGCTTGACCTGCGCTATTACTGTAAACAAGACCCAGGTGAGCAAAAATGCCGTACACCGGTGACAGAGCTGCCGGCCGATTTAGCGAATATCATCACTAAGCATAACATTGGTGGGGTGATTTTATTTGCAGAAAATATCGATACCGTGCCGCAGGTGATCAAACTTAATAATGATCTACAAAAAGCCGCTGCCAAGTCTGAGTTAGGCTTACCGCTGTTTATTTCAATAGACCAAGAAGGTGGTCGAGTCGCCCGTATTCCGCGTGATGTAGGCACGTCGTTTACCGGTAACATGTCGATTGGTGCAACCTATAAAGAACATGGTGCATACTTCGCGACAGAGTCTGCACGTATTATCGCCGACGAGCTATTGGCACTGGGTGTGAATGTTAACTATGCACCGACGGTCGATGTAAACATGAATCCAGACAATCCAGTTATTAACGTGCGCTCTTACGGTGAAGACCCGCAATTGGTTGCAAAACTAGGTGCTGCACAAGTCGCAGGGTTCGAGAACAACGGCGTTATTTCATCACTAAAGCACTTTCCAGGGCATGGCGATACCAACGTAGATAGCCACACTGGCCTGCCAAAAGTAATGCATGATAAAGAAACTATTTGGCAGCAAGACCTACCTCCTTTTAAAGAAATTATTAAAAACCAACAACCGGGTATGATCATGACGGCACATATCCAATACCCAGCCCTCGATGACAGTACGTTTGTCAGTAAAGAAGGCAAAACCATGATCAAACCTGCGACGATGTCGCGCAAAATCATCACCGACTTACTGCGTGATGAACTCGGTTATCAAGGTGTTGTAATCACTGATGCATTGGATATGGCGGGGATCAGTCACTTCTTTGAACCAATTGAAGCGGTAGTAAATACCTTTGCAGCGGGTGTTGATATTGCCCTTATGCCAATCGAAATCAGAAGCCCAAAAGACTTAGCTGTACTTGAAGCCCTTATTGAGCGATTAGAGCAAGAAGTACAGCACGGCACTTTAAATGCCGACGAAATGAGTGCTTCTGCAACGCGTATTTTAAAACTTAAAGAGAAATTTAAACTCAGCTCTTCACTTGATGACGAAGCAGCCACCAAAAAAGCGCAGCTGTTACTTGGCGATCAAAGCCATAGAAAAGTAGAAGCAGAGTTAGCATTGGCTGCGATTACCGAAGTTAAAAACGAAAATAATACCCTGCCGCTTAGCATTAAGTCGGGTAGTAAAGTGCATATTATTATGCCAGATACACGCAAATGTTATGCCTTACAGCAGGCGTTAGTTGATAACACCAATAAGTTAATCAGCTTTAGTTGCACCAGTTTGCAAGGCTATGAAAAGCTTGCAACATTAAAAGAAATTAACGAAGCCGATATCATTATTGCTGCAAATGCGTCACCAAAACAAAGTGCTGTTGAAGTGGGCGGGATGGATGATTTAGCCGATAATCCAGAGTTTGCGATTGCTAAGGCTGATCAATCAGCCGCATTAGAATCATTGCTCAAACAAGCGAGGTTAGCTCATAAAAAGACCGTATTTGTAAGCTTGCGTGCCCCTTACGATATTGCTCAATTTGGACAATTTGGCGATGCAGTACTTGCCACTTATGCTTACAATATCGATGTAGACACTAATGAAAAGATTGCTGGCCCTGCTTTCACTGCACTGGCAAAAGTATTACTAGGAAAAGCCCCTGCAAAAGGACAGTTACCCGTTACTATAAATGATCTAAACTGAGTGTTATTGTAATAGCCTCAGCTAGGTTTTAATTTTCAAGGAGAGGCACTTGCAAAAAGATGCATCATTAACCACCCCAGCAGCTATCCGTAAAATGGTACGCGCGGGTGACTACAGTGGTAATACGTCTGGGTTTGCATCTGGGTTTGTACAAGCAAACTTAGTGATTTTACCTAAACAATACGCGTTTGACTTTTTGCAGTTTAGCCAAGCCAATCCTAAATCATGCCCGATTATAGCAACCAGCCGTTTACCAGGCGTTACCGATATGCCAACTGTTGGCGAAGACATTGATATTCGTAGTGATTTGCCGCGTTATCGTGTTTTTAAAAACGGACAAATGATTGAAGAAGTGACTGATATCAGCAACCATTGGCGCGACGATTTGGTTACTTTCTTAATTGGTTGCTCATTTTCATTTGAAGAAGCATTGATTGCCGCTGGCCTTGAAATTAGAAATATCAGCGAGCAAAAAAATGTGCCTATGTATGTGACCAATATAGCGTGTCAGCGTGCGGGGATTTTCCATGCTAATATGGTTGTTAGCATGCGCCCAATGAAACCCGCTGATGCTATTCGTGCAATCCAAATTTGCAGCCGTTTTCCAAGCGTACATGGTGCGCCAGTGCATTTTGGCGACCCTGCAGCAATCGGCATTAAAGACATCAACAAACCTGAGTTTGGCGATGCAGTGACCATTAAAGAAGGCGAAGTGCCGGTATTTTGGGCCTGTGGTGTTACTCCACAAGTTGCGATTGCCAATGCTGCACCTGATTTTTGTATTACCCATAGCCCAGGGCATATGCTGGTAACCGATATTCCTAATAGTAAAATGGCAGCTTTTTAAATGACGATGAAACTAAACTGCGACTTAGGCGAAAGCTTTGGTATGTGGAAAATGGGCCTAGACGAACAAGTGATGCCACATATTGATATGGCCAATATCGCTTGTGGCTTTCATGCGGGTGATGCCGATGTAATGGCAAGCACCCTCTCTCTTGCAAAGAAGCACAAGGTCACTATAGGCGCACACCCAAGCTATCCAGATAAACAAGGTTTTGGTCGTCGCTCGATGGCAATGAGTGAAAAAGAACTCACTAACTGCCTTCATTATCAAATTGCTGCAATTGATGGTATGGCTGCTGTGCATGGCTTAACACTGGAATACGTTAAACCACATGGTGCCCTTTATAACGATATGATGCGCGAAGAACATACGTTAAATATCGTTATGCAAGCAGTTGCTCGTTATCCTAAACCACTAAAGTTAATGATTTTAGCCACCAATCAAGCAGCCAAACACAAAGCGCTAGCAACTGAATTAGGTATCGAACTCATTTTAGAAGCGTTTGCCGATCGCCAATATACCGATGAAGGAAAGCTGGTCTCACGCGCTCTTGCGGGGAGTGTTTTAGAAAAGCCCGCTCTTTTGAAGCAAGTAAAACAATTAATTGAACATGGTACTGTTACCACTCAAAGTGGCCAGCAGCTCACACTCCATGCCGACAGCCTTTGTGTTCACGGCGATAATGATGCAGGCATTGCCCTGATTCAAGAGATCAACGCATTATGCCAAGTCTAAGTGATGAAGCACTCAGTCTAAAAATAGAAAGCATGATGGTCGAACTAAATCCACGAGGTATGCAGTCTTTATATGCCAAGCAAACCAAGGGCACTTATTTACGAGCCGCACAGTCACTTCACAACGCGCAACATACTATTCTGATTGGTACAGGCTTTGCGGTTAATAACACCTTTGAAACTGACGGTCCTGTTGGCGCTATAGCACTTTACAAAGTACTTGAAAAGCTCGGTAAACAGCCAATTTTGGTCACTGGCAACCCCCTTTACAGTATCCTAAAAAAAGACTTTAACTGTTTTGAGCTGCCAATTAACAATATTGATAATGCGCGCACTTTTAGCATTAAAGCCCTTGAGCAGTTAAAGCCTGATTGTGTTTTATCAATAGAGCGCCCAGGGCTTAATCAGCATCAACGTTATTACAATATGCGCGGCATTGATATTTCTGAACATTGTGGCTGCTTTGATTTTTTTGTGACAGAAGCACGTTGCCCCACTATTGCAATTGGTGATGGCGGTAATGAAATAGGCATGGGTAACCTTGCACAACATATGCAAGATCTTAGCATCACACCCTGTTTAACACCCTGTGATGAGTTGTTGTTGGCAGATGTGTCTAATTGGGCCGCTTATGGTCTCATTGGATTCTTAAGCCGCTGGCACAACACAGACTTATTGGCAGCTATTGAGCCTCTAGACATTCTACATTACCTAAGTGAGCGCGGTAGTGTTGATGGCGTCACCCATAAAAATGAGCTCACCGAAGATGGCTTGCATGCTATGCATGGTCAACAATTAATAACTCGGCTTCGCCAACTTGGCGGCTTTATTACACAGAATGAGGTTTAACAATGGGCACGGTATACCTAAACGGTGACTACCTTAGCGCTGATGAAGCAAAGATTTCACCAATGGATCGCGGCTTTTTATTTGGCGATGGCATCTATGAAGTGATCCCATCTTATAACGGTAAAATGCTAGGCTTTGGCGCACATATTGAGCGTATGAATAACGGTTTAAACGAGCTTGAAATTAAGCTCGATTACAATGCCGATAAGTGGCGAAAAATCTGTAACGACTTATGCGAGAAAAACCAAGGTGACAACTTAGGGATTTATTTACACGTGAGCCGTGGTGCCGACACTAAACGCGCCCATGGCTACCCAACTAACATTACCCCAACGGTATTTGCATTTGCTTTCGAAATTCCAGCAGAACCTGTTAGTGACATCGATAATGCGACAGCATATACCGTATCACTTGAGCAAGATCGCCGCTGGCAACGTTGCCATATTAAATCAACTGCACTACTTGGTAACGTTATTCATTACCAACATGGTGCCGTAGCAGGTAACAAAGAAACGATTCTATTTAACCGCTTGGAAGAAATTACCGAAGCCAGTTCAAGCAATGTGTTTATTGTAAAAGAGGGTGTGATAAGCACGCCACCACTCGATAATCAAATTTTACCTGGGATCACCCGCTGGTTAATCCTCAATATTCTACACAGCTACAGTGACTTCAAAGTGCAAGAACGTATTATTAGTAAAGATGAGTTACTTGATGCCGACGAAGTATGGATCACCAGCGCCACTAAAGAAGTTGGCCCTGTCGTAAAAGTAAATGGCAAGTTAGTTGGTGATGGTAAGCCTGGTGCTGTTTGGCAACAAGTGCAAAGCCTGTTTACCAAGCATAAGTTTGATTACTAATTTAATTGCAGTTTAAAACAAACGCCTACTTAAAGTAGGCGTTTTTGTTTTAGCTGTTATTTAGTGCTTATTTTATCAAATGGCCAAGCTTGCAATAGGCCGTCACTGGTTTCTGAATATAGCTGGTTACCATCGTACGCCACACTCAGTACTGACGTACGTTGGCGCTGTTGTTTAGCTTCGTATTCAGCGATTAGTTCACCATCTGCAACGCGATATAAACGCATTTTCATTTTTGGTGAGCCGGTTAATAGCCATTTATCTTGGTTGATAAATTGCGATGCGGTGAACTCAATAAAGTTAGCGTATGAGTCCACTTCTGATAGCTCTTTTTTATTGGCCAAATCAAAGAATACACGATCATCAACCGAATCAATTGCAAAGGCCAAGCTTGCTGATTTATTTAAAGTAACGTGATTCACTCTGGTCGCTAGACGCTCTTCAAAGCGAATGCTGCCATCACTCGTTGACCAAAGCTTAACGTACTTGTCGCTGGAGCCGGTAAACGCCCACTGGCCATCAGCCGATAGCGCCACGCTATTAATATCTAAGCGATGAATATCAAAACGCTTAGTATCACCTGTTCGGGTATTTATTACCTCAGCCTTGCCGCTACGATAGGCAATAACCAAGGTATCACCAGAGGCTGATATAGCGATGTCTCTGGCGATTTCCTGCCCGGTGAGCCAAGTGCCGATACTACGCCCCGTGCGAGTATCGTATAAAGTCACCGATAACCGATTTGAAATAAAAAAATGAGATTTGTTAGCACTAAAACCCACAAGCTCAACATGCTCAGCGCCCTGCCCTGTTATACAATCGTATAAACGCGCTTTTAACTGATTATCCCAAATACACACTTTAGATTGAGTTGCCACTAAAGCGTGACTCGCATCTTCGGTTAGCGCAGTGGCACTTAATAGCTCATCGCCATGAGCAAACTCATTGCTAGCAGATGCTGTAAACACCTCATTTGTGCCACATCCAACCAACGCTAATGTAACAACACATGAAAGTGACTTAAACAGTTTCGACATTATTCTAACTCGCTTATTTTTATAGTTATTTTTTATAGCTGTAGTTTAATGAAAATAGGGAGAAGTTGGTAGGTGTGCTTAAGAGCCTAATAAGACTTTCTATTCACTGATAATGCTTTCTTTGAGGGATGCATGTAGGCGCGAAATTATTTCGCGCGGGACTGCATAGATATTGTGCGATGTTGCAGACGCGCCACGCAAGCATGACGCCAGCAATAAGCTACTGCTTGTCTGTTCTGCTAACAATTTCGTAGCCTTGGGCTTCATAATCGTTAATACATTTTTGAAATTTATTCTGAAGTTTTATTTCATCAAAAAAGCCAAACGAGTATGCATCACACTTTACTTTCATATGTTCACTGTTTTCCAATACTGCATTAAGTTTAAGCTCAGCAAAGCCAAATTTATAAGCTAATTCTGAAAATTGAGAGTACAAAACCAAAAGCAGTACAGCAAGAAGGGTAAGCGTTAAGGTATTTTTCATTTTTTATTTCCTTTAAAAGAGTTGTAAAAATAAAAAAAAGCAATTAATGAACCAACAATATAACTTTATATAAATCAAAACAATGAGTAACTCACACAAAAGCAAGGTTAATATTTTCGCCAAAAAATAGTGAAAAAGGCAGTTTTTTTGAAAACAAATACAACTTTGGAATGTTGCGTATTTATGATGGGGCATGGTTCGAGAAAAGAAATAGGAAGGGCAAGATGCTAGATTTGAGAAGCAAGGGTTTAAAGTCAGATGCGAGTTAGGAGATGCTTTAGCTTCGAACAAGAATCTCCCGATTCACCACTTGAGTAAATTAATAGCATTCATGTAGGTGTGAAATTTATTTCGCGCGAGACTACCACATATTACGAGGTGTAGCAGGTGCAGCACTTGCTAACTTCCCTCACCCATGGGTAAAACAAAACACATTAAGTTTGTTACCGTCTAGGTCTCTGAAGTATCCCGCATAGAAGCCAGGCATTTCACGTGGGCCGGGTGCACCTTCGTCTGTGCCGCCAAGCTCTATGGCTTTTTTATAAAAAGCATCTACTTGGGCTGGGGTTTCGACTGCCAACGCAATCATGGTGCCGTTACCTACGGTCGCTTTTTCATCATTATAAGGTTTGGTTATCGCAAAACCAGGTTTATCTTGCCCAGTGTTCCATGCGACAAAGCGGTCAGTTTCTAAAAAGCGCTCGGCGTTTAGGGTGGCGAATAATTCATCGTAATACTTTACTGCTTTAGCTAGGTTGTTAGTGCCTAACATGATGTAACCTATCATTGTGTGTTCCTTACGTTTAAAAGTGTCTGTACTCAACATAAAAGGGAAATGACCATCTGTCTATTGATTTCTCCATTCATCGCAATGGACTGTATTTCGGGTGGTTGTTACTTTATAACAGGATAACAGGTTAAACACCGCTCACTAACAAGGAAATAAAATGAAGTTTAAAACGTCTTTAGCGCTGCTTGCAGCAGCTAGCTTTTACGGCCACGCCGAAGCTAGCAATACCTTTGAGCTTGAAAATGTTTTTGATCTTGAATACGCCAACCAAATAGAAATGACAAAAAATGGCGACACAATTTATTTTGTGCGTAACCGAGTGGATATCAAAAGCGACCGTAAAGTTAGCAATATTTGGTCAGTAAACCCAGATGGCAAAACCATGCTACCGCTTACGTCTGGTGTACATATGGATTACTCACCAGTACTGTCGCCGGATGAAACTCGCCTAGCATTTATCTCGACTCGTGATGGTAGCAGCCAAATCTATGTAAAATGGTTAAAAACCGGTAATGTAGCGAAAATCAGTAACCTAACGCAAAGCCCTAGCGGATTAACTTGGACGCCAGATGGCAAACAATTGGTGTTCAGCCAGTTTGTGCCAGCTAAATCAGCAAGCCCAGTGTCTTTACCAGGTAAACCTGAGGGCGCAAAATGGGCGGAGCCAGCTACCTATATTGATGATACCTATTATCGCGCCGATGGCGGTGGCTACTCTGAAAAAGGTTATCGTCACTTTTTCATCATGAGTGCAACGGGCGGCAATGCCCGCCAATTAAGCTCAGGTGATTTTGATCACGGCGGTGCTATTAGCTTTAATGAACAGGGTGATGCGTTTTATTTTTCAGCTAATCGATATGAAAACAACGAGTTACACCCAACTGAATCTGAAATCTATAAACTTAGCTTAGCGGATCGTTCAATCAGCCAAATAACAGACCGTAAAGGCCCTGATTCAAGTCCTAAAGTCTCTCCAAATGGTCGTTATCTCGCTTACACTGGCTATGATGACAAAAAGACTAACTATGAAAATAACGATATTTATTTACTTGATTTAAAATCAGGTAAAAGCTCGGTACTCACTGCTGATTTAGATCGCAGTGTCGAAAGCATTAAATGGGATGATAGCGGCCAAGGCCTTTATTTTAGTTACGATAGCGAAGGTAAAACACACCTAGCTTACCAACCGCGTAGTGGTAAACATAAAGTGATCACCTCAGAGATTGGTAGTGTCGCCTTTGGCCGTCCCTATTCAGGTGGTGACTTTGACGTGAGCGAAGATGGTGAAGTTGCATTCACACTCGCTGATACACAACGCCCAGCTGATGTAGCATTAATTAAGCGCGGTAAAACGGCTCGTTTAACGCAATTAAACGAAGATGCACTGGGCGACAAAGAACTTGCCAAAGTTGAAGAAATTTGGGTTAAATCAAGCCATGACGGCTTAGCCGTTCAGGGTTGGATTGCATACCCACCGGGTTTCGATAAAAACAAGAAGTACCCTCTTGTTTTAGAGATCCACGGTGGCCCTGTTGCAAACTACGGCCCTCACTTTAGCCCTGAAGTGCAATTATACGCAGCCAAAGGTAATGTTGTACTTTATATGAATCCGCGCGGCAGTGACTCGTACGGTAAAGAATTTGCGCAAACAATTCATCATAACTACCCAAGTAATGACTTTGATGATTTGATGACAGGTGTTGATACTGTCATCAATAAGGGCTTTATTGATGACAGTAAACTGTTTGTTACCGGCGGCTCAGGTGGCGGTGTATTAACAGCATGGATTGTGGGTCATACAGACCGCTTTGCAGCAGCTGTTGTTGCTAAACCAGTCATCAATTGGATCAGCTTTGTACTAACTGCTGACTTCTATCCTTTCTTTGCTGATTATTGGTTCCCAGGTAAACCATGGGACAACATTGAGCATTATATGAAGCGCTCACCAATTAGCTATGTGGGCAATGTAAAAACACCAACTATGCTGTTAACTGGTGAATCAGACTATCGCACGCCGATTTCTGAAACTGAGCAATTTTACCAAGCGTTAAAGCTACAAGGTGTTGATACGGCTATGGTGCGTATTCCTAATGCCTCGCATGGTATTACTGCTCGCCCATCAAACCTGATGACCAAAGTAGCCTATATTCAATGGTGGTTTGATAAAAACAGTGGAAATGATTAACGACATCGAGCGAAGCGAGAACGTTTCATTTGCGCAAGGTGAACGGATTTCGTGACGCAGTTTCGTTTAACTTATCTCACATCGTATTTGGCGCGATTTTATATCGCGCCTAATCCGAAACATCATTTAATAAAACCATAACGCGGGGCAAACCCGCTGCTACTTGCTAACTTTACTCTTTCTTACTTCCCCCTTGCTAGCTCCCTCTCTGTAAACCCCCTTTACAGTTTAAATGTGAGTAACTCCTTACATATTTCTAGTAAATATCGGACATTAAATAAAAAGCAGTTAGTAAAAAATCGGTTTATAGCCAAAATCAGTAACTTGAGTTAGTAAAAAATCGGTTTGTGCCGCTAAAAACCTAGCTTCAGTTAGTAAAATTTTGGTTTGTAAGGATGTTGAGTTGGTAAAAAATCGGTTTATGGCTTAGGTGAGTTAATAAAAAATCGGTTTGTAAATCGCAATATTCTACAAAACAGCCCTAAATTACCGTTTGTATGACCTAATTTTAGCCATTCTAAAGGTGGTTTTTAGTCAATGAGTGCATATTTTCTGCTTATAAGACGAAGCTAGTTAAATCCTGATCTAAAATTCTGAGGCTGGTAAATGCGTGATCTGTATTTTTACAAAGCTAGTAAATGGCTGATCCAAAACTTAGTTAAACTCTGATCCAAATATCTAAGCCCGCACTCAAAAAATGAAAAAGGGCCCGAAGGCCCCTAACAACATTATTGAATAGCTATAAAGGTGTTACATCATTACTTGGTTAGAACTGATTCATAGTATTTGCTTCACCACCGGCTTTAAGCGCATTTTCACCAGAGAAGTACTCTTTATGAGTATCACCAATGTTAGAACCTGCTAGGTCTTGGTGTTTCACTGATGCTTGCTCACGGCGAATTTCTTGACGTTGTACGTCGCGAACATACGCCAGCATACCTAGGTCGCCGAAATAGCCTTCTGATAGAATATCAGTACTTAGCGCCGCTGTATGGTAAGTTGGTAACGTGATTAGGTGGTGGAAGATACCCGCTTCACGTGCACCATCTTTTTGGAAGTTTTGTACAAGTACGTCTGCTGCCGCTGCAAGCTCTGTGTAATCCATTTCTGGTGCCATTAATGCTTTATTATCATCGATGCTTGGGTAAGCTGATAAGTCTTTACCTTGTTCTTGCCACTCAGCGTATACTTGCTCACGGAATTTAAGTGTCCAGTTGAACGACGGTGAGTTGTTATATACCAACTTAGCATTGGGTACTTGCTCTTTAACGCGATTCACAAGCTCAGCGATTTGTTTAACATTTGGTTTTTCTGTTTCAATCCACAGTAAGTCTGCGCCAGACTGTAAGCTAGTAACACAGTCTAGCACTACACGGTCTTTCTCTGTGCCTTCACGGAACTGATATAAACCATTATCTAAACGTGTTGGCTTGCAAAGCTGACCGTTGAGCTTCATTGCTGTGTCGCCTTCGTTTAAGTCATCAACACTGTTTACTGGTGTTGTTTCAAGGAACGACGTGTATTGGCTCGCAAGGTCACCTGGTGTTTTAGATACAGGCACTTTTTGAGTAAGGCTTGCACCTAATGAATCAGTACGCGCAACGATAATGCCGTTATCAATACCAAGCTCTAAGAATGCGTAACGAACTGCGTTAATTTTTGCTAGGAAATCCTCATGCGGTACAGTTACTTTACCCGCTTGGTGACCACATTGTTTTGCGTCAGATACTTGGTTCTCGATTTGGATAGCACATGCGCCTGCTTCAATCATCTTTTTAGCAAGTAGGTAAGTGGCTTCTTCGTTACCGAAACCCGCATCAATATCAGCAATAATTGGCACAACATGACTCTCGAAGTTATCGATTTTATTTAGCACGGCTTGAACATCACCGCCGTTTGCTTTCGCTGCATCTAGGTCTTTGTAAAGGTGGTCAAGTTCACGTGCATCTGCTTGCTTTAAGAAAGTGTAGATTTCTTCGATTAGCGCTGGAACAGACGTTTTTTCATGCATACTTTGGTCAGGTAATGGACCGAACTCAGAACGAAGTGCCGCAACCATCCAGCCGCTTAGGTATACATAGCTGCGTTTAGTTGTTTTGTTATGACGTTTAATTGCCATCATCATTTGTTGTGCAGTGAAACCATGCCAACAACCTAATGATTGTGTGTATTGGCTGTGGTCAGCATCGTAGGCTGCCATGTCTGCACGCATGATGTCTGCAGTGTATTGAGCAATGTCTAAACCCGTACGAAAACGGTTTTGTAAGCGCATACGGCTTGCGTATTCTGGGTTGATTGACTGCCACGTTTTGCCTTGTGTTTGACATAAAGTAGCTAGGTTATCTGTTTCGCGTTGATATGTTGTCATAATAAAAATCCTTCGAACGGGTTATCTATTTTTTGTTAGTGAGAGTGGCTACTTGGCGTTCGCTTCGTAGCGCTTAATCCAACATTAGGCGGATTTTTTGGATTTAGTAAATTTATAGTTGTTATTGCCACTATATTTTTAGTGAATGGTAAATAACCTGCTTATTAGCTTTTTTTACGATATGGTTAGGCCATGAATGATCACATTAAGCTCGTTTAAAGGACATTACTATGACCACTCTCTCACTTAACGGTTTAAGCGTTGATCAACAACTAGCACAGTTTGTTGAACAGCAACTTTTACCAGGAACAGGTATTAGCACAGACACTTTTTGGCAAGGTTTTGCTGATATCGTCACTGAGTTAACGCCAATCAATCGTGCGCTTTTAGAAAAACGCGAACAACTGCAAGCAAAGATTGATGACTATCACAAGCAACAACCGGTATGGGATGCAGCTAACTATCAAGCATTCCTAAAAGACATTGGCTATCTCGTTCCTGAGCCAGCTAGCTTCAGCATAGAAACAGAGCAAGTTGAGCCTGAAATCGCAAGCACTGCGGGGCCGCAGCTCGTTGTGCCAGTGAGCAATGCACGATTTGCCTTAAACGCAGCGAATGCCCGCTGGGGCTCACTGTATGATGCGCTATACGGCACTGATGTATTAAGTGAAGATGACGGCGCTGAGAAAGGCGCTACATACAACCCTGTACGTGGCTTTAAAGTCATGGCTTATGCCCGCCAGTTCCTAGATAAAGCATTGCCTTTAGCAAATGGCTCGCATATCGAAAGTACCAGCTATTCAGTGGTTAACAATGAACTTTTAATCACATTACGTGACAGCAGCCAGGTTCGTTTAGCTAATCCTGAACAACTTATTGGTTACCAAGGTGAAGCGCAAAATCCGAGCGCTATCTTACTGAAAAATAATGGCTTACATATCGAACTGCAAATCGACCATCATCATCCAATAGGTCAAGCAGATAAAGCAGGCCTTAAAGATGTGCTACTTGAAGCAGCCCTCACAACGATTATGGACTGTGAAGATTCCGTTGCTGCTGTTGATGCACAAGACAAAGTAAACGTCTATCAAAACTGGCTTGGTTTAATGCAAGGTAACCTAGTAGAAGCATTTAACAAAGGCGGTAAAACCATTGAGCGTCGTTTAGCACAGGACCGCCAATATCAAGGTGTGAATGGTGAAACACTGACGCTAAAAGGCCGTAGCATGATGTTTGTGCGTAACGTTGGCCACTTAATGACAAATCCAGCTATCCAAGATAGTGAAGGCAATGACGTGTTTGAAGGTATTATGGATGCCATTATCACCAGCACCGCAGCACTTCATGACTTAAAAGGTACAAGCAGCCTTAAAAATTCAACGGCCAATAGCATTAATATTGTTAAACCAAAAATGCATGGCCCAGAAGAAGTGGCCTTCACCAATACCCTATTTACCCGCGTTGAGCAGCTATTAAGCTTACCTGAAAACACCATTAAAATGGGGATTATGGATGAAGAGCGCCGCACTTCAGCTAACTTAAAAGCGTGTATTTTCGAGGCTAAAAAGCGTGTTGTATTCATTAACACAGGCTTCTTAGACCGTACCGGTGACGAAATTCATACTTCAATGCAAGCAGGTGTTGTACTACCAAAAGGCGCTATCAAACTTGAGCCTTGGATCAGCGCATACGAAGACCGCAACGTAGATATTGGTCTTGCTACAGGACTCAGTGGCAAAGCACAAATTGGTAAAGGTATGTGGCCAATGCCAGATAAAATGGCGTTAATGATGGAACAAAAAAGTGGTCACCCGAAAAGTGGTGCAAATACCGCGTGGGTGCCCTCTCCTACTGCTGCAACGCTACATGCAATGCATTATCACGATATTGATGTATTTGCTTGTCAAAAAGCGCTGATGGACCGCAAAGAAGCAAGCCTTACTAGCTTACTCACTCCACCGCTTATGAAAGATGCCAGCAGCTTAAGCAAGGAAGATATTCAAGCCGAACTTGATAACAATGCACAGGGTATTTTAGGCTATGTTGTGCGTTGGATTGACCAAGGTATTGGTTGCTCAAAAGTACCTGACATCAACCATGTCGGTTTAATGGAAGATCGTGCCACACTGCGTATTTCAAGCCAGCACATGGCCAACTGGCTGTATCATGGTGTTTGTTCTGAAGAGCAAATTAGAAAAACCATGGCGCGAATGGCAAAGGTTGTCGATGGTCAAAATGAAGGGGATCCGGCCTACAAGAATATGGCTGATTCAGCCGAAACCTTAGCACAAAGTATTGCTTATCAAGCTGCGCTAGCCCTTGTATTAGAAGGAGTTAAACAACCTAGTGGCTATACTGAACCATTACTGCATGCGTTCCGTATAAAACATAAGTCGTTAAATTAAGCACAATTTAACTCCCTTCGAGTTTGATGTGTCGTTCCTAGCAGCCTTTGGCTGCTTTTTTTTTAACTAATATCAATTGATACCAATCCGCAATAATTCTTAATTATTTTGAGGGATTAAACCTGTCGCTACCTGCGTTAAAAATTTCTGATTTAGAACAACTAAATAACGAAATTTTTGCCTTGTTATCAACGAGGTTTTATTGCCTCAAAATAGACCACTAAATTAAGCGTATTGGTATAAACTCATAACGACAGTGAATACTCATCATTCACAGCATAATAAAAATCTATTAAAAAAGGGCATTTGTTACCAAATGCCCCTTTTTACAAATTAGCTTTTGACAATCGCATTGTGATAAACGTTTTGAACGTCATCACAGTCATCAAGCATAGAAATAAACTTTTCAAAGTTTGCTATGTCATCTGGATCAGTGATGTCTGTATGAACTTGTGGAACAAACGTAATCTCGTCTACTTCAAAGTTAATACCTTCAAATGCTTCTTCAAGTGCTGTTTTTGCTTTGTAGTACTCAGTGTGAGGAGCGAATACTGACACTTTGCCGTCTTCGACTTCTACATCAGTTACGTCTACATCAGCCATCATTAGCGCTTCAAGTACGACTTCGTCGTCATCACCTTCAAAGCCTAAAACAGCTAAGTGATCGAACATATGCGCTACGCAACCGGGTGTGCCAATTTTTGAATCTGTTTTTGTAAACGGTAAACGTACATCTTTAATAGTACGGTTAGGGTTATCAGTTAAACAGTCAACAATAACCATACAGTTACCTGGGCCGTAGCCTTCGTAACGTGCTGGAGAGTAGTCTTCCCCTGCCCCACCGGCAGCCTTTTTGATTGCATTATCAATTACATGTGCTGGAACTTGATCTTTTTTTGCACGCTCAATAATACGTTTTAGCGCTTGGTTAACTTCTGGATCTGGTTCGCCATTTTTAGCAACAACGTAGATTTCTTTACCGTACTTAGAATTTACTTTTGTTTTTGCATTGGCTGTTTTAGCCATGGCGTTTTTGCGGACTTCAAATGCTCTGCCCATCTTATGCCTCTATGAATACATTTGATAATTGCCGATATTTTAACAAGTCATGACCGCTTGGGCTAGTACTAGGGCGTGTTAACCTTCAGGATTAAAATTTGTTCACTCTAGGGACGATTTTATTAACACCTTGGGATGTATAACCGATTAGGTAAAGTAAAAAATGAGCAAAGATCAAATCGTCCCTAGGAAACTTAAAAAAATAAAAAGCTAACAATTAATATCAGGAAAAATAAAAAACAAGGCTATTTAACATAACACCTTACTTTCTTGGAATGAATCAACCAAAATTGGCAGTTCTGAAAAATGATGCAGTACATAGTCTGCTTGATTTGCATATTCAGGAATTTCATGTGGTGCGTATAAACAAGCTCGCATGTTAGCGTTGTGGGCTGCTTGTATGTCAAATAAATAATCACCAACATAAAGTAACTCTGACTGGTCAAGTTCCCAGAGTGTGGCAATGGCATTTAAAGCACTTGGGTCAGGCTTGGCTGGCGCATCTGAGCGAGTCAAAACCGTTTCTATCGGCAGAGGATTATTTTTTAGCTTAATGGCAGCTGCACGGTCGTAATTACGAGTCACAATGGCCATTGGAATATTACTTTCTTTTAGCTTGGTAATCGCATCAGCCACACCAGGCAATAAATGTGCGTGCTGCGCATCAATAAGCTCATGTTGATGGACAATATTCATCGCCTCTTCGCGCATGTAAGGCGAGGGAAGCGTGGCAATATACGCCAACAAATCCTCCTCAAGAGGACAACCCACTTGTGCTTTGATCAGTGAGAAATCCAGCTCTGACGATACCAAAGTGCCGTCTAAGTCAAAAATCACACCACGAATATTGTTATCATAAATACTCATATAAATCCTTGTATATGGCGATTGGGAAATGTTTATACCCACTAATAAGATAGTGTACGATATAGCTTTATTAAAGGATCAAAGGATTAAAAAGCCAAGTTTTTTAATCCTTTTGTATAAGTCTATTGAGGTTCTAACGCCTCAAACTTAGCTTCAAGCCAGGTATCATCTTGGCTAAAGGTCAGTGTTTTTACTTTCCCTTTACCCTCAATATTTACCATATTCACTTGTGCAGGCCAAAGGTCGCGAAGTGCTCCGTTGCTCATACGAATGCCATGAATTCCCTCTGGGATCGTGACTTCCTGATAAACCCAAAAGAATTTACCATCAACTTGTGCACCCACTTTTTTAAGTTCAAGTGGCTTACCATCTAAAGTTTGCAGGGCAATATGTGACTCAACATAATCAGCAAAACGCTTTTGGTCGTCTTTATTACTTAAGATATCAGCATTACCGTCGAACAAATATTCAACAGCATGCTCCGTATCATGCAAATAAAAGCGATGCATAAGCTCTATGTTGTTTGTACGTTTATTAAACAGCACAGTTGTCACAGACGCTTTTAACTGGTGCGCCATACTAGGCGCACTCAGTAATAAAGCAAAAACAATGGCTACAAAGCGCATTATTGTTGCTCCTGGGCATCTTTTTCATCGCCCTTTTTCAGCTCTGTTTTAATATCTTGCATGATATCGCGGCTGACTTTCGCTTTACTCTTCTCACGCTTATACACTTCAATACGTGATGGAATAATACGACGCGGGTAGTTATTGTTTTCTACATCTACATCCGCAGTTTCCCAACGAGGGTCAACCGCAACAGACACTAGGTTTTTACCCTTCTCAGTTACAATTAGCTTTTGAACATGCTTATGGTTACGACGCCAAATTTCAGCCGGAATGTACTGCTCTTCTTTCGTACCATCTTCATAAGTAAGCTCTAGTAAGATAGGCATTACTAAGCCCCCCAAGTTTGAGAACTCAAGTACGTAGTAGTTCTTATCTTCTTTGATTGCACGCTCAAATGTTTTACGTTCCCAAGGCTCTAGGCCTTTTAGGAATTTATTGTACGCGTTGCGCTCTTTATTAGTTACCGTAAAGCGGTCGTTTTCATCATAGAAGTCAGTGACATCTGGGTTTTCTTCAACCCACAGTTTTTTACCTTCTTCTTTATTACGTTGTACGAATAATGGCATTGGCTTGTCAGCTTCGATGTCACGCAAACGGTTAAAGTCGATATCAGGGTTTTTGGTGTCTAAACGTAACTGATAAACTTTATCTAACGAGATATCAACGTGATCTGTGGTGTAGAACCAACCACGCCAGAACCAATCAAGGTCAACGCCAGACGCTTCTTCCATTGTACGGAAAAAGTCAGCTGGAGTAGGGCGTTTGTATTTCCAACGCTGCGCATACTCTTTAAATGCAAAGTCAAATAACTCACGACCAAGGATCACTTCACGTAATATGTTAAGTGCGGCAGCAGGCTTAGTATAAGCATTAGGGCCTAAACGTAATACACTGTCTGACTGTGTCATAACCGGCACTTGGTTTTCTGACTTCATGTATTCAACGATATCGCGAGGCTCAACACCCCAAGGAATTGTGTGGTCCCACTCACGACCAGCAACACCATCTAAGAAGCTGTTAAGACCTTCATCCATCCACGTCCATTGACGCTCATCAGAATTCACCACCATTGGGAAATAAATATGCCCAACTTCATGGATAACAACGCCGATTAAGAAGCGTTTTTCTGCTTGAGAGTAGGTACGTGTTCCGTCATCTTGCAAGTCTGTGCGCGGACCATTGAAGGTGATCATGGGGTATTCCATACCACCGACAGGGCCATTAACTGACTGTGCCACAGGGTAAGGGTAGTCAAATGAGAAGCGCGAATACACTTCCATCGTATGAACAACAGCTTCTGTAGAGTATTTCTTCCAGAGATCGCCACCCTCTTTCGGGTAGAAAGACATCGCCATCACTAACGGCTGGTCTTTACCACCTTGATGGTAGCCCTTAGCATCCCACATAAATTTACGTGATGAGGCCCATGCAAAGTCACGGACATTTTCAGCTTTAAAATGCCATGTTTTAGTTTTGTCTGTGCCTTCTTTTTCGTTTTCGAGTGCCTCTTCTTCAGTCACGATAAAAACAGGGCGTTTGGCATCTTCAGCTTGCTCTAAGCGTTTACGCTGCGTACTAGTTAGAACGCTGCTCGGGTTATCCAGCTTACCTGTTGCAGATACAATGTGGTCTGCAGGAACCGTTAATTCAACGTCGTAGTTACCAAATTCAAGGGTAAATTCACCACTCCCTAAGAACGCTTTGTTCGTCCAAGCTTCATAGTCAGTATACGCAGCAAGACGAGGGAACCACTGCGCTAATAAGAAGATATCGTTACCATCTTCTTCAAAATGCTCATAACCCGAGCGTGCACCAACGGCATCTTCTTCAACAATGTTAAAGGCGAAGTCCATGCTGAACTCAACGTCTTTACCCGGTTTAAGCGGTTCGTTTAAGTCGATACGCATTAATGTATCTACTACAGTAACTTTAAGCTCTTTTCCGTCTTCGTCTTTAACATTGGCGATTTGATAACCCAGCTCGTTGTCGGCCATGAATTGCTGACGACGTAACTGTCCTAAACTCAATTTAGTTGATTTTGGCTGAGGGTCACCTTGCAATGTTTTACCATTAAAAGTCGATGTCATTTCAGCAATTGAGTCAGATTTAAAGATATTTTGGTCTAGTTGTAACCAAAGGTACTTTAAAGTGTGAGGCGAGTTATTTTTATATTCAATTGTTTGGCTTGCTGTTAAACGGCGTTTCTTTTCATCAAGCTTAGCATCAATGTCGTAGTTTACCTGTTGCTGCCAGTAGTTTTCGGCAGGGGCACCCGCCGCACTTCTATATACATTTGGGGTAGGGAGTGCTTCATCTAACTGACGAAACTTATCAACAAACGAGCCTTTAGTTTGCTCTACCGATGACGCCATGACTGCTGAGGACACTGCCAAAGGCAATACCAAAGCACTCAAATGGAGAACTGCTTTTTTCATTGTTAATCCTGTAAATTAAGTGTAAGCCTACCATCTCAAACAGCTAACAAGGTTGCAATAAAATCACGATAAAATGCTAGTTTTTCAGGTTAGTATTCACCTTTGTGCAATGAACTATTTTTGCAGCTACATATCCCTACTTTCAGGCAATGTAAAGGGGGTTTACAGACGCATTGGTTATTTTTAATTCAGCACGAATTCATTACAAAGTATTACAGTTAATTTTAAGCCAACTTGGTCAAATTTTGTTTAACAGTAATAAAGGTGATTAGATGAAGTTTTATATTGTAAAAAAAGACTCTCGTTTAGCCGCTATTCCTGCGCAAGAATCAATTTTAAACGAGTACAAAGAACGTGGCTTTGAATATATTGAAGTGATCAACGCATGTGATGAAGACGATGCGTTAGCACGTACATCTCCCAGTTCAAAATGGACTAAAAAAGGACTGTTTTTAGGCTCATCTTTAGTAATTTTGACTCTAATTTTCATTATTTTCGCAATAAATTAATTTTTGCGGCATTTTCTATTGAAATTTACTGCCATTTGTATTTAAAATCGCCCACTTTTTTGATTTTGGGTCAATGCAGAAGCTGTATTTATCCCAAAAATGTGTCGGTAAACAGCTTAGAATTCGGTGGGCTTATGGATTTCTATATCCTAAAAAAACAACAAGAACTAATTGCAATTCCAGCGGACGAACAAAATTGTAAACAGTACCTAGATTCAGGGTATTTTTATATTGATAAAGTAGCGGCATGTAACGAAACGAATGCCCTAAAGATTTTACAAGCAAAACAAACTAAAGCGCTTAAAGTTCCATTGATTATGGCGTTGCTAGCTCTACCTATGGTGGTTTTTGCTTGGTATAGCTTAAGTTAACAAACCAAGCTGGGCATCTTGGCTCAGCTTAGGTATATTGACGCTCTTAATAAATAATAAGAGCGTTTAATGAAAGTCCTTCATACATCT
Source organism: Pseudoalteromonas sp. L21 (assembly GCF_021728035.1). NCBI lineage: Bacteria > Pseudomonadati > Pseudomonadota > Gammaproteobacteria > Alteromonadales > Pseudoalteromonadaceae > Pseudoalteromonas > Pseudoalteromonas sp. L21. The sequence goes on along the minus strand of NZ_JAKKCV010000002.1, from coordinate 645,477 downwards.
GATTGGCATTTAGGCCAACAATTCTACGAGCACTCCCGATTCGATGAGCATCAAGCATTTCTAGCTTGGTTAACCGATACGCTTGTCTCAGAACAGATCGACTTATTACTGGTTGCGGGTGACATTTATCATACGGCAACGCCACCTACCAGCGCAGAAAACCAACTCTACCAATTTATTAAAACCACTAAGCAGCATTGCCCTGACTTACACATAGTGATTATTGCTGGTAACCATGATTCAGCAAATCGAATTATGGCGGCAAAGCCTTTATTGGCTCAGTTTGATACGCATGTTGTTGGCCGCTTTGATAGCAATGCTCCTCATGAAGTAGTCCTGGCAATCAGCACAAAAAACGGCGATGCGAATGTTGTTGCCATGCCATTTTTACGTAACAGTGATTTAAGCAGTTATAACCGCCAACAAGAGCAACCGTTAAGTTACAACCAAGCCGTTGCCCTTGCCTACAAAGATGCATTACAAGCAGCAAGCGAATTACCAAACGCGCCATTAATTGCCATGGGCCACCTGCATGCAAAAGGCGGAGACATCTCATCTGATTCTGAACGTAACTTAGTGATTGGTGGTGAAGATGCGATATCGGCAAGCATATTTACTGATCAACCCGATTATGTCGCGCTAGGGCATCTTCATAAGGCCCAAACCGTCGCGAAGAAAGAGACCATTCGCTACAGTGGCACGCCAATGCCAATGTCATTTTCTGAAAGACGCTATCAGCATCAAGTTGTGCTAGTCGAGCTTAGTGACTCAGGAACTTCTGTAAACCCCCTTTACATTCCTAGCTTTTGTAAAGTCATGTTGCTACCGGAAAAAGACTGTGTGCCACTAAACGAACTCTGTGAGCTTATAAAACAGCTCGATTTAACAGATGAAGATTTAGCGCCATACCTGCGGGTTAAATTGAGCGCCCATGACACTGACACCACTTTCAGAGAGCAAATAGAACAAGCCCTTGAAGGTAAGCAGGTTAAGTTCTGCGGCATTGAAAGGGTGAGACAGCAGAGTAATCAGCAAGACGATGAGCAAACCCTATTTGAAGATGTCTCGCAAATTGAAGCGCTAAACCCACATTCACTTTTAGAGCAAGCATTTGCAAACAATAAAGATATGGCAGGGCAGGCGGTGCCAAAAGAACTAGAAAGCTTATTAAGCCAAGTGATCGATGAATTGAATGCGGAGGATCTACTATGAAAATTTTAGCAATTCGTGTTCATCAACTCGCCTCTATCTTAGACGCCGAAGTCGACTTTAGCACTTCGCCTTTAAAAGAGGCGGGACTATTTGCCATCACAGGTGATACTGGCGCGGGTAAAAGTACTTTACTCGATGCCGTTTGCTTAGCACTGTACAACAAAACCGCACGACTACGAGGTGATACAGGCAATAAAATTGACTTTAATGGCGACAACATCAAACTCAATGACTCGCGAAACTTATTACGCCGCGGGGCAGGGCAGGGGTTTGCCGAAGTCGACTTTATAGGCCAAGACAAACAGCTTTACCGTGCAAGGTTAAGCTTTAGCCGCGCTCGTAATAAAGCTGATGGTAAATTACAGCCCGCACAACATAGCCTCTATTCATTACCTGATGAAGCCCTCATCGCTGATAGAAGCGCAGCAGGTAAAGAAATTGAACGTATTATTGGTTTGAGCTTTGAACAGTTCTCACGAGCTGTACTGCTTGCACAACATGAATTTGCCGCCTTTTTAAAAGCAACCGGTGATGAACGTGCGCAATTACTTGAATGTTTGACAGGCACCGATAAATTTAGCCGTATTGGTCAGCGAATTTTTGAACGCCATCGTGAGCAGCTGCAAGCATTAGAGCAGTTAAAGTTAAGTTTAAGTAATTATCAGGTTTTAAGCCCTGAAGAGGTCGAAACTAAACAAGCAGAACACAAAGCGCTTGAGGCTAAACTTGCTGAGTTACAAAAACAAATAAAACAATTTGAACAGTTCCAAGCGTGGTATAAACAAGCATTGCAGCAGCAACAACAGCTAAACCAAGCTGAGCAAGCAAAGCAAGAGTTACAGCAACAAATGCACGCGCTTGCTGAAAAAGCCACTGAAGCAAAACAAGCCCAGCAATGCTTAGAAATAAAGGATAACCGTGAACGCGTCACTTCGATTACAGCTCAACATGGGCAACTTATTAAAAACCGGGAGCAGCTTTTAAACGTTGACCATAAAACACTAATCAAAGACGCTGAGCAAACGCTTGAGAAGCAAACTGCGCAACTAAACCAAGCAAAGCAAGCACAAAAAGACGCGCAACCTATTATTAGCCAGGCCCGTGAGTTAGATAAACAACTTGCGGTTTTAAATCAGCAAGCAACGGCGCAAAAAGTACAAGCAGAAAAAGCAAAGCACCATCATCAAGAGCTGACTAATACACTAAATAGCCATAAAGCCGAGCAGCAAAAACAGCTCGAGCAGCAAGCGCAAATAAATAGCTATTTAGAGGCACATGCACAATGGCAACCATTAGCGAAAGACTGGTCATTCTATAAAAGTGAGTTAAGCCGCTTTAGCCAGCAACAGCACACGATTAGCCAATCACAGCAAAACGTAAACTCTCTTCAGCCTAAAATTGATGAGCAGCAAGCAGCCGCGCAGCAGTGCAAAACTCAATTTCAAATCCTTGAACAAGAAATTCAGCGCTTAAATGAGCAAGATACCGCCTTTAAATCGAGTTTAAATACCCAATCAATGGCTGATATTGATGCGGGGCTTGAGGCGATTAAACACCTGATTGAAAAACGCCAAGTGTGGCAAACTAATCATCAGCAGTTAAAAAATTGGCAAACCCAGCTAAACACATTAAGCCAAACTGAGCAGCAACTACAAACCGCACTAAAAGATGCGCAGCAAGGGGCAGAACAAGCACAGCAACAGGTTTCGCTTTGTGAGCAAAACTTACAGCAAGTGCAATTAAGAGCCAGTGAAGGAGTCAGCCAGTTACGTGCCACCTTAAAAGCAGGGGAGCCGTGCGCGGTATGTGGCTCAAAAGAGCACCCATTTATGCATGAAGAAATGGTGAACGAGCAATTTAGCCAGCTTATTAACGACTTTACCAAGGAGCTAACTAACGCCAAACAGCATTTAAAAGCTCAGCTAACATTACAGCAAGCTAAAAGTAATGAGCTGGCGGCATGCAGCCAACAGATAAGCTCATTAAACGGGCAAATCTCAGAACTGAGTGCTCAACAACAGAGCCTCAAAGAAACTATGGCAGCAAGCCGTACTGAGCTAAATGATTTAACCGAAGCTCAGTTAAACGAGCGTCAGCAACAGCTCAGCCTGCAAAAACAGCAATACTATAAAACTCTTGAGCAGCAACAACAGCTGCAAAATACGCTTGCAGCTAAGCAAGCTGAGTACAATAAGCAAGGGCAAACGCTGCATAGTAAAGAGCAGCAACTAAACGAATTGCAGCAACAGCTAAATAATCTGCAAACACGCTTAAATGAGCTCAATGATGAGCATCAGCAGCTACATGCCACACTGAATCAACAGTTCACCAGTGCACCTTGGTGGCAGGCACTCAATACACAAAACATTTCTTTAGAGGTCATTGCAGAGCACGTTGAGGCTTATCAGGCGTCGCTGCAAACTGCGGATGAGCTTAAAGCTAGTTTAAAAGCCATTGAGCAGCACCTTGCGCATGTAACACCGCAGCTTAACGAAGCACATACCTCTTTAACTCAGTGCAACGAGCAACTAAGCCAAACTCAAACCGAATTAACGCAGATACAATCAAAGCGCGAGGGCTTATTGAGTAACGCAGCAATATCGGTAGATGAGTTTATAGCAGAGCTTGAAAAGGCGGTAGATTCCGCGCAGCAGGCACTGCAACTTGCCCTGACAACCCATAGTAATGCGGTGAAGGCGCGTGACGAACAAGCCATTCAAATAGCAAATCTTGACGAACGTGAAAAAGAACTAAACGCTGAACATGCGGCACTTAATGAACGCTTTAGCCATTGGTTTAGCGATTTTAAAGCGCAGCACACAAGTTTGGATGAACAAGCAGTTAGTCAGCTATTAACGATAAACCCAACTGAGATCAAGAAAACATTGGCTGATCACCACACTGCCGAGAGTAGCTTAAAAGACGCTGAGGCACTGTTAAAACAGTTACAAAAAGCTCAAGCTCAGCACCAAAAAGATAAACCTGCACTGAGTGAAGATGAGCTGCAAATACAGCTTAATCAAACAACAGAGCAACAAGTGCAAGCTAATAACGCATTATTGCAAGTTGCGACGGAGCTTAAAACCCATCAACAAAATAGCCAAGCGCTGGCAGATAAACAAAAGCAATTAGTAGAGCAGCAAAAAAGCTATGAACACTGGCATCTACTCAATAAGGTATTGGGGGATGCCAGCGGCAAAACCATGCGTAATTTAGCACAAACGCAAACCTTAAAAATACTGTTGCACTACGCGAATAGTCACTTACAGACACTAAATAAACGCTACAAATTAACCGCTATAGGACAAACCCTCGATATCGCAATTATCGATAGAGATATGGCCGATGAGCAGCGCTCTGTTAATACGTTATCGGGTGGTGAGTCATTTTTGGTGTCGTTAGCCCTCGCATTAGGGCTTGCCTCCTTATCGTCAAATAAAGTGCAAATAAACTCTTTGTTTATCGACGAGGGTTTTGGTACGTTGGACAGTGAAACGTTAAGCATCGCGATGGATGCTCTTGATTCTCTGCAAGCACAGGGCCGCAAAGTCGGGGTGATTTCTCACGTCTCAGAAATGACCGAACGCGTTGCCACCCAAGTGCATGTGGCGAAAAAACCAGGTGGTTATTCGACCATCTCAGTTATTTAAAGGATTAGCATGCCAACTTTTAATCATGAAGAAGCAAGTCACTACGACGAACGTATTTTGCGACTAGTTCCAGGTTATGAGCTATTACATCAAGCAACCGCAGCCCAATTAGCAACAACGCTGAACGATAATGCGTGCATTTTAGTGGTTGGTGCCGGAACAGGTAAAGAAATCATTGAATTAGCGGCGTTAAAACCAGGCTGGCAGTTTATTGCTCAAGATATCTCACAAGACATGCTCGATATTGCCGAGCAGCAGTTTGGCCAGCATAACATCAGCGACCGAGTAACAGTGCATTGCGGTGATATCAACGGCATCGACAGCCAGTGTGACGCCGCACTGTGTTTACTAGTCATGCACTTTGTTGAAGATAACGGCGATAAAAAAGCACTATTAAAAGCGATTCACAGCAAGCTCAAAAAATCGAGCAACTTATACATTGCCGATTTAATGCGCCCAGAATCTGCTTTTGAGCGCGAGTCACAACTACAGCTTTGTTCACAGTTAGGTTTGACTGAAGCCGGCACAGAGCGCATGCGCCACAACCTAGAGCACGAGTTTTACCCATTAGACCGAATTCGTTTTTCTGAATTAGTAAATGAAACTGGATTCAGCACCCCTAAACAGTATTTTAAAGTGCTTGGTTTTACAGGGTATGTGGTTGGGAGTTAATAGCTGTAGGCGCGATTTTGCATCGCGCCACATGCCAAGCAGCATATCAATAATTACACGGTAAACCCGCTGCTACCACGTCGAAATTTGCTCTCTTAAGGGGTTCAATCTGAGAGCTCAAAGCTTGTAACTTTACTTGATCTGCCACATTTGATTATTAGAGTTGAATCTTACCGAGAATAACAGCTTTGTGCCTTGAGTCGACGAACTCATTTCTGGACAAAATGTTTCAGAGCCGAATGACGGCTCTATACCAGACATTGGTAACGTCCATAGTTGTTTGGGGGTCGGTTGCCTTTGCTTGTTAGTGGTTATCCAGCTTTTGCATCAGTACTAAAAGCTCATTTAAAACCAGTTCTGGTTCATCAATCTGCACAAAATGACCACTTTTTCCAGTCAACACAGATTTACCCTGTGGGAAAGCACTCGCCCACTCCTGCCATAGTTCACCCCACATTTTTCTGCCCTGATCCGTGAAAAACAAATTGGCTGGTTTTTCTACTTTTCTTACAGAGGTAATCACTGTTACGGGCATATCTTTGATTTGTGGGTAATCAGGTAGCGGTCTTTTACTCCAGAAATCTAGATATTGGTTCGACATACCATCGGCCATGTCATCCAGTTTGATCTGAGCAATTTCTCGATTAGCTTTTTCTAAATCAATAGCACGCAATATATCAACATCATGTTCGGAAGACGGGTCTAACATTAACAGTGCTTTTATTTGTTTTGGGTAAGCTGCGGCGAACTCTCTCGCAACGCTGCCACCATATGAATGAGCAACTAAAATGACCGGCTGGTTAACATCTAATGCAACTAAAAACTCGCTGGCGTATTCTGCATAATCACTTGATGTAAAATGCCTCTTAATAGCTGTGGAGTTGCCATTTCCAACTCTAGAATAACGAATAACCGTGGCATGCTCAGCTATTTGGTTAAAAACGGGCTCCCAGTCAGACATGCCAGCACTACCACCGGCCTCCAAAAGAACTATATGCTTACCATTACCTGCAACTTCATACTCAAGTTCAAATTCATTGACGTTGATAAGTGTCGGTTGAGCTGAAACAGTAAAAGATAATGCGATACCAATAAACGTGATTAACTTCAAAACTACTCCTTAAAACATTAACATTTTAGCTTTTATGCGGCACGCAGTTTGTGTTGCATAATCGCTTGTTGGATTGAGGCGCTACCTGCTCGGTGTGTGAGAATTGGTGTTTTTATGCTATGGGAATTTGCTTTTATGACCTAAGCTACACCAAGCCTGCTTAATCGGCGCGCCTGTCGCATCTATGCTGTCCCTATATTGCTCAGTGTTTGTCATGTTGTTATTACAACTAAATTAGGCTTTATAAGCAACCACTATAGGCTATTTCAGTATTAACTTATTTAATGAGTTTATTCATGACTTGCCTTCCAGTAATGGAATAACCCTTAGGTAAGTGTGGCTCAAATGTCCTGAGTAGGCTCTCCACATAGCGGCTAAGTTCAACAACTCTCTTAAATGACTGGTTCTCGCTCAGAGCCGACCTATAGAGTAATTACGCTAACGCACTTTGGGGCAAAATGCGTTACAAGAACGTCCGCTTTATAAAATAAAGTCATTAGCACTAACTAGCTGTGACCGCCTTTTATCCGCTCATAGCCGCCTGTTAGACGAGGTTTATACCTTCTCACCTAAACTGTAAGATCTGATACGAGCTAAGACACTTAATTCACAACCTACTAACTTGTTGGGTATCACTCCTCTCTACCCAACCCACGAGCTATGAATCATCGCGCGAAATAAATTTCACGCCTACGCGATGTAAAATCGCTGCGACCTCAAAGCTCGTAATATTACTCTTTATCTTTATAACTCGCTAACTTGCGAGCCTAATACCCAGCTGCTTGACCATCTTTACGGGTTTCAGATGCACCATAATAAACACCGGTTTTAGGGTCTTTCAATATAGCTTGATAACCACCATAGGGGCCAACGGCGTCTTGCAAAGTGTGGCCTTTCTTTATTAGCTCACGGCGGGTTTCCATTGAAAAACCTGACTCTAAGCTAACAAAACCACCATCCTCCATGATTTCACCAGTTGGTTGCGATGACCCCGTATGCAGAATACGTGGCGCATCACCGGCTTCTTGCAGGTTCATGCCAAAATCAATCATGTTGATAAGTATTTGAGCATGCATTTGTGGCTGCGTCGCACCGCCCATCACGCCATAACTCATATATGGCTTACCATCTTTGGTGACAAACGCAGGAATGATTGTATGAAATGGTCGTTTACCTGGCTCATATTGGTTCATGTGGCCTTTTTTAAGCGCGAACATTTCGCCCCGGTTTTGCAATACAAAGCCTAATTTAGCAGGTGTCATACCAGAGCCCATACCACGGTAATTACTTTGAATAAGCGAAACCATGTTGCCGTCTTTATCGGCGGTCGTCATATAAATAGTATCGCCTTCTACTGGGCCTGCATGGTCACGTTTTGCGGCCTTGTTAGGGTCTATCAGTTTGCGTCTTTGGTCAGCATACTGCTGCGAAATAAGTGTTTGTACAGGAATCGTGTTAAACGCTGGATCCGCGTAATATTTTGCACGATCTGCAAAAGCGAGCTTTTTCGCCTCAACAAAGGTATGGACGTATTCTGGGCTATCAAAGCCCATTGCTTTGATATCGTAACCCTCAAGAATATTAAGAATTTGCTGTGCAGCAATACCTTGGCCATTTGGTGGCAATTCCCAGAGCGTATACCCTCTATAATCAGCGCTCACAGGTTTGACCCACTCGCTATGGTGCGCAGCTAAATCTTCATAGGATAAGTAGCCGCCGTTTTCTTGCATGTAGCGACCAATTTCTTTAGCAATATCGCCTTTATAAAAGGCATCGCGGCCGTCTTTGGCAATTTTGCGATAGGTGCTTGCAAGGGCTGGGTTCTTAAAGATTTCCCCTTTTTCAGGCATGGCCCCATTTGGCATATACACATCTTTAAAGCCCGGATATTTGCCACGAGCAGCAACACTTTTTTGCATGTAATAGGCAATCAGTTCAGACACTGGGAAGCCATTTTCAGCGTAGTCGATAGCAGGTTGGAGTAAGGCTTTCATTGGTGTTTTGCCAAACTTTTTATGTAACTCAAACCAACCATCGACAGCACCAGGAACCGACACTGGTAACGGCCCATAAGCAGGAATGGTGTCGCCTTGTGCTTTTAAGGCATCGAAAGACAAGCTTTGTGGTGAACGACCAGAGGCATTTAAGCCGTATAGTTGCTTGCTTTTATTATCCCAAACAATGGCAAATAAATCCCCACCAACTCCACATCCAGTCGGTTCAACAAGGCCAAGCACTGCGTTTGCCGCAATCGCCGCATCAATGGCATTACCACCATCTTTTAGTACTTGTAAGCCAACCTGCGTAGCTAACGGCTGTGATGTTGCAACCATACCTGATTGTGCGATGACTTCTGAACGGCTAGCAAAGTTATGGCCTGTGATGCGATCGTAAGCTTGGGTAGAGCCTGCTGTAGCTAAGCATAGAGCTAACACTATCCTTTTAATGAGTGGAGTTGGTTTCATCGTTATTGCCCTTTTATTGTTTTATTCACTATAAAAAGCAATTTAAAGCTAAGCAAAAGCTTTGCGTCCGAAGACCAAAAAATACGACTATTGCCAACAACCGAGCTAAATTAGACTTTCATTAAGAAAAACTAATAAATAGCGTTACCGGTAAAACACTCTTTTAACATAGCGGATGCATAAGGGTGGCTTTGCTGAGCCGAAGGTATAAACTGACTAACAATATCGTCAACTTGCTCGGTTGCTTTTAACTGCTTTAAATGACTTTGTAACTCTTTTACGGTTTCAATTGATGTGCTTTTATTCAGAGCTAAGTAGTTTCCAGCCAGTGCAGGATGGTTAAGCGCAAATACGGGGGCTAGCTGTTCGGGACTTAACCCCACTTTTTCTAATTGAGAAGCCAGTGTTAAGGCCGAGCCAATTAATAAGTCGTGCTCGCCTCTTTTAAACATTTTTAGCTCTTCAAATTTTTTTGAGTAAGTTAAAAAATGCTGACCTTCTTCCAGATTTAAATCCATTAAAACTGAGTGATATACATCTCCCCGTGCCACACCTACGGTGTAATTTCGTAAAGACGCCATACTATTCACAGTTATATCTGAGCGAGTCGCTAACTTATAAAAACATGTTTGCCCAGAAGCTAATGGACCAACCCAATAAAACTTCGATTCTCTTTGTGCTGTGCGTGAAGTTGAAAAGATGCCACTATTGGCTCTCGTTGAAACTAGTTGCATCGCTCTTTTCCAAGGGTATAAGTCAATAGTACAGTGTAAATTTGCGTTTTCGCAAAGAAGCCGAACAATCTCTGTGTTGATTCCCGTAATTTGGTCTTCTTTTTCGAAATTATAGGGAGGGAAAGACTCAGTATACAGTGTCAGTGTTTTTTGTTTAGCAAGCACATCCCCTACAAACATAAAAAACAACACGCTTAGCAGACGTATTAACATAGTCAACTCCACACGAAACCTATCACTTTAGTCATGCTTAACAATGCGGCTCAGCTGTTTATTTAGGGTATTCAGGCAAAATGGTTTAATAATAAAGCCATCAACTTTAGCACTAATCATATCTGTCACGGTCTCTTTACTGTCTTCGCATGTGACCATTAAAACAGGGATACTCTTAAAATCAGGTGTATCTCGCATTTGCATAAGTAAGCATTTACCATCCATTTTTGGCATATGCAAATCAGTAATGACTAGGTCAAAATGTTGCTTTCCTAATAACTCAATAGCTTGATTGCCATCTGTTGCTTCTGTGATGTCATCATAATCAAGGCGGCGCAACATGTTTATTAAAACATGGCGCATTAAAGGCATATCATCGACAACAAGAATTTTCATACTAAGCACACTAGCTTTTATAATATCTTAAGCTTAGTTTGCATACTCAATAACGCAATGGAGTATTCAAGCTAAGATATCAGCCACTAATTGGCTTAGTCGAGCAATCTTACTATTACTCAATTGCCGATAATCGAAGTAAGGGCATACGATAACCTTATCACTCTTGCTAATGGCAAACTCATCATCTATCCAAGTTAGTGGCGAATTAAGCTGCCCTGATTGAATCAGTTTTTTAGCATGAGTACGACCTGCAATAATATGCAATTGGTTACTTACATCTAAAAGTGGCGGACTAAACAAAAGCGCAGTGCAACTGTTAGCTTGCAGTAATAAATCATCTCGGAAGGTTTGCCAGTCACACGCTTGCTTTGCAAATTTAAAATGCTCACTAGGCAGAGCAAATAACACCTTAGCATATACGTTAAAAACTTTTCTCCAGCCATTGCCGCAAGCTTGATTTATGCTATTAATTTCGCCTGCTTGCATTGCATGCAAAAAATTGAGTGTTTGCCACGGCGCCATGGGTGGGCGCTTTTCAATATATACTGCAACGGTGAATTTGCTGTCTCCAAAACCCTGTAGCCGTTTCTTTGTGTCCATCATAATTTTTTTGCAAGAATGCGATCTAAATTATTGGCAAAGTTTTGCCTGTCGGCTTGGCTAAGAGGCGGTGGCCCTCCCGACATTTCAACTCCACTAGAACGCATTGTTTCCATAAAATCTCGTACGTTTAATCTAGAGCGAATATTCTCCGTGGTATACAGCTCTCCACGAGGATTCAGCGCTTGTGCATTTTTTTCTATTACTTCTGCAGCAAGTGGAATATCACCTGTGATAACCAAGTCACCCGCTTCAACACGTTTCACAATCTCGTTATCAGCAATATCAAACCCTGATGAAACCTGTATACGCGAAATAAACTTTGAAGGTGGGATACGCATCGCATGATTAGCAACCAGCGTTGTAACTGTTTGCGTGCGCTCTGCTGCGCGAAATAATATCTCTTTAATAACAGTAGGACAGGCATCCGCATCAACCCAAATTTTCATAGCACTCTCGACAGAATTTTTAAGTATGAGATAGTTTACCGTAATTGAACTTATTTACCGCTATTAACGTATTAAAATATTTGATTTTAAAAGGAGCTTTACGTGCGCAACTTCCATAAACTTCTCATTATAGCAATTACCTCTACGATACTCTCTGCGTGTACTGGCACTCCAGAGAACATAAAACCTGTTGAGAACTTTGAACTCAATAAATACACAGGTACTTGGTATGAAATTGCGCGGCTAGATCACTCTTTTGAACGTGGCTTAGAAGGAATAACAGCTCAATATTCAGTAAACCCTGATGGCAGTGTAAAAGTAATTAACAGAGGCTACAATCTTGAGGAACAAGCATGGGAGCAAGCCCAAGGCAAAGCTAAATTTGCGAGCAAACCTAACATAGGTCATTTAGAGGTTTCTTTCTTTGGCCCATTCTACAGCTCATATGTGATTTTTGAATTAGATAAAGAAAATTATCAATATGCATATATCACCGGCTACAACAAAGAATATTTATGGTTCCTATCAAGAACACCCAAGGTGAGCGAAGCACAATTAAAAGACTTTAAAGACACAGCTAAAAAATATGGCTTTAAAACCGAAGAATTAATCTTCGTTGAGCATGACAACCTGTAAAGGGGATTTACAGGTTGTCTTTAAAACATCATGGATGTGTAACACAACTGTCATTGAACCAAGGCAAACTCTGCTTTATTAAATTGAAGCAACATGTGATCCCCCCAATTTAATTCCCTGCTCGGGTAGGCTATGCCTACCCATTTTTTTCAGATCAGTTTTTTACTAACTAAGCTAGAAAATCATTACCGAAAAGCAACTTAACAGTAAAATTGATAAATTGAGTATACTGATATGCTTTACCCATGAAACAGTAAAACTATATAAAATCATGAGCATAAGTACACTTAGCGCCATATAACCGCAAAACAATAATGCACCATATCCACCTTCGCTCAGTACAGATAACACTAAACTTAGTAAAATAGTGATCCAGCCTGTAGCTAAAAAGCTATGTCGTTGTTTATCCGTTAGCTTCTTTTTAAAAACTTCACGAAAATGGTTAAACTTTGCTAAAGCAAAACAATTAAATGCCATAAAGCACAAACTAAACTGCAGTAATTCCATCATCCTTGTTGCTCCTTAAGGTCCTTGGGCTTTTGAAAACGGCGAGTACTTACTTTTTTGCTAGCAGTACGTAATTTTTTGCCCTGTAAAATAAACAGGCTTCCCGCAATAATGAAACCAAAATCAACGCAAAACAGCGTCCATTTTTGAGTTAGTAAATAACTGATCCAATTTCCCTCGGTTGTCATAGCATTTACTAAAGGAACAGCAAAACATACCAATGCGTTAAGCCACGCTGCTAATTGCCATTGACGTTTAGAGCTACTTATTATTGCCAACACAGTCATTGCTAACCATGCGAGGAAGAACACGAGTATTTCTTTATCGGCACGCGCTACCATCTCTAAAGGTAATAATCGATTAGCAATAAAAAATGATGCCGTTGCAAATGGTAACCCCATCAGGGTAGCTAGATTTAACGTTTCTACTAATTTCAAGCCAACCCCAGCTTGCTGCTGCGGCTTTAAACGCTCCCTTAAACGTTTAGCCCACATAATGCAGCCTGTAGCAATCATTGCGCAGCCAGCGATACCACATAAGAAATATAGCCAGCGTAATAATGGGCTAGCTAGTCGCCCTGCGTGTAATGCTGTCATCGAATCATAAAAGCGTGCTGATGCCGACCAATCTTTACCTTGCTCAGCGAGTAGTTCGCCAGTACTACCTGAAAATAAAAATGCCGCCCCATTATCCACGACCTCTTTACCTGTGTTCAAATACACACTCACGCGTGATGACTCTTTGTTTGCATCGCGAATAAAGAAGAAACCTATATCGGCATCAGGTGACTTAGTATAAACCTGATCTAAAATAGTATTCATGCTAACCAGTGGCGCAGGAACATCACTCGATTCGACACGAGCCCTGATAGGACTTGCCTCATTAAACATTTGTTGTAGCCCCTTCTCATACACCGTTTGAGCAGGGTAGGGGAAAACCATAAATATTAAGGTTATCAAGCCTGTATACGTAATCATAATATGAAATGGTAAGGCTAATACCGATGATACATTATGAGCATCAAGCCAACTGCGACTTCCTTTGTTTTTTCTAAAGCTAAACATATCTTTAAAAATACGCTTGTGAATAACAACACCAGTAATCAAGGCAATCAGCATAAATAATGATGCTAGACACACTAGCCAACGTGCCGTTCTGACATCGATGTAATGTAAATCAAAATGCAGTCGATAGAAAAAATACCCGCCTTTGGTCTCTCTTGGCGGCGCAATTTCCTCATTGATAGTAGGGTCTAAATAAGTCTCAGTAAATTTAGTGCGTCGTTGCCCTGGCTGCTTAGGCTCAGCATAACTATAGGTATATAAAGGGTTACGAGGCTCAGGTAAATAAATACGCCATGATGATGAGTCTGCTGCTTTATTTTGCAACTGCTCTACAGCATAGTTAATTTGCTGTCTTTGCTTAGCTAGGCGGTTATCTTGATGAGTAACAGTGTGCGTTTCTGGCTCGAACCAATAAGTAATCTCGTCTTTAAAAAAACTGATGGTGCCAGCAAAAAAAATTAAAAATAATAACCAACATACTAACAAACCAACCCAAGTATGTAGCCAGGTCATTGAACGAAAAAAGTTCTCTTTCATAACCAACCCTTAATCAACGAAAGAATTACAAACTGGACACCTGTAGTTAGTAAAATAGTGATCCAGACACGCTTTAATGACTTAACTGCAAACACCCAAATAAAAACACAACTATAAAAAAATACCGACAACGTAGTGGTTAATAACACACTGTCTAGCTGATTTAAGGGAAGCAAGATGGCTAACAAAGAGATAAGTACACTGGTAAATACATAGCCCCCAAAGATGGCAGCAATAAACCGAAAGAATACCGATATTCGGTAAGATATGCTCACAGAGCGCTTTTTAAACACATTTTTAGGACGCTGCGAAGGCACTGCATCAATGGATTGTGAATGCATGATAATCCTTTAAATAAACACGGATAGAAAGCGCACTATTATAAACTGACAAAATAAAAAAGATAGTGATTATCATTTGCGTAACCATGAAGAATAAGTAAATTTATCGAGTACTCTCTAGTTAGTAAAATAATGATCTACTGGCTTTGCGAAGCCTAATATCATAAGGTGATATAAAAACCGAATGGGGTGCTTGGATGCGAACAATAGGATTAATTGGCGGTATGAGCTGGGAGTCAACGCAAAGTTATTACCAGCTTTTAAATCAAGGTGTTAAAGAAAGCCTTGGTGGACTTCATAGTGCAAAAATAGTACTGGTAAGCTTAGATTTTGCCGCAATAGCAAAATTACAACAGCAACAAGATTGGCCACAGATGGCAGAGATACTGATCAAAGCAGCCAAGCAAGTTGAGGCTGCAGGTGCGAATTATTTATTAATTTGTACCAATACAATGCACAAATTAGCTGAGCAAGTACAAGCTGCGATTTCAATTCCTTTATTACACATTGCTGATGCAGTTGGTGAAAACCTGATCCAAAATAATCATAAAAAGGTCGCTTTACTTGGAACCCAGTTCACTATGGAACAGGATTTCTATAAAGAACGACTAGCAGATAAATTTTCTATTGATGTGTTAGTCCCAGCAGCACAGGAGCGAGCCATCATTCATAATGTTATTTATAATGAATTATGCAAAGGGATTATAAAATCAGAGTCTAAAGCTGCGTACTTAGCAATTATTGATAAACTAAAACAGCAAGGAGCTGAGGCAGTAATTCTAGGTTGTACAGAAATCGCATTACTAGTACAGCAAGCTGATACTTCAATGCCGCTGCTTGATAGCACTACGCTACATTGTGAAATGGCCCTTGAGCATAGCCTTAATGAGGAATAAATAATGTCAAACCATCATACTTTAAATTACGTTGAATTTGCTGCGAGCGATTTAACAGCAACTAAAGCTTTCTTCCAGCATGTGTTTAAATGGCAGTTTACTGACTATGGACCTCAATACACCGCATTTAGCTGTGAATCTGCAGGCCTAGACGGGGGCTTTTATCAAGCACCATTAAAATGTCTATCAACGAATGGTGGGGCGTTGTTAGTGCTTTACTCAAACAACATTAAGGAAACTCAATCACAGGTTGAGAGCCATGGCGGTAAAATAATAAAACCTCTTTTTAATTTTCCGGGTGGTTATCGCTTTCATTTCACAGAGCCAAGCGGTAATGAACTAGCTGTTTGGTCAAAACAAGCCTAGATCATATTTTTACTAACTCATGAATACAAAACTTTTACTAGAGCAAGTTAGTAAATGCGTGATCTGTGAACCTCATTTACCACTTGGCGCACACCCTGTTATCCAGTTTAACAGTAACGCTCGTATTTTAATTGCAGGCCAAGCGCCCGGAGTTAAAGTTCATCAAACAGGTCAGCCGTTCAATGATGCAAGTGGCGATAGACTTCGAGAGTGGCTTAATGTAAGTACTGATGAATTCTACGATGAACAGAATTTTGCTGTTTTACCTATGGGTTTTTGTTATCCAGGAAAAGGCAAATCAGGTGATTTACCGCCAAGAAAAGAATGCGCTATTGCATGGCGAGAGAAGCTTCTGGCGCAATTAAATAATATTCAGCTTACTATTGTGCTTGGCAAGTATGCGCAAGCTTATCATTTACCACAAACAAAGAAGCAGCCATTAACAGAGTTAGTAAAATCATGGCGTGACTATTGGCCAAGCCATCTTCCGTTACCTCACCCAAGCCCCCGCAACAATATATGGCTAAAGAAAAATCCTTGGTTTGAACAACAAGTACTGCCTGAGCTTGGCACAAAAGTACGCTCCATACTTAAAGGCTAATAATGCAAAACCGCTATTATCAACAATATGGTTATTACCATGTAAAGGGCCTTTACAATGACAAGAGCCTATCAAAGGTTCGCCCAATTCTAGATAAGTTTCATAATAACTGGTTACAGGAAAACCAACATTTTTACAAAACTAAAGGTATCAATAGTTCAGGGCTGACCGCAGCACGATGTTTAACGGATGACGAAAAATTAATTTTATTTAAGTTCATTAATTCAGATACTTTGCTCAACCATGTAAGACCAATTATTGCTGCACCATGCTTTATGAATACCCAACTTTTCTTTAACCCTTACAAAAAAGAACAGCGTAATTATTGGCACAGAGATATGCAGTACCATTTAAACCTAACCGAGCAAAAAGAGGCGCTTAAGGGCCCAGAGGTTTTGCATTGTCGAGTGGCTTTTGAAGATGAACTTGGTATTGAAGTCATTCCTGCAAGCCATAAACACTGGGACTCAAAAGAGGAGTTAACAGTTCGGCTAGAGGAACAGGGGGCTTCAAATAGTAACGCACTAAAGAATGGAAAAACCATTGCTCTTAAAAAAGGGGACTTACTAATTTTTTCTGCAAATATGATTCATAGAGGCCTATATGGCTTAAATCGGTTTGCTTTTGATATTTTATACTTTGATCGTCATCCGTGTATTGAGCAATTTTTACAAACCGATTTTTTACCAACTGAAAATCAGAAGCTGCAACTCGACAACCCAGATGCCTTTATTTGGCCACAAAAAAACGGCTAGTTAGCCGTTTTTTATTGAATGACAAGATTACTGTAACATCGCAAATAGTTGTTTTAGTTGTGGCATATATTCCTTAACCAAATTCACATTGCCTTCGTTCACGTTAGTGCTTGATTTTGCCCCTTCTAATGCACCTGCCAACGAGCGTGTGCCCGAATTAGCCGAAGAAGCGCCGAAACTTTGTAAGCCTGTTACAGCTTGATCAACACGCTTTTGATTGTCACTAGACAAGCTACTTTTTAAATTAGCTAAATAGGCCATTGATACTTCAGAACCAACGACAATTAACTGCTCTGGCGTAAAACCATATTGCTCAGTTAAGCCCGCAAACTCAGTATATAGCTCGTGTTGTTTTATTTGATCAAGAAACCCCATCATTGATGAGGTATTCGTTGCCTCAGAACCACTTAACATACTTCCTAAGTCAACGTTTTTAAGCTCAGGCTGATTCTGCGACCAATTAGCCACTGCAGGTAACGCTTTAATATAACTTTGAAGTTGGTTTTCCGTAATATCTTCTGCGAAGCTTGAAAAACTCATTATGAGTAAACTCAATGATATAAGTAACGCTTTCATCAGATTCTCCTTGTGTACAATTTTTAGCCGCCAGTTAGTTTTAACGGGTTATTATGATCAGCTAATTACAAATGTTAGAATATAGTTTTTATCACAGCTAACTGAACCTAATGTTAATTATTTCCAATACTGTAACAATCGATGAATGGGAGCTCGATATAAGCGCTATCCGTTCTCAAGGAGCGGGTGGGCAAAATGTGAACAAAGTGGCGAGTGCTATCCATTTACGCTTTGATATTAATCGTTCCAAACTTCCTGACTTTTACAAACAACGACTGTTAAATTTAAATGACTCTCGAATCACAAAAGAGGGTGTTGTTGTAATAAAGTCGCAAAACCACCGAACTCAAGAACTTAATAAAGAGGATGCACTTAACCGCTTAAAAGAACTTGTTATAAGTGCGACTCAGGTTCAAAAGAAACGCAGACCAACCAAACCAAGTAAAAACTCTCAACGCAAGAGGATGGACAGCAAAACAAAAAGAGGACAAACAAAAGAGCTAAGGAAAAACATAAAATTATAACTTTATAATTACGACTTAGTATCAAAATTAAGCAGAACTGTAAAGAAGTGTAACTTGTTAACAAAGTTAATTGATGGTTAATCTAGCAAATACTATAATAATAATACTATCTCACTTTTGAAGGAGCCGTATATGGGCTACAAAACACGCTGTTTTGCAATTGCAATGATAACGCTGTCAGTTTTACCTATGTCTAGTTTTGCGGTTGACTCTTGGCAAGCTGGTAGCGCGTACCCGCAAGGGAGTGAAACCTGCTACAACGAGATTTTATACAAGGCTCGATGGTGGGCCACCCCTGGTGAAGAACCTGGTAGCTCACAGTGGGGAGCATGGGTTGCAGATGTTGTCTCAAAAACCTGTGTGCAAAATGTGGTGAAACAAGATGAATTATTGAAATCATTACCCACTATTTTTGAAGCGAACAATAAAAAAGGGAGTTCATCAGATTAACTCCCTTTTTATTAATCAAATGTATGATGCCGTGTTACAGCAAAACGATTAAGTATATGATGCATAATATACACAGCACATAAACTAACAAGAATCGCTACTGATACTGACGAAAACCGATATAAGGCACTGTAAACCAAGTCCTGCCCAGGTCCTAACGATTGACCAAACAAAATACCAAACGTAGTAATAATACCGAAGCCAACCCCCGGAATGCCGCCAGAAATTATATGATATCGACTAAAGATGAACGTCAAAATCCATAAGATAAGCGCAGGAAAAATCAATATATCAGTGTGATTGTATAAAAAGAGCTGTGCAACTAACGCTAAATTACAGCCAATTAATGTGCCAACTGCACGCTGCCACGCCGCCATACCAGCCGCTTTCCAGCACAATGAAAATAAGATCAATACAGATGCCGCTTGTGCGGAGATAGAATCTTGTAAATCAAATACCTGAAATACCACAAACGATAAGGTTGCCACTGTTGAACAAAGTAATACTTCATGGCGTACACTTTCTTTCGCTTTTTCGGGCATTACACGTGCTTGACGCGGTGCAACATCAGGAAACAAACCATGCATGAGCATCGAAAAAACAACAGTAACCACAACAGCAACAGCGTTACTAATTATCAGAGGATAGATACTTACTCCTCCACCTGTGTAGGTCGAAAAGTGCAATTGAATCGACAAACTCACAACCGTAGTGGCACCAAATAAGAAATTAGCGCCACGGCTCATTTGATAAAACAAAAAAGCAAATGCGACAAAACTCATCATTGTCATAACAACGGGTAAGTGGGAAAACAATCCTTGTACCACAAGCACAAACAATGCACTGAATACAGCACCAGCGTAAAACTGACGAATAATATGCATATTAAGTACAGGGACTAAACCGAGCAATAACATGGGGTAAACAGTAAAAAAGATGCCATTAGGCCAGTTCATCAATTTTGCCAGTGCGAACCCTAATGCTGAGCCCGTGGCAATGCGTAGCGCTTGGCGCAAGCCATTACCATCGAGTTGCAATACTGACATAACTTACCCTGCCTTAGTAAATGAAGTGCAGAACACTGATAAAGCGAATTTGCATGCTCGCAAACCAACTGCCAACGCTCGAATCAGGCAAAAGCTGAACTGTGGCACGAGCTCCGCTTGGAAATTTAGCTAACATTTGGTGCTCATCCAATTGAATATGAATACGTTGACGCTGCGCATCTCGTACCCAGCGATTGCTACTTTCAGTGGCACTGAGTAAACCGTTAGCATTAAGCTGGCCATCACTGACTCCCGCTTCAAAGCTAACAATTTTGCCAGTAAATACTTTGCCGGGTAGCGCATCAAAGCTTACTTTCGCAGTACTGCCAATTTGCACGTGTACCAATGACTTTTCACGAAAATCAGCAACAAGGTCAGCTTTATTAGCAACAATCGCCATTAAAGGTTGCCCCTTATTCGCATATGTACCTGCTGTCACTTGTAAATTTGCAGTTTTACCATCGGTATCGGCCGTTACTGTTGTATAAGACAAGTTGAGTTTAGCCTGTTCAAGCTGGTTCAGGGCATGGCGTAATGCTAAGTTATCATCCCCCATTTTACCGCGAGCAAGTTTAGCTTCGCTAAGCTGAGCTTCAATTGCCGCTACATTTGCCTTACTTGATTGGTAATTTGCATTAATTGTTTCGTATTCCTGCTCTGAAATAGAACGTTTTTTTAGTAACGATTCACCACGTTCAAACAATAATGTTTGCTCATGCAGTTTTGCTTTCGCTGCCGCGAGCTGCGCCTCAATTGCTTTCACACTGCTATCTAAACGTTGGTTTTGAAGTTTAGCATCATCATAAGCAAGCTCAGCCTGTTGAACAGCCAACTCAAACGGTTCATCATTAATCTTAAACAATGCTTGGCGCTTTTCGACAGCTTGATTGTTCGTTACTAAAACCTCCGTCACGCGGCCGCTTACCTGTGGTGTCACTTGCACAACTGGGTGGTATACACGGGCCTGTGGCGTCACTGGCATATAAAGGTCAGCAATTACAAAATACAGAAATAGAACAATGAAACCCACTAAGGAAATTTTTACATAACGGGCAAATTTTTGATCCGGTGTCATAAAGTTATTTATCTCCTGAGTAGTGATTAATACACTGACGGGCATTTTTTTCCATCTGAACAAGGCCATGTGCCATAGTATCTAGCTGGTTTGTCGTTAAATCTGCATAAAGGTTTTGTTTTACATCAGCAATGATCACACGCAAGGTCTCCAATAAGTTTAGACCTTGTTCAGTAAAATACAGTCGCTTACTGCGTTTATCCTCTGCATCCGCTTCACGTACAATAATCTGTTGTTGTTCAAGCTGCTTGATAGTGCGTGTTAAAGACGGCATTTCAATACCCAAGCTATGCGCCAACTCTTGCTGGGTACAACCCTGATTTAAGTGAAACAAATGAATCATAACAGTCCAACGAGACTGAGTTAGACCAAGAGGTTCCACCGCAAGCGTGACGGCATCACGACACAAACGATGTACACGACCCATGCTCCCGCAGAGGGTTAAATCTAACGTTTCATGAAAGGGGATAGTGGAAGACATAATGCACTCCAATTACTTAGCATGCTAACTATTATATTTTACTTAGCATGCTAAGTAAATATTAATGCATTTTATAAAATAAATAGGATCAATCGGAAAAAACGAAAAGCTGCGAAACTTATGCAGAAGCAAATTCTTTGAAGCAATACCCTTTCAGTTTTGCCCCTTTTTAATAAGTTTAGTCCAGCCAAAAGCGGGGATGGATGGGTATCGTTGCTCTACCAAAAAGCAGAGCAACTAAATTGGCCTTATCAAAGAGTATGTGTTTACTAATAGTTTAACAGATTTGCAGGCGAGTATTGATCCGTCAGTACTTTCGTATCTGACGGCCAATTCTGATTATCTTTGGTGTAGAGTAAATGCTCGCTCAATGAATGTATATCTACATCATATGGCGCTAATTTTACCGCTAATTGTTTTACACGCTTTGCTATTTGCTGATCACTTGGCATCGCATTTAACCCTGCCAAGATTATGCGGTTTGAGTTCTTATCTGTCACAACATTCACAAAGTCACCAAACACATCATAATAAGTAGCCGACTCATGCTGATAAAGCTTACTTGAAGAAAAAGTATTAGCAGCAACAATCCCCCCCTCAGCAAGCACACTTTTTACCTCAGCAAAAAACTCCTTAGTCAGTAAGTGCTCAGGAATGTAGTCACCATTAAAAGCATCAAGAATAATCCAATCATACTTCTGTTTTTTTAATGCGGCTCGTTTAATGAAAATACGCCCATCTTGTACTTTAGAAGTCACTTTATCGGTTTCTATAAGTTGAAAGTAATCACGCGCAACTTTTATCACAGCGGGATCTATCTCAACGTTTTCTATACTTGCGTTAGGATAAAGCTCGTGAATAGTATTGGATAATGTCCCACCGCCTAAACCGATAATGAGGACATTTTGGGGATTATCGATAAAAAGTAAACTCGCAAATGTCATTTTTGTGTAGTTGAACACTAGCTTTTTGGGTTTACTTTTATACATGCAACTTTGCGTACTTTTGCGGGTTTTTTCATTGAATTTTAAACACAACAAATCACCTGACTCTTCAACTAATATATTGCGATACAACGAACGTTCCTTATGTATTACCTCACTGTAGACACCGAACGACAATATCAAAATTACACACCCTATCAAGACTCTAAACATACTGTGCGCTCCTTAGCACGTGTTTGACTGACGGCAATAGCAAGTAGGCCTAACGCACCGAGTACCGATGCAAATGTTTTTATAATATCGTTTACATCAAAAGCTAACACCATGTAGAAAGATGTGATGATAGTCCCAAGAGCACTACCTAAAGTGCTAACAAAATATAAACCACCGGCAACCTGACCGCTTTTTTCATGATCGGTAACCAATAATCGCACTGAATAAGGCGAAATCATTCCGAGAATAGTCGTTGGAATAAAAAACAATGCTGTTGAGGCAAGTAAAGAGCCGTAACGGCTGTCTTCAATATGGCTAAAAATAAAAGCCATAATAGGCTCAGCAAATAAAACAATGGGGATGACCATAATACTGGCGATAAAAAAGATAACGCCATATTTAGCTAAGGAGGGGTTATGTGTAGACAGCTTTCCGCCTAGTAGATAGCCAATCGATAGACTCAGCATAAATACAGTAATTATACTGCCCCAAATATGTACACTGCTACCAAAATAGGGGGCCAAAATTCGCCCTCCTAAAAGCTCAATCCCCATGATACAAAAACCACTACTAAACGCGAGAAAGTAGATGAGAGCATTGATTTTATTCATAAAAACACCTGCTAATTTTATTTTAATTTAAATTCATCTTAACCTGATGGTGATTGCGATACTATGACTATTTTTTAGCCTGTTAGATACATCCATAACGCTCAAGACTAAAATTTTTCAAAAAAGCTACATATCTAATCCAAAATTCTGATATTTTATAGGTACAAAACACACAAGGAAAAAACGCTATGGATCAGCAGCAAGCACATATCACTATCAATAACTCCACCACATTATTTGGTTTAAAAGTTCGCACTTGTAACAGCAACGAAATGAGTGGTCGGGGCGCTAAAATAGCGACGTTATGGCAGGAATTTTATGCCAATATTGCGCCGGAACTATCTCCTGAAAGCCAAGTTTATGGTGTATACACACATTACGAATCAGATGTTACTGGAGACTTTGATGTCTATGCTTGCACCAATACCCCTGTACAATCAGCTAATACAGAATCAATAGACCTTGCAACGGGGAAATATCTTCGCTTTAGCGGTAAAGGAGCTATGCCTCAAACGGTTGTCGATGTATGGGGGCAAGTATGGCAATACTTTAGTAATGAGCACTGCCCATATATTCGCGCTTATAAAACTGACTATGAGTTTTACAAAAATAGTGAAGAGGTCGAGGTGTTTATTTCTGTAGAATAAATACCTCTAAGCTCCCTGCTATGACAAGCTTATGGGAGCTTAATTGAAAAGCATTACTGTAACTGTAAGCGATCAACGAAAAAGCGCTCACTATTATGCGCACCTCCCCATAGACAACTTTGAAGAGGGCTCATTTGACCATCAGCATAAGTAAAGTGATGCTTTCGATCTTTTAACACTAACAGTGGCCCATCCAAATCGACATAACGAGCTTGTGATGCAAGTAATGAGGCTGGTGCCATCGCTAGAGAACTGCCCACCATACAGCCAAGCATTATATCAAACCCCATCTTTTGGGCTTTACTGGCTAACGAACAAGCTTGTGTTAAACCTCCTGTTTTATCGAGTTTAATATTGACAACTTGATATCGTCCCTGCAAATAAGGAAGATCATTTTCAGTATGGCATGATTCATCAGCACAAAGAGGGATTGGCGATGTGAAGTTAATCAGTTGCTCATCCTCACCAGCGGGTAGGGGTTGCTCAATGAGTACAACATTAAGTGCTTTTAGCGCCTCTACATTCTCTTCTAAATCACGAAAGCACCAATCTTCGTTTGCATCTACGATAAACTGACTATGAGGCGCAGCGTTTGCAATAGCCGTCATCCTAGCGATGATATCTTGTTTATCTAGTTTTACTTTCACTAGGGGAGGGGAATTCATCGCCAATACAGCCTCTTGCATGGCTTTTGGTGTATCAATGCTAAGTGTGTGCGCGCAAATACTCGTTATACTGGTTTTACTCAATATCTCTGCAACTGGTCGTGTACTTTGTTTGGCCTGAAGATCCCACATAGCACAATCTAGTGCATTACGGGCAGCGCCAGCGGGGAGTGTATTAATTAACTCGGAAAGTTCCATTTTGCGAGTGAAGGAACGATCACAAAACAATGCTTTAATTTGTTTTGTCGATGTACTTATCGATTCATCATAACGCGCATAGGGGACCGATTCAGCCCAGCCGTAAAATTCTTTGTCTGCAATCACAACCACAATCACATCTGCGCTCTTTTTTGTTCCTCTAGAAATTTTAAAGTCTGATTTCAATGGTATTGATTGATGAAAAACAGAGACAGTGTAGACGCTCGACAACGTTTCTAAGGATATATTGAACAATCTTTCTGTTAGCATAAGTTGGCCACTATTGAATCGACGCCATCACGTAAGGGATCAACACATGGCACACCAAATGTCTGACTCAGACGCTCACAAATTTCATTTCCTTGTTCAATGCTAACACTGGATGTATTAACTGAAATACCGACCACCTGAACATCAGGGTTCGTTAATTTCGCCGCAGCAATATTTAACTCTATCGTCGTTTCAATACTAGGAAAGGAAGTATGGAGTAAGCCACGCATATGGGTTCTATTTAAAGCATGACATATCACTAACGCATCAGGCTGAGAACCATGTAACAATCCCAAGCTAACTCCAGCAAAAGCAGGGTGTGACAGTGAACCTTGCCCTTCGATAATATCCCAATGCGTTTCCTCTGCATCAGGACTTAATGATTCTGCAGCACCGGAAATAAAATCAGCAATAACGCAATCTATCGCTACACCACTGCCTGAGATTAAAATTCCGCATTGCCCCGTAGCCCTAAAGTCGACATCTATATTTTGTTCTTTCATCGCTTTCTCTAGGCTTAAGCTTGTATACATTTTACCTACAGAGCAATCTGTTCCCACAGTAAGTAATCGCTTACCTTTGCGTTTATATCCCTTGCCTGTTGCAAATGCTGTACTTGGATGACGAATATCCAATAAATTTGTATTGTGCTTTTGCGAAAGACTGACCAGCTCATCAAAGTTAGTGAGCTTATCGTGAAGCCCACTTACGATGTTCATTCCGTTCTCTATTGCCTCACTAATAATTGGCAACCACTTTTTGTCTAACACACCACCACTATTAGCAAAACCTAGAACGAATGTTTTTGCGCCTAACTTAGCAGCTTCACAGATGCTACATTGATTGAGACCAGTACTGACTGTACAACCGTTAACGCTCAGCTCGCCTACACAAAGTTCAGCGCGCCAATCAGCTAAACTTTGTGCCATTTTAATTGAGAGTTTATCGGTCGCATCACCGATAAATAGTAAATAAGGAGGCTTAATTTGCATAATATATCTCTAATTTAGAAAGAAAAATTGACTAAACAGAGCATATTATTTTTTAAAATTTAGAAAAGAATGAAGAATTATTGCACCTATAACCTATGTTTATAACCAGACAAAATACCCTTTAAATACAATTAGATAACTCATTTAAAAAGGCGTCTAAAACATGTGATAAAACTTTATTTTCTAAATGAAGAGCACTCACGTTGAAAAATAAAGGAGGGCTGAATGAGGCGATAGCAATGTCATCTGACAAGTTTCCCATAGCAGTATACTTATCAACGATACATACACCCACTCCCTGTGCTACCAAGCGTGCAGCAATAAAGTAAGTTTGCACTTTAATTGTAGAGTCCAGTACGATATTTTCCTCAAGCATGCGCTTCCACAACAGGTGCCCTAAAGGGCCACTATCACTTATATCAATAAATTCTGCCCCTTCAAGTTCCTGAAAGGTCAGCTGAGCAGGTATAGATGGAAATAAACGTTTAGGAAATACCGCAACCAGCTCTGACTGTGCAATTTTAATAGCTTTAACGCCTGGCATCGCACTCGGCGAAAAAACAACAGCCAAATCGCACTTATGTTCAAGTAATGCTTGCAATGCTTCATTGTTATGAATCGTCTGCACATTAAAGTTAACTTTTGGATACGCGTGATGATACTTTGCTATTGCACAGGGAAGTGCATCGAAACCTAAGGCAGGTGTAACACTTAAATTTATATTGCCAAACTCAGCTTTTTTTATATTTTCAGCTGTGTTTTTAATCGACCGCATTTGCTGGTAAATTTTGTCAACTTCGTTGAATAGCATCGACGCCTCCTCAGTTGGAATGAGACGTCCCTTTACCCGCTCAAATAACTTAAAACCTAATTGCATCTCCGCATGCGATAAAACTTTACTAACCGAGGGTTGTGATACATGTAAAGCTTTAGCGGCATTCGTGATTGAACCCGTTGTATAGATTGCATGGAACACTTCGATATGTCGCAGTCGCATTTATTAACTCCTAAAGTTAGGCAAAAAAGTAAACAGTCAAAGTCCAAAGTAAACCTGCCAGACCAGCTGCGATTGATGCAGGAACAAGCTGCGACTTAACATGGTCCATCAGATCACACCCTGTGGTCATAGCGCTTAAAATCGTTGTATCTGAGATAGGTGAGCACTGATCACCAAATACGCTCCCATTTAAAACCGCAGCAAAGCATACAGCCATAAATAACTCTGGATGTGCGAGTTCTTGTGATTGACTAATAGCCCAAGCAAGTGGCATTGCTAAAGGAAATGCGACAGCATAGGTTCCCCAACTTGTGCCTGTTGAAAAAGCTATTGCGAGCGTGATCAGCTGTAGAAGTATTGGCAGCAGCCAAAAGGGCAAACCATCCCCAAGTAAAGATACAAGGTACAAACCTCCACCAATTTGTTTACTAATGGTTCCTATAATAACCGCAAGCATTAAAATAACAGAGGCAACAACAACCCCCTTTAAGCCTGTTGCAAACCCGTCCATCAGGTCACTTAACGACATACCTTTACACAACGCAATAAACGCAGACATTAATAACGCAACCCCAAATGCCCAATTAACTTCAGGCGTACCACTGTATAAAAAAGTAATAATGGCGATACTAATCAAGCTTATCAAAGGCAATAAAAACTCTAATACATGTGGCGAGTAATGAGAAGGGACATGGGTTTGCTGTAACTCTTTTGCACTCAATGGTGTTGCATCTGGGGCATCAAGCTGTCCTGTTGATAATGCGCGTTGATGAGCATCTCTAATCCGCTTGCCAGAAAAACGCGTAATATTCATGGTCAACAAAAATGTGCCTAAAACGGCGAAAAAACTATAAAAACTAAATGGAATACTTGAGAAGAAAAATTTAATTCGCTCTGACTCTGTGGCAAGAAAAGAAACCCCAGGTACAAAAATTAGCGCTTGAATATAAGCAGGCCATGCATTAAATGCGAGGATTGATGCAATAGGGGAGGCTGTTGAATCAACAATATAACTCATTTCTTCATGGCTCACTTTTGCTTTATCAGCAAGGGGGCGCACTGTGGTGCCAACTAAGGTTGTACTCATGGTACCGCCTTGAAAGAAAATAACGCCTAAAAACCATGAAATTAATTTGGCTGAGCGCTGCCCTTTCACAAAGTGCTTTGTCATAAAGTTTGCAAACGCTTGAGCCGCCCCTGTTCGAGACCAGATACCAATCAACCCGCCTAATAACCACAAGTAAAGTAATAACAAAGCAGCGCTACTTTCAGTTGCTAAATTCACAATGATAACGTCATTGGTTAAATCATAGTGACCAAGTAATAAAGCCCCAACAACAATACCACTAAATAGAGACGTAAGTGGCTCTTTGGTAATCAAACACAATAAAATGGTGACAAATGCAGGCAGCAGTGACCATAAGCCATAATGAAAGGCAGGTTTAAGTAAGCGTACCTCGCCATCATCAGTCATAACCCATTGCTCTTCTAAACTCGGAGTTTGTTTACTCGCATCTAAAGAGGCTTGATTTAAAGGTGAGTCTTGATATGCCACAACTGAGTTTATAGTGACTTCTTTTCCTTTATACATATAAGCATACTGATTATGCTCAGTTTGATATGTATCGTATAAATAAGATTGCTCTAACCATGTTGGAGTGACAAAAAAGTTCACATACAATGCACTTGCAATGGCACTTAAAAGGATCAGAAAGGGTAAAAGTTTATTGTTGCTTATCATTTTATTGTCTTTTTTTGAAATGCAAATGAACACCCAACTTGAGCCCGAAGTCGAACGCTTGGGGCTCAAAAATGCACACTATCTGGGCGATACGAATAACTTTGAAAAGAATAAGCTATTTAAAAATAGCTTCTCTGTTCCATAAAAGTAGCCTCTAAAGTTTGGATCATCGGCAAATAAAATAACACTTCCTTTTCCTAACCTTTGTGCAACTAAACTTGTTTTTCCTGCTAGTTGCTGTTGATTTTCAACTGAAGCAAACCCTGTTAATAACGGTTTTTGAGCTATCTGTACAATAGACGCGTAAGGGTTTTTTGGCATTTCAAACGCCAGTAAGCCACTTCGGTGACTGGCAACCTCTCTTCTTACATAGCCGTATCCAAGCGGGTGGGTAATGTCTAAGTCTCCTAACATGACTGCACCACCAATAATATCTTGCGCTTCAAGGTGTGACTTCTGGCCATAATTGATTCTTTCTCGCTGATTCTCAATACCCGGGCTAATCTCGACCGTAACAAGGTCTAGCAACTCTTTGCTGGCCCATTTTGCACCGTCAGCTATACCAATAAATGTCCCTCCCGAGCGGGTCCAAGTTAATAACTTATCGGTGGTTTTCTTATTAATATTTGCGTGTTGACCGTCAACAAGCACAATGTGGCTGTAGTTATTTAGATCTAACTTTTCTAACTGTGATTTAGTCACTAAAACACTAGGAATATTCATGCGCTTATCAAGTAGATGCCAAACTTCTCCAGCTTGATACTGTGAAATTGAAGGCCCAATAACAAGTAATACGTGAGGCTGTTCAATTGCTTCGATGTTATTACTACCCAAATCCATGCCAATACTCTGAGTATGCGATGATTGCAATGCGTAGCTAGCTATCGCATCTTGCTCCGCAGCCTGGCTCATTAATGAATGTAATTTACTTTTATCTTGATTCGATACAGGCACCACCACTGTACCGCGCATAAATGTTTTTTGCCCTTGGTCTGTTTCTGCTTGAAAGCCATTATTAGCAACACGGGGACGAAAACCTTCTTGCAGTAATTGATACATCAATTTAGGGGCGTAATAATTGCTCCATTCAAATGCATAAGCAACCTGAGCCTCGCTTGGGGAGGGTTGGCGAGGAAAAGTAACCGCAAGCACTTCACCTACTTGGTAATTACTTTGTTTGAGCTCTTCATATTCAATGCCAAAAGCTAACGGCATCGTCCAGCCAGATACATCATAAAATGTATTATTTTCAAAGCGCGTTACTTTTGAGAACAAACCTTTAAGCATGGGATAACTCGCTTGAGCTGATTCAACAACGTATGCTTGATTTGCAAAAAATGATTTACCGTTAACGGTCATGTCTTTTGTCAGGGGCTTAACGTCTATTTTATTGCGGCTAAGTAGCTGTAAGAAATGAAAGATCTTTGCAGGGTCTTCTGGTGCTGAAAATACATACCCTTTTACACTATCGTTCTTCGCGGTTTCTTTAGTCTCTTTAGAAAACTGATACTGATAATTAAGTAAGGCCTGTTTTTTGTCTACAGCATTATTAAGAAGCGCTAGGCCTACATGATAATACGTTTTAATATTTTCTCGAAATGACAACAGCCCTCTTGGTGTTTCCAAAACCCCAGCAGAACTGGCCTGTTCAAATAGAATACCTAAACTGCCGTATAAATGTGGATAAGTCGCTCCTTTACCAAGGTAGAAATTATCATAGGCCTCTTCATTAAAAAACAAAGTAGCAGCGCTATCTAGATACGCGCGAGGTTGCTCGACAACATCCGATAACAACCCCATAGCCTGCTTATTGATTAATGGATGAACCCTATCAGGTGCGCCTGGGTGAAAATAAAACGATTTATAAGAGCGCATTTCATGAAAATCAGCCACGATATTTGGTCGCCAGTCATGGAACTTTTTCACCCAACTCACGGGCTCTGGATGTTGCTGCAACATCCACTGCCGATTTAAATCAAACCAATAATGATTGGTTCTCCCTGACGGCCATGGAGAACCATGTAAAGCATGCTCAGGGTCGCTAATAGCTACCTCTGATTGATAACGTAAATTCCAAGAGGCTTCACGACTATTGCCATCAGGGTTCATACTAGCTGTTAACAAAATAACGCTATTTTCTAATAGCTTTTCTGTTTCTTTACCTTGTGCAGCTGCAAGGTGGTAGGCAATAGGTATCGCAGAGTCTGTTGAGCTTACTTCACTGCCATGAACACCAAAGTTAATCCAACTTATCACTGGCATATTTGAAGTATTTAATGCATTACCTTGCTGTAAAAGCATATGCTTTTGCTGTATTTCGGGCAGCCTTTTTAGGTTTGCTGGCGAGCTAATTGTCAAAGTAATTATTGGCCTGCGCTCGTGACTATAGCCAATTACTTCAAAACTAACGCGTTCTGATTGTTCTGATAACATCTTAAAGTAAGCAACTAACTGATCATTACGAACCATTTGCTCACCTAGTTGATGACCCAAAAAGTTCTCTGGGGAAATTATATCTGTATTAAAATTCGTTGCTGGACTATAAAAGTTGCTCGCGGCGCTAGAAAACACATAACAAGAAGAAAACATGATGAGACAACAGAAAAGCGCCTTAAAAAACATTTTCATAATGACTACCTTAGTGATTGATTTTGTCGAATAGTTTGGCCTGCCAATACATTTAACACTTTGCCATTATCAATAGCTAACTGGCCGTTTATCAGCATCCATTGCACACCAGAACTTAGCTTTTCTGGGTTTAAATAATCTGCATTAGCAGCAAATTTTTCTTTATCAAAAATAACAATATCAGCGACATTTCCCACAACTAATTTTCCTCGATTAGTTAAACCAAATGTCTCTGCGGTTAGCGTGCTGCTTTTATGTATAAACTCAGCTAGATTTAGCCATTTTTTTTGATAAACATATTCATGATATTTTTTTGGGAAAGAGGCGTACTTTCTTGGGTGACCAGGGCTGCCATCGGATGAAGTCATCACCCATGGAGCTTGCATATACGCTTTAATATCGTCCTCAGACATATTAAAACTGGCAACCCGCGCATTACCTGAAATAATTATTTTTTTTGCTGCGTCAATTGCATCCAACTGCCAGTCTTCAGCGATTTGAGCCAGTGTCTTACCACGTATATCAGGGCGCGTAGGGTCACTTATCAATAAAGAATCAGCTCCGCCTCTGCGCCTTAAGTTTTCTAACATGGCTGTACGAATTGTAGGCCATTGCGAAGCGTCTTGTAATCTTGCTAAATACTCTTCTTTGCTACCGGCAAGCACTTCACGTGGTACTAAACTACCCGCAACACTGGTTCCTGAGGCTCGCCAAGGATACTGATCCGCAGACACCTTAATTCCCCGCGCTCTCGCATTATCTATAAGTTTAATAACTTGCTCACTTTCTCCCCACACGTCGGTTCCTAACGCCTTAATGTGAGCGATGTGAACGGGCAACCTTGCTTCTTCACCAATTGTTATAACTTCTTCAATAGCGCCTATAAGACCAATACTGTAAGAGCTTTCATCACGAATGTGGCTATCATAAACACCACCATGCTCTGCTGCGACTTTAGCCAGCTCAATAACCTCCTCGGTTGTCGCATAGTTACCAGGCACATAATAAAGCCCTGTTGATAAACCCAATGCTCCCGCGTTCATTGCCTCTTTTACAAGCTCTCTCATTTGCTCAAGCTCGCTGTTGCTTGGCGCGCGATTTACGCGTCCCATTACCGCCTTACGGACTGAACCATGACCAACATAAAGCCCAACATTGGTGCCAATACCTTGCTGCTGGTAATCTTGCAATGTTCCCGCAACATTAACATCGCCACCGCCATCGACGTTACAGAATACGGTGCTGACACCTTGCGTTAAGTAGTTTGCATTTAGATTTGTCAGCCCACCTTTAAAATCGTTACACGCATGTGTATGAGGGTCAATAAAACCAGGTGCGATGATAAAATCTTGCGCGTTAATTGTCTTTTTTGCTTTGATATCAGTAGGTAGATGTTTTTGAACGAAGACTATATTGCCTTTATCAATACCAATCACACCAGAAAACGGAGTTTCAGATGCTCCGCTATAAATAACCTCTCCAATAATAATTGTGTCGATAGATTGCAGGGTTCCCTTAGTACAACCCGCCAGTAAAATAACACTCGCGATGATGCTTGTTAGTTTATTAATTCGCATTTTTTATCCCATAAAGCAGATGAGAAGCACACAACTTCTCATCTAATTGAATGATTATTTATTCAAAACTAAAACTAAAGTTAGCGTATAAATAACGCCCCTCTGCATTGTGCAAGCTTGCGTTATAACCGTATGTTTCATCTGCTAGAGGTGGCTCTCTATCAAACATATTTCGCATACCTAAACGAACGCGAGTACCAGAATCAAACGTGTATTGACCATACACGTTAAAAGTACTCCAACTACTTACATGCCAATATTCACCGGTTTCATCATGAACGGCGCTCGTATCATAAAAATCACCAACATATTTACCATACAAGCCTGCTCCCCAATTGTTATAGCGCCAAGTTAAAGTACCGGTTGCTTGCCACTGAGGACGGCCGTCCATTTGAATTAAATCGCCCACATCTTCAAGAGGTAAACCTAATGCAGCTAACTTTGCCGATTCACTATCAACACTTTGATATGCTTTTAGTAATTTTGCCGCGTTAAGTTTTATATCAAAATCACCAAAGTCAGTATCAGCTAAGCGATAGTTGATGCTTAAATCGAGGCCCTCAGTAACACGAGAGTCTAAGTTTTCATATAAACCAACAACTTCAACCATGTCGCCTACCGCTGCCAAACCAGAACCGTCAAAAAAAGCGATATCATCAGCAGTTGCCTGTGAGCGAATAACATTTGGGTTAGCTGCGCCATTTAAACGGTAGAAATAATCTAAGTCAGCGATATTTTGATAGGAGCGTATACCGATCAGGTCTTCTTGTTCTATACGCCAAAAGTCGGCTGTAAGCGTTAGGTTGTCAATAAATTCGGGTGTATAAACTAGGCCTAATCCATAGTTGTAATCATTTTCTGGTTTTAGTTTTGTGTTCCCTAAGCGAATATTAGAGACGCTGTCGCTGCCATTACATTCACTTAAGTTGCTCAACTCCCCTTTATTTATTCGCGCTTGGCATCGATAGTAATCTGTTGGGTAATTAACACGAGTTGTACTGGCGGTATGAAGTTGCTCAAGATTAGGAGCTCTAAAACCTTCTGAGTAAGAGCCTCGTACTTGTAAACTAGAGGTAGGATACCAGCTGAGTACTGCTTTTGGCTTAAATACACTTCCTACGTCATTGTACTGCTCAAAGCGACCAGCAAGCTGAAAGTTAAGCTTCTCGACTAGAGGGATTTCCATTTCAGGACTGATCAGCGCTCCTGCAAACTCAACAAACGCCGACGCTACATTACGTGAACCATCAGCATTTGGTTGACCACTAGAGCCCATAACATCAGAAGCATAATTACTCCCCGTTACAGTATCTGTGTAGGTTATAGTGCCATTTAATCTGTCATCATAAGTGTTTGCGAAACTTTCATAACGCCACTCAGCTCCCATTGCTATACCAACATCACCAGCAGGTAGTGAAAATAAAGCAGGATTCGACACTTTAAAATCGACTAATGCGAGTTCTGTTTCACCCTCACGACTGATATCGATTAAAAAGCTATCAATCGTCTCTTGAGAGTTACAAGATGCATTACAAAAAGGGTTATATGCAGAGCTGTCTTGGCGGTTTACACTGTCTTGAAAGAGACTTAAACTTATACGGTTATTCGTTTTATCAACTGTTTTAGCTTTGGAATAAAGTACCGCACTGTCCCAACTCCATGCATCAAGATCACCTCGGGCACCCGCTAAAGCACGATAAGATTTATTGTCCACATTAATCCCTCTAGCACCAGCATCAACAACACGGTAAGCATCAATAGTGACATCGAGTCCTTGTGCGGGAATCCCAAAACCAGACACTTGATTAATACCACTCCCTAGCGGGTTCCAATATGCATCACTTGAGATTGTCACCGGTGCAGAGGTTAACGTAGCGGTTTCACCTCGCTGTGAGTTTGACTCGGCTTGGTAATAACCTAGTTCACTGTATAACTCGGTACCTGAGCTTAGTTCATGATTAATAAAAACAAATGAATTTAACCGTTCAGTTTCAGGAATAAGCGTACGGCTACTATTGGTGTTATAACCTTGAGTGTCACTTGAAATGCTGCCACTATCAATGCACAAGCCATTGCTTAATACACATCGCTGATTTGAATCACTGGCATCCACATCTTCGATATGAAACCGTCCGGCTGAACTTGTCAGGCCGTCGACTGCTTGACTCGCATCAAAACGTCCCCAAGGAGTTGTTGTTGAGTTATTTCTAAAATTAGAATCTCCCTCCCAACGCGTGCCCTCTAAGAATGGTCTTAAATCATTATTGCGTGAAAACTTCGTTTCTGAAGCCATAACCTCAGAACCATGATAGTAATTAACTGAGGCTGTTATATTGGTTGAACCATCATTAACATCCCAGCCAGCTAGCGCATTTAAATTGAGCTTTTCACGACTCGTATTTTCAGCCTGGCCATACTGCATATCAAAACGGTAACCGCTAAAATCCTTTTTCATTTGCGTATTAACGACCCCTGCAACCGCATCGGAGCCATAAATAGCAGCAGCGCCATCATGTAAAACTTCAACAGCATCAATCCCCATTACTGGAATCGAATTCATATTAACGGTCGTTACTGGCACTGAGTTTTTTGTTTGCGAGCCTGGGTGTTGTACTAAACGTCGCCCATTCAATAATACAAGTGTGTTACCCGTACCAATACTACGTAAGTTAATTGATGCTACATCCCCTCGTGACGCATACACACCACTCACTACATCGTTACCATTAAAGCTCACTGTTCCATTACTTGGAATCGATGCAAACAACTCACTCCCTGAAGTCGCGCCGATTGCATCAACATCATCAGAATCAATAACAGACACAGGGAGTGCCCCTTCTATATTAGCCCCTTTGATCATTGAGCCAACTACACTGATAATCTCTAATTCTTCATTTTCAGGTGTCTTAAATTGTTTCTTGTCAGCTTGCTGTGCTGCAACCTCAGATATATGGAGTAGATTAAGAGCAACGAATAAGGATAAACTGACTTTATTTAATGGGTATTTTGTTATCTTTTGCGAAGGCATTTTCTTCATCCTGTTTTATATTTTTAATTTTTCCATTCATTACCTTGCACAATTAACTTAACCTAAACAATTGACAAAAAAGCTTTAAATCATAGCCTTGGGTTATAGGCTGAAACTATTGAATAAATGTTCTAATTTTAAGCTGTTCTAAAGAAGATCTAATGAGGTAAAGCAAAATCTTTGAATAGTGATTTGTTACCAAGATGAACAAGTAAAAACCAAAAAGTGAGAAGACGTTAAGAAAGCGGTGATATGAATTTTAACTCTCGTCGTATTTGTAAACCCCCATTACAAAAACTAGATAAGCCGCATCAAGCGGCTTTCTTTATTTATATTGAGTGAATGCTAATTGCTCAGCTTTCGCGTAAGCATTGGTAAGTGAACGCTGATGTCTATCATCTTTAAACTCTTGGTATTCACAGGCAATTTCGTCAATTTTATTGACCCCTAAATACTTACTTAAGGTGCGAAGATGCGGCACTAAATGACTCATATGTTCACGTATTCCACCTTGTTCAAAACCAAATTCTCCTGTGGAGGTAATGATCACTAATCGTTTACCTTTAAGCAGCGGTTTGAGAGGAAAGTCTCCACGCTCTAAGTCAAAATCAAAGGTTTCGTTAATTCTTACAATTTGATCAAACCATGCTTTTAATTGTGCTGGCATGCCGTAGTTATACATAGGCGTTGATATCACAATAGTGTCGGCTTTTGCCACTTCACCAATCAGCTCGTCAGATTCAGCAAGCAGTGTCTGTTGCTGTATAGTCCGTTTTTGAACAGGGGTGAATACAGCCTCTATCCAAGATTGAGTAATAAAAGAAGGAGGATGTATTCCTACATCACGATAGATATACTCAGCTATAGCATTATTACTTTGTAATGTATCAATATAATATTTAGCAATATTTTTAGAAATAGAGTTATGATTTGGATTATCATTTTTCACTTCACGTACACTAGCATCAATGTGTAAAAGGGTAGTCATAATTAAAACCTTATTAGTTAATGTATAGATATCATCAACAAATTGAGACGTTTTAGCAAACGAGTTAAAATTCACTATAAATAAGTTTTACTCAGCTATAAATATAAGTGAGTTTAGTTATGCATATATCATTACAAGCTTTAAAAGCCTTTGAATCAGCAGCCCGCCTTGGAAGCTTTAAAGCTGCGGCAACTGAACTTGCCATTACACCTACAGCGGTTTCACACCATATCGCGAATCTAGAAAGCCGGTTAAATACTAATTTATTTCATCGCGAAGTGAGAAAGATAACTTTAACTCCATCAGGCGAGTACCTGAGTCAAAACGCAACTAGCGGCTTTAAACTTATTTTTGCGGCAATTGAACAGTTGAGCCAAGCAAATAACCAAGTACGCATCACCACAACATCTTCTCTAGCAGCCCTAAGAATAATACCCGCTTTAGAAGAGCTGAATAACGCAAAACCACATTTACGACTTGATATATCAACTAGTGAAACTTTAGATAAGCAACTGCATACCTTGCCTGTTCGGCTAGGAAATAGTGAGGAAGTAAACAAAGTAGATATCATCAAATATGAGCGCTTTGATGTATATGCGGCAAACGCACAACAAAGCGCTCCTAGGCTTGATAAACTGGTTACTTTATACACAAGCCAATGGAAAAATAATGCCCTTCCAGCCCCACCATTAACGCAGTGGCTTAAAATAAATAACCTAAGTGATTCATGTTTCAAGGTAAAAACATTTGATCAAGAGCTGTTTGGAATAAACCAGGTACTCGCCAATAAAGGTGTGGTGTTTTGCTCAAAAACCTTAGTACAACCTTACCTAGATGCGGGCTTACTAACATCATTTAATAACCAAGAAGTTGAATCAAAACTGTGTTACTACATTCCCGAAAAGTCTCGCTTCGAAACATCTATACATAAAGTTGTGATTGAATGGCTTGAGCAGTTACTAATTTAATGATGTAAAAGTAAACATCACTTAAGCTACTATTGATTATAAAGTTTTTAATGAACCATAAAAAGCAACTAGAAACAGAGTTAGTTAATTGGTTTAACGCCTATTTGTAGCTTTGCTTTTCGTCATTACTGAGCCATACCAAAATAATTAAAAGCCCCATCTAGCGCACTGCGAACGGATTGTTTTGCGTTTTGTTCATGGTCAGCTCCTTTGTTGATGTGGTACTGCCAGGTAAGGTCGTTTGGTGCATGCTTTTGAAGAACATTCACTAAGCCATTAAATGCACCGGTTATGGTTGGATTCTCATCACCACCTAATGTGACATAAAAATAGTGAGTGTTGCCTGCTGTATTAGGTAAGCTTTTACTGAACTGTTTTACGACAACATTATCGTCATACCAAGCTGCAGGGCTAAAAGCAAAGTATGCATTAAATAACTCTGGTTTAGTAACCATGGTATATAACACAAAGCTACCTCCTGCCGAAAACCCTGTAAGTGTGCGCTGCCCGCTAATACGATACGTTCCCTCTAAGTAAGGTAATAACTCTGTTTCTATAAACTTTAAAAACACATCAGCTTTACCAAATATTTCTCGCTGATTTTGATTAAACGGGCGCGCTTTTATCGCCACATCCTTACGAGCGTAAGGTGGCACTAAATCACGATTTCGAGTGTCATGCCAAAACAGGTTAGGGATGGCCACTAGAATAACCTCATTCTTGTCATCGGTGCTTTCAAGAATACTTAAAGCGTCATCCCAAGTATCAAGGTTAAAGTTGCCGTCAGTTTTAATTATGAGCGGATAAGCTTTGTTAGAGTTGTAGTTTTTGGGCAAGCGAATGAAAACTCTGCGCATTTCTGCAAGCGCGTTCGACTTGATATCTATATCAATAAAGCGTGAGCTATAGAGCTGTTGGTATTTCACTGCGATATACAAGCCTGTAGCTGTCAAAACGAATGTAATAAACCAAGCTAGATACTGAATTTTAAATTTTAATAATGCCATTTCATATCCTTAATCAATAACTTAATGACACTACTTCAATTATAAAGATTAGTTAATAAGACAATTGTAACAGGGTATTGTTAACTCCGTTCACCGACTTGACTGGGATACAGGATATTCATTAGATAATCCAAAAGCTCGCAGCCGCCATTGCCAGCACTGATAGTTTACTTCAAACATTTGATAGCTTTCTTGTGTAACGGGGGTTTACAGTTTGCATAAAAAAACCGCAGTTTAATATCTAAGCTGCGGTTTATTACTGAAGCATATTTACTTGTTAAGTAAGTGCTTTTCGAAGAAGTTAGCCATCATAGTGTGGTAGTGCAGGGTCGTGCCTTCACCTTCACGTAGGCTGTGAGAACGGTTCGGGTAAGAGAAAAACTCGAACTGTTTATTGTGCTTAACTAATTCGTTAATTAAGCGCTCTGAACCTTGGTAGTGAACGTTATCATCTCCAGTACCGTGGATCAGTAGCAATTTACCTTGCAGGTCTTTTGCAAAAGTGATCGGAGACGTGTTGTCGTAACTATCAGGATCGGTATTTGGGTTACCCGCATAGCGCTCTTGGTAGATGGTATCGTACAAGCGAATATCAGGCACTGGGGCTGAGGCAATCCCCACTTTATATTTATCACCATGGCGGAATAACAAATTAAGTGTTGAACTACCGCCACCTGAGTGGCCCCATACACCAACACGGTCGGTATCAATGACATCCCAACGTTTCGCCATTGCATCAAGGGCATCAACTTGGTCACGCACGGTAATAGAGCCTATTTTTTTGTAGATAGACTTACGCCAATCTCTGCCTTTAGGTGCGCGCGTGCCGCGGTTATCAACAGAGGCAACAATAAAGCCTTGCTGAGTTAAGTACGATTTGTATAAGTAACTGTTACCTTCCCAGCGGTCTTGTACTGTTGAGCCCCATGGCTCACCGTAAACATAAAATACAATTGGGTATTTTTTGCTTTTATCCATATTCGCTGGGAACATGATGTAGCCATCAAGCTCAACACCATCACGGGCATTAACTGTAAAGAACTCGTGAGTCGGTAATTGCTCAGTCGCTAATTTCTCTTTTAATGCTTTGTTCTCAACTAAGGTTTTCACATTACTGTGATCGCTTACTTTAATGATCTCTTTCATTGGCGGGGTGCCAAATTTAGAGAAGGTATGCATCGCCCAAGAGGTATCTTTAGACATGTAATAGCTGTTTGAACCATCGAATGACTCAGGCGTTACGCGCATCGGTTTAGAGCTGCCATCTAGCGAGGTACGGAATAAATAACGCTGGCCAGGATTATCCGGTGATGCAGTAAAGTACATAACGTTTTTATCTTCGTTGAGCGCTAACATATCAATGATGTCATATTCACCCGGCGTTAAATCAACAATCGTTTTGCCATCGCGAGATACACGGTATAGATGACGCCAGCCATCACGCTCGCTATGCCAAATAAAGAACTTACCGTCTTTTGACCAGTTTGCTTTATAAAACCACTCAATAAAGGCATCGTCTTTATCTTCAAGAATTTTAGTCAGCTGTTGTTTTTGCCAGTCGAATAACCAAACCTTGTTGTGGCTTTGCGGGCGGTTAAGATCTTGGATCATCAAAGATTCACCAGTGCCAGCCCAGCTAATACGTGGAATATAACGATCGCGATTATCGCCACCTAACTCAGCCCAGCGAGTTTTCTTGTCGCTAAGACTGACCACACCCACTTTAACCGCTGAGTTCATCTCGCCAGCTTTTGGATACGGGAATTCTTTAAGGGTAGGGTAGAGATCATCGGTGTTATTGATCATAGTGAAGTATTTCACGCCACTAGTATCAAGCTGCCAATAGGCAATTGATTTGTTGTCTGGACTCCAGCGGAAACCATCACGAATGGTAAATTCTTCTTCGTATACCCAGTCAAAATTACCATTAACAATAGTGTCGTTACCATCAGTGGTTAAAGCAGTCACTGCCTTGCTACCCACTTTTTCCATGTAGATGTTGTTATCACGCACATAAGCTACTTTAGAGCTATCAGGTGAGAACTTAGCAAACATCAGCTTTTTCGCTTCAATGTTTTCGCCACCTAACTGATATAGCGAATCGGTTTCAAGGTTTAAAAGCCAAAAATCACCGCGGCTTCGTGAGCGCCACACTTGTTCACCATTGGTAAAAACCATCAGCCATTTACCATCTTTAGACCATTGATAGCTTTCAACGGTGAGTGGCTCTTTATCACCTTTGGGGATCAGTTTTTCGTAACTAACAAGCACCTCACGACCCGTCCCATCGGCGTTATAAAATACAATATCATTGCCTTTTACGCCGTGTTCGTCATCTTTAGCTTTGTCGTCTTGGCTGTTTTTATTGCTCTCACGCTCTTCGAGTACAGTATAACCCGTACCATCATCAAGCCACGAAAAATAAGTGCTTCGCTCAGCTTTAAAGTCTTTTTCTTTATAAATTTGTGCAAGCGAGAGCGGATTAGCCGTTGCGTTCACTGTTGCTGATGGCGTGCTCGCTTGCTCTGTACTTGAGCATGCTTGCAAACCTAAACCCGCAACCACAGCAAACGCAAGGGTAGATGTTTTTATTAAGTTCATTTTTGTTATCCCTTGGTTTTAACCAATCAAGCGTAACAAATAAACTTAATAAAATCTTAACATTTATCGTGAAAACAATGTGTTTGAACTTAAAATCATGCGTTCCACAAGAACATACTGGCTTGCTTGTTGGCAATACTTAGTTCGTAGATATCACTACAGGGGCGCATTGCCGTACCATAGCAAACATGTAGTGGCAATAAGTGCTCTTCTCGAGGATGACTAAAACGTGCCGCAGGGGCCATTTGCCATTCTAATAACTTAGCTTGTCGCTGTTGTTCACTCAGCTCAGCATTACCACATACATCAACTAGCCATTGCTCAAAAGCCATATTTTGCGCTTTAATTTCAGCGGTTTCAGGGGTGAAAAATGCGCGCATATTATGAAAAGTAAAGCCAGAACCAATGATCAATAAATTATCGTAATCAAGTTGTTGTAAAGCCTCACCTATCGCTAGGTGTAAGCTTGGCTCAAGGCTTGGATGTAACGACAATTGCACACAAGGTATATCTGCTTCTGGATACATAATTTTCAAAGGCACATACATACCGTGATCAAAGCCACGAGATGGGTTTAATGTGCTATCGATATTAGCCTTTGCCAATGCCTGATGTACTTTTTCGGCAAGGACAGGTTCGCCAGGACTTGGATACTCGATACTGTAAGCAGGCTCAGGAAAACCATAGTAATCATAAATTAGCTTAGGAGCAGCACTCGAAGTGATGCTAATAGGGTTCGCTTCCCAGTGTGCACTCACCATCAAAATAGCTGACGGCTTTTGAATTTTTGCAGCAATAGATTGCAAACAAGTTACCATATCAGCATGACTTGGATCACCAAGCAATGGCATAGGACCGCCGCCATGAGAAACAAATAAAACGCGTGGCTTTTGCATAAATGTGCTCCTTAAATACGCTTTCTTTTCATACCAATTCGCTTTTAACTATGGTGCACGCACAGAGATACAATAACCAGCCACAAAAACGCACAACTAGGGTGTGAATTTACACACCGCTAGTTTGTAAGTACTAACTTAAAAACCAAGCGACGTTCATGGCAGGGACTTGCCCTTTTAAGCCACCTTCTAGAGGCTCTTTACACAGTAATGTGAGTTGATAAAAAGCATCGTAGTGCTTATGTAGCTCATCGGCGACCACACTAAACGGCGGGCCCAAAAACTCACTTTGCTGATACTCAAATACCACCACTAATTGTTTAGCTCTATTGGTTAATTCAAGTAAATGCTGGGTATAGCGAATGCGTACAGGCTTTGGCAGCGCAACTAAGGCGGCACGGTCATAAACCGCGTTGATAGTGCCAAGTTCATTCGCGGTAAGTGCAAAAATATCGCCTACCCAAACGGTTAGATTTGCGCCTTGGTAACGTAATAGCTCGCCGTGTTGGCTGATTTCGGGTTCTAGTTTTAACTCATCAAATAATTGCTTAATGGCAATCTCACTAAGCTCAGTCCCAACAACACGCATACCTTGCGCGAGCAAATAATGAATGTCGTGAGTTTTGCCACACAGTGGCACAAAAACAGTATCGCCTTGCTGTAAATTTAAGTTAGTAAAATAATGATCTAGGTAACGGTTAACGTCTCCTTCATGAAAACCTATTTCGTTATTCTCCCAACGTTGATGCCAATGCTTTGCGTCCATTACTTACTCCTAAATAAATTGCATAAATTGAGCTGATAAATATAATCCGACACCAAAAAGTAGGTGAGTTACACTACTCTTTAAGCGGGCTTGAAATGGGTTTGCGGTTTTCGTAGCCATTATCCCCATGCCTAAAGCTGGCTGCATAACAAAAAATGGCATACATACGCTCGCTAATCCAAATATACATGCAGCGATTAAGGTGGGCTGTTCAAGCCAAGCAATACCGACCAGTAATATAAATAGAAACGAAAATAAAACACCAATAAAGTAGTGTACGCACCAGCCAAACACGCACTCAAAATGCTTAACAGGGCTAGCTGCTATATTCTGGTGCATAAACTTTCCATCTAATAACCCCAAGCCCCAACGGCCAACTAAACAAAAGTTTAATGAAGGAATCTTAAACACTTTAGCCAGCAAAAAAGCATAAAGATCAATGAACAAAGTCGCCGCTATGCCTACAAAAGTTATCACATAAATATCATTAACACTCATAATTAGATGCTCTTAAATGATTTAATAAAAGGCATGATATCTAATTGCAAAAGTGCTAAAAATAGTAAGATAAACAAACTATGATTGCATAAATGAGAACATGATTGACGATATCGCTCTATTCATACAGATTGTTAAACAAGGCGGCCTAAGTAATGCGGCTCAGAACTTGTCGCTGCCTACCGCAACAGTGTCGAGACGCTTACAACGACTTGAGCAACGCTTAGGTGAGCAGCTATTAAATCGCTCAGCAAGGCAATGCACGTTAACGCAAGCAGGTGAGGTGTATTTTCAAAGCTATGTTGAATTAATTGAGCAATTTGAACAAACTCACCGCCAGCTTAATGAGCAAAAAGCACAATTGTCAGGAAAGCTTAAAGTTTTAGCACCTCTGAATATTAGTCATGGTTTCTTAAAGCCGATGTGGCTCGCATTCACTAAACAGTACCCTGATATTCAACTTGAGCTACTGCTTAATAACCAACTTGAAGATCTCAGTAAAAGCCAAGCAGATATAGCAATAAGAGTAGGGCCGCAGGCTGATTCTATGCTCCATCAGAAAAAGTTAGGCAGTGTTGATAGCTTATTTGTAAGCACTAAAGCATATCTTGATTCGGCACCTGCCTTAGAAGAGCCAGCAGATTTAAAACAACATAGATTAATTGGTACCACTTTGAGAAATAAGTGGCAGCTAACCAATACGCAAACGAATGCAACTTATACTCACATGTGCCGATTTGCTACTACTTTTAATGATACTGGATTTGTAAAATACTTAGTTTGTGATGAGCAAGGTATCGCTTTGTTACCTCGGTTTGAGGTAATAGATGAATTAAAATCTCAGCAGCTAGTTCAAGTACTGCCACACTGGCGAGGGGAAAACCGCGACATTTATGCAATCTGGCCAAGCGCACGTTTACTGAGTAAAAAGGCTGCCTGTTTAAAGCAGTTTATAACCAACTATATTGCTGAACAATTATAAAGTCTGCCATTGATATTCCATCTGTTTAGCGGTCAGTAAGGCGTGTTCGTAGCTAATAAACTCAGCGAC
Organism: Pseudoalteromonas sp. L21; assembly: GCF_021728035.1. Taxonomy (NCBI): domain Bacteria; kingdom Pseudomonadati; phylum Pseudomonadota; class Gammaproteobacteria; order Alteromonadales; family Pseudoalteromonadaceae; genus Pseudoalteromonas; species Pseudoalteromonas sp. L21. The sequence continues at coordinate 600,831 of NZ_JAKKCV010000002.1, read as the reverse complement.
TAACGCTAGGCTCATATCAATGCCAGCAGAAATTCCCCCTGAGCTGGTAAACTTATCGTCGGTGACCCAACGAGTATCAGCAATCACATTGAGATCAGGAAACATAGCAGCCAACTGAGGTTGATCTTGCCAATGAGTAGTCACATTTTTCCCGTTTAAAAGCCCAGTTTTAGCAAGCAAAAACGCCCCCGTACAAACACTCGCAACACGCTTGGTGTTAGTGGCAGTGTCTTTTAACCACGCAATAACCTCTGCTTTTTCAAGTTCTCGAGTATGGTCACCACCAACCACAACAAGTAGATCAAGCGAAGGGCAGTCTGTGAAACTGTAATGGGGGTTTACACTATAACCACCGCGGGCAAGAACAGGACGAGTAGTTTCGGCAATTAAACTCACTTGCCAGTCATTATACGCTAGGCGCTCAGCGGTACTAAACACCTCAAATGGACCTGAGAAATCGAGCACTTCGGCATCATCATATATATAAATTCCAATATTCATACAATTGTTCCTGTTATGTGGATTTATTTCTTAAGTAAAAAAACGTACTATGCCATTTTTGCAGTTCGTTAATGACATATTATTAAATTGCGCACTGTATACAAACAAAACTTCAAGGCATTGTTAATGCGTTTTTTATTAATATTGAGCGTACTGCTGGTTGGTTGTAAAACAACACAGCAAAGGGTCGCTGAAATCAGTGAGGTATCGCCAGGCACTATTTATTTTCAGGGCGAAACATCTAAGCAAAATGTTGAAAAGTTCGAACAATTATTAGTAACTAGCAGCCAACAAATCAACACCTTAATTATTAATAGCCAAGGTGGTGATGTGATGGCTGGTCTTCATTTCGGAGGCTTAGTTCATGAATATCAACTCAATGTTGTGGTACGCGAGTTTTGTGCATCCTCCTGCGCCAACTATGTACTTACGGCAAGCCCGCATGTCTTTGTTGAGGAACAAGCCGTTATCGGCTGGCGTGGTGGCTCATTACAGCCATTATACGTGCCGATGGATCAGCCACCCGAGGTCGCTAGCTATATAGCAAAATGGCAAACCGCAGAACGACAATTTTTCGATATCATTAACGTTGAACAAGCGGTTACTATCATAGGAGTGATGCCAGGCATTAGCGAAAGACATGATTCCGCTATTTATAGTTACGATGCCCAAACCCTGAAGCGTTTAGGGTTACATATCGAGTTTGCAGGTGCGCAAACAGGAATGTCAGCAAATGGCGAAAAAGTAGCGCATGTATTCGAGCTTGAGGAGTCTGTACTTAACCACTTTTTACTGCTCAACGATATCGTTTCAGCTGAACTTATTAACTAATAAAAAGCCAACATGACGTTGGCCTTTTTGATAGATATCAATCTAACTCTAAGTGGGCTTTTTCAACACTGTCCGCGGGTAACTCTTTTTGAACAGAAACACCCAACTCTTTGAACTCAGAGGCCTGCTTAATCAAGTTTCCTTTACCACGATACAGCTGAGAAAACGCTTTATCGTAACTTTCTTTGGCGCGGTCTAATTGCTTACCAACCCCTTCCATACTGGTTAGGAAACCATTGAGCTTGTTATAAAAACGCTCAGCGCGGGCGGCAAGCTCTTTTGAGTATTTAGTTTGCTCTTCAAAACGCCACAGTTGTTTAACGATATTTAAGCTAGTCAATAAGGTCGTTGGAGTTGCGACTAAAATGTTTTTCTCGATAGCTTGCTGATAAATATCACTTTGGTATTTAAGTGCTTCAACAAATGCTGACTCAATCGGTACAAACATGATCACCACTTCAGGTGAGTTAATACCAGGGAGTCTGGCGTAGGCTTTGCTTGCTAACTCATTAATACGCGATTGCACAGCGGTTACATGCTCTTTTAGCGCCTGCTGCGCCTCAAGCTCTGTATCAGCATTTACATAGCGTGTATACGCGTTTAAAGAGGTTTTAGCATCGATAACTAAATGACGTTGCTGAGGTAAATACACCACCACATCAGGGCGTAAACGACCGTCTTCGGTGTTAAAGGACACTTCACGTTGATAATCTACCCCTGCACGCAGCCCAGCGCTATCTAGTACATTTTCAAGCATTAACTCCCCCCAATTACCTTGGGTTTTCTTTTGCCCTTGTAATGCGGTGCTCAGCCTATCAGCTTGTTCAGTGATAGCTTGGCTTTTAGCCTGTAAATGCAATAACTCTGTTTTAAGTGCAGCACGCTGCTTAAGATCTTCAACGTGGATCAATTCCATTTTATCGCGAAAGCCTTTTAGCTCACCTTGAACCGGCTTTAATAGTTGCTCAATACTCTCTTGGTTTAAGGTTTTAAAACGCTGCGATTTCTCTTCAAGGATTTGATTAGCGAGATTTTCAAACTCTTTTTTGAGTTGCTCTTTGCTTTCTTTGATATGACTAAGCTGCTCTTTAAAATGCAGTTCTTTTTGCTCTATCGTGCTTCGTAAGGTACTTAAATCAACATCCCGCTGATTAAGTGAAGCTTTAGTGTCAGCAAGCTCAGCTTCAACTTGACGCCAAAATTGGTTGTATTGTTGTGCTTGTTTTTCTTGTTCTACAAAACGAGTTTTAAAGTGTTGAGACTCATCACGTTGTTCAGCGTAATCTTGCTGTAACTGAGAAAGCGTCTGTTGGCTTTGTTCAAGTTGCAGCTGCTTTTGTTGTAAATGATTTTGCAGGATTTGCTGGCTATTTTGCAGTTCAGTTAACTGATTTTTTAAGCGACTTTTTTGCAGCGCAAAAATAACACCACTTGCAACAGCACCTGCAGCAGTACCAAGCACACCACTTTGCCAATTAATCTGTGTAATTAGCTCTGTAATCATAACGAAAACTCAATAACTTAAAGACACATCATCATAACGAATTAGTGCTCAGCAGAGTAGGGGGTTTAGGCATAAAAAAAGCCAGCTCAAGGTGAGCTGGCTCTAACATTACTAAAATTTAGTAACCAAATGGGAAATCAACATAATGCTTATGTAAACTGCAATTTAACAACAAGCATAATAATAGACGCCCTAAAATTTGATTAGTTCAAAAAAACTTTAAAAAAATTTAATTTTTTATCAGTGCGAGCATTTGTTCTTCATCAAACTGAGTGAAACTCATTGATTTTTCTGTAAATAATGCATCAACAAGGGCTTGCTTATGCTGCTGCATTTTAAATACTTTTTGCTCAATTGAGTTAGCCATAATCAATTTATAGACAAACACAGGGTTAGTTTGGCCAATTCGGTAGGCACGATCTGTCGCTTGTTTCTCAACGGCAGGGTTCCACCAAGGATCAAAATGAATCACAGTATCTGCTTGAGTTAGATTTAATCCCGTACCGCCGGCTTTAAGACTTATTAAAAACACGGATGTATCACCTTGAGTAAACTCTTCGATAACACGGTCGCGGTGTCTTGTTTGCCCTGTTAGCATACTAAAGCGGATGCCTAGCTCATTTAATCGCTCTGCTATCACATCAAGTGCCATAGTGAATTGACTAAATATAATTACCTTACGACCTTCGCTTAGCATGATAGGCAAATGCTTAGATAACCACTCAAGCTTAGCGCTGCCAGCCTGTGAACTAGGGTCGATCAATTTTGGATGACAGCAAATCTGTCTAAGCTTTAATAATGCATCTAAAAATGCCAGCTTACTTTTTTGCACACCTTGCTGGGCAAATAGATCGACCAATTTCTGCTCTAATGATTCAGTTATGCCGTTATAAATTTCTTTTTGTTTAGTTTCAAATTCAAACTCTTTAACTAGCTCGGTCTTCTCTGGGAGTTCTTGCGTTACCTGTACTTTAGTTCGGCGTAAGATAAATGGCATGATCAACGATTTAAGTTCATCTGCACGGGCAACATCGTTATCACGCTCAATAGGCATTTGAAAATAGCTCTTAAAATGTGTTTGCGAACCAAGTAAAGAGGGCATTGCAAAATCGAGCAAGGATTTAAGCTCAAATAAGTTATTTTCGATAGGGGTGCCGCTTAAGCACAGCTTGAAGTCTGCGTTAAGGCGCTTAACTAAGCGTGAAACCTGTGCGGCATCGTTTTTGATATATTGCGCCTCATCAAGAATGATGTTTTCAAAATACAGCGGCGAATAAAAGGCAATGTCGCGCTTAAGCAGTGGGTAAGTTGTTAAAATACAATCAGCTTGCGACAACTGTTGTAATTGGTCGCTGCGGGCAGCACCGAAGACGGTAGTGATTTTTAAGTTACTCGCAAACTTATTGATTTCACTTTGCCAATTACCAACCAAGCTGGTTGGGCAAACAATTAACGTAGGGCCTGCTTGAGGTGATTGCTTGGCATTCGCTAAAAAGGCAATAACTTGCAAGGTCTTACCTAGCCCCATATCATCTGCCAAAATACCACCAAGTTGGTGACGTTTTAAAAAGTTAAGCCAATCAACACCGTGTTGTTGATACTCACGTAATTGCACACCTGGGTTTAAGCCTTGAATATCGGACTTTTTAATAAGCTGTTGTGAGCTATTTAATTCAGCTAAGTAAGCATCAAGCGCATCGTCAACAATATTAACCTTAATTGCTTTTTGCTCGATAAGCTTAGACAAAAACGATAAAGGCATTAAGATTTCGTCACGAGTTTTGATGTATTCAAATCGCTTGCGATAATCATTTAATTGCGTAATAGCATTTTTTTCTACTACAGCAAAACGCTTCCCTACGTTGAAATAATAAAACAGTTCACTTTGTCGATTGAGAGATTGGAAGTCGGGATTATCTGTCGTAAATAGTTGTAGCGTTTTGACTCCCGAGATCACGATTTTACTAACTATTTGATGACCTTTACCACGCTGGACTTGAAGTGATACTTGCTTCAACCCTTTGCTGACGCTGAGCTTATCGTCTATTTTCCAACCACGTTTCAATAAGTTAGGAACTATTTCATACTTAAGCCAGTGCCCGTGAATCGCCGAGTTTCTATTAAAAATGAGCTCAGTTTGTAAAGCCCCTTTACAGAGTTCAAAACCGAGATTTGTTAGCTCATTTACAACCGTATTCTCAAGCGACTTGTTCAGTATATCAGCAGGTGCCTGACCTAAATCATACAGCGAATTATGATAATTAAACTTTAAAGAGAGTGTGATTACGTTCTCATCACTATTGATACTAATGACAGGAAAAACTGTACGGGAGTTATTTTTCTTACTTTGCTTAAAAGCGTGGGGGATAAAACCTTCACCAAAGTTTTCATTAAGTTGCTGATAAACGCGGTCAAAGTTCTCTGTATGAATAGCTGGCATATTTGCAAGTAAAGCAATCTCATCAGCGGTTAACGGAGTACGTATACGACCTACTTTTAATTTATCAGGATCGAGGTAAGTAGGAGGGGTTGTTTTTAACAATAACCAATTATCTTGGCCTGCAAGTTTCATATTTAATGAGGTTAAGTCTTTGTGTTGTGTCCAACCAAACTCTAAAGCTTGCATGCTGTCTGCTTTTATAGGCTGACGAGAGCGGCCTAAAAACAAACGTTGAGTTGCAATTAGCTGTTGCAGTGCAGCGAAGCCCCATTGACCTTTAAGCTCAAGTTTACCGAGTGCATTTTGAGAACGGATCCAGCTATATAAACGAAAATCCGATTCTAATAAATCAGTAGGAGTTACAAAGCTATTTAATTGCTGCTCAGTTAGGTTTCGACCCAATGTATAGTCGTGTTCTGAGTCATAATTAGCAATTTTTGGGGTGAGGGTTACAACAGATTTCTCTACATCGAGGACAAATAATAGAACTTGTTTAGCAGTATTAGTGGTATTTTGCTTTAGCGTTTTAAGTTCACTAAACCAATCATTAATGATGTAGTCTTCACCGTAGTCACCAGAGTGTTCTATTTTCAGCTTAAGAAGCACAGCTGCAACATGCCGGCATTTAGTTTTAGAACCACAAGTACAATGTGAATCAACCGAAAAGCCACTTGGTAATTTACTGATCTCAATATGTTGAGTGAAGGTATTACCTTCATTACCAAACATTGATGCATCGATAATACTAAAGTCACTGTTATGCTCTAACCAGTTGATTTGACCGTTCTGGTGGTATTCTTTTGCTTTACTTAACACATGTGGCTTAAATAGCTGTTTAATGAAGCGCTCAGATAAAGGAAACTGAGTTTCTTGCTCTTGTTTGATTTCTTCAAAGATAGCTAATAAGTCATTTTTAGATAAGTTAGCAGACATAACGTTTTTGACAGTAAAAACAAAAAATAATTCTGCCAGTATATGATCTATCGACCAAGAGCTAAAGCACTATCGAGGCATTTTGGACTGGTTGGAGCTGATTACTTAGTAAAAAAATGCTCCTAGGTAAGATCAGAGCAGAAAAAGACCAGAACGTTCAATTAACAAACAAAAATTGCACACGTTATAAACAGGTTAATCACAGAAGAGGGGCTTTACAGATCGCTATTTTACTAAGCAAACAAGATTAAGAGGAAAAGAAGCCTGTAAAGGGTGCTTAGTTAGTAAAAAACTGATCTAAGAGGGTGAAACCAGCATAATTTGAATGTTATAGATCACTATTTTACTAACAAAATGAAATTATAGATCACGCTTTTACTAACTATAAAAGCGTGAGAGATCGTTATTTTACTAACTAATTGAAGCTACTTAAAAGCTTAGTTAACTGCTCTAAGCGTTTGTCTGTCATCACTTTATTATCGATTTTGACAGATAAATCACCGCTTTTTATATTGCGCTGTACACTCACAAATTCACTGTCGATCAGCGCTTCACGACGACTTGGCGCGGCTGGTTCAGCTGTTAATACTTTAGTAATTGCTAACGCACGTTTATCATCGCTACTAATTAGCGCGATATCTGCATCATTGCTTACATTATTGACTAGCTTTGCAAATAGCTTTTCATCACGCTCCTTAGCGCTAATAAGTTTTTTCGCCACTTCTCGACCAACATGATTTGCCGTAGGATACAGGCTTAAAACCTCAGAAGGTAGGTTCTCATAAGCTTTGATAGCATCGGCAATTGCTGTGTGAGATACCCCCTCAATAGCCGCTATCTCACGATAAGAGCCTTTTTTTCCTTCGGCGATAAGCTCATCACGGGTTTGTTGATATGCTTGGCCAAGCTCCCACAGACTCGGAGCAATGTATTGATCTGATGACACCGCAAGAATTTTAGCATCTTGATCTGTGAAATCTTCAGAGCTTAAAACTAAGTAATCGGAATTACTTAAAATACATGCTTTACGGCGACGGGAGCCTGCTAAAACAAGCATTTCGTCACCTTTATCCCAACATAGAGCAGGGTGCTGGTTGCGGCCGTCTTCAGCAATTGCAGGAAGGATATCGGCAACCGACTTTTCATTTAGTAATGATTGTACACGGCGATTTTTGCCATAGACCTTTGTTCTAGATTCAATTTCAGAGCTAGGGATAACCTTACACACTAAAGTAATTAAGCGAGTCGGATCGCTAGGAGCAGGCATACTAACTACATCTCCAGCTGTTGCCTGTTCTAGTAATGCATCTAAGCTACTGCTTTCAATTGATGTTGAAAATGGGTCTAAGCTGGTATCGTTCTTACGTTTTTTAGCCATTTTTATTATTAACCTTACTTAGCTGGATTAAGAGAAGATTGGGTTGATTGCCAATTAGAACGAATCAACATTTCTAGTTCATCAACGACATCTTTGATATTTTCTTGAGCACGAAGGAGTGACTCTCGACTAGCTAAGCTATCTGATGTTTTTTGATCAAAAATAGTGTTAAAGGATGATGAGCTGGCAGTAATAGCCGAGCTATGATTAATTGGATAACTCATGACTTGGCGACCAAATGCACTACGTACATCTTTTACAATGTCACGCTGTGAGTGATTTCCTTTTACATAGTTAGTTACTAAGAACTGCATAAAGTCCCAGCCTTGGTGGCCTAGTGCTGCAACTGTATGATAAATTTCACCCAATCGTTTTAAATATTTATTGTTAGCATCAAAGTCTACAGCTTCAGGATGAACCGGAATAAGCATCGATGTTGAAGCCATTAATGCATTGTAAAACATAAAGTTAAGAGAAGGTGCGGTATCTATTAAAATAAGATCGAATTGGTCTTTTACTGGTTCAATGACTTTTTCAAGTAACTTATGATAATGACGCGTTTTATCATAGCTTGAGCTGTCTTTTAATAATGTTGCAGTTTCATGCTCAAAGTAAAAATCATCCATCCCAGAGGGTAAAATACGAATATTAGGGATATGAGTTGGTAGAAAAGAATTAGTAACCAATTCATCCCAAGTTTCGTTTTCTTCAAGTTCAATACAATCACGCATTAAGTCACCGACAGTGATCGGATCCGGCTCGCTCGGTGGAAAGAAACTAGATGATGAACCTTGTGGATCGAGATCAATAATACCAATTCGATAACGTTTAATGTTAGTAGTAGCCAATGCTGCAGCAATATTCACCATACTTGTTGTTTTACCACAACCACCTTTTAGTGAATTGATAACAATAACTTGTAATTTGTCATCTGCAGTACGGTGATCAGGCTTAATATCCATAATGTCTGCCATAGCGAAGATATTAACTAAAGTATAAGCATAATGACCGTTGGCACCGCGTTTGATGTTAAGTTCATCAAAATCACCATTGTCATGACGTCTTTTTAAGGTGCGATTATTACAGCCTAATAAGTCTGCGGCTGCTTTTTGGGTGTAGGTTCGTAGTTCTTTTTCTTCAGATTTTAGATGAGCACGATAATGTTGAATACGTCCTTCTAGCGATTTTTCAGCAACTTCTGCTGTCGCTTTTAGTAACCTATAAGTGGCTAGCGCATTATTATTGATAGACATACTTTCTTCCTCAAAGTTATGGTTTAAGTATAATGTCCATTCAAATTGCTGTAAACAAGTATTTAAGGCGACATACCTTTTATTTATAAGACATTTAATAAAAATTTGGAACTTTAGTGAAACTAAGTATAAATAAATAAGATTAATATCGGTTAAATATATAGGTATATAAGGTTAATATGCTAAAATAGTGAAGTATATAACTGATTTTATTGAATATTCTTAAAAAAGTCAGATCGTAATTTTACTTGGTAAAGATCAGATCTCTTAATACTCACAGATCAACTTATTACTAAGCAAAAACTAAGCACCTAAGTTATTCACAGTTTAATCACTGATTTGCTCACATTTTTAACTGTGCGGATCAAATTTTTACTAACTAAATTAGAAAGTTATACACCGAGATAGTTGCTATTTTAATTAAATAGTTAGTATGGATCTGATCTGTAGTTGGTACAGATCAGATCTTTGCTAACTAGAACTAGATTTATCCACATGCCGTTTTAAAAATGAGATTTATGTCGTGTTAATTTAGTAAAAAAACTCGTTTAACAGGACATAATTTAAACTGAGTTAGTAAAATCTGCACCTATGAACTATACCTTAGTAAAAATCTGATCTGAAATTTAGCAACCGCGAGTTAGTTAGTATAAAGCTGATCCTTAGAAATTAATTATGATCGGATCAAGTTTTTACTAACTTAAACATTTAACTTTTGTGGTTTTATGTGTTGTTATTAACTGTCGAAGAAAAATTGGAAATAAGAACAATGAGCCGAAAGGTCAACATCTCGGTTGATAATTTACCCGATACCTTACGCGGGCAGATCCACGGGGTGGAAAGTGCAATAGATAATGAAAGTCTTGCACTCTTTACAGACAACAAAGATGTGCGCGTTTCAATTGAAAATGCTGCGCATGGTTTGAGAGCTTACTCAAATACATTTAATCATTATGATTTATGGGGACGCTTTGTCCGTTCTGGTCATAAAAAGCTTCCGGTTGAAGAAGCACCTAAAAAAACCATCGTTACCAGAAGAATTTCAGAAAAGGTTGACGGTATTCTTTATGACGGTGAAATTAAAATTACACCTGCGGTCGTTAGCACTAGAAAAGATGGAGAGGATGTAGAATATCTTGTTTGGCCATCTGACCGAGAAGAAAAAGTCGAGCGTGCCCTTATTCGCCTAGCGTCTAAAGGTAAAATTGTAAAAATTAATTTTAAATCGGGTATTCAGTACGCGGTTGTTTTTTCAATGAATGAATTAGCGCAAGAATTAAAAGCCGTTGGTCAATCAATGCCGTATCCGCAAATCAAAGAATCTTTAGAAGCATTACAAGGGTCTAAACTTTCTTTTAAATATTCAGCGACTGATACTCGTAACACTGACATTGATGATTCTTTTTACGAATCGAATATGAACTTTTTATCGTCACTTCATTTTAGTGGCAAAAAAGGTCAAGGTGGTAATGTGAAATGTGTAGCGTGTTTGAATGCTTTTGTTCATAACATGATCGATAACCTTGAATACAAAGGTTACTACTTTAATAGTGCGCAAGAATTAAAACGTGGTTTATCTCGTTGGATGATGCTTCGCTTGTATCATTTATGGCGTTATGCAGCACCGGGTAAGACCTACCATTTCCGACTATTATCAATCATGGAAAAATATGGCTCTATTTATTCAACAGACGAAATTACCGAGAATAAATTAAAAGCGTTACGTCGTGATATGACGACAACAATGAAAGATTTAATAGAGAAAGGTGCAATCTCAGAATATAACATTACCAATGTTAAAGACGATAAAACGGGCAATATTATTGATTACACTTACGAGATGCATCCATCTGATCAATTTTGTGATGAGATTCTTACACTAAATAAGCATAACAAACGAATCGAAATTCAAGGTGGTAAACGCATTGTTGAGAATGCTGTATTAATCGATGAAGATAAAATTGAAGAAATAGTAGAAGACTAATCTCTTCAATACCCTCAACTATATTGAAAAGGCCACGCGAGTGGCCTTTTTAACATAATCAATCTGTTACTTGTTCTAAGTAAAGTCTATCAACCAAGAAATCATATTCTCTTTTACGAGGATGACTCTCGGGTTTTTTATAATCAGGTAATGTACCAAGTTTTACATCGGGTTCTGGGTTTATCAAAATAAATGGTAAAGCAGCACTAACATGATATCGGTTTTGAGCTGTGTATCTTACGTTAACTTGCGGGCTCACTCTTGTTGGCCTACGAATTCGTAACTTTTCTTTATCAACTAAACTTGCAACACGACTTTGCTCTTGTGCAACTAGTGCTTGCCAAGAATGCTGATCGATCATTCTTGGATTAGAGTAACCAGCCGATTTATCCAACATTGCTAAAGCCATCTTTTTTGTAAGTGTTTTGGTTGCGTGTTTATGCATCCAAGTGAAACGGACGGAGTAGGGTGACTCGGTCTCAAAATGGACTTTTCGATAAGCGGCTAATGTAATTAAATTTGGTACAGCATTATGAACAGCTTCAAAGCGAGCATCATTATTGTCGATAGCTAATACACAATTTTTAAAATCAGCCTTCGCTTTATTTAACTGATTTATTCTCGCTGTAAAATGTGTCTTATCAACATCCTTCAAAATTAACAAACCTGGATGTCTTTTCAAAACTCGACTACTTAGACCTGATTTTTTATAAAAGTCACCAAAGGAATTTAGAATTAATTTGTGGGCTTCATCTCCATCAACTTTTTGTACAGCAATAGTGGATGGGATTTTCTTTTCTTCATTTATATCTATATCAGGTAACTGATAAAATGTTGCTTTATGGAAAGCAACTTGCCTTAATTCTTCACAAAACAAATGGGTTAATTCACTTACCAAATCAAACTGACTGCGAATATGTAGTTTTGAACTCATAAGAACACATCGTACTTAAACATAAATAAAGTCTAACCTTTTGCATTGATTATTTAAAGTAATATTTACTCAAATGTTGACCTTACTAATGTACAAAATGAAGTATGATGTGTTCTTTATGATAGATGTAGCACATTATTTTTATTTTTCAATATGATGTTTAAAAATGTTTTTTAGTTCTGTAAAGATGAGGGTACAGTAAAGGCGGCGTATAGTAAGATGTGTTCTTATGTGATAACTTCTATGGCTAACGTATTATGGTGAGTTAACTAACTGTTTTACAAAATATAAATAAATAGCTAAGAAACTTTCATATCTAATATATTTATCAAATAACTAAATAATTAAAAATAGCTGAATATTGTCCTTGAACTTAGTACGTGCAATAAGTTAGTTTTCGTTAACGGTCTATGTTAGGAATGAGGAAAGAACATGCAATCGTGGAACCCAGACAGCTGGAGAAAACTGCCGATACTTCAGCAGCCAGAATACCCAGATCAAGAAGCCCTTAAATCTGTCGAAGGGCAATTAAAAAGCGCACCACCTTTAGTATTTGCTGAAGAGACGCGTAGCTTATACAAACAACTAGAAGCTGTATGTGAAGGCAGAGCTTTCTTATTACAGGGTGGTGATTGTGCAGAGTCATTTAGTGATTTTAATGCAGCAAATATCCGCGATACTTTTAAAACACTTTTACAAATGGCCGTTGTTTTAACTTATGGTGGTAAGTGCCCTGTAGTTAAAATTGCGCGTATGGCTGGTCAGTACGCTAAGCCTCGCTCATCAGATTACGAAACGATAGACGGTGTTTCATTACCTTCGTACCGTGGTGATATCATCAATAATTTCGAGTTCACAGAGCAAGCACGTGTACCCGATCCACAGCGTTTGATGACGGCATATCATCACAGTGCAGCAACGCTGAATTTATTACGTGCATTCGCGCAAGGTGGTTTAGCCGACCTACACCAAGTAAACCGTTGGAACATGGGTTTTGTAGCTGCAAATCCACTTAAAGAGAAATACCAGCAGTTAGCCGATAGAATTCAAGATGCCCTTGAGTTCATGGAAGTGTGTGGTATTGACTCAACAGTGGCACCAAGTTTAAAAGAAACCGACTTATTTACGTCACATGAAGCGTTACTATTAGGCTACGAAGAAGCACTAACACGTCGTGACCATTTATCAGGTGACTGGTACGATTGTTCTGCACACTTTGTTTGGATTGGTGAGCGTACACGTCAGCTTGATCACGCACACATCGAATTCTTTAAAGGGATTAAAAACCCAATCGGTGTAAAAGTTGGCCCAGGTATGGACCCAGATGAGCTAATCAAACTTATCGATGCCGTGAACCCAGATAACATTCCAGGTCGCTTAACGTTAATTACCCGAATGGGTGCAGATGTACTACCTGAGAAACTACCGGCACTAGTACGTAAAGTACAACAAGAAGGCCGTAAAGTTATTTGGAGCTCAGATCCAATGCATGGCAATACAGAAAAAGCGAGCTCAGGTTATAAAACACGTAGCTTTAATAATATTCTTCGTGAAATTAGTCAGTTCTTCGCTGTACATAAGGCTGAGGGTTCATATCCAGGTGGTGTTCACCTTGAGATGACAGGCCAGCATGTAACTGAATGTACGGGTGGTGCTTATGGTTTATCTGATGAAGATTTAGCGCAGCGTTACCGCACACAGTGCGACCCACGTTTAAATGCAGATCAAGTTTTAGAACTTGGTTTCTTAGTTGCTGATTTATTAAAAGATGCACGTAAGTAACACTAAGAGTAACACTAAGTTATCCAAAAAAGGCTGCACATTGCAGCCTTTTTTAATGTCCGATACTAAAATAAGTTAGTACTTACGTCTTTCAAGGCCAGTATCAGATATAATCTTTGCAGAAATTTCTTCAACTGAATGATGAGTCGAATTTAAAAATTGAATTTTTTGCTTTTTATAAAGCATTTCTACTTCACGCACTTCAATTCGACACTGTTTTAAAGAGGCATATTTAGAATTCGCCATACGGCGCTGGCGAATATCGGCAAGGCGAACAGGGTCAATTGTTAAACCAAATAGTTTATGTTTATAAGCCTTTAGACATTCAGGCAGGGTGCCTCTTTCTAAATCATCTTCAGTTAACGGGTAATTAGCTGCTTTAATACCATATTGCAAGGCTAAGTATAAACTCGTTGGTGTTTTACCGCTTCGGCTAACGCCCACTAAAATGATGTCTGCTTCAGCGTAGTTTTTAATATTAGCGCCATCATCATTGGTCAACGCATAGTTAACTGCATCAATTCTAAAATCATAGCTCTTTTCATGCATGGAGTGAGTTCTATGGACTTTTGGTACCGGCGCAACTTTTAACTCTTGAGAAATTTTATCGCTATACTGCGATAAAAAGTCATAACATACAGCACATGACGATTTAATAATTTCACTCAGCTCATGATTTACAAATGTAAAAAATACTAGAGGCTGCTCACCATCTCGCTGCGCTGTCGAATTTATAAGATCTTTAATCTCATTTGCTTTTTTTTCTGTTTCTACAAATGGGATAGTTTTGTGGTTGAAGTCAACTGGAAACATAGACAATGTTGCGTGGCCAAATACTTCAGAGGTGATCGCTGTTCCGTCAGAAATATAGAATGCAGTTCTCATAATTAACCTTTTTATTACCTTTATCTGCAAAATAGGGGGTTCACGGTTTACGTGAGGTCTGTTGCCAGTGTAGAATGAAGCCGACCTTTTTAGAAGGTTTTCTTTCTTAACTCTCACAGTTAGTACTACAATTTGTTTTATGGAGAAAGATCCGTGCAAGAATACGTTCTCTGGTATCAAGAGCTTGGTATGCAAGATGTTCCACGTGTTGGCGGTAAAAACGCTTCACTGGGTGAAATGATCTCAAACCTAGCTAACGCTGGTGTTCAAGTGCCAGGTGGTTTCGCTACAACCGCTGATGCATTCAACGAGTTCCTTGAACAATCAGGGCTAAACTCAAAAATCCACGATATTTTAGACACACTGGATGTGGATGATGTAAATACACTCGCTAAAGTCGGTGCACAAATCCGCCAATGGATTATCGATACACCGTTCCAACCTAACCTAGACCAAGCCATCCGCGACTCATATAGCCAATTACATGGCGACGCATCACAAGATGTTTCATTTGCAGTTCGCTCGTCTGCTACAGCAGAAGACATGCCAGACGCTTCATTCGCAGGACAACAAGAAACGTTTTTGAACGTACGTGGTATAGATTCAGTAATGACTGCAATCAAACACGTGTTTGCCTCACTATTTAATGACCGCGCAATTTCTTACCGTGTTCACCAAGGTTATGACCACCGTGGTGTAGCCTTATCAGCTGGTATCCAACGTATGGTTCGTTCAGATAAAGCAGCTTCAGGTGTTATGTTCAGTATTGATACTGAATCTGGCTTTGAAGATGTTGTATTTGTAACTTCAAGCTATGGTCTTGGGGAAATGGTTGTACAGGGTGCTGTAAACCCAGATGAATTTTATGTTCACAAACCAACTCTTGCTAACGGTAAACCAGCAGTAGTTCGCCGTAATATCGGTTCGAAAGCAATCCAAATGATTTACTCTGCGGATGAATCACATGGTAAGCAAGTCGAAATTGTTGATGTAGATTCATCACTTTCAAACAAATTCTCAATCACAGATGCTGAAGTTCAAGAACTTGCAAAGCAAGCTGTGATCATCGAAAAGCACTACGGTCGTCCAATGGACATCGAGTGGGCAAAAGACGGTAACGACGGTAAACTTTACATCGTTCAAGCCCGCCCAGAAACAGTTCGCTCGAACGAAGACGCGAACGTAATGGAGCGCTTCCAATTAAACGGTACAAGTTCTGTTGTAGTAGAAGGTCGTGCAATCGGTCATAAAATTGGCTCAGGTACAGTTCGTGTACTAGATTCAATTGATGAAATGGACAAAGTACAACAAGGTGACATTCTTGTTACTGACATGACTGACCCTGATTGGGAACCTATCATGAAACGTGCAGCTGCGATTGTTACAAACCGTGGTGGCCGAACTTGTCATGCAGCAATCATTGCTCGCGAATTAGGTATTCCTGCCGTTGTTGGTTGTGGTAATGCAACTGATTTAATTAAAGCGGGGCAAGATGTAACAGTATCATGTGCCGAAGGCGACACAGGTTATATCTACGAAGGTATTTTAGATTACGAAGTACTTACTTCGCGCGTTGATGAAATGCCTGAATTACCAATGAAAGTTATGATGAACGTGGGTAACCCTGATCGTGCATTTGACTTTGCACGCTTACCACATGCTGGTGTTGGTTTAGCGCGTGTTGAATTCGTAATCAACCGTATGATTGGTGTTCACCCTAAAGCACTTCTTAACTTTGATGCACAATCAGACGAGCTTAAAGCTGAAATCTCAGAAATGATGGCAGGTTATGAATCACCTGTAGAATTCTATATTTCTAAGCTTGTTGAAGGTATTGCAACACTTGGTTGTGCATTTGCACCTGAGCGTGTAATTGTTCGTATGTCTGACTTCAAGTCAAACGAATATGCAAACCTTGTTGGCGGCCAGCAATATGAGCCGGAAGAAGAAAATCCAATGATTGGTTTCCGTGGTGCAGCACGTTATATCTCTGAAGATTTCCGCGACTGTTTCGCGTTAGAGTGTGAAGCAATTAAACGCGTTCGCAACGAAATGGGTATGACTAATATCGAAATTATGATCCCATTTGTTCGTACACTTGAAGAAGGTAAGCGCGTTATTGAATTACTTGAAGAACATGGCCTTAAACGTGGCGAAAATGGTCTTAAAGTGATCATGATGTGTGAATTACCATCAAACGCGTTACTAGCGGATGAGTTCTTAGAGTATTTCGATGGTTTCTCTATCGGTTCTAACGACTTAACTCAGTTAACATTAGGTCTTGACCGTGATTCAGGTCTGATTGCTCATCTATTTGATGAACGTAACCCAGCAATCAAGAAACTATTATCAATGGCTATTCAAACAGCTAAAGCCAAAGGCAAATACGTAGGTATTTGTGGTCAAGGTCCTTCAGATCATGAAGACTTTGCAGCTTGGTTAGTTGAGCAGGGTATTGATTCTGTTTCTCTTAATCCTGACACCGTATTAGAAACGTGGCTATACCTTGCTAAGAAATTAGCAGACTAAGCGCTTTATTTGTCTAAATTAAAGTATCTAATATAAAAAATGCCAGCATCCAGCTGGCATTTTTGTTACTTCTAAGGGCATGTTGACCTTTAATTCAACGAGCAAGTTTTTTATCAATATAAGCACATGACTTAGCCAGTGCCTTTTGACACAGGGTTAAATAATCACGCGCTTTAGGATAGTAAAAAGATAAACAGAAAAGCCCAGCAATAAAGAAGATCAACGATGGGCCAGGTATAATCACAAACACTAAACCCAATAACATACACAAGGCACCTAAACTGATTAATGCAAATTTTTTCATATGGCTATCTCATTTGCCGCTTTAATACACAGTATAAAAGTATTACACCCGAAATCGATAAAAAGAGTGTTACAAACTGTAAAATCTTCAATTTATCTTAGCTATTAGCATGATATAATTTGTAAAATGCCTTAATTTATCACCGTCATGATAGCAACAATAAGTCAACAACAAGCCGCCACAGAACTCGTCTCTAATTTCTTAGAGACTATTAAAAATCAAGGGTTTAGTGGTGATACCGATACAAGCTTTTCAACACGTTTAAGTTTATCGACTGATAACAGCGTATACCAACAAGTTCCACAAGGTGTCATCTTCCCTAAGTCAGCAAAAGACATACAACTGGCTATGCAAATTGCTTCACGTGATCCGTTTTTATCACTGACATTTGGTCCACGCGGGGGTGGTACAGGTACTAACGGACAATCGCTAACCCCTGGAATAGTTGTTGATTTATCTCGCTATATGCGTGAAATCTTAGAAATCAATGTAGAAGAAAACTGGGTGCGCGTTCAAACTGGTGTAATAAAAGACCAATTAAATGACTTTTTACGTCCTTACGGTTTTTTCTTTGCACCTGATCTATCAACTAGTAACCGAGCAACAATTGGCGGAATGGTAAATACAGATGCATCGGGTCAGGGATCTTTAGTTTATGGAAAAACCAGTGATCATGTTTTAGGTCTTACAACTTACCTTGTTGACGGCACTGAAATGTCAACGACTCCCATACCTTTAGAAAAAGCTAAGGTAATTGCTGAACAAAACACGACAGTGGGTAAGTTATATAAAACAGTTATCGATATTGGCCTTGAGAACCGTGATGCTATTTTAGAAAAATTCCCGCGTTTAAACCGTTTTCTTACCGGCTACGATTTAGAACATATTTTTTCTGATGATTTACAAACCTTTGATATGAGTCGATTAATTACTGGCTCAGAAGGTTCTTTAGGTATAGTTACTGAAGCAAAACTTAACATTACACCCATTGCTGAGTTCAAGACTTTAATCAATATTAAATATGATAGCTTTGATTCTGCTCTTCGTCATTCACCATTCTTAGTCGCAGCAAATGCGACTTCTGTAGAAACAGTCGACAGTAAAGTACTTAACCTTGCTCGAGAAGATATTATTTGGCACTCAGTATCGGACTTAATAACCGATGTTGAAAACAAAGATATGCAAGGCCTCAACATGGTTGAGTTTAATGCGGTTTCACCAGAAGACATAAAGGATAAAGTAGATACTCTATGTAAGTTACTTGATGAGTGTGTTAAAAAACAAACGAATGGTGTCATTGGTTATCAGTTAACTAATGACAAAGCTGATATTTTAAAAATTTATGCAATGCGTAAAAAGTCTGTGGGTCTTTTAGGCAATGTAAAAGGCAGCCAAAAACCGTTAGCTTTTGCCGAAGATACTGCAGTTCCTCCAGAAAACTTAGCAGATTTTATTGTTGAGTTTCGTGAACTTCTCGATAAACACAATCTTCAATATGGTATGTTCGGCCATGTTGATGCTGGCGTATTACATGTTCGACCTGCTCTTGATATGTGTGACCCTGAACAAGAAAAATTACTTCGTCATATTTCAGATGAGGTCGTTAAATTGACTGCCAAATATGGTGGTTTAATGTGGGGGGAGCATGGCAAAGGGTACCGTAGTGAATATGGCCCTGAATTTTTCGGCGAACATCTATTTACACAATTAAGAAAAATTAAAGCGGCTTTTGATCCAAATAACCGAGTAAACCCTGGTAAAATCTGTACTCCACTCGAAAGTAAAGACTCACTAGTTTCTGTTGACGATCAAAAACGAGCTTGGTTCGATAAAGAAATTTCTATCAATGTTAAAACAGAATTTAATAACGCTATGACCTGTAACGGTAATGGCCTGTGTTTTAACTATGACGAAACATCACCAATGTGCCCATCTTATAAAGTTACTGGTGACCGCCGTTATTCGCCAAAAGGGCGCGCAAGTTTAATGCGTGAATGGCTACGACTTCAAGAGTCAGAAAATATTGATTTGCTCAATGTTGAAAAGGAATTGATCAATGGCGAAGTGATCACTTGGTGGGAACGCTATCAACATAGTCGTGATAAGCAAAAGGGCGTTTATGATTTCTCCCACGAAGTGAAAGAATCTATGGACGAATGTTTAGCTTGTAAAGCATGTACCACTGCATGCCCAATCAAAGTGGATGTGCCAACATTTCGTTCAAGGTTTTTAAATTTCTATCACAGTTATTATGCACGACCTGTAAAAGATTACTTAGTGGCAGGCATCGAGCAAACTGCACCTGTCATGGCAAAATTTGCTAAAGTTTTGAATCCAATAGTAAACACTAAAATTGTTTCAGGTTTAATTAAAAATACCATTGGTTATGTTGATACGCCAACTTTGAGCGTCCCGCAACTTTCTAAACGTATTTCAAAAAGTCAGCAATTCAATTTTGAATTACTTAATTCGCTTTCAAAAGAAGAGCAAGCCGAGTATGTTCTGATAGTACAAGATCCATTTACTAGTTTTTACGAAGCCGAATTAGTCGAAAGCTTTATCAAAGTCATTAAAGCGTTAGGCAAAAAACCAATGCTATTACCGTTTAAACCAAATGGTAAAGCACAGCATGTAAAAGGCTTTTTAAATGAATTTAAAACGACAGCAAAAAATGCAGCTGAGTTTTTAAATTCACTTTCTGAAATCAACGCACCACTAGTTGGGCTCGATGCATCCTTGGTTATGTGTTACCGAGATGAATATGTATCGATTTTAAAAGATGACCGTGGCGATTTTAAAGTTGAACTTGCACATGAATGGCTTCAAAGCCAAAACTTTAAACAGGTTTCACTTGCCACTAAAAACGATTCACCATTTAAATTGTTAAGTCATTGTACTGAAACAACAGCCATGCCAAATGCATCTAAAGTTTGGCAATCTATTTTTGCTGATCTAAATTTACAACTAGACACTACCAGTACGGGTTGTTGTGGTATGGCAGGAACGTATGGCCACGAAAAACAAAACCAAGAAAATTCACGCGCTCTTTATGAAATGAGTTGGCAACCAATTATTTCTAATAATGAGCCTGAAACTATTTTAGCAACTGGGTTTTCTTGTCGTAGCCAAGTAAAACGCTATGAAAAGTTTAAACCAAAACACCCACTGCAATTAATTGCAGAGCTACTTTAAAAATTAAAGTGTTATTAAATTCATAAAAAATAAAGGCGCTTAACGCGCCTTTATTTTTGGTAACTTTTTGCAATGGGCTTGGTACTCATGCCATGAATAAAAACACTAAATAAAATTGTTGTTAAGGTTACTGTAGCAATTTGCTCTTTGTTCACAATATCTGTGTCCATCACCATTAAAGTGAAAACGATAGACGCTAAACCTCGTGGACCAAACCAAGCAAAAGTAAATT
Source organism: Pseudoalteromonas sp. L21 (assembly GCF_021728035.1). Taxonomy (NCBI): domain Bacteria; kingdom Pseudomonadati; phylum Pseudomonadota; class Gammaproteobacteria; order Alteromonadales; family Pseudoalteromonadaceae; genus Pseudoalteromonas; species Pseudoalteromonas sp. L21. The sequence goes on along the minus strand of NZ_JAKKCV010000002.1, from coordinate 580,149 downwards.
TCTCTTTGAGATTTAAATTAGTGAATAGAAGTGAAAGTAACACGGGCAGAATTCTAAAAATCGTCACGCTTAATAGCGCATAAAAAACAATTGGCCAAGTAATGTCATTCACAATTAAGTGACCACAAACAAAGCCAAATAAACACCAGATTAATAGTGCAACAAATTCCGCGATATGTTCTGAGTCGTTGACTAATGTTGAACGAATTTTTCTAGGAGCTAAGTAATCAAATAATAGTCCCGCTACAAAAACGGCAATAAAACCACTACCATGAAAATTTTGTGTCAAAGAGAAAATAGCCATTACTAAACCAATCAATAAAAATGGACTGCTATTATTTGCAAAATAATGACGTGCTAATGCAATTTTTAAAAGTGGAATAAACACTGCTATCGACACACCAGCAATAAAAAGTGCAACACCCAACTCTCTTGCAAAAACGAGTAGGGTATCAACGGTAGTTACCGCACTTTCTGGATTTTGAGCTAATAAAAGTAAAACTAAAAAAATGGGTACGCAAAGGCCATCATTCAAACCACTTTCTGTATTTATCCCTTCGCGAACTTTTTCTGGTACCGACGTAGATTCCAAAATACCTTTACTAAGGGCAGCATCAGTCGGCGTTAAAATAATAGCAATCAAAGCAGATTGAAAAAGTGATAACTCAGAAAAGAAAAACAACGCACCTGCAACACCTAACAGTAATGTCATTGGCAAAGCGACAAAGAGTAACAGGCTAGGGTACTGATAACTATGTTTTAATACTGTCAGTTTTGATTTTGCTGCATCGGTAAATAAAAAAATACTTAGAGTTAATTCAACTAAAGGTAAAATTTCACTAAGCCCTGCTTCGCCTAATTTGAACTCACTTGGTAAAAAGTAAGACATTGCAATTCCAACCAACACAAAAAACATTGGCCCGGTTATTTCTGTTCGTTCTAACTGACGAATTGTCAGTGAGTAAAATAACAAAGCTAAACCAACTAATGTGAGTATGGTATATTCCATTAAACTTTCCTTTTAATTCCAGACTTTGCGCGTTCTTTTATATTTGTTTGAATATAAATTTGATCAGTCGTAGCAATTTTTGCATGACCTAAATCTTCCGATAAGTGTTTAAGCGGTCTTGTTTGGGCATCATGAGTTGCACCTGTATGCCTTAACCAGTGAGCAGTTGCCGCTTCAAGTTGTTCCGCATCGTCTTTAAAACCATCATCTAATAATGATTGTTTTGCTAAATCAAAACTTTGCTGTACTAACCGACGAATTTGTCGAACAGTCATGCCACCTTTTCCACGAATTTTGTGTACTAATGGTTCGGCCTCATCAACACGGGGGAGGGCAGGTAAGCCTCGGTATAATCTGTAACGTTTGAGGTAAGTGATAAAATCTTCACTTAAAGTTACATCACGTAATTTGTTACCTTTACCCATAATTCTTAAAAACCAAAAGCCATCATTATCTTGCCAAAAATGTGACATAACCGGCGACCACTGTGGTCTTTCAGATAACTCAGAAATACGTAAATACAAACCTTTCAAACAAGCTAGTGTAAATAAATTTCTTTCTAAATCAGGCTGCTGATCACATAGGTCACGCGTTACACCAAATACATACTCCCATTGAATATCACTGAGTGTATCGGGGATTTTAATTTGCGATTGTACAACTAAGTAAGGACTATTCTTTTTGACAACCGGCACAAAATTAGCAAACGTTTTTTCTTCTAAAATAGCAAACTTATAAAACACATTTAATGCTGTAAACATAGCTGCTAAAGTTTGTTGGCTTGCTATATTTTCTTTATTAATGAAAGGGCGCCAATTAGTATTTAGTTTTCTAATACCTTGTTCATCTTTATAACGCCATTGTACTGAGTTCGATAACCACGCTGAATCTGGTTCAACCATAAAATCAACATAGGCTTCAATATCGTCACGCTTTAGATCAAAAACCGATTTTTCAGCAATCAACCATGCCCATAAACAGAATCGTTCAAGTTCATTTCGAAAGCGATTAAATGTTGCTTCTGATTTTCGCCCATACACATACAAAAATTGATATAGAAAAGTTAAGTCTTTTCTTGATTCAGCAACAGTCAATCCAACTTGATGTATAAAGTAATCAAGTTCAGGATATTCTGTAGCAAGAGTATCATCTTCAAGATGGGCAATTTGGTAGCGCAGTTGTTTAAGTGTATCGACGAGAGCAACGAGCATAATGATTAAATATCTTGTAAAATAACAAGTTATAAGACTAACACAAAGTCCGATACTGTCTAGTATTGGACTTTAAATATTTTTTATTAGTCTATATTTATCCTAACCATTGCCATACAAATATTCGAGGAATATGTATGAAAAAGTTTATTACTCTAAGTTTCATTTTAGTCACAACCATCCTTACAGGTTGTGCTACTACAGGTAGTGCATCTCCCGATGAGAAACGTGCTCTAGTACAAAGCATGAAAAATAATACATTAAGTGAGCTTTACGCACAAAAGCCTGATGTAAAACAACAAATTGCTAACTCAGCTGGTTATGCCGTTTTTGATAATGCCAATGTAAATGTTGTTTTAGCTAGCTTTGGTGGCGGCTATGGTGTAGTTAAAAATAATCTGACAGGTAAATCAACTTACATGAACATGGGTGAAGCTGGTTTAGGCTTAGGTTTAGGCGTTAAAGACTTTAATGTTGTCATGGTTTTTCATAACCAAGCCGCAGTAAATCGCTTTATTGAACACGGTTGGGCATTCGGCGGTAACGCTGATGCTGCAGCTAAATATGAAGAAAAAGGTGGTGCTTTAGTTGCGGAAGCAATTGCAGACCAAGTTACGGTTTATTCTTTAACCGAAAATGGACTTGCACTACAAGCAGTATTAAAAGGCACGAAATTCTGGGTAGATTCTGAGCTAAATTAACCTTTTAAAAACCCTTCTAAAAGTGGGCTAGTTAGCAACTTAACTCCCACTTTTAATTATTCTCACTAATTTAACATAACGTAATTTATGGGCTATCTGCGATACCGCAAAGGCGGGTCGCTAGTTAACAAATCAAGTTACCAAGTACCATACTAGTTTTCTGAAAACCTAATTAATATTACCCGTTTTAGTTACTAACTGCATTCGTTTTACGTTACTTGATTAACGAGGTTTTTTAAAATGGATCAATTTAGACACTGCGTTTTCACCCCCGCCAAAATGAATAAATATGCAAACCAACATTAAGTTTGACTAATATTAATACTCTATCACTATAAATATATGAAAGAAGGAGCAGTTTCAAAAAGAGACTCTTAAGTAATATTTTTTATCATTAATGGCTTTTTATGCATGCAAATTTCATCAAAAGTATTAGCAAGTCGCTCAGTTTCATCAAGCACTTGTTGCCAATATTTAATCCGTGTATCAGCATCAAGCTCAGTAAAGTCTTTACGATCAGGGATTTTTCCATAAGGTAGTGAATCAACAAATTCGGCTGATGGAGTAATCATCACCACGTTATCATAGTTACTCGGGGTTATACCGCGCTTTAAGCTTTTATCAAACCACCCTGCTTTAGGCTTGTTATTAAAATGCGGATATAAAATAAGTCCGTCATTATGAATAGTTAGGTCAAAGTGATAATCGATGATACCACCATCACGATATATACCAGGCGGTGTTCCTATTATATTTTTAATGCCTTGCATAACTAACGGGATTGACCCCGAAGCAAGTAAAGCATCGGCTAAATTATCTTCGCTGAGTTCAATAGTATGGGTATTGAAAGTATTGTTATCTGAAAACGATAACTGACTATCCGCCGCTTGAAACACATAACGCTCGTATTGCTTACTTAACAAACGCCTATTCATTCTATTGACTAAGTAGCTTTTAGATAAACCCATTAACTGCATCACTTTGTTTTCTGATGCTGTAAAACCATTCGATTTTGCAACTATAAAGTGGGCTTTAAAAATAGGGTTATGAATGATTTCATGAATACCATCTTCAGCAAATACATAACGTAATAACTCACGAGCTTTTGTAGTTATTTCTTCGGGTTTTGCTTTATTTGATGAGTATCGTGTTTCAGAGTATGACTTTGCTAATCGAGATATTGCAGCAACAGGGTCATTTTGTGCAAAACAGGCAGATCTAAATGCACCAGCGCTTGATCCTAATAAGTTTAAAGGCGTGCTACGGTCTTTAAAAAATTCACCAAATAGATATTTATCCAAACCAAATAATGTAAACCATTTGGGTCCGCCACTTGCCCCTAAAAAGGTATTAAACAAATCGGCAGACAGACCTTGCTCTTGAATTACTTTTGCAGCAGTTGGCCCAGCGTAAATATCTATCATGGTTACTTTTCTCGTTGTTGTTTTAGATTACTTTCGCCAAATACCTTGCTCTGTTTGACCTTGAACCTGTACTTTTTCAGAATCAAAAATGGGTTCTTGGCCTGCATCACGTTGACTATGGTAGTCTTTTGTCACAGATAAGATGGTTGGCGTTAAGCGTATGATAGCGATAACGTTCACCACTGTCATTAAACCTAATGCAATGTCGGCAAGATCCCACACTTGTTTAATGGTGGCCGATGCGCCCCAAATCATCATTGATAAATATAAACAGATATAAATACCACGGCCGAGTTTATTATCTAGTTTAAATAAATGAAGGTTACTTTCTGCATAGGCATAATTTGCAACCACAGAAGTAAAGGCAAATAAACAAATTGCAGCTGCTACAAAGTAAATGCCACCAGCGGCCATATGTGCTGTCATAGCAGATTGAGTTAAGCGTATTCCTTCCATTTCACCACTAATATCAATATCAGCTAATAAAATAATCACCGCAGTACAACTACACAGCACAATGGTATCGAAAAACACCCCAAGCATTTGAATGTATCCTTGAGTGACCGGATGATTAGGTACTGGTGAAGCACAGCCTGATGCATGGGGCACACTACCCGCTCCGGCTTCATTGGAATAGAGCCCTCGCTGAATACCATTTTTAATTGCTGCGCCCATAGCCCCTGCACCGGCTTCTTGTAAGCCAAAGGCTGAAAGTAAAATATCTTCGATCATTGAGGGCACTTTACCGATATTCAGTAAGGTAATAATTATTGCAGCGAGTACAAATAAAATGCCCATGACAGGCACAATACGTTCAGCAAAGCGGGCGATTGCTTTAAAGCCACCTAAAATAATAGAGCCTGCCAGTATTGTGATCACAATACCTGAATACAAAGTTGGAATTTCAAATGCGTAATTGAGGGCATCGGTAATGGTATTTGTTTGCATGGCACTAAACGTAAACCCATAACCAAGAAACAAGCAAAAGGCAAAACATATCGCAAGTGCTCTGCTGCCTAATCCTTGCTGAATATAATAAGCAGGCCCGCCTCTAAACTCGCCGTTGGCATCCCTGACTTTATAGACTTGCCCAAGTACGCTTTCGGCAAAGCCAGTAGCCATGCCAAGAATGGCAATCACCCACATCCAAAATATTGCACCGCTGCCACCTAACGAAATAGCAACGGCAACCCCTGCAAGATTACCTGTTCCAACACGGGCTGAAAGACCAGTACATAAAGCTTGAAATGAGCTAATTGAGTTTTTGTCTGTATTACTACTCGACTTTAATAAGCTAAACATATGGCGAAACTTAACCAACTGAATCGCTTTTAGCCTTACCGAAAACCAGATTCCGGCAAACAGAAGAATATAAATAAGAATTTGGCCCTCTCCCCAAAGAAGACCATTGATTGTTGATACAGCGGTGTTAAACATGGCAGCCTTTATTGTTCTTATTAATAAAAAATCACAAAAAGTGAATAGCTAACCACTTTAACTTTATTTACAGATATCTCAAGTAGGCAGTGAGATTAATTAACCAAGTATGCTCTCTACTAATTTAGCAATTGTTGTTGTAGAAATGCACGGCCTGCTGCTAAACCTAATTTATGATCATAACGAAGGTCTGAATCTGTACTACCTAGTAGCTTACTGCGTAGTTTATCGCCTGCAAAAATTTGTGTGATACGGGCATCATTTGGCGGCTTTGCAATAAAATCAAGCTCATCTTGATATGCTTGTTCGTGCTGAACAAGGTAATCAAATGTTTTGGGGCAATAGCCTGATACGCGAACGAGTGTCTTTAGCTTATTAACCCATTCAGATTGCACTTGAAAGTTTTCATCAACAGTACGAATAACCACAATATCGCGGGCACCACGATTATAGGCTTCTTTCACGGGTAAAGGTGCAGCTAGGCCACCATCTAAATACATATCATGCACTAAATCAGTATTAGAGCTTTGAATAATGGCATCATTTGCGGCTTTGGTTGTTAACCAAGGAGTTAAGTTAACACCATCTTTATATAAAAAAGGTAATGCGCTTGATGCTTTTAGTAGGGCCAACCATTGCATGTCTTCACCATTTGGACTCAAGTAATAGGGTTTACGGTCAGCGGCATTAGTCGTTGTGATCAACAGCTCGCGATTACCTAGGCTTTGTGTTGCTGTTTTAAAATCTAAGGCACGGTTTACTTCTTTGGTTTTGTCAAAATACCAATCAAGATCGACAATGCTTTTACCAAACAGCCCGCGGCCAAGTTGAAAAAAACGTTTATGACGAGAAAGCCCTCTGATCAAACGTTTTGCGTAGCCTTTTTGACGCGCTAAATAACTTGTTAAGTTTTGTGAGCCTGCTGATGTGCCGATGAATAAATCGAATGGGTCATAATTATTTTCTAACCACGCATCGAGTACACCTGCGGTAAAAATCCCTCGTTGCCCACCACCCTCAGCGATTAATGCTGTTTTTGTTTGTGGTTCTACTGCGGCAATTTTTTGAGATTTCACGGTGCACCTTCCTAGGGTAATGGTTAATAAATGTATTGTATAAAGTTAAATTCAATCCTTAAAACGGAATAATTAAATTGATTCAATCTATAAAACCGTTTACAAAATGAGTGCTAGGACTTAAGTAATGCGCATAAAATTCATTACACGCATTCACTATTTGGCCAATCCGTATTAGTGCATGATACTTGCTAATAACTCCAGCGCATGTTGCCTGTCACTCAATTCATACAGGTCATTTGTAAAGATAAACTCATCAACCTGTAGCGTTTGTTTAATCATACTCAGCTTATGCTTAACACTCGCTTGATCACCGACAACTGAAAGCCCTAAAAAGTTTTCAACTTGCATTTTTTCTTGTGCTGTCCATAACCCTTCCATAGTTTGAACAGGTTCTTTAAGCCAAAGTGGTTTGCCGCGCATAAGTGCTAAAATACGTTGTTTTGCGGTGGTTGCTAAAAACTGTGCTTGTTCGTCAGTATCAGCTGCAACAACCGGTAAGCCAAGCATAACGTATGGCTTATCTAACACCTTCGATGGTTGAAACTCTCTGCGATACAAAGCTATGGCATCTTCAACAAAGCGCGGTGCAAAATGACCTGCAAATGCATATGGCAACCCTTTTTTAGCTGCAAGCCCAGCACTATAAAGGCTTGAGCCCAGTAACCAGATAGGGACATTGGTGTTTTCACCTGGAATTGCGCGTACAGGAGAATCACCTTTATATGGGCCAAGTAAACCTTGAAGTTCAGTTACTTCATCATTGAAGTGCTCAGCGCGTTGTTCGTCACGACGTAAGGCACGGCTGGTAATTGGGTCACTACCTGGGGCACGGCCTAGACCTAAATCAATGCGACCTGGGTATAAACTTTCTAGGGTACCAAATTGCTCAGCAACAACCAGCGGTGGGTGGTTAGGTAACATCACCCCACCCGCACCTACGCGAATATTCTGAGTTTTTCCTGCGATGTGACCTATCAATACTGAGGTTGCAGCACAAACGATACCACGCATATTGTGGTGCTCTGCCATCCAAAACCGATTAAAACCAAGTTTGTCGGCTGTTTGTGCATAACTAACACTATTAGCTAGTGTTTGCGAAACTGTTTCGTGCTCTTTCATTGGGCTCAGTTCAAGCAATGAAAAAGGCGTGTTGGTAAGGTCTGACATTCACTCTCCAAAATCTAACTCTTTATAGTTAGTTAATGAGAGCGAACGGCTATTTTTCAAATGCTAATTAGGCACGGCTTTGTTGCTGTTTTTCCACCTTTAGGCCATCAGCATCAATTCCACGTTTCCAATAGGCCGATGCAACAATGTTGTGTTCACGGTCAATTTCAAAACTACTTGTCACTAAACGGCGAATTGCCTTAACCAAGTTTGCTTCTAATGCCATAAACACCATAGGTTGCGTGTTATAACCTGCACATAAGCGTGTTACTTGGTCGAGCAGATCGGTTTCTGGCTCATCTGTAACTAACCATTCAACACTATGTTGGGTGTGTGCTTTAATTTGCTCAAGCTCAATGATATCTGCTTTATCAGCTACATGAATAATGGCATCGACAGTGGCATCTTGTGGAAAGGCTTGTAAATAACCATTGATTGCATTTACAGAGGTTAAGTCTGCCAGCATTAAATAATGTGTTTGCGTAAAATCAGTGAGTTTTTTAAGCCCTGGGCCTGCAATACCTACCTCGTCGCCTACTACCGCACTTTGTGCCCAGTTGGTTCCAACACCCTGATGTTGGTTAACCACAAAGTCGAGAGTAATGGCACCGTTCACAGGGTTAATATCGCGGATAGTATAAGAGCGCATTAATGCAGGGTGTTCAGCGTGTAAATCAAGTTCAACCTTAGATTCACCGGCATGCGGGAATAAGACCTTTACATACGCACCTTTTGCATCTTGAGGGAAATCTGCAAACTCGTCTGAGCCAACGACAATTCTTTGTAGATGCGGGGAAATACGTGTAGTACTTAATACGTTTGCACAACGAACTTTTCTAGCCATGTTAGTCTCCTAGCTGGTTAAATTGCACAACGCCCCAATAGTTGATATAGTCAACTATACGCTTTTAATTGACTTTGTCAACTAATTACAACTAGGTGGACCATGCCACAAACCTCTCTTTCTTCTGCTTTATTTACACTGGCACAAAGTTACCGTGTTACTGTACGTGAAGCAATAAATGCCAATGAGCTTGGCCTTAACGCATTGCATGTACGCTGCTTGCACATTATTGCTGAAACACAGCACTGCACTGCGAACGATATTGTTGCCAAAACGGGGCGTGATAAAGCGCAAATAGCACGCTTGGTAAAAGAGCTTATAAAGCTAGAATTGGTGTCTAAATGTGCCGACAAAAATGATAAGCGCTGCTTGATTTTGTCGTTTACTGAGCAAGGTAAAACCCTGTTTTCACGCTTACAAATTGCAGAGAAACAGGTTGATTCCAAGCTTTGTGAAGGATTAACTGAAACACAAATAACTGAATTCATATCAACAGCGACAACAATGATCAACAATATTAAAAACTAGATTAAATTATTACTTAAAAATTTGCGTATTGACCTCGCGTTAAAGTCATAAGATCTTTTGGATTTAAGGCAATCTCTAACCCACGTTTACCTGCGGATACATAAATGCTTTCAAAGCTTTTTGCACTAGTGTGAATATAGGTTTTTAGTTGTTTTTTTTGTCCAAGCGGGCTTACTCCACCCAGAATGTAGCCAGTTGATTTTTCAACAGCCTGTTGCGGAGCCATCTCTATTTTTTTTACTCCCGCAAACTTAGCTAACATTTTTAGGTTAAGCTGCTGGCTCACAGGCACCACGGCAACGAATAGGTTCTGAGTATTGTCTTCGACAACTAAGGTTTTAAAAACCTGTGCTGCGGGTAAATTTAATTTCTCAACGGCTTCTAGTCCAAACTGCTTTTGATTTGGCTCATGCTCATAAGAAAGCACATCAAATTTAATTCCTTTTTTCTTCAACAAGTTGATTGCTGGTGTCATTAATTCTAGTCCAAAAGTTACTCTGTAATCATTTTGTTCAACATAACATAAAATTCTTAATAAAGAACGAATCGTACTAGGGTATGAATTTTATAATCAACTAGACTAATAGAACCAATCGTTTTAGGACAATTGTCATGTTGAAATCACATACTCTGTATTGGTTAAAGCAAATATTCATTCTTTTAACTTTTTTCTTCGCTATTAACTTTGTGTGCAATGAATATATACGATGGAATGCTTTTGTAGATTGTCAGAATAAATGTCAGTTACTCGGAATTGAAAAAGGCAGAATACAAAAAACTCAATATGATGACGACGTAACACTTTGCAGATGCTTAGCTAATAGCGACTACTACGTGGTTCTAAATTGAATATTTTAAACTACTAGATTAATTTTTTAGTAATAAAAAAGGCGCTTATCAGTAAGCGCCTTTTTATTAACTAACCAAATTTATTTAGTTAAATCATCAAAAAACTTCTTCACACCGTCAAAGAAACCTTTCTCTTTAGGGCGGTTTTTCGAACCATCTTTCCCCATGCTTTGCTCAAGCTCTTCAAGCAACTCACGTTGACGATCGTTTAGGTTAACAGGCGTTTCAATGACCACTTTACAAATCAAGTCGCCTTGCGCACCACTGCGAACCGATTTCACACCCTTACCGCGCATACGGAACATTTTGCCCGTTTGGCTTTCTGAAGGGATCTTAAGTTTTGCTCGACCATCCAGTGTGGGGACTTCAATTTCGCCACCTAATGCAGCGGTGGTGAAACCAATAGGGACTTCACAATAAAGGTTATTACCATCACGTTGGAAAATTGGGTGTTCACGAACAGAGACCTGAACATACAAATCACCTGCAGGGGCACCATGCATACCTGCTTCACCTTCACCAGATAAACGAATACGGTCGCCCGTATCTACACCCGCAGGGATCTTAACAGATAAAGTTTTGGTTTTTTCTACGCGACCTTGACCATGACAGCTGTCGCATGGATCAGAAATAATCTGACCTGTGCCCTGACAAGTTGGACACGTTTGCTGCACAGCAAAGAAGCCTTGACGCATTTGAACTTGACCAGCACCATGACAGGTAGTACAGGTTTTTGGTTTAGAGCCCGCTTTTGCACCGCTGCCATCACATGGTTTACAGCTAACCCAAGTTGGCACTTTAATCTCTACATCTTTACCACGAACTGCCTCTTCAAGGCTTAGGTCCATGTTGTAACGTAGGTCAGCACCACGTTGTTGGCGAGATTGACGGCGGCCACCGCCACCAAAAATATCACCAAACACGTCGCCAAAAATATCACCAAAGTCACCGTGACCGCCACCAAAGCCACCATGACCGCCACCGCCATTTTGATCAAAGGCGGCGTGACCGTATTGATCATACATTTGACGTTTTTGCGGATCAGTCAGTACTTCGTAAGCTTCTTTTACTTCTTTGAACTTTGATTCAAGTTCTTTATCGCCCGCGGTACGGTCTGGATGATATTTCATCGCTAAGCGCTTATACGCTTTTTTGATGTCTCGTTCGCTTGCATCTTTGCTTACGCCGAGAACTTCATAATAATCGCTTTTTGACATATGTATCACACTACTCTTTTTAATGCAGTTTTACTGCATGAGGGCAAACAGAGTTTACCATCTATATACATGCAAAAGGCGCGTCAAGCGAATTCGCTGGCGCGCCTCAATGATTCATCCTAACTTAAATAGCACAACAAAGCAGCTAGTTTTAAATTAGGCAGAAGCGTTACGAGCAATTACTTGTCGTCTTTCACTTCTTCGAACTCTGCATCAACAACGTCATCATCTTGCTTAGTAGATGATTGTTGCTCACCAGCATCTGCACCGCCTTGCTGTTGCGCTTTAGCTTGTGCAATTTCCATTAGCTTTTGTGATTTTTCAGCAAGAGCTTGAGTTTTCGCTTCAATCTCTTCTTTATTATCACCTTTGATCGCCGTTTCTAGCTCTGTAAGCGCAGCTTCGATTGCTTCTTTATCTTCAGCTGGTAACGCGTCACCTGCTTCTTCGATTTGCTTACGTGTACCGTGAACCATTGCATCAGCTTGGTTACGAGTCGCTACTAGCTCTTCGAATTTTTTATCTTCTTCAGCATGTGCTTCAGCATCACGAACCATTTTCTCTACTTCATCATCGCTTAGACCTGAAGAAGCTTGGATTGTGATCTTCTGCTCTTTACCTGTATCTTTGTCTTTTGCAGATACATGTAAGATACCATCAGCATCAACATCAAAAGTTACTTCGATTTGAGGTGTACCACGTTGTGCTGGGCGGATACCTTCTAGGTTAAATTGACCTAGAGATTTATTATCGCTTGCACGCTTACGCTCACCTTGTAGTACGTGAATCGTTACCGCTGATTGATTGTCTTCCGCTGTTGAGAAAACTTGCGATTTCTTAGTAGGAATCGTGGTGTTTTTCTCAATTAGAGCTGTCATTACTTGACCCATAGTCTCGATACCTAGCGATAACGGAGATACGTCAAGTAGTAGTACGTCTTTAACGTCACCAGCTAGTACGCCACCTTGAATCGCTGCACCTACTGCAACTGCTTCATCTGGGTTAACATCTTTACGTGGGTCTTTTCCAAAGAACTCAGCAACTGTTTTTTGTACTAAAGGCATACGTGTTTGACCACCAACAAGGATGATGTCATTTACGTCGTTTACTGATAAATCAGCATCAGCTAGTGCGCGCTTAAGTGGCTCAATTGACTTAGTGACTAAGTCTTCAACAAGTGACTCAAGTTTTGCACGAGTAACTTTAACGTTCATGTGCTTAGGACCTGTTGCGTCAGCAGTCACGTACGGTAAGTTAACTTCTGTTTGCTGTGCAGAAGAAAGTTCAATCTTCGCTTTTTCAGCCGCTTCTTTAACACGTTGCATCGCAAGTGGATCAGTTTTAAGGTCGATACCTTGGTCTTTCTTGAACTCTTCAACTAAGTAGTTGATAACACGGTTATCGAAATCTTCACCACCTAAGTGAGTGTCACCGTTAGTTGCTAGAACTTCAAATGTGTGCTCGCCTTCAACTTCGTCAATCTCGATGATAGAGATATCGAAAGTACCACCACCTAAGTCGTATACCGCAACAACGTTTTCACCTTTATTTTTGTCCATGCCATATGCAAGAGCAGCGGCAGTTGGCTCATTGATGATACGTTTAACTTCGAGACCCGCGATACGACCAGCATCTTTAGTTGCTTGACGTTGTGAATCGTTAAAGTATGCCGGTACAGTGATTACTGCTTCAGTAACCGCTTCACCTAGGAAGTCTTCTGCTGTTTTCTTCATTTTTTTCAGCACTTCTGCTGAAATTTGTGGTGCAGCACGTTTCTCGCCACGTGCTTCAACCCATGCATCACCGTTATCAGCTTTTACAATTTTAAAAGGCATGATACCGATATCGCGTTGTACTTCTTCGTCTTCAAAACGACGACCAATTAGACGCTTGATTGCAAATAATGTGTTAGTTGGGTTAGTTACTGCTTGGCGTTTTGCAGGTTGACCAACTAATGTTTCACCGTCTTGCGTGTATGCAATGATCGATGGTGTTGTGCGATCGCCTTCCGCGTTTTCGATAACGCGTGCTTTATCACCGTCTAGTACTGCTACACAAGAGTTAGTAGTACCTAAATCGATTCCAATAATTCTACCCATGAATCTTCTCCAACTTCAAAATTCGTTAAAACGTTCGATGACTAGTAAATAGGGGTGCAACAAACTGAATTCAACTATTAAAATGAAAAAAATTTACTTTTTTTTGAAATATTTTCCAAATGGGCATTTTTTCCTCAAAAAGAGGTGTTTTCTTAGCTTCATTGCAGGGAAGCAAACTGGTCTGATCACTTTTGCTATGCTATAACCAATAATATAATAATAAATGTTAAGGAAAGTTATGCATTTTGAACAATTACTCGCCAAAGCGAGTGAACTAGGCTGCGACAAAACAAAAGTAATGCAGTTCCCAGAAAACTGGTGTCAGGGTCGTACAGCCTTTGGCGGGTTATCAGCCGCTTTATTATATCAAGCGATGCGTCAACATATTAATAGCTCTCGTCGCTTACTGTCTTTAAGTACTAACTTTGTAGGACCTTTAATTGCTGATACTGATTTTTCCATTGATGTTGAAGTTTTACGCGAAGGTAAAAACAGCGCACAAGTACTTGCTCGAATAATCCAAGATGGTGATGTCTGTATTATTACTCAAGCCTGTTTTGGTGCTAAGCGCCAATCCACTGTACGTGTTGATGTAACTAAAACTATGCAGCTTAAACCTGTCGATGAGCGTTTTGCCCTGCCTTACAAAGAAGGAGAAATGCCTGCATTTTTTCAACATATAGCACTGTGCTTACAAGACGGTAATATGCCGTTTTCTGCTGCTGACACCTCGCATTTAAGTGGCTGGATGAAATTAAAACATACACCCGAGCAAATGAATGAGGCACAAATCATTGCCCTTGCTGATGCTTGGCCACCAACCCTATTACAAATGTATAAGCAACCTGCACCAGCAAGTAGTATGTCATGGTACCTTGAATTTGTTGAGGAACCGAACATCGCGCATGATGCGTGGATTGGTTATGAGGCAATCACTCACCACAGTAAAGATGGTTATGGCCTAGAAGATGGTTGTATTTGGAGTCAGGACGGAAAACTCATAGCGCTAAGTCGCCAAACAGTTGCTTTATTTGCGTGATTCAGGACGGAGTAACTGCGCATATTCAGTGCCATCTAGGCGGATAATTGCTTGATATTCGCCTGATGCAATAATCTTATCTAAACCAAGATTAAAGCTATCTTTAAGTGCTTTGTTAGAAAAGTATGCCGGTCTTGGGGCTTCTTTAAATATAGGGTGAACAACAAAAGGAAGCACCTTGTTGGATTGTTTATACTTTTCTAAGTAAAAGAGAAATACGCGTCGATCCATTATTATAACATCAACCCACCCCTTCATTAGATGATCGACTTGTGCCTGTTGGTTTACTACTTCATCATAGGAAGCCAAGTTTTCTGTTACCGACTTAAACGGTTGCTCGATAAAATTAACAGCATTTTGAAATGCTAAGACACTCTTACCTGCAAGATCAAAAATTGATTTAATAATAAATTCGTTGCTAGCCAAACTAAGAGCTACATTCTGATACATAACAAGCGGCTCGCTTTTATGGATCCCCGCTATTGCCATCGGAGGAAAGTTAAGAACAATATCAACCTTACCTTGCAATAACAGCTGCTCAGCGCGTTTGTTAGACATATAATGTATATCGAGTTCAGTAATACCTTGTGCTTGTAATGCTGCTTTTAGAATCTCAATTTGAATACCGCTGTTCGATTGTTTAACAATGTAAGGAGGTAAAAATGAGCTTGCTGCGACAATAATCTGCTTTTCATGGCTCTGTTGAGAGACACTCTCAGTTGTAAAACAGAACAAAAATAACAAAAGTATTAACGTACGGCTCACTTTCCACCTTAAAGTTTTAGTTTAGCATATTTTCAACGGCTTAAGATAGATACTAGCCCATAACCAAGAAGCTTGCATTTGTATTTACAGGATAATTGGTGCAGAATTAACTAAGTTCTTGTTTAAGAGTAGCAAAGTTTGCAAACAGCATGTCCAAGTTGTGATCTTGTCATCGAGATACCGTACCTTACTGCTAAACAAATGGCTGTATGCCCTCACTGTAATACTAAACTGTCAGTTTCAAAAGCCAATCAAGACAGTAGTGTTGTAGCGCTTAGCTTAAGTGCTATTTTGATGCTTCTCAGTAGTATGTTTTACCCTTTTTTATCATTTAGCAGCAGCGGTATAACACAAACAATTACTCTTCCTGACGCAGCTCGCATTTTATTTAACTACGACAATGACTTCTTAGGACTCTTTATTGATACAAGTATCATTGGCCTACCTATGTTACTTTTAGCTTTGATCATCCCCTTACACTTAGGTTTACTTAAAGCTTTACCCTATCTATGGGGAAAACGTTTGTTAAAAGTTACCTTTGCTCTTGAACCTTGGATAATGTCAGAGATATTTTTGATAGGTGTTATGGTCAGCATGGTGAAGATTATGTCGATGGCAGATATCGCATTTGGCGTTAGTTTCTGGTCTTACGTTGCTTTTGTTGTCTGCTATGTTGCAGCAACGACACGTATAAACAAACAGCGCTTATGGCAACAATTAAAAGAACCTATTTATATTGAGCAAACACAACCTAATACCAGAGCCATTGATCAAGGCCTTAAAGCCTGTCATGTCTGTGGTCAATTATGTAATACAGAGGTTTGTTCTCGCTGCCAAACTAAAACATTTAGCCGCAACCCTAACAGCATTCAAAAAGCGGCTGCATGGTTAATTACCTCTGTTGCGTGTTATATACCCGCCAATGTCTACCCGATTATGTATACGACTAGTTTAGGAGATGAAACACCGTCAACTTTGATTGGTGGCGTTATGATTTTATGGGCGAGTGGTTCATACCCCATTGCTATAATTATATTTCTAGCCAGCGTTGTTGTGCCTCTGGCAAAAGCGCTAGTGCTCAGTTTTCTATGCTTAATGGTCACCCGCCCTGCTAATAGACAAACGAAGAATTACACACGTGTTTATCAACTAACTGAGTTTATAGGTAAATGGTCAATGATTGATGTCTTTGTGGTGGCAATTTTAGTAGCCTTAGTGCAGCTGGGGAATTTAATGTCAGTCACACCTGGTATAGGGACCGTTTTTTTCACAACTATGGTTATTTGCCAAATGCTTGCAGCCCACGCATTTGATCCTCGATTATTATGGGATAGCCCTGCTAATTTAAAAACAGCTAAACAAGAGAATTTGGTATGAGCGAAGCAGCAAAAATAAAAACCGCGCCTAATATTTCCGCTATTTGGATTATACCACTCGTGGCACTGTTAATAGGCGCTTGGATGCTATATCAGTATCAAGCAAATCAAGGCACAACTATTTATATAAAAATGCCTCACGCTGAAGGAATTGTCGCCGGTAAAACCGAAATTAAAGTTCGTAGTGTAAAAATAGGTCAAGTTGATCATGTAAGGCTATCGGACAAGCAAAATAGTGTCATTGCCCGTGCCCAGATAGATAAACATTATGAAGATTTACTCACCGATGATGCCAAAATATGGGTAGTAAAACCACGAATTGATGACACAGGTATCAGTGGCATGAGCACGCTATTATCGGGCGTATATTTAGAGTTTTCACCTGGTGAAAGCAAAAAATTGGCAGATGATTTTGAGCTTCAAGACGAACCAGCCTTGATTGCTAACAACGTCAAAGGGGGGCGTTTTACCTTATTGAGCTATAACGCCGAAGTACTAGACGTCAGCACAGGAATATACTTTAAAGACTACAAAATAGGCCAAATAGAAACCGCAACTTTCGATTGGAAAAACCAAGCAATGAAGTATGGTATTTTTATTAATGAGCCCTACCAAAACTTAATTACATTGAATTCCATTTTTTGGGTAAATTCAGGTATTGAAATTGACCTCTCTGCGGATGGTATTAATGTCAATACAGGTTCACTAAGTAAGCTGCTAAAAGGTGGCATATCTGTTGGTATACCTGAGCAACAAACACCCGGTGAAGTTGCCACTAATGGTCACAGCTTTTCATTGAGTAACAGTTACAAAGCTGCGCTTGAAGAACGTTTTTATGACTTTGACTACTATTTGATTGAATTTGAGCAGTCGATTAGAGGCTTAAGAGCCGGTGCCCCCGTTGAATACAGAGGAATGCGAATAGGCACTGTGGTTGAAGCACCTGCCAGTGTAATTATTGATGGAAAACCAGCACACTTTAGAACAGATAATACCGCAGTACCTACGCTCATAAAAGTTGAATATGGTCGCTTATACCACGACAGCACAGCCGCACGTGAGTTTTGGCATTCAAGTTTAGATGGCTGGGTAAAAAGTGGTCTTAGAGCCTCTTTAAAACCAGGAAACCTGTTAACAGGTGCGGTTTATGTCGACTTAGATATATACAATAACGCTGAACCAGCAAGTCTATCAAAAGTAGCTGAGTATACGGTATTTCCAAGTATATCCAGTGGTATTACTGTTATTGCTGATCAGGTTTCGGATGTTTTAAATAAAGTAAATAATTTAAAAATTGAAGATAGCTTAGCGCAAATGCAAACCACCTTTTCAGAGTATCAAGCGCTTGCCCATGACATGAGAGATTTACTTAATAAGCAAGATACGCAAGACCTGCCAGGCGACATAAATCGCAACTTTGCTGAAATGACCCAAAGTATGCAGCAGTTTGATAAGACCATGAAACAGTTTGAAAAGACTATGGCAAGTTACCAACAGGGTTCAGCGTTTCACCAACAATTGCAGACCACTCTTTCTGAGTTTAAACGCTTAAGTGAAGAACTACAGCCCCTAACGCGTGGCCTAAATCAGCAACCAAATATGTTGATTTTCGATAAGGACCTTCCTGCTGATCCGACACCAAGGAAACAATAATGAACTATAAACTAATTACTTTTATAAGCTCGCTATTCGTATTATCTGCATGTAGTCAAACTTCATTCTCTACCATACAGTATTACCAATTCTCGCAACCTATAACTGCGATGAAACGTCTGAGTGACGATACCCAAGCTCAACTTAGAGTTAACACGGTACAGCTACGTGGTTCATTAAATAATCGTGGTATTGCAATGGTACTCGATAATAACCGCATAAATGCTGCGAATTATCATCTATGGAGTGAGTCACCAGACTTAATGCTAACAGCAAGTGCCCACCAAGCACTCTATACGAAGTTAAAAGATTGGATGGTCATTAAAGGATTGCCCGTCATTACGGATATTGATCAGCAAACTTATTATGAATTAGAGTACGAGTTACATCATTTTAATGGTGATCAAAATGGTAATGCGAATATCGCAGGGTTATGGCGCTTATATTACACAACGCCAGAATCAGGTAGACAGCTTAAAGCAATAAACTATTTTAACAAGTTAACCCCTCTTGAAGAAGATGATTATCAAGGTCTAGTTATAACTTTAGAATCAACATGGCTTGAAGTTAATCAAGAAGTCGGCGCTGAGTTATCAAAACTTAGTCTTTAAAAGAACCTTTAGAGGTTGGTGATCTTCATTAATAATGAGATCGCCAACTTCTTCAAATGCCAATTTTTTCAGCACTTTTTGCGAAGCTGTATTTTGTATTGATGTTATCGCAGCTAACAAGTCAAAATCATTCACATACTCTTTTGATAACATTAAATCTGCCGCTTTTGTAGTGATGCCCTGTCCTTCATACTCAGCTAAGAGAGCAAAACCTAAATCAGGAATAGCCAGTGCATCTCGTTGAAATAGCCCAATCATTCCAACGGGCGTTTCGTCAGCTAGGCAGACAATATAACAGCCCAAGCCATTTTGCTGATGACTATTGATAAATGTTTGTTGTATGTAATGCTGAGCTTGTGCATGGGTTTTGATATCTTTATCACCAATATACTTCAGAAACGATGCCTGATTTAACAGTTTCAAAATAAAAGCATCGTCACTGGGGTAACCTGCACGTAAGAAAATATCGGTCACAACAAACTCCTAATATACTCTACTAACAACATCTGAAGTAAAATTAAGACAATCAAGCACACGTTCCTTTTGAACGTGAGAAAGCTCATCAAGGTTAAAATACCGATAGTCAGTATGCTCGTCGCTTAGGGTTATTTCTGCATGTTCAGGCAAAAAAACTCTAAATATAAATGCATGGGAATTAAACGCTGTGTGGTAATAAACACCACTTAAGTAGGCAATCTGTACATCACAATTTAGTTCTTCATGGCATTCGCGTATGAGTGCGTGATGAATGGTTTCGCCCTTATCTAAAGCGCCTCCAGGTAACCCCCAACTTTTTTCTCCATAATTAGCTTTCAGTAATAACACCTGACCATCTGAGTTAGTGATTACCGCATGACTACTTAATCTGTATGTATCTGAAAAAGCCATATAAACCTCGTTAAACTAATCGCTAGCCTAACATAAATACCGCAATTAAATTAATTAGAATAAGAGAAAAATTCTTATTGACTAAATTAAAATTCAGGATTATTTTTCGTACGATGTTTTGGGCAAAACAAAAGCAGTATATCCTCTATACTGTCTGGCGCCAGCCAACGCAGGCACTTTCCCTATGGGTCCATAAAAGTGTGTTCGCGTAAAGCAGTTACTTGAGTTGAAAGACTTTTGATTTCTGTAAGCAATCTCGCATTGCTTAACTGTGTGAAAAATGTAATGCAAGAACCTTCTGCGTTAAGTTTACTACCTCCTATATTGGTGGTGGTTTTGGCCGTATTTTTACGCCGCCCTATATTATCTTTACTTATTGGTGCTTTGTTTGGGTTAGCCATGCTAGGCCCTACCACTGTATTGTCTAATTTTGCAGATATCTCATTAAAAGTAATGCAAGACGAAACCATTGCTTGGCTTATCTTAGTATGCGGTGGTTTCGGTGCTCTCATTGCTTTATTAGTGAGGACTGGTGGCGCAAGTGCATTTGCTGAATTTGCATTAAAATTTGCAAAGGGACAACGTTCATCACTCGTTATGACATTTGTGTTAGGCGTTATTATTTTTATAGACGATTACCTTAATGCGTTAACGGTGGGTGAAACCATGAAACGTATCACCGATAAATTTAAAATCAGCCGTGAAATGCTCGCCTATGTGGTCGACTCAACAGCCGCGCCTATCTGTGTACTAGTACCACTATCAACATGGGCGGTATTTTTTGGCGGTTTGTTGGTTGATAATAATGTTGCCTCTGAAGGGCAAGGTATTGCTGTTTATATTCAGGCTATTCCATATATGCTTTACGCTTGGTTTGCAGTAATAGTGGTGTTACTTGTGAGCTTAAGCATTATTCCTGCCTTTGGCCCGATGAAAAAAGCACAACTTCGTGCCATGAATAGTCAAATCGAGGTAGCCAATAGTCAGTATAGTGATGTGCAAACTGCTGATGAATATGCAGTAAAAGCGGCTGAAGAAAACTTCGAGACAGCGGCAAGTAATGGCAAACTCTATAACTTTTTAGTTCCCATTATCTTGTTGGTAGCATTCACAGTCTATTTTGAGATTGATGTATTTAAAGGCTTGCTCGCAACCTTTGCCAGTGTACTACCCTTTTATATGCTGCAAAAGCTAATGACGTTGTCAGAGCTGGTGGAACGTATGCTGGATGGATTTAAAAGTATGATCCCCGCAATTGGTACTGTTGTCGCTGCATTTATTTTCAAAGATGTGTGTGACCAGTTAATGCTGCCACAATATGTTATTAATACATTAAGCCCTTATATGACGGCACAATATTTACCTGCCGTGGTATTTTTAGCCATGGCTGTGCTTGCCTTTGCAACGGGTTCAAGCTGGGGGATTTTCGCGGTTACTATCCCTATAGTTATGCCTCTTGCCTACGCAATTGATGCGAATATTCCTTTGGTGATTGGCGCATTACTCTCGGCTTCTTCATTTGGCAGCCAAGCGTGCTTTTATTCTGATTCAACGGTACTGGCAGCACAAGGGTCTGGTTGCGATTTAGTGAGCCATGCTATTACTCAACTGCCTTATACCATATTGGCAGCAACAGCTGCATTGGTTGGTTTTTTGCTTATAGCATAAAAACAAAAGCCCAAGCATTTGCTTGGGCTTTGATTTATTAAAATATACATCCTATTTTTGGAATTGGATTCCTTTGTAATAGGTCTCTAAGTTATCAACTTTAATCTGATTTTCCAGATCAGCGAATGGCTTGTCCGCAAATTTACTACCTCGCAGCTGAATATTCAATCGCGGTGCTTGGTCATTTAACATCGTTTTCTTATAATAATCTTTAAGATCGGCTAAGGTTACTTTTTCAACCTCAGCAATCAGTTTTTCTTTAGAATCGAAGTTAAAGTTTTCACGATACCAATCCGAGATTAAAGGAGCCATTTCATCGCCAAGATTTTTAGGCTGCTCTTTTAAAGACACAAGCGTGGCGTTCTTAAGCTGCATAAAGGTGTCTTCAGTCATATTATCAAGCTCAACTGCGTATTGCTTTTTAAATTCATCAAAACGCGTTTGCATTTCTTTTGGACCTTTAACTGGCGTTTGGATATAAAGCCCCAGCGCTGAATAATCTTCAATTGGGCGGGCTAAAGCGCCGACCGCATAGGCAAGTTGTTCTTCAGTACGTAGCTTATCAAAAGCGACTGTTCTGAAGTGGTTTTGTAACACTTGAGCTTGTGCTTGCTGCTTATAACCTGGAGTCGGGTGAACAACCATATCGATAACTGCAACGTCAGCGACAATAATATCTTTTTGTAACACAATGCGCTCACCTAGCTTCGGCAACCACGCTTTGCTGCGAGCAAAGTCAGATTTTTTATGAGTCTGAGGTAAGATAGCAATCAATTTATTAGCAATCGAGTTCACATCGTCTTGATTATAGTTACCGAAGGAAAATACACGGAGATCATTAGCGGCCAGTGTCGATTGTTTAATCGCAGCAAAATCAGCGAGTGTTAATGCATTAGCTGCTGCAATTAAGGTTTCCGTATCAAATTTACCGCTTCGTGTTAATTTCGAGTATTCTCCAAACGCTTGATAGAAAGGGAACTGTTGCTGTTGGTTCAATAAATCACGCTTATAGCGGTCTATTGCTTGTTCAAAGCCTTCTTTAGATACGTCTAACTGTAAGTTTTCAAGTGCTTGTGCCAATAAAACATCTTGTTTATCAGTAAAGCCACTTAAAGATAGAACCAGACCATTACTAGGCTGTAGCCCTAAACTCATACCTGCAACAGCCGCTTCTGTGCTTAATTTACTCTGCTGCAAGTTATAGATATCTGCCCAAACTGAGTAAAGTACCTGTGCCTTTGCATCAACCAATGCGTCAGGAGTATTGATATAAACCTCAACAAGACCTTTTGGTTGCTCTGCAAATTGTTGACTTGCTTGACGCCATACCTTAACTCCCTGCTCATCAAACACCAGTTCAGGGTGGGCTTGTTGTTTAAATTCAGCTGTTTTAATTGCAAAGCTTTCAGGTAGTAAGCGGTTTACAGTTGGTAGAGCTAATTCAAACTGACTAGGCTTGTTCCAACTTGCAATTTCTTCTTCACTAATATCTTCTATGCGGTATTTGCCATCATAAAAATGAAGCTGTGAATCAGTATCTTCTTGCTTTGATATATACCAAATACGAAGAGTATCTTCATTTAATTGCGATAACACATTTTGCACAGCATCAGCATCAAATTTTGCAAAATAATAAGGTGCATTGATTGCATTATTCACAGGAAATTTCTGCATACTATCGGTCAAGTTGCTGACATAACTAAACTCATCGCCTTTTTCTAAAAATTGAAACTCATTATTCAAAGAAGTTCGAATTTCATTGAAGTATTTACTATCAACCCCCTGCTCTTTGATTAATGCAATGTACTGCATGATAGTCGCAACTATTTCTTTACGGTTTTGCATGCCAGAATCAGTCAACTCAATATTAACTTTAAGGCTGCCATAGTTGCCATATTGAGTCGGCGCATCGCTTGCAGATAAATGCGAAACCCAGCCTTTATCTCTGAGGATTTGTGCAGGGCTGCCTTGCATTTCATTACTAAGTAAATAAGACACAAAGCGATTTGGTTTAACAGCGAACTCAGCGCTGTTGTCTTTAATAGTAAACTCCAACTCTAATTGTTTAACATCTTCATTTGGGGAGTAATAAACACGTTTACCGCCAGCCTTACTAAAGTCGAGCTTATCAGTCACAGTTGGCTTTTCTATCTGCTTATTTTCAATGTCTGCAAAATACTGCTCCGCTTTTGCTTCCATTTCAGCTAGCGGCCGATTTGAAATCATCGCTACTTTCATGATGTTAGACGAGTAATACTTGTTATAAAAAGCCACTGTTTCTTTATGAAGATTACTGCCCTCTTTATCGCCTAATGTTTCTAGATTACCTATTAAGAATCGGTTTGCAGGATGATCCCCCATCATTTGGCGAGCAAGCTTAAACTGACCGAAAAAATCCATTTCACGACGCATTGACCATTCTGCATTTACGGCATTTTTTTCTTTGTCAGTATATTCAGGATACAGCTTGGGCGATTTGAAAAAATCAGCGAAGCGATCAAGTGCTTCATCGTATGCGTCGTTGTTCACTTTAAACATGTAATTAGTGATATCTAACCAAGTGTAGGCGTTATGAGCTCCACCGTTTTTAGTCATAAAATCACTATACCCCTTAGTATCAGGATATCTTTCTGTACCTAGAAAAAGCATATGCTCCAAATAGTGAGCCATTCCCTGCTGACTCATAGGGTCGTGCAACAAACCAACCCCAACACTCAATGCAGCAGCTGATTTTTCGGCACTTGGATCCGAGATTAAAATCACATCAATTTCATTGGCTAACTTGAGGGTTTTATATTCGCGGGTGTCATTAGGACTAACAATAAGCGATTCTGGAATTAGGTTTGTGTTGGTAGTTTGATTTGGTGTTGAACTACATCCAGCTAAAACGGCAAATGCAATAGCACTCAGGCCCATTATTTTTTTCATTATTTAGTATCCATTAGAAATTGACTCTATTTTTATTTATCATGTGCTTATACAGGTCGCAATTCAATGCTTATTAGGGTATAGACTCTAAAAACTTTGTAACACATTGTGAAAAATAAGTACTTACGGCTCGAATTTCAACAAAATAACTATAACAAAGGATGAACTATGGAAAAGTGGCTAATTGCAGCAATGTTCACTCAGGTATTACTCACATTCTCTATCATGGTGATTATGGGACGGCGCCGTTTCACTGCGGTAAGAAATAAAGTCATAAAAATGCAAGACTTTTTAACAATGGAATTAGATAAGGCAGGTTCAGAGGTTAGAGTCGCAGATCGAAACTTTATAAACCAGTTTGAAATGCCGATTCTGTTTTTCATTGCCTGTTTAACTGCTTTACAAGTTCACGCAGCTGGGTTTGTATTTGTAATTCTTGCATGGCTTTATGTCGGGCTAAGATTACTGCACAGTGTAATTCACCTAACAACAAACACACTAAAACTACGTTATTATAGCTTTGTTGTCAGTAGCTTTGTCATGCTTATCATGTGGTTAATAATTCTAATAAGAATTTTTTAAGGCGCAAATTGCGCCTTACATTACCTTCTAAAGTATAAGTCTTCCAGGGTATGAAGCTTCTACTGTATAAATTTTCTACGGTATAAAACGCTGGCTGCCAAAATCGACATCAGCCAGGCCATTGAGCCACTGCTTGAACCAGAATCGCCGCCCTTGTTATCATCACTGTCTATTAATGTATTTTCAACTGGTGACAAACCTGCTGATGAATCAGGGTTTTCATCAATGACAACAACACTGTTAATAGTCACTAAATTTTCACCATTAAAGCCTGCGGTTGTTTCTGGGCATTGATCTTTGCTTAAACCGACAACGGGAATTTCTCCGCAGTGCACAAGATCAGTGATTTTAGTCAGTACATCAAAGCTTTCTTGTGTAATCTCGCCAAATACTGTGAAACCACCATTTTGCACATCTAAATTAGCACTATTATCTTTTAGGTTGAAGAACCATTGGCTGGTGGCACTGTTTGCGTTACCACTTTGTTTAGCCATAGCAATGGTTCCTTTTACGTTAGATAGGACTGGCTCATTTGAAATCGCAGCTTTCTTATCAATTGCTGTAAAATCTGTTTCGAATGAAAAGCCACCGCCTTGTACTACAAAATTATCTACTGAACGGTGAATAATACTTCCATCATACGAGCCATCTGACACATATTCTAAAAAGTTCGCAACCGTTATAGGTGCGTGTTGATCATAGAGGTTTACAGTAACTGTACCTTGATTCGTTTGCATTTCTACAATGGTTGCATTAGCTTGAAAACCAATTACGAGTAACGCAGACGCGAACAAATTTTTTTTCATTGTCTCTTCCTGATAGTTTTTATTTTGAGATGAAGAGGTTAAATAAAAACTAGCGGTTATTAAATAGAGGAAAGAATTGTTACACAAAACACATCAAGTTAATTACAAGTTAATTACACTTGTTTACATTGCATATTCATTAAAGTTATAAAAATCAAATAAATTAAAGCCAAATCGTCTTATCAAATTAGCTGAGTTTGTTAGTATTTACACGACAACAATGAACACATAGGAATAAACCATGGCGAATAAAGAAAGCGCTATTTGCGATTTTGGCCTACACCAAGGTGAGCCTTACAGTCAATTACCGGCCAGTTTTTTAAACTGGATGGTAGGTAATAATCATCAAAAATCACACTATGCAGAGCAAGAGCTTCAACGACGTCAATTAGCTGCCACAGGTGAGTTAAATTTTGAAAATGGCAATAAAAATTATTAAAAGTCATTTAATTTAAACCTAAGTCGTTTAAACTAAGCGCATAATTAACCTACTGCTTTAATATGGCAAACAATTATGCGTTTTATTATTTTATCGTCGCTGCTGTTTTCATTAACCGCTTGCAGCACTTTTCAAGAAAAAGATACCAATCCTCAGTATTTTACTCTTTTACATACTAATGATAATCATGGTCGTTTTTGGCATAACGAACACGGTGAGTATGGTATGGCAGCCCGTAAAACACTGATAGATCAATTAAGAGCAGATGCAAAAGCTCAAGGACATGCTGTTTTATTACTTTCGGGTGGTGATATCAATACAGGCATCCCGGAGTCTGATCTGCAACATGCAGAACCTGATTTCAAAGGTATGTCACTCATCGGCTACGATGCAATGGCAATTGGTAATCATGAGTTCGATAATCCACTCGCCGTCCTTGATCAGCAACAAAAGTGGTCAAACTTCCCATTTTTATCGGCCAATATTATCGATAAAAAAACTGGCGAAGCACGTTATCAAGGCTATAAAGTGTTTGACAAGAATGGGCTTAAAATTGCTGTAATAGGTTTAACGACAACTGACACGGCTAAAATAGGCAATCCGCAATATATTGGCGGTCTTGATTTTAAAGATCCAACCCAAGTTGCTGCAAACCTAGCACCTAAGTTAAAAGCTCAATATCAACCTGATATTACTATCGCCGTCACTCACATGGGCCATTATGTAGATGCTAATTTCGGTATCAACGCGCCTGGTGATGTAACGATGGCACGTAACCTTCCTGAAGGGACGCTTGATATTATTGTTGGTGGGCATTCGCAAGAACCCGTTTGTATGTCAAGTGCAAATGTTCTCGATAAGGACTTTGCGCCTGGTAAAGAGTGTAAACCAGATCAACAAAATGGTACTTGGATTATGCAGGCTCATGAGTGGGGTAAGTATGTCGGTAAAGCCGAATTTAAATTAGAAAATGAGCAATTAACTTTACTAAGTTATGAATTAATCCCTGTGAACTTGTATACCACAAATAAACAGGGCAAAAAGCAGCTTGCCGGTGACTATATTGAACCTGATAAGACAGTCCAAGATGTACTTTCGGTTTATCAGAAAAAAGGCGCAGCTCAGATTGCGGGCAAGATTGGCTCAGTCGATGCTAAACTTGAAGGCGACCGCAGCAAAGCACGCTACGAGCAGGTTAATCTTGCTCGTGTAATTATCGCCGCGCAAATGCAATCTGTTGGGGCTGATTTTGGCTTGATCAGTGGCGGTGGTATTCGGGATAGCATTCAAGCAGGTGATGTTAGTTATAAAGATATTTTGAAAGTTCACCCTTTCAAAAACCGCATTACTTACATTGATATAACAGGAAGAGAACTGTTCGATTATCTGTCAGTTGTAACCTCATTCCCACCGGACTCAGGCGCTTATTTACAGTACCATAAACTTAGTTTTAGTAGGCAAGATGGGCAGCTCAACGATGTGAAAATTAATGGTAAGGCACTCGATATGGACAAAACTTATCGTATGAGTATCAATAGCTACAACGCATCAGGGGGCGACGGGTACCCGACATTGACGAATAAGTCTGGATTCGTAAGTACAGATGACACGGATGCCCAAGCATTGAAGCGCTTCTTCGAAGAAAATAGTCCATTAACAGCGGCTGATTACGCACCTGAATAAGTACAACATGGGAAGTAGTATGCTACTTCCCTATTACTTCGATATCATCACAGGAAATTGCTTTTAAACCATAGTGATGTAATCGGGAGCGAGAACCTTCACCATGAGCTTTGGGAGGGTAATATATTTCCTTAAGCTCAGGGTCATCTTGCCAAACGTCATCCAGTGCAGCCCTAATTTCACTTAACGTTTTCTCAAGGCTATTAGTAAAGTTCGGACGTTTTCTAATTGTATGACCAAGCTCAACTAAACGATAAAAATATTTATTAGCAAGATTTAATAACTCATCTGGTACATCTTTATTTTGATTAAGCACAACATCAGGATATTGGATACAAAACTCAACCAAGGCTAAATAAAAACATAATGGCTTATTTGCTAGCGCAACTGACTTTGCTTCAAGTGCAGTTGATGAAAATGTTTTCGTGTTTAAATCGACAACGAGCTTAGGTGTCTCAGCAAGTATTTGTTCATCATCTGCTGTCGCTTCTACTGCACTATAAAATGACCGTCTGCTCTGACTAACTAAATAGGTAAATAGCGACGCGATTAGAAGCACAAAAATTAAAACGACAATATCAGACTTTACTAATAGATTTTTGTTTAAAATAAAAGTAACCGACAAACTTCTTTTCGGGGTTTGTAATTGAGTTGATATACGTTCCCCTTGCACTTTTGAATTTGTAATACCTTCGATAGAATAAACCACAATGCCAGATTGGTTAATATGTGCATTCAACTGAGTAATGTAATTGGAAACCATTTCTTTACTGCCTGAGTGCTTTAAAAAATCATCAGGTAAGTTTAAGTAGTTCAAATCGAGTGCGATTCTGCTTTGTACCTTTGCAACAGACAATTGATTATTCATCTGCGTTTTGTAAAATTTTGCAATATAGAAACTTGCAACTAACAACACTGTTGTTAACAAAAACACGATTACATAAAAAAGTTTATCTTTACTTAGAAGCATCGACGACCTCGACTGAGTGCTTATTTGAATCGCTTTTACAATCCCAAAATGATTCTACATGATTAAAGTAATGGGAGCTTTGATTGCGCGCTAAGTCCGTGAGGCGAGCTTGAACAGCACACAAAAGGTCGGTGTTCTCATCTTGCATTTTTAAATACCAACGGCTACCACTAACATTATCTCTTATTGGCGTGATGTAATTAACCGAAAAACTAGCTTGGTCACTGTCTTGCCAATAGGATGAAATTAAGTCAACTTGACCACTGGCGAGTAATTCTCTTAGCTCAGTATGAGAGCTGGCATAAGTGATATTTAAATTTTCTAAATTTATGTCTAATGTTTTAAAAAGTTGTTTCGGTAATATGTGACCCGAACGGCTTGTGGGGTAATCCAATAAGCCAATACGCTTATCTAAAAAGTACGACTTTTCAATTCGGGGCTTTTCTTTACTCGAAATGAGGTATGCAGTGTAATCAGGGAATCCTACAACGGCTTGATAATTATAAGTAGATTGCGCCATGAAGGCGTCAATTAAATTCTCTTTTGCAAGAATTAAATCAGCGATCCCTTTGCCTAAAAACTCGATGGAATCTGATGTTTTATAACCCCAGTAAGACGTAACCCTACCGTATTGTTTACGAATGGTTAAATCATCACACAAGGATATTGCCACATCCTCAGCGAGTGTTTTTGCGGATACATAAACGACAAGTTCGTTTAAATTGCTGTCTGACTTTGTATTGCAGGTATACGAAGTTTCAATAAACGATTTTAAGTCAGGTGCCACTGGTTTTCCCTGCATAAAACCAATGCAGAAAAACAAAATAATAGACAGAAACAAAAATGTAACAATCGATGATTTTTTTATTAATATAGTTCTTAAACTCAATTTTACTAACCACTTGCTCGCGCTAGTCTCTATTTGAACAATTATTCTTACTCATTACAACAAGTAATTTTACTTAAACATTCTAACCAGCTGATTTTATTACTTTATGAACAAGAAATTATGAATCTTATTGAGTCCTTTCTATTTATCTCAAAATTCAGGAGAATTGGCGCCAGAAAATTTGATTAAGCAAACATTCACTTTGGACGCTCAACCAATGTTACTAAAAACAATGAAGATGTTGCTGTTAACTACACCAGTAATTTCAGTTTTATCCGCAGCCCCTGCACATGCTTGGGGTCAAAATGGCCATCGAATTGTTGGTGAATTAGCAGCAATGCATATTACCGACACCACTCGAGACGCCTTAGTTCCATTACTTGATGGTGAATCACTCCCTCAAATAGCCACATGGGCTGATGAAATGCGCTCTGCACCAGAAAAATTCTGGCAAAAAAAGTCATCACGCTGGCACTATATAAACTTTGCTGAAGATGATGCAAAACCTGCCTATGACGCTCATGCTCACCATAATAAAGAAACAGTCGCAGATATCCTTGAAGGTATCGAATATTCAATTTCAGTATTAAAAAACGAAAAAGCATCATTAGCTGAAAAACAATTTGCATTACGCTTTTTAGTACACCTTGTTGGTGATAGCCACCAACCTTTCCATGCTGGTCGCAGCGAAGACCGTGGTGGCAATCGCATTTCTGTCACATTCTTCGGGCAAGATACAAACCTACACAGCCTTTGGGATACTAAATTAATAGAAAACGAAAACTTATCTTACACAGAGTTTGCCAAGTTCGTTGACACATCTAACCAAGCATTAATCTCAGATTACCTTGCGAGCTCTCCGAGTGATTGGTTGATTGAGTCAAACAACATTGCTAATTCACTCTATAAAGAAAATGAAACAAATGTAAGTTACAGTTATATCTATAAAAATTTACCAATTGTAAAAACTCGCCTACAACAAGGCGGGATTAGATTAGCCGGTTTATTAAACTCATTATTTGATAAATCAGCAAAACCGTTAGTAAAGGCACTTAAGATGCCTGCTAGCAGTGAACTATAAACCAACAAACCTCTAACACGGGAAATAACATAATGAATAAGTTACGCCTTTCGAAATTAACCGGAGCAGTTATATTAGCTCTTGGTGTTTCAACAAGTGCTATGGCTGCAGATACCTCATCTTCAATGAGAGGTAAAATTACAACGCCTTCTGGTGAAGCAGCTGCAAATGTTAAAATAAAGGTTATTCACCAACCAACTGGCACAGTCAGTGAGTTAACTACAAATGAAAGCGGTACTTTCATCGCTAATGGTCTACGTGTTGGTGGCCCATACACTGTACTTATCGACTCAGATACACACAGTGACAGCATGGTAGAGAATATCTACTTAGAGCTTGGTGATACTTACCGTTTACAAGAACAATTAAACTCATTAGCAATGGAAAAAATTGAAGTTTCTGGCTATAAAATTGTTCAGCAATCTGGCGGTTCAAGCAGTGTTTTCGGTGAAGACACAATCAATAATATGCCAAGCTTTAACAAAGACATTAAAGATGTGGCACGCTTAAACCCACTTGCAAATATCAATGGTAGTGGTGAGCTTACGTTTGCCGGTAATAACCCACGTACAAACAGCCTAACCGTTGATGGTATCGGCCAAAACGATGACTTCGGTTTAAACTATGGCGGCTACCCTACTGCTCAACCACCTGTTGCACTTGATGCAATTGAGCAAATTTCAGTTGATGTATCACCTTTCTCAGCATCAAAAGGTAACTTTGGTGGTGGTACAATTAATGCCGTAACAAAATCTGGTACAAATGAATTTAAATTCTCAGGTTTCTACGAAACATCAACGCCAGATATGGCAGGTGATGTAGATAGTATTTCTGAAGTTTATGCTGATGGTCGCCCTGTTTTAGACGAAGATGGCCATAAAACATTTGAAATAAACAAAGTAGAACCAATTCAAACAGAAGAACGTTTTGGTTTTAACGTGGGCGGTCCATTAATCAAAGACACACTTTTCTATTTTGTTAACTACAACAGCTGGAAGAGCGAACTTGATTTAGATTATGGTTTTGAGGGTTCTGGTGCAACGAACGAATACGATGTAACAGAAGAGCAATTAAATAACTTCTTATCTGTATTAGACAATGTATATGGTTTCCAAGACTCTTTAGGTGGCGATCCTGAAGATACGAATGAATCACTACTTGTTAAACTAAGCTGGAACATCAGCGATGCACACCGTCTAGATTTCACATATCAGTGGCAAGACGATCAAGAAGAGCGTAACTTCGGCACTGGCGGTGACACGGTGTTACTTGCTTCAAGCCGTTATACTTATGCAACTAAATTCAACAATTTCTCAACAAAACTTTACTCAGATTGGAGCGATGTTTTCTCATCAGAGATTGGTATCGCGTATAAAGATGTCAGTTCAAACAGCTTAACAAACTCGAATATTGGTAGCGTAAAAGTTGAAGAATACTACCGTGGTCCAGCGTATGAGTTTGGTACAGACCAATACCGCCACGCGAATGAGTCTTCAACTGAAAACCTAACATTAACATTTGATGGTACTTACCTTCTGGATGAGCATGAGCTTAACTTTGGTATTCAGTATGAATCACTCAATCTGTATAACCTATTTGCTGCAAATTCATTAGGTTCATGGGAGTTTGATAGCCTAGCTGGTTTTGCAAACCGCGAAGTAGGTAACTTTAATGGTACTTATGACTTCTCTTACGCAAACGCCTATACAAACAACGCTGCAGACACAGCATACGATGCAACGCGTAGCCAATTAGCAATCTACCTAGAAGATACTTTTTATATTGGTGACGATTTAGAAGTAAATGCAGGTATTCGTTATGAGCGTTTAGCATCTGACGACAAACCAACTCTAAATGAAAACTTCCTAGAGACTTATGGTTTTTCAAACCAAGAGAATCTTGATGGCGTCGATATCATCCTACCACGTGTTGGGTTTAAATATTACGCAACAGAAAACCTAACAATCAGCGGTGGTGTAGGTCGTTTCCAAGGTGGTATCCCTAACGTTTGGTATAACAACTCGTACCAAAAAGACGGTATTACACTTGTTGATGCACCACAATCAGTAATTAATGATTACTACGCAAATAACCCTGCAGATATCACATCTGTGCCAGGCGCAATTCAAGATTCACTGGTAAAAGGTGCGGGTAGCACAAACTACATTGACCCTGATTTTAAATTACCTTCAAGCATCCGTAGCCAAATTGGTTTCGAGTATGACTTTGACTCTGAATTACTTGGTAATGGTTTCAAGTGGCAAGCTGAAATCGCTTACCACAAGAAAGAAAACGAAGCAATTTGGCACAACACGGCTATCGT
Source organism: Pseudoalteromonas sp. L21 (assembly GCF_021728035.1). Classification (NCBI taxonomy): domain Bacteria; kingdom Pseudomonadati; phylum Pseudomonadota; class Gammaproteobacteria; order Alteromonadales; family Pseudoalteromonadaceae; genus Pseudoalteromonas; species Pseudoalteromonas sp. L21. The sequence goes on along the minus strand of NZ_JAKKCV010000002.1, from coordinate 546,883 downwards.
ACCTGTGGGCGTTGCGGCTGATGGCGAACGTTTAATCCATGAAAGCATCTACTCAGGTGACCTTGCTGATAACTTCGATATCATGCTAACAAATTCATCTGATGATGGCCGTTCAGTTATCTTCTCAACAGCACTTGCAAAAGAATGGGATAACGGTTTATACATCTCAGCAAGTTATGCACACCAAGATATCACTGAAGCATCTTCAGGTTCATCTTCACAAGCGCAAAGTAACTACCAGCACAGTGTTACTAAAAACCGTAACCAAGACTTAGCACAGCGTGGAGCCTATGAAGTAGAACATAGCTTCAAAGTGAATATCAGCTACCACACTGAATTCTTTAAAGGCTATAACACTAAGTTTGACCTTTACTTTGAGCGTCGTTCAGGTCGCCCTTACAGCCACACAATGGCTTCGTACCAAGATGGTGCGCTAGGTGATTCGCGTGACTTCTACTCAAGCTCTGCATACTTAGCTTATATTCCAACTGGTGCAGATGATCCAAATGTAAACTGGGGTGAATCGCAACTTACTTGGGGTGAGCTTGAAGCACTACTTGATAGAGCGGGCATTTCTGAGCGCGGTGAAATCTTAGACCGTAATACGGGTACTATGCCTTGGGTTACAACCATGGATATCAGCGTTAAGCAAGAAATCCCAGGTTTCGCTAAAGGTCATAGCGGTGAAGTGTATTTCATGATTGATAACTTTGCTAACTTGCTTAATAGCGACTGGGGTATTGAAAAGCGCCTTAGCTATCAAGACCAATCAGTTTATGACTTTGGTGGTTTAGATGACCAAGGCCGTTATATAATTGATGAAGCATACAATGGTGCCGATGTAAGAAATTACACACTAATCGACCAAAGTGCTTCTGCATGGCAAGCTAAAATTGGTATTAGTTACAAGTTCTAATCTATACTGTTTAAAGCCCGTTTAATTACGGGCTTTTTTATATCTGTAATAAAAATGACACACATTGATTTTAAAAAAGGAAAGGTACTTACACACAGTAAGTATCATAATTTAATAACGGGAAACCTCATGAAATCAACATTTAATAAAAGTACACTGGCAATCGCTGTTGCGACTTGTTTAACGTTCAGCCATGCTGCAATGGCCAATGAAACCTCTTCTTCTATCAAAGGACAAGTTACAGGCCCGAATGGCAATCCTGCTGCTGGTACACAAATAACAATAATCCATATCCCTTCAGGCTCAGTTAAAAAAACGACGGTAACAAATGAAGGTAATTTTTCTAGCCAAGGCCTTCGCGTCGGTGGCCCTTACAAAATTATCGTCGATTCTGATCAATATGAAGATCAACAACTTGATGGTATTTATTTGACTTTAGGTCAAGATTATCCTGTAACTGTTAGCTTACAAACACAGCAAATGGAACAAATTGTGGTATCTGGCGCACCGATAAGCGCACAAACTGGCAGCACAGGTCCTGCAAGTCACTTCTCGCTTGAAGATCTAGAGTCTCGTCCTGCCATCAACCGTGATTTAAAAGACATTATTCGCGCCGACCCTCGCATCTTTATTGATGAAACAAATGCAAACTCAATTAATTGTGGCGGCGGTAATCCTCGTTTCAACAGCTTGACTGTTGATGGTGTGCGCATGAATGATAACTTTGGTTTAAATTCGAGTGGCTACCCTACCGAACGCATGCCATTTTCATTCGATTCTATAGACCAAGTAGCCGTTGAACTTGCGCCATTCGACGTGCAATACGGTGGTTTTACATCATGTAATATTAATGCGGTAACAAAATCAGGTACCAATGAAATTCATGGTGGTTTGTTTTACGACTATACCAACGACTCAATGTCTGGTGACTCTATCGAAGGTAAAAAGCTTGATACAGGAAACTACACTGAGAAACGCTATGGTTTTAACGTAGGGCTACCTTTAATTGAAGATAAGCTATTCTTTTTTACTTCTTATGAGAAACTAGAAGGCGCGCAAATCTTTGATTATATTCCATTTGCTGACAACCGTATTGATCAAGCAACTATCGATCGTATTACACAAATCTCAAAAGATAACTATAACTACGACCCAGGTAGCATGATTCCGAGCCTACCTGTCGAAGACGAAAAGATTTTAGTAAAGCTTGATTGGAATATTAACGATGCTCACCGTGCAAGCCTTGTATATAACTATAATGATGGCTTCTCTCTTGCCCAATCTGATGCAGATTCTGACGAAATAGCCCTTTCAAACCACTTCTATGAGCGTGGCGCTAAATTAGAATCTTATGTTGCCTCTCTTTACTCTGATTGGACAGATAACTTTTCAACTGAAGTAAGAGTGGGTTATTCAAAACTCGATAACCGCCAGCAATCTTTAGATGCTGCATCTGGTTTTGGTGAATTCCGTATCGACACCGGTGATATTGATGTTTATATCGGCCCTGACGATTCTCGCCAATCAAATATCCTAAATTATGACAACCTATCACTTAAATTAGGTGGCACATACTATTTAGAAGATCATGAATTATCATTTGGTTATGAACGTGAAGAACTGGATGTATACAACTTATTTGTTCAGCACACAGAAGGCGAATATCGCTTTAGTTCAATTGACGATTTTGAAAATGGTATTGCGCGTGTTTACTATGGCAACGCATCATCACAAAATCCAGACGATGCAGCGGGTGAATTTGCTTACGCCTTAAACACCGTTTACTTTCAAGATAAGTTTGAGCTAATTGACTACGATATCACGATTACAGCGGGTCTACGTTATGATTGGTATACAAGCAGCGATAAACCAACCCATAACCAAAACTTTGAAGACAGATATGGCTTTTCAAATAGCCAAAACCTCGATGGTATTGACCTTCTTCAACCGCGTTTAGGCATCAACTGGATTTATAACGATCAATTAGAGTTACGTGGTGGTTTTGGCCTATATTCTGGTGGTAATCCAAATGTTTGGGTATCAAACAGCTACTCTAATGACGGTGTAAGAAATATTCAGATTAACGAAAAAGGTTTACAAATTCTTGGCGATGATGCCATTGCATTTAACGGCGGCGGTATGCCTGGTTATGACATTCCACAATCTCTCTATGACGAGGTTGGGCAAGGTAGTGCAGATGCGAGTGCTAATGTAACTGATCCTGATTTTGAAATTCCTTCAGAATGGAAATTCTCTTTAGGTGGTACTTACATCACCAGCAATGATTATGTGTTCAATGTTGATTATCTCTATACAGATAAACAAGACTCGGCAATTATTCGCAACATTGCTAACGTACAAACAGACACAGCGCCAGATGGACGCCCTGTTTACAACGATGTTTTACATCCGCGTGTATCTGACTTTATGCTAACAAATGTTGAAGGCAGCGATGCTTATTCACATGTACTTTCTTTATCAATGAATAAAGCATTTGATAACGGTATAGATTTAGCACTTTCTTATGCTTATACCGTGGCAAAAGATGTGAGCCCAATGACCAGCTCTGTAGCATTCTCGAATTACCACTTTATTGCGGTATCTGATTCAGAGAACCCAGGCGTTACAACCTCTAATTATGAAATACCACATCGCTTTACACTATCTTTAGGTTATAGCCATGAAATTTTTGACGGCTACGAAACTAAATTCAACCTATTTGGTCAAGCACAGCAAACTAACCCATACTCTTATACCTTTGATAGGGATTCTGGTGGTTTAGGCTTTAACGATGCGAGCCGCCAACTTTTATATGTACCAGAAGTTGATGATGCATCAGTTGTTTATGGTCCTGACTTCGATCAAGCTGCCTTTAACAATTGGATTGAAAGTGAAGGCTTAAAGCGAGGTGAGATCCAAAAACGTAATAATATTGATGGCGACTGGTGGGTTACGTTCGATCTAAAAGTTGAGCAAGAGTTTATGGGCTTCACGCCTGACCAAAAAGGCTCAGCTTATTTCGTAATTAAAAACATCGGTAATCTATTAAACGATGATTGGGGTGTTTTAAAATCAGGTAGTTCGTTACAAAGTGCAGTAACAGCTGACATCGTTGATGGTCAGTATGTTTATAGCTCTTTCAACAACCCTGCTGGTACGAGTGTACAAACTGAACCTTCTTTATGGGAGATGCGTATCGGGGTTCGTTATAGCTTCTAATAATTAAAAGCAAACTATAAGCCCGCCTATTAGGCGGGCTTTTTATTAGTTAGCGTGGATATACGGCCAACGGATGGGTTGTGTTAATTGATACATGTACGTGGTCATTCGGCCGCACAACCACTTCATGGCTTACACGGCTTGTAACTATCGTTTTGCAGGCAAGTTCTACAGCACATAAACGGCTACCACCTTCGTAGCGCACCCATGTCACGACACCATTTGACGATTGTGCATTTTGAATTAAATGAACATCATCAGGTCGCAATAGTACATCAACCGTAGCGGAATTGTGGTCAACTTTAATTGCAGGGGCATTACCTAAGTCTGTTGTCGCTATATCACCTTCACATTGACCTGCTATGAAACTCGCTTCACCTAAAAAGCGAGCCACAAAGCGGTTTGTTGGTAAGCTAAAACAGCGCTCAGGGGTATCAAGTTGCTGAATCCCCCCCTCCTTAAGTACACCCACACGGTCACCAATGGATAGGGCTTCTTCTTGGTCATGAGTGACCCAAATCGCAGGGACACCTGCATCTTTTAATGCGTTACGAATATCCCACCGTAAAGTATCTTTAAGCGCTGCATCAAGATTAGATAAGGGCTCATCAAGTAATACAAAATCTGGTTCGTGAGCAAGTGTTCGCGCAAGCGCGACACGTTGTTTTTGACCACCTGATAATGTTGCAGGCTTCTTATTACGAAACGCCTCAAGACCCAGAAGCTTTATCCAATGATCTGCTTTGGATGTATCGGTCAACCTAAAGCAAATGTTCTGTTGCACCGTTAAATGTGGAAATAACGCAAAGTCTTGAAAAACCATACCTACTTTACGTTTCTCAGGCGGCACTTTTAGCTTTGGAGTAGCACGCCATGTGCCTAAATTAATTTCGCCTTCGCTGATGGGAATAAGCCCTGCCAGAGCTTGCAAAATGGTACTTTTACCACAGCCAGTTGGACCAACTAGCATCAGGATCTCACTCTCTCCAAGTGATAAATTAAGATCACTCACCACACGATTGCTACCATAATCGATAGACAGCTTACTAACTGATAGCATTTATACTGATCCTTAAAGTTCTAATTGACTGCGCTTTTCACCAGAGAGCATTATAGCTAAGCCACAGGCTGATATCACTACCAACAATAAGCCTGGTATTGCAGCACGGCCAAAGTAACCGGCTTCATAAACACGCCATAAATATGTTGAGAGGGTTTCAAACCCTGTCGGGCCTAATAAAAGTGTCGCTTCAAGCTCACGCATTGATTCTAAAAATACCAAAGCCGCACCGGCAATAATACCGCGCAGTGTTAGAGGCAAGGTAATACGCATAAATGCTTCACGTGGACTTGCACCTAGTACGCGCGCTGATTTGATTAAGCTTGAATCTAAGTGTTCAGTACTAGTACGCACAGAACCAACAGCAAGGGGTAAAAACCGAAGTACATAAGCGATGACTAATAATGCCAATGTTTGATATAAAAGCGGTAATTGTAAACCACCATAAACTAGCGCAGTTCCCATTACGATGCCTGGAATACCAAAACCAAAATAGGTAACTCGTTCCATAAAACGCCCTACTTTACCGCTTAATGCAGCATGAGCAACTGGCACAGCGACAACCACAGCGACAAAAGCAGCAATACCCGAGGCATAAGCTGAGTTCCAAGCAATGCTGAAATCAAAATCAGCAATCCCATCACGGGCAAGCCAAAGAGTAAAAATTGCTAACGGTAAACAAATTGCCAATAACAAAACAGGCAAAAATGTTACTAGCATTGCCAGTTTTTGAGCATTTGTCGGAAATAACATCAGAGCTCGACCATGACGCTCTGACGTGGTTTTAATTTGTGATTCGATGAAAAGTAAAAAGCCAACTATCACCATTAACTGCAGCGATAACATCGCAGCACGACTTAAACCAAATGCGTTGTATTCAACATAAATAACACGGGTGAAGGTATCTAAGCGCATCATCGCCGGCGTACCAAAATCGGATAATGTATAAAGCGCAACCAGTAATGATCCAGCGGCAATCCCGTTAACTACACGAGGTAATATTACTTTAAACACACTCATGGTCATCGACATACCTAAAGTACGCGCAGCATTTACCATACTGGCATCGAGGCTGAGTAAAGAAGAACGTGTTGTTAGCATAACAAACGGAAAAGTATACAAGGTCATTACAATAGCAGCACCGGGTAACCCGTACATAGCAGGGGTTTCAAACCCTAATAGTTGGTTTATCTCCCCACCTGGTCCAAATGCCGCATAAAGTGTAAATGCTCCAATATAGCTTGGAATAGCAAGTGGGGCTGCAAATAGCACTAACCAAAGCTTTTTAAAAGGAAGTTGCACATAGGCACTAATGAACGCCAGAGGCACGCCTATAAAAATAGAACCTAATACAGTTAACACCATAAGCGATAAGGTGTTTCCAAGAATTTTTAAATTATGACTATCAAAAACAGCCGTGGCATCACTGGCTAAGGTGATCAGAATATAAACTGGCACTAACGCCAAAAGCGCTGCAAGCAGCGCCATGGGATAAGAAGCAGGTATGCGCATTATAAAACACCGCTACTGCGCATAAGGTCGAGTGTTGGCCTTAAATCTGCCAATTGAGTTAAATCGATTTTCGGCGGTGAAATATCAGTTAACGCAGGTAGCCCAGCTGGCTGGTCAATACCTTGGATCAACGGGATTTCATAGGCTTCACGGGCTAAGTAACTTTGTACTTCTTCACTTAATAAATAACGCATAAAATTCATTGCATTAGGATTATCGGTCAGCGATAACACACCTGACGCATTAACCAAACAACCTGCATCTTGATTAGTAAACGCGAGGTCAAGGTTAGCATCTGGTTTACCTGACTTAAGGCGTAATGTGTAATAATGGTTAGCAAAACCAATATCCACTTCGCCACGTTCAACCGCCATGACTACACCGAGTTCACCCGCATAGGTTTTAGAGCGTTTTTGAACTTTTTTAAGCCATTTAGCTGTTTTATCATCCCCCTCAAGTATACGCATTGCTGTTACAAACGATTGAAATGACGCATAAGCTGGTGCCCAGCCTATTGATAAATCGCTCTCAGCAATTGCTATAATACTATCTGGGATCTGATCTTTACTAAGGCGCTGAGTGTTATAAGGTAATGTACGGATGCGACCTGTCACTGGAGCCCAACCAGGGTAGCGGAATTGCGGTTGTAACTGAGTTTCTAAATCACTTGGTAAAGGTTTAGCCAGACCTGCGTCTGTAACTAAGCCAATTGCACCAGAATCAACGGCCCAAAATAAATCGGCACGTTTTACACCTGCTTTTGCTTCTGCCACGATCATATTGGCTAAAGCTGCAGTGGGTCCACGTCGAATCGATAAATTTAGTTTTGGGTTTTTCTTTTGGATTGATTGCAGCACATTTTCGTACAAACCGCCTTCACCGCGACCTAAATATAATGTTAAATCCCCCTCAAGGGCTGGTAAGTCTTTCACTGAAATTGGGCTTGCAGCAGTCGCTGCAAAGGCTCGTGATAGAGGTAGCGGCATTGAGCCTACTACCCCAAACGCAGCCAGGCCTTGAATAAAGGTCCTACGCTTCACTAAAATACATCCTTACGTGCTTTTTCGGCTTCTTCTAGTAACACCTTAGCGCGATCTAGTTTTTCTTGCATATCAACAACCACTGCACGTACTTGGTCAACACTCCCTTTATCAGAAATAGCCTTTGGCAGGGTTACATTAAAATCTTTTTCGAGAACTTCGACTAACTTCGCATCTTTTTCAATCAGTGTACCTTCAACACCTTCGAATAAGTGAAGGTAAGTGTCGTGTACAATTTGAGTTGCTTCTTCGCTTAAACGCTCTGCATATTTTGCAACAACACGGTCTAACTTGTGTTTAATCTCGTCAATTGTTGCACTTTGCGTCATTGTTTCAGAAGCCGTTGCTTTAACAGCTTTTAATAAGCCTTTTTGTTGGAAGTCAGCAGCCAGTTTAACAGCTCCTAAACCCTGCCACAAGGCAGCGTTCAAGGCCTTTTGATGCTCACGAGCTTCGCTTGCTGGTTTTTTATCATCAATGGCCATTTTAATACCGTAAATGCCTTGCCAGATTGATGCATAAACCGGCACGTAGTTTGTTTCAATAGCGCTGTGAAACTTTACAGACTCCCAGTATTCGATTAAGTCACCGCTTTTTACAGCTTTCGCACCTTTGGCCTCATAATCGGTTACCATAGTGTCTACTTTGCCGATCATCCACTCAACGTCTTCAGAATAATCCTTCAAATTTTCTTTTAGATGATTAACGTGCTCACCAATTGGGCCATTTGCCAATACAGGTTGGGCAATAAAAGTAGAAGCGAATACTAGGCTTAGGCCTAGCGTTTTCACGGTGTTTAACGCTAATTTCATAGGGAGACATCCAAGTTTCTAATTGTAAATGATAGCCATTATCATATACGTATAGATTGCCTAAATCAATTGCTATAAAGCACTGATTACAGATTTACACATTTTTATTTAAGTGATTGGAAAGCTTAGTAAGAATGTTAAAAAAATGTGTTAATTCATGACTATCTAAACCACTCACCAAATGTGCTTGCCATGCAATTGCTTCCGGTACTATTTGTTCATGTAAACAGACCCCTTTTTTAGACAGCATCAGCAGGTTTGCACGTTTATCTATCGGGTCGGGCTTTGCCGTTAAAAGCTCTCTTGCTAATAGTGATTTTACTGCACGGGATACGGTTGATTTATCCATTTGTGCCATATCACACAAAGCTTTTGCACTACACTGACCATACTGAGCAAGATTAGCAATAACGCGCCATTGCGGCACCGTTAAATCAAATTGTTGATAAAGTTCACTAAACTGCTCACTCATTTGCACAGCTATATTAGTCAGTGAGTAAGGTAAGAATTTTTGTAAATCGAGTGTTGGCTGTTTATCTGTTATCATGGCTTCACTACTGTCAAAGAATGTTTACATAATGAAATTCAGCGTGGTTTGAATTTACTCTCACATGAGAGTATCTTACCTAAAACCTTTCAGGAGTCTAGTGATGAATAACGAATTACAATATATGACAGGCTTTGGTAATGAATTTGAAACCGAAGCATTACCCGGTGCATTACCAATCGGTCAATTCAGCCCACAAAAAGTAAAATACGATTTATATGCTGAGCAGTTCAGTACAACGGCATTCACAGCCCCACGTGCTGATAACCGCCGAACATGGTTTTATCGCATTCGACCTTCAGTTGTACAAGGTGATTACACACCAATTGATAATGGCCTGATTCGTACCGCTCCTATCACAGAAGTAGCAACGCCACCCACCATGCTACGTTGGGATCCAATTGAAATACCAGAAAAGCCAACTGATTTTATTGATGGTTTAGTCACCATGGCAGCTAACGGTAGTGCCAATGGCCAAGCCGGTATTGGTATTCATATTTATGTCGCTAATAAATCAATGCAAAACCGTTACTTTTATAATGCAGATGGTGAAATGTTGTTTGTGCCGCAACACGGTGAGCTATTGCTAAGAACCGAGTGCGGTAAACTGACCATTCGTGCAGGTGAAATTGCTGTTATTCCTCGTGGGATAAAATTTGCTGTTGATTTATTAACAGACACAGCCCGTGGTTATATTTGTGAAAACTATGGCCATGCCTATATTTTACCAGAGCGCGGCCCTGTTGGTGCAAACGGATATGCTAATGACCGTGACTTCCACTACCCTGTTGCGGCCTATGAAGATATCGAAGGTGACTTTGAGCTTGTCGCCAAATTTAATGGCAATATGTTCCGTTGTGATATCAGCCATTCTCCTTTGGATGTTGTGGCATGGACAGGAAATAGTGCGCCATACAAATATGATCTTGCCCGTTTCAACGTTATGAATACGGTAAGTTATGACCACCCAGATCCATCAATCTTCACCGTGTTAACATCACCATCAGGGACTGAGGGAGTCGCTAATATCGACTTTGCTATTTTCCCACCTCGTTGGATGGTTGCAGAAAATACTTTCCGCCCACCTTATTATCACCGTAATATCATGAGTGAATTTATGGGCTTAATCGAAGGTGTGTATGACGCGAAAGAGCATGGTTTTGTGCCTGGTGGCTCAAGCTTACATAATTGTATGTCGCCACATGGTCCAGAAGCTGATGTATTTGAAAAAGCCTCAAATGCTGACCTTCAACCTCAACGCTACGAAAATACCTTGGCATTTATGTTCGAATCACGTTACGTTATTTCACCAACAAAATATGCCCTTGAAGGTAAAGAGCGCCAGCCTAATTACACAGACTGTTGGCGTACTATTAAAAAACATTTCACTGGTAAACAGGACGCATAATGAAACTTTATAGCTATTTTCGTTCATCCGCTGCATACCGAGTGCGCATTGCCCTTAATTTGAAGAACATTGATCACGAGCTGGTGACAGTTAACTTATTAAAATCAGAGCAACAAAGCGACGAATACCTTGCTAAGAACCCACAAGGTTTATTGCCTGCACTTGAAACTGAGCAAGGTGTACTTGCTCAGTCTCTGGCTATTTTAGAGTGGCTTGAAGAAACGCACCCAGACACACCGCTTTTGACTGGTGATGCATGGCAAAAAGCTCAGATCCGCAATTTATGTTATGCCGTAGCATGCGATATCCACCCGATTGATAATTTGCGCGTATTAAAGTACTTAGCTAACGATCTTGGTGTTGATGAAGACGCAAAAACAACCTGGTATAAGCATTGGGTAGAAGTTGGTTTTCAAAGCATCGAAAAGCTACTTGATGAAGCGGACACTTTTTGTGTTGGGAACAAACCAACGCTTGCTGATGTGTGCCTTGTACCGCAAGTATTTAATGCACTGCGCTTTAAGGTCGATATGACTAAATACCCTAAGATTGCAGCTGTTTACGAGCAGTGTAATAAGCTTGATGCTTTTATTGATGCTGCGCCGCAGAATCAACCTGATGCAGTTTAATTAAAATAGCTTGCAAGGAACAAAGTAAAGGCCCGTTAATATCGGGCCTGTTAAATTCTATATTTTCTATCTGAGCGCTGAATTGATCACGCTGACATGCTTGATCAAATCCAGTCCTAAATCCGTTAAATAGCCACCATCAGGGCTATCAGTGATGCCTTTATCATAGAGGCGCTTTGCGGCATCCCTTATTGAAGTATCTGCATCTGAGTGGATTTTAATACCCTGCATTTGTGAATCACGCGGAAACTTTGCAAGAAGCGTTAACTCATCAAGCATATTAGTATCAAATTGCATGTGTTCTCCTTTTTATTATAGATATGTGTATTTTTATAGTAACAAGGATTAAGCTTAGTGTAGATATATAAAACTGCATACACAGAGGTACATTTTGAGTTTATTAAAGCATACGTTTTTAATATTTAGTATTTTATTTTCAGTGAGCTCAATCGCAAGAGATAAGCCTGTTGTTGTATTTGATTCTCAAGATATATATGACCAATCAAAGCTGTGTTGGTATGACAACAAACGCTACACTGAGGGCGCAATTATTCAGATAGGTCAAAGCGAGCTCGTTTGTGCTGCAAAGCATACACACTTTAACAACAGCGAGTTATCTTGGTTAAGAATTGATAAAGATGGCAACATTATGAGACCACGTCCAGCAAAAACTATTCGTGTTAACTAAATCTGCAAATAGCAAAGGTAGGCGTTCTAAGTTAGAATGTACTGGTTTAAAGTTATAAAGAAGAGTCATGGACAATCAACCTAACAATCCTCTACATGGTGTTAAACTCGCTGATATCGTAACCAAGCTACAAGAAAAGCTTGGTTGGGATGGTTTGGCGTCGCAAATTGATGTGCGCTGTTTTCAAAATGATCCAAGTGTTAAATCGAGCCTCAAGTTTTTACGCAAAACGCCTTGGGCACGCGAAAAGGTAGAGCAATTATACATTGATACCTTTTCTAATACCGCTGACGATGACGACGCACCGTTCCAATGGAAAAGTATAAAAAAGTAGCGTTAAGCCTGCTCTGAGGTTATCACCGAAAGTGATTTCGGTGATACTTCAACCACCAGTTTATCGGCCGTTTTAACCTCACCATCTATCACATAACTCAAGGGTTCATCTGCACTTATAGTGACTTCTCTCGCATTTGTGTGATGACTGTCAATCGCGAAACTTGTTTGCGTAATACTCGAAAAAACCAATTCAGCAATACTCAAGGTACTTGCTTTTGAATCCGTACTAGGTGTTAACCAATTCACATCTAATAGACCATCTTGATGATCAGGCTGACCTGCTGACTGAGCCAACAAAGTAGTAAAAGGTGCTGCATTTGCTACAATCAAACTTGTGGTATTAATCACTTGCGGCTCATTACTGTCAATTGTCACTGTATAGTCTTGTGCTTCATGCTCACCTAACGCCTGCCAAAAGCCTTGTAAATACGCGAGTTGACCCGATTCATTCTTGGCTTCACGGTGCGCTTTTTCAATCATTTGTTGCTCAAATCCTACACCGGCTAAAAGTAACATTCTTTCGCCATTACAAAGCGCTGTATCAATGCGCGTAGCCTGTCCTTCAATAATTAATTCGCAAGCTTGCTCGACAGGAATAATTTTTGACTTTATTCCCATTAACACATGGGCAAGGGCGTTTGCTGTACCAAGCGGGATGATACCGAGTTTACAATCTGTATTAACTAATACTGTGGCAACTTCTGTCACAGTTCCATCACCACCACATGCAATGATTACATCTGGCTTTGACTTTATCGCTTCTTCGGCAAGCTCTGTTCCATTTGTATCCTTAGTGGTTGTATGCACAGTAAGGTCGTAATATTGCGATAAACGTGAAGTTATTTGCTTATTTTTAGATTCCCATAATTTGGTGCCCGAGACTGGATTTGCAATTAACACCGCTTTATTTTTAATTAATAAATCGCCATTTCGATGACGACGAACTAAATGGCGCAATTGGCGCTTATTTAAGTTTGCAGTTTCGCGGGTTTCTTTAATTTTCAATAGAATGTCGTGCACATCTGCATCTTTATTTTGACTTAGCAGATAAGCAGCCATCACAAAAACGGAGCGTCCACGGCCAAGAGCGCAATGAACAACAACACGTCGTTCTTGTTTAACCTGATGGTGAATCCAGTTGATTGCTTGGTTTAATTGTGCCTTAGTAGGCACACTATGGTCTAAAACAGGAATATTCAAATAACGGATGTTTTCTTGGGTTGATGACCACTCAAGTCCATCAAATTCACAAGTAACATCTAAAATAGCTGTTATGCCCATCTCTTTCATAGTGTCTATGTCAGAGGGAAATAAACGGCATGCTAAAAATAATTGCTCGTCAATTTGCTGTAATGGCGGAACTTTATCATTTTTGCGAGACCATGCATTGTATAGTTGTGCGCCCATCAAAAAAGGGATAAATGCCCAGCGGATATAAATCGGAATAACGCCATTTTCACGCTTACGAAATATGCGCGCCAAGTTAAAGAAATAAGCACCACTTACAAGAAGTAAGGATAAAGCAGTCCAATAAAAAAATAACGCAAAATAAATAGCCTCAACACTCAACCCTACAATTATAAATGCAATTCCTAACGCCAAATAACTAATAGCAGCCCACATAATCACTCCTTGTTTTTCTAATTTATTAATTAAAAGCAAGTTTCAAACCAGTAATTTACTTAAACACTCATAATTAGAGCTAATAAAAACAGTGACTTAATAATTTAAAATAAATCTATCTTATAGTTTAGGTCATATTTTCACAAATTTATGAATAACTTACATAAGTGCATGAAAATAAATGAGCTAAAGTTGCCAAGTTGGACATCCATGCTAGGCTAACTAATAGAAAAGGTGTGGTTTTATCATTTAATTACAGTCTTTTCTCTAAAAGTAATGTTTTTTTGCATCTAAAAAGATGAGTTAACCGTTAATTAAATACAACAAGAACAACAGGAACTTTATGGACAATGATCAACTATTAGCACTGCTCAGTGCAACAGCAAAGGGTGATAAACGCGCTTTTGCTGATTTGTACCAGTCAACCAGTGCGAAGTTATTTGCTATCAGCGTAAAAATGCTGGGTAATCGAGCTCAAGCTGAAGAAGTCTTACAAGATGCTTTTGTTAAAATATGGCACAACGCCAGTGACTATCAGGTATCTAAAGGTGCTGTAATGTCTTGGATGATAAGTATCGTAAGGTATCGCTGCTTAGACCTGTTACGTCATAAAAAGGTACGTAAAGAGCAAAGTTTAACTGATGAGCAAGAGCAAGAAGATCTAACCTCCATACAGGTGTCCTATGAGGATGATTCAAAATTAGTAGACTGTATTGAACAACTTGATCCACAACAAAGACAAGTTATTCACTTGGCTTATTATAAGGGTTTGACTCATCATGAACTTGTTGACCACATTTCGTCTCCTCTAGGTACGGTTAAAAGCTGGATCAGACGCGGGTTACAACAGCTACAAAGGTGCTTAACATTATGAATTATGAAAACCAAACACTTATTGATATGTTAGCCGCTGAATATGTGCTTGGCACTTTAAGAGGCCCTGCGCGTGATAGATTTGCCAGATTAATGCTGACATCAACTCGTGCCAGAGAAGCAACATGGATGTGGGAGCAGCATCTTAACAACTTAGCAAGTTCCATTGAGTCTATCCCTCCTGATGATCATGTATGGGAAAAAATAGTCAGTCGTGTCGACCCAGATGTTATTCCTATTCACAGCAAAGCAAAAAAATCGAACTCATCGATACTCCAAGCATGGTCATTAATAGCAACGGCTGCATGTATTGTGCTTGCTCTGATCATTTGGCAGCCTCATGAGTCTGCAAAATCTCAAGCACAACAAATCGCATTATTCAAAAACCAAGAGCAAACACCTTTATGGTTTATTGATGTCCAACAAAATAACTTATCAGTAAAAGCATCTGCCGCGTTAATTCCTCGCACCGATAAGGATTATGAGCTTTGGATGATAATAAAAGAGCAAGAAGCGCCTATCTCCCTTGGCCTATTACCTAAGTCAGGAAGATTAGAACTACCTAAGGATGCCCGCTTTAATGCAGATGATATAAGTTTGCTTGCAGTCAGCCTTGAACCATTAGGGGGCTCCCCAAATGGCTCACCAACTGAGGTGCTTTACACCACAGAGCTAGTTGTTCTTTAGACTAATAAGCCGTGCTAAGCACGGCTTTTTATATTTTTGTTAAAAAACTTTAAAATTATTGCATCCAGTTAAATTACCAATACGTATTCACTATGACTTAATTTAAAAAACTAAGGATAAAGTCATGAAGAACGTAACTCCATCTCTTATTGCAATTGTAGTATGTAGTACCCTATTCAGCTCTCCAACTGAAGCTTCAAGTCACCGTGAAGCGCCAAACATCGCGCGCTTCCCGACATTAGATTCAACTGACTTTTACGCGTTTAATAGCTACGAAGAAGGTCGTGGCGACTATGTCACCTTTATCGCTAACTACATCCCACTTCAGGATGCATATGGCGGCCCAAATTATTTCGCTATGGATCCTGATGCAACTTACAGTATTCATATCGATAATGACGGTGATGCCATTGAAGATATGACTTTTGCTTTTAATTTCAAAAGCATGCTCCCTAATGACAATATGGGAGTTGCACTCACTGTGGGACCAGAAGGCAACCAAAGAACCGTGGCAGTACCTCTTAAAAACGTAGGTGGTGTCGCAGCTGGAAATGACGCTGCAGTAAATTTTAGTGAATCATATACTGTTAGTGTTATTTCAGGCCCACAACGTACCGGCACTAAAGCAATGCTGACCAATACCATGAACAGCAGTAATGAGTTTTACAAACCGCTTGATTACATCGGTAACAAAACATTCTCATCGATGTCTGCTTATAAAGAGTATGCAAACCAGTATATCTACACTGTTGCGATTCCAGGCTGCAGCGGTATGGGTAAAGTATTTGTAGGCCAGCGTAAAGACCCATTTGTTGTTAACCTTGGTAAAACCTTTGACCTAGTTAATTATGTGCCAGTTGAAGGCGACAGTGCCCCTGGAGCAGGTGACGGTAATGGCTTTCCTGGAGGTATTACACAATCTGCAGACAATGATGATTTAGCAATGAAAAATGTCACTGCAATTGCAGTTGAAGTACCCAAAGCTTGTGTCACTGGTGAAGGTAACGGCACAATTGGTAGCTGGACAACGGCAAGTTTACCTCAAGCACGTATTCTAAACCCGAATGCTTCATTTGCTAAAAATGCTGTGAACGGGGGTGCCTTAACACAAGTGTCTCGCCTTGGTAACCCACTTGTAAACGAGCTTGTCATTGGCCTTAAGGATAAAGACACTTTCTCTACATCTGCTCCTGCTGATGATGGTCAGTTCGCTGATTATGTAACACACCCTTCACTACCCGAGCTACTTAACATCTTATTTAAAGATGCTGTAAATACTACCTTAGGTACGAATATCGAAACCCTTGCACCAACCAACTTCCCTCGTGTTGACTTGGTAACTGCGTTTTTAACTGGCTTCCCAGGTGTAAACCAGCTTGCAACTGTAACACCATCAGAAATGCTACGTTTAAATACCGCCATTGCAGCAACAGCGCAGTCAGAACAATCTGCATTTGGCGTAGCAGGTGATGATTTAGCTGGCTTCCCTAACGGTCGTCGTCCGGGTGATGATGTTGTTGATATTGCGCTTCGTGTTGTAATGGGTCGTTTGTGTTATCCAATCCCTGTCAACGGCACCGACACAGACTTAGGCTTATGTACATCAGATGATGCCAGTGTAGGTACTGTTCCATTCACAGATGGTGCCCCATTGGATGCAAGTATGATGGATGCTAGTTTCCCTTATCTTGCAACGCCAATTGCTGGGTCTAAGTAAGGAGGCAATTATGTGTAAATTCAATCGTTCTACCTTACTCCTTAGCATTTTTGCAGGCGTACTCGCAGGCTGTGGCGGTAGTGATAATGATGACAAAATGAAACCGACACCTGTAAACAATGCTCCCAGTGCAATTGATGCAATGGTAACAACACAAACAGAAGTTGCTATTGAAGATATGCTAAAAGGGTCTGACCCTGACGGCGATGCACTTACTTACAGTTTAGTGTCTGAACCGAGCTTAGGTGATGTTGTTGTTAATGCTGATGGCAGTTATACATACACGCCAAATCCAGAAACAACAGGCTCTGACAGTTTTGATTTTGCTGTGACTGATAGTAAAAACAGTCAAGCAACAGCCACTGTGAGTATCACCATTGAGGCGTTGCAAGTTGACTTCACAACAATTGGCCGTGCTGCATTTAGTCAGAGTGCATCAGATAAACCATTGAGCTTAAACGGTCGTGTATTTACAAATACAGGCGCAGAGGCAAACTTTGATGATCTGGTTAGTGGAAACTAATTGCAAACTTGGCCACGGATGGCCTTTATAAGGATAAATTATGAAATTATTTTCTTTCTTCCTACTATTTACAACAACGCTATTGCAAGCAGAGCCATATATACCGAACGACGAAGATATAATAGCAAGTTCAAGAAGTCCTTTACCTGCCACATTATCGAAATACGAATTGGCAACGTTATTTGAGCAGAATCAATGGGCTGGTAGAACAGAATCAAACCAAGGCCTGTTAAAAAATTACTTATCAGAAAAAATTCGTCAAACGGATGACCCTGATATCCACTACTATTATGCACGCCTGCTGCAACGCGAGCACAAGTTCGAACTTGCTTTGGCGGTATTGAATGATTTATTAAAAAACGACCCTAGCCATGTGAATTCAATTTTACTAAAAGCAAATATTCTTAAAGTACAAGGCCAATTTGCAGCTGCAAATTCAAGTTGCTTATCGCTGGTGGGTAAAGCCAGTATTGAGACAATTTCAACCTGCTCTCTTGATGTTAAAAGCCAAATGGGTGATTTGGCAAAAAGCTATGACGGCTTAAAAAAAATTATCAAAAAACGAAACATAAGCATGAATACACGCCATGTTCTTGCAGAAATGGCTTATCGATTAAACATGCCAGAACAAACCTTACAATATTTAAATGAAGTTGATCTGGCCAAAGCACCTGTCAGCTTAGTTGTGTTGTGGGCAAATGCGCAATTAGCGCTTGGTAATAACGAAAAAGTGCTCGTGACACTTTCAAAACTTACAGCAGATGAAAGCAATCTAGAAGATGCTTTATTACTTCGCTTAGCACAAGCAGAACTAAATAAAGAAGACAGCCAATCAAGTAAGTGGCAAACACTGCTGAAAAAGCGAGTAACACTACGAGAATTGAGACAAGACACCTATCATGCCAGTGACCTTGCTTGGTATTATTTAATGATAAATCATGATCCTACAAAAGCTACTTATTGGGCAAACATTAACTGGCAGCATGCTAAGTTAGAGAGCGATAAACGCCTGCTCGAATTAGCGACCAAGCACAACTAGGGAATTACAATGAAACAGTCACTTTTAATTGCTTTAATGCTTTTTGCTTGTAGCTTTACGTTAAAAGCACACCAATTAAGTACAGCCTATTTGAATCTTGAAGCTGATTCGACCGAGCAGTTAAAATTATCGGGCTCTTGGCAGGTTGCCGTTGGTGATTTAGAACAAAAAATCCCCTTTGATTTAAACCAAGATAACGTGATTACATGGCAAGAAATTAAAACCAAACAATCGGCAATTATCTCTTATCTAAGTAAACACTTATCTACAGTGCAATCTGCAGAGCCTTGCTTGTTATCTTACAATGGAGAATTAAAAGTAGACTCTCACTTTAATCAATCATACATTGATGTCCCTGTTCAGATAGTTTGCCCAAGCGCGTCTGCCGCAATTACCCTAAAATACACCGCGCTATTTGATATAGACTCAAATCATAAAGCGATTGCAGCTGTTGCTAATTCAAGCAGAGTGTTTAGTCAGAACAAACAATCGCAAGTCATTAATTTCAGTAAATCGAGTTACAGCGACACATTCATCGAATATGTCTATCAGGGTGTTTTACATATTTGGATGGGTGTGGACCATATTTTATTCCTTGTGGCTCTATTATTAACGTGCGTTCTCGTTAGAAATGATAAGCGTTGGCAAGGGATTAACTCTAAAAAGAAAATAGCCGTGGATACAGCGTGGATCATCACCGCTTTTACACTTGCACACTCAATCACATTAACAGCTACTGCATTGGAACTGGTATCGCCTAATAGCCGTTGGGTTGAACTGGGAATTGCAATTTCAGTGCTATTTGCTGCGCTTAATAATATTTGGCCACTAATTGTTCGCTTAGGATGGGTAACCTTTGCATTTGGTCTTTTGCATGGAATGGGCTTTGCGAGCGTACTAGGTGAGCTTGGCTTATCTTCTAATTACCAATTGATGAGCATACTTGCATTTAATCTAGGTGTAGAGCTAGGCCAGCTTGCAATTTTAGCTGTTTGCTTACCGTTACTTATTGCTATGCGAAATTATGATTGGTACAAAAAATGGGTCATGCCAGTAGGGTCTGTTGCGATTGCTCTTATCGCATTACAATGGTCAATAGAACGATTTTAAAAATAGAGGCGTATCACGCCTCTATTTGATATTACTCAAAAGGGACTAGCAAAGTCCTCATGGCGGGTTTTAGTGCCTTCATTAACTGCTGAGTATCAAGGGAAGGGTTGAGCATCTTTCTGAGCAATAACCCGCCCATCACTGAAAACATCACTTCAATACGTGCATTTACCTCAGACAGCTCTGTATCCTGCAAGGGGCCTCTTTCACCAATCAGTAACTCACGCATAGAATCACGAGCATGGCTATCGGACTCTCTCAGTAAGTTAGCCACTTTTTCATTGCGTGCAGCTTCAGCCAACATTTCAAGATCAAGCGCACCTTGGTTTAAATCAGTATGACGTTCAACTCCTCGCTCTAGGCCATCGAGTAGCACCGTAACACGGTCACCTGGCTTATTGGCAAACTCTTTAAAGATAGAGAACATCTCTTCCATATCGCGCTCGACAATAGATTCAATAATAGCTTCTTTACTCGCAAAGTAATTGTAGATATGGCCAGCACTCATACCCGCAGTTTTAGAAATTTCAGCCATACCCGCACCATGGTAACCTTTGCGTCGGAAACAATCAGCAGCCGCACAAAGCACTTGATTCCGTCTGGCCTCAGCAAGCGCAGGGTCGTTGTGTCTTTTGGTTTTTTGCGTCATTTTGTCTCCGAGGTAATGTGACGTGGGTTAACTATAACTTAAATAAGGTTTACATGATCTTAATCATTGCTTTGTGATAAAACAACTAAGATCATGCAAGTCCTTAAATAAATTATGCAATTGGTAGTTTATTGCGCAACGTGTTGGGCACTCCAGCCACCACCAAGAGCTTTGTAGAGGTTAATTTGGCTGGCAAGATACGCTTGCTTACCTAAAATTAACTGCTGCCCTGCACTATACCAATTACGTTGTGCATCTAGCACTTGCAAATAACTATCTGCACCTTTTTGGAAACGTGCATCCGACAAGGTAAAAGATACCTCATTGCTACGATAAAGATCATTTAAAGCATCAAGCTGTTGTTTATAACCTTGACGGTCTGCAAGTGCATCAGACACTTCTTTAAACGCTTGCTGGATTGTTTGCTCATAACTTGTTAGCGCAGCTTCTTGCTGTGCTTTGGCCACATCTAAGTTAGCCTGATTACGTCCCATATTAAAAATAGGTAAGTTAATCGAAGGTACAAAGCTCCATGTGCCTGAGCCTGAATCAAACAAATTATCAAGATCAGCAGAAGCGGTTCCAGCATTGGCTGTTAAACTAATGCTTGGATAAAAAGCCGCTTTCGCAACACCAATATTTGCATTTGCAGCAAGTAGGTCATGTTCAGCAGCTCTTATATCAGGACGCTGGGTTAATAACTCAGACGGTAAACCAACGGGCACCTCAGGCATGTTAAGCACGGTATCAATACTTTGCGAAGGCAATAAATCAGCACTCACCGTTTTACCCACTAAAAAGTCTAAGGCATTTTTATCACGTTTAAGTAGGCGTTGATAATTTGCAATATCCACCTTTGCTGTTGCTACTGTACTTTCTAACTGAGATAGCGTTAACTGTGAGGCGGCACCCAATGCAAAGGTCTTTCGTGTTAACTCTAATGACTCTTGTTGTGATTTAAGCGTATCGTTAGCAAGCGCAAGTAATGCTTTATCGGTTGCGTAGTTTAGCCATGCATTAACCAGTTCAGATATCAAGCTGATGCGAACACTGGTCAAGCTATACTCTGCTGAATATAAGTTTTGCAGTGCCTGCTCAGACTGATTGCGTACTTTCCCCCACAGGTCAAGCTCGTAAGCCGTTAAGCCAACCGTTGCAGAGTATTGCTCTGTGATTGTTGCTTGCCCCGTGTTAGATAAATCTGCAGGTAAACGCTGACGTGTGCCTGATGCATTTAAATCGATGCTTGGATACAAATTTGAATCCTCGATTTGATACATAGCTCTCACCTGCTGCACATTGAGTGCAGCAGTTTGTATGTCTTTGTTATTTTCAAGCGTGAGTTGAATTAACTGTTGTAATTGGTCATTACTAAAGAAGGTTTGCCAATGCAGCGCGTTTATATCGCCTTCTCCACCCTCTACATCATAGCTTTGTGCAACGGGTAATTCACGTTGTTCAAGATCTGGCGCCATATTACAAGCAGACAGTAACAAAGCTGCCACAGAAACAGAAACGAGTTTAAGGGTCATTATACTTGCTCCTCATTTGTCGCTTTATGCTTACCAGGGAAGATACGACGTACTAATACAAAGAATAACGGCACAAACAACACCACAATACTTGATGATGCAAGCGTACCGCCAATAACCGCAATACCGAGTGCATTTTGAGCACCAGAGCCTGCACTTGAGGCTATTGCAAGAGGTAATACACCACATACAAACGCCATTGACGTCATAAAGATTGGCCGTAAACGTAGACGGATAGCTGCCACAGCCGCATCAACTAACTTCATCCCTTCATCCATTTTATGAATAGCAAATTCAACAATAAGAATGGCATTTTTGGATGCTAAACCTATGGTGGTTAATAGACCAACTTGTAGATAAATATCATTCGATAAATTAAATACAAATGACGCAACTCCTGCACCAAATACCCCCAGCGGTACAATTAACATTACCGCAGCAGGCACAGACCAGCTTTCGTATAATGCGGCAAGACACAGGAATACAACTAATAATGAAAGTGCATACAATAATGGAGCTTGACCACCGCTTAGGCGCTCTTCATAAGAAATGCCGGTCCATTCAAAGGCAACACCTGGCGGTAATTTCTTAACAATTTTTTCCACTTCAATCATTGCTTGACCAGTACTATAACCTGGCGCAGCTGCCCCTTGGATTTCCATAGCTGAAAAACCATTATAACGTTCTAGTCGCGGTGACCCATATGTCCAGAATGAACGTGCAAATGCTGTAAATGGCACCATATCACCTGCTGAGTTACGCACATACCATTCATCTAAATCTTCTGGAACCATACGTGATTCAGGGATACCTTGCAGATACACTTTCTTAACGCGACCACGGTCAATAAAGTCATTTACATAACTACTACCCCAAGCGGTTGATAGCGTATTATTTATATCAGCTTGTGTTAAACCCAGTGCCTCAGCTTTAGCCAAATCAATATCAAGTTCAAGCTCTGGCTTATCTTCTTGACCATTTGGACGTACACCTGAAAGCACAGGGTTTTGAGCCGCCATACCAAGGAACATATTGCGCGCTTCAAGTAACTTGTCATGCCCCAAACCAACACGATCTTGTAGGAATAAAGTAAAACCATTTGCCGTGCCTAGCTCAACAACAGCTGGAGGTGGAAAAGCAAATACAAAAGCTTCTTTAATGGTTGAGAAAAAGCCCATTGCTTTACCAGCGACAGCACCAACAGATAGATCGTCACGTTGACGTTCATCCCAATGTTTTAAGCCAACGAAACCAATGGCAGCATTTTGCCCTGAACCTGCAAAACTAAAGCCTGTTACTGTAAAGATAGAGCGCACAGCTTCAGATTGGTCCTCTAAAAAATGACGTTCCATCTTTTCAACAACTTTTAACGTTTGTTCTGTTGTTGAACCTGCAGGTAAGCTGACTTGGTTAAATAAAATCCCTTGGTCTTCATCTGGCAAGAAAGCAGATGGCAATTGCGAGAAAATAAATACCATGCCACCAACAATCAACCCATAACAAAGTAAGTAACGTTTACTGTGCTTGATCATGCGCGATACGAAGCTTTGCGCACCATTATTAGTTTTATCGAATCCTCGGTTAAATCCTAAGAAGAAGCGGCCAAAAAGTGATTTATCATTATGAACATGGCTAGGCTTTAACATAGTTGCACATAAAGCAGGTGTTAAAATTAACGCCACCAATACCGATAAACTCATTGCTGTTACAAGGGTGATCGAGAATTGACGATAAATAACGCCTGTGGAACCCGCAAAGAATGCCATCGGAACGAACACCGCTGAGAGCACCATAGCAATACCGACAAGCGCACCTTTAATCTCGTCCATCGATTTACGTGTTGCTTCCAGTGGAGATAAGTTCTCTTCGGTCATTACACGTTCCACGTTCTCAACAACAACGATGGCATCATCAACAAGCAAGCCGATTGCCAGTACCATTGCAAACATGGTTAATGTGTTAATTGAATAACCAAACACCTGCAAAATCGCAAAGGTCCCTAGTAATACAACAGGCACTGCTATAGTTGGAATAAGTGTGGCTCTAAAATTCTGCAAGAATAAGTACATCACTAAGAATACCAATACAACGGCTTCAATTAGTGTACTGACTACTTTTTCAATTGATAATGATACGAACGGAGTTGTGTCGTAAGGAACAACGGTTGTTAGCCCTTCAGGGAAAAATGGCTCAAGCTCAGCAAGTGCTGCTTTTACACCATCGGCAGTATCAAGTGCATTTGCCCCGCTGGCAAGTTTAACGCCTAAACCAGAGGCTGGTTTACCGTTAAAGCGCGCAACCACCCCATAGTTTTCACCACCAAGTTCCACTTCTGCAACATCGCTTAAGCGAACAACTGAACCATCCGCATTCGTTTTTACAAAGATATTTCTAAATTGTTCTGGTGTTTGTAAGCGGCTTTGTGCGGTTACTGTTGCATTCAATTGCTGACCATCAACTGCAGGCAGCGCACCGAGCTGACCTGCTGAAACCTGCGCGTTTTGGGCACTAATCGCAGCACTTATATCTGCTGGTGTTAATGCGTATTTTTGCAGTTTTGATGGGTCTAACCAAATTCGCATGGCATATTGTGAACCAAAAAGCTGAACTTCACCAACGCCGTTCACACGGGAAATAATATCAAGTACATTCGATGAAACATAATCACCGATATCAATATTATTCATGCTTCCATCTTCGGATACAAAGCCCACTACCATTAAAAAGTTTCTAGCAGACTTAGCAACAGAGACACCTTGACGCTGCACCTCTTGCGGAAGTAATGGTGTTGCAAGTGACAACTTATTTTGTACTTGAACTTGCGCTATATCAGGGTCCGTATCAGCACTAAAAGTCAATGTTAATGTCGCTGAACCATTCGATTCTGAGGTAGACGACATATATAACAAGCCATCAAGACCCTTCATCTTTTGTTCAATAACCTGAGTAACCGTATCTTCTAATGTACGGGCCGACGCACCTGGGTAATTGGCTTGAATACTGATTGCTGGTGGCGCAATTGATGGATACTGTGCAACCGGCAAACTTCTAATTGCTAGAATACCTGCCAGCATCACTACAATGGCAAGTACCCAAGCAAATATGGGCCGATCAATAAAAAATCGTGACATTAAGTTTCTCCGTTACTGGCTATTTGCAACTGACTCAGCAGGCATAGGATTAACAGGTGCACCAGGTCTAATTTTCTGAAGACCTTCAACAATCAGCTTATCGCCGCTTTGTAGACCCTCAGTCACTAACCAGTTAGCACCGACTGTACGGTCTGTTTTTAAAATACGAGGCTCAACTTTGTTATCTTTACTTACCACCATCGCAGTTGGCTCACCTTTAGTATTACGGCTTACACCACGTTGTGGAGCGAGGATTGCGTCGTTCTTAACACCTTCAACAACAACAGCACGTACATACATCCCTGGTAATAACAATTTTTCAGGATTAGGAAATTCAGCACGAAGAGTGACAGAGCCTG
Source organism: Pseudoalteromonas sp. L21 (assembly GCF_021728035.1). NCBI lineage: Bacteria > Pseudomonadati > Pseudomonadota > Gammaproteobacteria > Alteromonadales > Pseudoalteromonadaceae > Pseudoalteromonas > Pseudoalteromonas sp. L21. Next base: position 521,473 of record NZ_JAKKCV010000002.1, on the reverse strand, counting down.
TGCTTGGGTCAACAGTCACTTCAGAGAACTTAAGTGTCCCTTTATGAGCATAAGTGGTGCCGTCTTCCATTTTTAGCTCAACTTTAGAATGCTGTGCAGCATCTTTATCAAGCTCACCTGTTGCAATTGCTTTTTTAAGACGGGTTAATTCACTGCTTGATTGCGTTAAATCTACAAAAATAGGATCAAGTTGTGTAATTGTCGCTAATGCCGATGCTTGATTAGCACTGACAAGTGCCCCCGCTGTAACATCTGACTTACCAATTTGACCACTAATAGGTGCTAACACTTTGCTGTAGTTCAAATTAATTTCTGCAGTTTTTAACTGTGCTTGAGCGGTTAACAAATCTGCTTTAGCGCCTTTGTATGCCGCATCAGCTTCGTCATAATCTTGTTGACTCACTGCTTTTATATTTAACAGTTCTTTATAACGCTCTGATTTAGCTTTTGCATTTGCAATACTTGCTTCTGCTTTTGTGATTGCCGCTTTACTTGTTGCTACTTGCGCTTCAAACGTCGATGGGTCAATTTGATAAAGCGCTTGGCCTTTTTTAACCTCAGCACCTTCTACAAATAAACGCGATTGTATAATTCCGTTCACTTGCGGTCTTATTTCAGCGATACGAGACGCTGATACGCGACCAGGAAGTTCTTTTGTAAGTGTAAGTGGTTTGCTTTGCATCTCAATTACACCAACAGGAACCGCTTGAGCTGCCTGAGTCTGCCCTTGAGCCTGTTCTGATTGGCCGCAGCCTGATAAAAAAACAGCACCAGCGAGAGCTGACACTGCAAAGAATGGAATGCGAGAGCGCTGCATGTTTAAGTCCTTAGTTTAGAGTGAACGATCATTCTAAACAAAAAAGCACGCAGATCAAGCGTCTTTAAACTAATTTACATTAAATAAAAAACTTGCCTTAGAGCATATTTTTTGTGCAATAAATAATTTCTATTCACAGATTTTCAGTGATAACTGATAATTTTGATTACAAAACCGTTTTAAAACTATCAGTTAGGAGTCATTGACTAATCGCCTAAACAAATGCCCATTGCGCGAGCACTTGTTATTAACGAATGTCCTGAAGGAATAACACGATATTCTGAAGTTGCTTGTTTTAAACTAATTGGTTTAATTTCACCCTCTTTACTAACAGGGATAAAACCGAATCGCCCCTGTTTAACTAGCTCGAATGCCTGCACACCAAACTCTGCTGCTAACACCCTATCAAACGCATTAGGTGTACCGCCGCGTTGAATATGACCTAACACGGTTACTCTGACATCAAGGTCAAGCCCGTCTCTTATTTGTGAAGCAAGCTGCTCAGCAATGCCACCAAGCACTGGATTTTCATAGCCAAATTCATTTGATTGTTTACAAACAACATTACCAGCAAGGGACTTTGCCCCTTCTGAAATAACGATATTGGCAAACCCATGCCCTTTATTAAAACGTGATGTTAGTTTGGCTTTTATCGACTCAATATCGTAAGGAATTTCTGGAATAAGCGCCACTTCTGCACCAGCAGCTATCGCTGAATGCAAACAAATCCAACCAGCGTCGCGACCCATTACTTCAGTAATAATCACTCGGTTATGGCTCTGCGCTGTTGGTATTAAGCGATCTATCGCTTCTGTGGCGGTGTCGACGGCAGTTTGAAAACCTATTGTATAATCAGTACCATATAAATCATTATCAATGGTTTTTGGTACGCCTACGATATTTAAACCATGTTCAAATAAGTGCTGAGAGACTTTATGAGAACCGTCACCACCAATATTGATAACCGCATCAAAACCAAGCTCTGCTAGCTTCTCAATTAACTCCTTAGAACGGTCAACAAGTAGGTGTTTACCGTCAACATTTACTGGAAAGGCAATGGGGTTGCCCTTGTTCACCGTTTCCAATATTGTTCCACCACGCACATGAATGCCTGCAGTCAGCTCGTTTGTAAGGTGGACAATGTCGTTCGGTGTTTCTAATACACCGCAGTAAGCTCTTCGGCTACCATATACCTGCCAGTTACCATCATGTTCAGCGGCTTTGACAACCGCTCGGATCACCCCATTGAGACCAGGGCAATCCCCTCCACTTGTTAATAGCAGTAATTTTTTCATACATTTTCCACTGATGCTAAGGCACTTTTTACAGGTTAGCTTATTTTAGTAAGAAAAGCGTATGACCTAAATCAACTCAATAACAAAATCTATACAGGCATTAAGTTTTAATAACTAAAAGGTCTCAATAGAGAATGCCAGGTTGCTTACAGCACAGCCTGTTTGTGAATTATTAAGACGATGATACTCAGTGTTTTTATCTGCATTAAAAGCAAGTAAAAACTCGTCTTGTTGCGCTACCGCTTGCTTTTCTTGTGTTAAGCAAATAGCTTGCAATAAAGAACGCAATTTTTCAGCTTCAAAAATATTTCCAAATCGCTGCATGGGTAATGGTGGAATTTTGATTGTAGCTAACGCCTTATCTGTAGAGCTTTTTGATAAAGTAAATTCATTGCCCTTAATATCGATGACAGCCCCCGTTGGCCAATAGTCTATGAGACCTTTATTTTCACCCTGTGACTGTATATGCGTTACACCACTTCGACCAATAACGGTCATTAAACGAGTATCAGTTGAATGGATCATAACAAGAGCGGTTGCTTCATCAATTCCAAAGCCATTTCGCTGGCCTGTTGCATTTAAAATGCTGATTAACCTGGGCATACGATTATTTTCACTAAATTGACTATCAACAGGGCCGTAATTGAATGTTCCGAGTCCACCAGTAGACGAGTAAATAAGTTCACCTGTTGCTTGCTCGCTCACACAGCCCGTACATGCTTGCTGTATGGGCTTGTTTCTCAGAGAAGTAATACCGTCACCACTAATTATGCTAGGCACAGAACCGAATGCATTCTGACCACCTGCTTGTAATAAACTACTTACTCCAGTTGACATAATCACTGGACGAGATTGCAAATCATCAAACCAAGGTAGTTTCTTGCCGTTGTTATCGAACAAAACTTGTTGCAGGTTTGTTTGCTGTTCATCGTTAAAGATCACCGCCGTTGCCGACTGGATTTTTTCCCGTACAGTTTTAATGCCAGCATCACACAAAGCTTGTTCAGCTAACACCCTATCTGTGTAGACTTGTTCACGATTATAAACATGCATTTTTGCTTGACGTATATTTTTTAAATCAGCGCATTGATTATGTGTCATAGCAAACGCAGAGGCTGGTGTTAAAGCAAGCCATTCTGTTTTAATTCCTTTATTTTCAAAAAGCGACTGGTAAAAATCTGCTGCAGCATATGGGTCACGACTTGATGCTGTAACAACAAGCACTTTAGGTGTTTGGCTTGAGACTTTTATACTTGCTCCAACAAAATCAACAATATCTGAGTTCGCCTTTTCTAGGTTAAGATCATTAAAAACCTGCTCTTTTAGTCTATTCCCATTAGAATCGAGAACAGCGACTTCGAGCATATCCAATATAAAATTAAACTCATGGCTATCAAGCTCACTCAAGCTTTCATTGTCAATATCACGCCACGCCCATAACAAAGCTGACTTAGTCACTGACTCTGAATGACTTTTAGCCAACTTACTGAGTACCTGTATTACTCGTTTACGGTGTGATTCGTTAGCACTCGGCCATGCGTTTTTTAATTCTGTTAAAGCACGCTCTGTGATCTTAAATTGAGCAGCTTGTTTACCTTGTAGCTCGTTTTCATTGGTACAGTGATGAGTATTGACACTACTGCATACGTTAAGGGCACCACCAACCATTACTAAGGTTTGATTTTTTGATGATTGTGCAAAACTTGAAATCGATAAACAAGCTATGAATGTAGTCAGAAAAATACGAGATAAGGTTTTAAAAAGAAACATAAAAAATCTTTTAGTATTAAAGGAGCTAAGCCGCAGTATACAGATTTTTCATTGCACTTAAAATAATGACGAAGGCGCTTACGCGCCTTCACTTTCAGTCACTCGAGAAACAATTAACTGTTCGATTTTCACACCTTCGACGTCAACTATCTCAAACTTGTATCCGGCAAAATTGATAAACTCTGCCCGCTTAGGTAAACGTTTCATAGTGTAAATCAAAAATCCTGCGACGGTTTCATAATGAGATTGCTCAGGAAACTCTTCAATCTCAAGAACCTTAGCGAGTTCAACTACGGGTGTAAGGCCATCCACCAGCCAAGAGGAATTATCACGTTTAATAATCAACTCTTCACCTTGGTGAGTGATCAAGTCGCCCATAAACCCTCTCATTAAATCTTTAACAGTGACAATCCCCACCATTAACGCATACTCATTTACTACAACCGCAAATGGTTCTGCTGCTTTTTTAAAGGTATTAAGTGCTTCCGAAAGGCTCAAGGTTTCTGGTAAGTAGAAGACATCACGGGTAATAAGTTCGCTGTCAATTTCAGCGTTTTGCCCTTTGAGCACTTTACGAAGGATATCTTTGGACTCAACAGAGCCAATTAATTTATCTAAACTACCGTCACAGACTAAAAAGTGATTATGTGGATGCTCAATAATTTTTGTTGCCACCTCTTGTGCATCTGCCCTAACATCAAAATAAACAATCTGATCCCTTGGTGTCATCACACTGGATAAAAAGCGCGCTTCTAAATCAAACACATTACCAATCAATTGATATTCTTGTTGCTGAAGACTGCCATATTCAGCACCCGCTTCCATCATCGCAACAATATCTTCGGTAGTAACAATATCCTCACGTTCAGCAGGCACCTTAAAAGCACGCAAAATCGCATTCGTTGTACCATTAAAAAACATAACAAACGGCGTTAAAGCAAATGTGACCCAACGCATAATTGACACGACTCTGACAGCGACAGCTTCAGGCATAATCATCGCTAAACGTTTTGGTAATAAATCAGCAAATAAAATAAATAAAGAAGTAATACTTAAAAACGAAATCAAAAAACTAATTTGACTAAGCAAAGGACCTTGGTAAATCATCACAAGGATTTGCTCAATATAAGGTGACAATGCCTGCTCACCGACAATACCACCAAGAATTGCAATCGCGTTCAAAGAAATTTGAATCATTGCAAAAAATGCCCCTGGGTTTTCCTGTAAAGCGAGAACCGCTTGGGCTTTGTTATTCCCTTCATCAACCATGACTCGTAATTTAATTTTCCGTGAAGCTGCAATGGCAATTTCGCTCATCGCAAATAATGCACTTATGAAAATTAAGAAAACAATAACGAGCAGATCACTCATTTTAAAACTCCTAAAAAAACAGGCGCATTGAACTTTTCAATGCATAATACTTTTCGCACGTTTTGGCGCTGAGTAACCTGATTAAACTGGCCTACATTTAAAATGTTTAACACTAGAAAATCGGTTATTTGGGTTAGCAAAATTGTTCAAAAAGCAGCTGATTATAGCTAGTTTACTATAATCAACAAGCCTATTTTGCTTGGTTCGATGAAAAGGCGTGAGTTAATTTTTCTAAGGTGGTGCTCTCAAGATTTTTATTACAAGCAAAGTACAAATCTTGATAATCGGCAGGAATTTTATAAATAGCTTTTAGCAATGAGAGGGTTTTATCTTTTTTAAGCTCATAATTAAATTGTTCATCGCTAAGTACAACCATATCAATACTAGAGCGGCGGCTTTTGAGAACATCATAAATGTTCTCAAAGCTATCTAGCAAAATCAGCTGATTTTGTTCATTAAAACCATGTTCAGACAAGTATACGTGGCTGTAGTTGTCTTTTAAGACGGCTATTCGATATTTTTTTGCTTGCTCTAGGTTTTCAATTTGAACCTGTTGCGACTTAAAACTATAAAAAGAAGCGGTGAAATTACCTAGCTTTGCAATCCAGCTAAACTTATCCTCTCTACTAGGTAATCTAGCAATGGAGAATATACACGTTTTTTCATCTCGTAATGCGGCATTATATGATATGGGCCATGCATTTACTGATAAGGTATACTCAACACCACTTTTCTTTAAAGCGGTAGTTACTTCTTCGACCACAGTACCTACAAGAACACCTTGCGCATTCTGATACTGAAAACTAGGAAGATTTTCTGTCACAACGGTGATTGCTGCAAAGCAAGGTTGCAACAGCAAAGCAAGTGATAGAATAATAGGTTTGAGCATAAATAGACTATACCAAAAAGTTATAATTATTTTTTATATAAATATAGTCTGAAGTGTAAGATTTGGAAATAAAATTTAAAGTACCCAATGATAGGTGAAAGGCCAAAGTAAGCCTTTCACCTAAACCAGTTACTTATTTATGGCGTTAATTAAGAAAGCTGAGATCTTTGCCCCTTCACGAAGCGTTGTCTCAGAACTTGTTTGGCCAATTAAAGAGCTATCTGTGAATGGCGCTATTTCCATCATATCTGCCCCCGTTATCGGAAACTCATCAGCAATAGCAACTAAGATATCAAGTGCATGCTGCGGCGTTAATCCACCCGCTTCTGGCGTGCCGGTCGCTGATGCAAAGCTTTCATCTAATGCGTCAATATCAAAGCTAACATACAGCTCATCGATATTATCGGCTTTAAGTTGTGCAATTACTTCCTCTGCGACAGCTTGCGCGCCACGTTCTAAGATTTCATGAGCCCAATGCTGTTTAACACCAAACGTTGATTCCCAATGCTCTTTCGGTTTACCACTCGAACGAATACCAAACTGAATTAAATTACGCGGTGAAGGTAAATACTCAAGAATATGCGTACACCATGAGCCAAAACATAAATCAATACCTAAGCGTTCAACTAATAAGTCAGTATGTGCATCAAAGTGAATAATTGCCGTGCGCTTACCTGCATCACGTTTTGCTTTTAAATATGCTTTTGTTAATGGGTAACTGATTGAATGGTCACCGCCAATACCGAAAATTCCTTTGTCTGGGTAGTTAGCGTAAAAACCATCACACACATCTTCTGTAATCGACAAAGGTGATACGTGGTATTCACTGTTTTCGTCTGCGTATAGCGCCTTTTGACAGTTAGTGATTGTCGCATCGTTTAAATATTTATCGTGCAGTAAATGAGGGATAACACGTACATCACCAAGATCAAAAGCACGTGCTTGTGGCTGTTGATCGATTAAGGTTGAACGTAAAAATAACGGGCCCCAGTTAGCGCCTCGTAAAATACCACCACCACAATCAGAGCTAATACCCAAAATAACGGCTTTGTGCTCAGAATCAGCCAGTGTTTCAAGTGACTCTTTCCAAAGCACATCAACGTTATCAGTTTGCCCATAAAGCTTGGTACGTAATGCATCTTTTCGTTCCTTTGCCGTATTAACTGTAAAAACACCATCACCTGGTGGGCATAAGCACTGGCTTAATTTTTCATGGAACGCTTTTTGTGTGTTACTCATTTTCACTCCGCTGGTAAGTATCTGCATATTCATGCGTAATTTAAAAAATTACACTCTCCTTTACTTTTAACTATGTTCAACTCAATCAAAGGTAAAAGATAATAAAACTTGAAAAAACAAACAATTGATATAATTGAAGTTCTTTTTCAAAACAGAAGGATTTTGGTGACTTATCTCGAGCATAAGCACCTTGCTTTTGGCAGATATAACATGGGGAATTTTAAAGTCAAACTTTGCAGCAACCTGTCAAGCTGCTGCGTTAAATTTATATTCAATCAGAGTGAATACTCATTATTCGTAGCCTCTCGGCTTTTTGGTTTTGATGACGGCAATGTAGGCGTGCCAGCTTGCATAACTAAGTAGTGGCATGATTACAATAAAACCAGCCGTGCCCGTTATAAAACCAACGAACACTAAACACAAAATTAATGCAGCCCAGACAATCATGGCGCCCACGTTATTTTTTACTGCATTAATAGAGGAAATAACTGCAGTCATGATATCTACCCGACGCTCCATCATTATTTGAGGCGCGAATGCTGAAATGGCGAAAACAGTGACTAGGAGTATTCCACCGACAATACTACCCAATGTTAAAAAAGCTGATAACTGTTCAAAGCTTGGATTAACCACATTAGGGTATAAAGCATGAATAAGCGCTGCCAATCGCATCCACACTATCATGATCACCATGAGTAAAACGGCAAACCCCCACTCCCCAGCAGGGTTCCTAAACATCGACTTTACGCTGTGTAGTAGTGTCGGTTTATGGCCTTTTTCTAGCTCCCACGCAACGTCATACAGCCCAGCAGCAAATGCAGGCCCCACTAATGCAAAACCAACCACGGCAGGTAAAATAACCAAATGCGTGTCGAACCTGTATACAAAAAACATAATCGCAGCAGGTATCAGGGTAAAAACTAACCCATAGACTAAACTGAGTATCGGTGCATTTGCGATGTCTTTAAACGCCAACGCCAACCAGTGAAAGGGGGCCATCGCAGAAATTTGAGTGCTTTGTAAACAACGAGCAAATTGTTGATGTTTACTCATAGAAGATGAAGCAGGCATAGTATATCCTCATTTATCATTATCTATTAAGGTTTAGGTTATCTGCTCGAATCTTGCAACAATCGCACTGCAGGACATCTGTCCTGTACATTCGCAGCAGATATATAAAGTATTACGCTTTAGCTAAAAATAAGGTTCAAAAATGGAAAAGGTATTTCACTTAGGACTAACACGTGACGACTTAAAAGGTGCAACTCTTGCAATTGTGCCTGGGGATCCAGATCGTTCTGCACGTATTTCTTCTCTTTTAGATGATCCTGAATGTCTTGCAAAAACCCGTGAATTTCATGTCTACCGTGGTGTCTTAAATGGTCACAATATAGTTGTTTGTTCTACTGGTATTGGTGGTCCATCTACATCAATAGCCGTTGAAGAACTCGCACAACTTGGTATTAATACCTTTTTACGAATTGGTACGACTGGCGCTATTCAACCGCATATCAATGAAGGTGATATTTTAATTAGCCAAGCGTCAGTTCGCTTGGATGGAGCAAGCCAGCATTTTGCTCCTCTTAGCTACCCCGCTGCATCCGACTTTTTTGCCACACAAGCAATGGTCAATGCCTGTAATGAGTTAGGTATTCAATTCCACATTGGCATAACTGCGTCTAGTGACACCTTTTACCCGGGGCAAGAACGCTATGATACCCATTCGGGTTATGTGCCTCGCGCTTTTCAAGGTAGTTGTGAAGAATGGCAAAAGCTGGGGGTAATGAACTATGAAATGGAATCAGCGACCTTATTCACTATGTGCGCTGCTTTAGGGTTACGTGCGGCTTGTGTAGCTGGGGTGCTTGTTAACCGCACTAAACAGGAAATTCCTAATGTAGACCACGGCGAGATTGAAAGAAAATCAGTCGCCGTAGTTATTGAAGCTGCAAAACAATTACTCGGATAAAGCAACAGTAATATGTTCAAATGCTGGTGAGAAGTCAAAACTTGCCAGCACGCTTTTCGTCACCTCTAATTGGTTCTCTGCACCTTGTGTTTCGAGCAAACTAATCGATTCCACATTTTCACCAGTAAACGCGACTCCAGCCAGATACAGTTGGCTTAATGCACTTTGCAAAGGTGACAGGCTTGGACTATATGCTGCATTCTCCGCATACCCACCATAAAAATCTCCATGTTCATAGGTAGCGATCTTCACAGCACTGTAATTGCTTGTATAAGGCACATAAGAATTTGATGCTGTCATAACTAATTTTTGGTCAATGTTATCTATATCAATAAAGTTAACCGCTTGGCTCGCGCTAGATAATAAGCTTACTCTGTTACCTAAATCTTTTGGGCCAAATGCATTAGGGAGTAGTTCGCGTAGGGTAAAATCACGCTCTGGAAGATGAATGTCAAGGGAGTCTGCGGTGTTTAACTCATTCATAAACTGACGACAATAGCCGCATGGAGCGTCACTTATCGCTATTTTTACTATACGTGACGCACCATTTAACCAAGCATTATTTATCGCCGATTGTTCTGCGTGAACAACCAAGCTGAGCGCTTGATGTGAGAACTCGACGTTTGCGCCAAAATAAAATTGCCTGTCACCTTGTTCTGTTATTCCAAGGGCTACTGCGCCTACATAAAATTTAGAGATAGGTGCAACAGAAAATAGGCTAGCGACTGGCACGCAGGCTTTTAAAAGCTCTAATTCGCTAACTTGGTGCTCATTGCAAAGCTGCAATATGTCACTGTGAGATAAAATACCGCGCTTCGTTTTAAGTTCAGTAAAAAGTGTATCTTGTTGTTGTTCGGTAAAGCTAAATACCGCTTGCGTTTGCTCTGTTTGACTATGTTCTCTATTACTTGATGTCATAACAAATTATATTTATTAATTGGCTATACAGTGTAAAAGGTTACATCATGAAATACTAGGTTTTCATTGTCATTCTAAAACTAAAACAAGCCTCATATCTCAGTCATTAAAGTTAATTTATTGCGCGACCAGCCAAGTTTTAGCCTTTTGAAAACATTCAAAGTTTTCGGCATGTAGGTTATAACGTTTCGCTTTTTGAACAAACAAATCATGCATAAAACCATCAAAACTAACTACGATTGCTACACAGGCTTTTTTTAATGAATGAGCAATCACTGGCATAATATTGAATAACTCAGCAGGAGCAAAATTATGGGTTAACTCTGACACGTCAACTAAGATTTTATCTGACCCATATAATAATGAGTATTGATGAGCTATCTGGTAAAAATTAATCACATCCTGTGCACTTGCAGTCCCTCTTAACGTCATCATTACCAATGACGTTGTTGTATCATAAGTGATACAAGTAGACACGTTCGACATAAACTAACTCGGGAAAAAAACTATAAAAGGCTTAAGCAATGGGGGCAAAAGCCGAGCCATTCTAGTGTTATCTTTTAACGAGTCAATAGCCTAACCCTAAATAGGTCTGACCAGAAACAAAAACCATACTTTAGAGCTACCTAGTGTTAGGCCATTTGTAACGGCTTTTAACAGTTAACTTACTTTTATTGCAACTAAGGATTTTCCCAGATAAGAATAAGCTTTTTCAGATAACGCTCAGTCTAAATACAATTTAAAGTACTCACCTCAACTTAGGCTGTGCATCAACCCCCCTCGCTTGTTGCTTTGGTTTTTTATAATTAAACGGATTAATGTGTAATGAGAGCTTGGATCTTATTTTTTATTTGCTTACTTTTCATTGGTAACTTAAGTACGGTTCAAGCAAAGACAGTGTCTAAAGAAGAGTTTCTTCAATTACGGGAATCTATCCGCCAAGCCTATGCTCGCTCTCCATCAGAGGGTCTTGAACGAGTCTATTTTCTGCTGACTAATAAAGCCTTTACGCTCGAACAAAGTATTATGGTAACCAACTACAAAGCTTGGTTTCTGCTCGAAAATGACGAATTAGAGCAGGCAATGGAGACAATCGTTGAATATAAAAGTATGGTTTCTCATTCTGATGAAAAGAGCTTAATGTATGGTTATTTCAATATATCCGGTGGCATTTATGCACGTTTAGGATTATACAACGAGGCATTGAGTTACTATCGAGATGCTATGCCATTTGCTAAATCTAGGGATGAACGCCTTGTTTATCAAACAGAAAACAACATTGCTAGCATCTACTTAAAATTAGAACGTTTCGATGAAGCATTCACAACCTTTGAGAATTATAAGCACTATGCGCAAGCCAACAATCAACACCTCAATCAATCGTTTGCGACAAATAATATAGCAGCCTCTCTCATAGGCCTTAAAAACTATTCTGAAGCGCTAAATATATTAGATCAAGCCATTACCCTGCAAAAGCGACACAATTTTACAAATCATTTAGCTACAAGTTTAGTGCTAAAAGGAAAAGTGCTTCGCTTAACTAATCGATTATCTGAGTCCGAGGCCATACTTATTCAGGCTATCGAGTTAATTAATAGAGAAAAAATCGATAACGAATACATGGATGCTATTTTGTGTTTAGCTGCCACCTATAACGCTCAAAATAATACGGAAAAGGCCATTGAATTACTTACATCAGTGAGCTCAAAAAACTATAAGTATGTCGATTTCAAAACCGAATTAGATATTACTAAGTTTTCTTCTCAGTTGTATGAAAAACAAGGCAACTTGGAAAACGCGTTATCTAGTTACAAACAATATAATGAAATTAATACTGCCGTATTAACACGCCAAGCCAGTGTAAATATTGCTAAAGCACTCGCCGAAGCTGACTTAGCAGCCAAAGAGGTAAGAATTTCAGAACTTACCAAAGCGGAGCAAATCAAGGCAACTAAAGCAAAAGCGTTTAAAGAGCTGACAATCGCTATATCGATATGCCTTATTGTTATCTTATTTGGCTCTTTTGCTGCAATTCATAGTATTGATAATAAAAATAAAAAGCTAGCCAATGCACTCAAACAACTTCATGATACCCAAAAGCACTTAATCGAAATTGAAAAAATAGCGTCTCTGACAGCGTTGGTTTCAGGTATGGCGCACCAATTAAACACGCCTATCGGCACAATTGTCACTGCCAGTTCTTTAATAGATGAATATTTATTATCAATCTCAGAAAAGTTCAAAGCTCAGCAGCTGACCAGCAAGTGTTTTCATCAATTCATTACTAACACAGCCAGTGCGAAAGAATTGGTCATAAGTAATATTAATCGTCTAGCAAGTATCGTCGAAGAGTTTAAAGCACTCAATGTGTCGATTGCTCTTGATAAACCACCCGTTGAAATTTCATTGCCTGATTATTTGAAGCAACAACTCTCCTTTTTAGACAATTATTTAGGTAAGCAAATCTCATACACTGTTACAGGTAGCAAAGTATCCATTGTTTCGCACCCCTCTATCATTACAGACGTACTTAAAACTTTGGTAATAAATAGTTATGAACATGGCTTTAAAAACCAAGACAACGGCAGTGTTAATATGCATCTTGTTGAGCATGGAGACTACGTCGATATTATCTATCAAGATAATGGCATGGGCATTAAAGATGAAATTTTATCAGAGATTTTTACACCTTTTTACACCACAAACTTAGGTGCGCAACACTTAGGTTTAGGCTTGAATGTGGTATTCAACGCTGTTCAATATAACTTAAAAGGTGAGATATGCGCCGAGTCATGTGAACACGGCGCACGGTTTATTATTACTCTGCCTCTAGATGTTCGTTTAGTTACAAACAATCAAGAGGCATTTGATTAGCCAGTATTACGCATACCCGCAGCGATTCCTGTCATGGTGATCATCAAGGCATTGTCGATATCACCCTCAGAGCTTTCATCAGCTTGTCGTGAGCGGCGCAACAACTCAACTTGTAATAAGTTAAGCGGATCGGTATACGGATTACGAAGCGCAATTGACTCTTTAATCCAAGGTTGATCTGCCAGTAAGCTTTTTTGTGGACTGAGTGACTGTACAAGTTCAATCGCTTCGCTTAACTCTTGGCGCAGTTTTACGCCAAGAGGTCGATATTGCTCAGTGACTAATGCATCGTCGTAATGCGCACTCAGCCAACTATCAGCTTTACTGAATACCATTTCAAGCATCTCTAAACGAGCACGGAAGAAAGGCCACTGTAAGCTCATTTCGTGGAGTGTTTCAATCCCATACTTATCAAGTGCAGCCTTAAGCCCTGTTAATGCCCCAAGCCATGCAGGCAGCATCAAGCGGTTTTGACTCCAAGCAAATATCCACGGAATTGCACGTAAGCTTTCCACGCCACCATTAGGATTTCGCTTCGCAGGACGTGAGCCAAGCGGCAATTTCGATAGCTCCTGCTCTGGGGTTGCCATTCTAAAGTAAGGTACAAAGTTTTCATCATGGCGGACAACTGCACGGTAATGCTCACATGACTCATTACTGATAAGCTTCATAACATCACGCCACTCGCTTTTAGGCTCTGGTGGTGGCAATAAGTTACTTTCAAGCACTGCACCGGCATAAATGTTTAAGCTTTGTAGTGCAACAGCTGGTAAACCAAACTTAAAGCGGATCATCTCCCCTTGCTCAGTTACCCGCAACCCCCCTTTTAAAGAACCTGGAGGTTGTGAACGCAATGCTTGTGCAGCAGGTGCACCACCACGGCCAACAGTACCACCACGACCATGAAATAAAACAAGCTCAATACCGCGTTGCTCTGCTAATTGAACGAGCTTATCCATTGCTTCATATTGTGCCCAGCCTGCGGCCATCATACCCGCATCTTTTGCTGAGTCAGAATAACCTATCATGACATTTTGCTGATTTTTAATATGACCACGATACCATGTGTTATCTAGCAGGCATTCAATTACATCTTTACCTGCATTTAAGTCATCAAGCGTTTCAAAAAGTGGGGCAACAGGCAAATTAAACGTACAGCCGCTCTCTTTAAGCAAGAGTTGTACGGCTAAGACATCGGATGCCGTTCGTGCCATTGAGATTATATAAAGACCAAATGTCTGTGAGTCCTGAGCTGCAATAACATCAAAGGTATCAAGAACCTCTTTCACTTCAGGACTTGGTTGCCAATGTTTTGGAATGAGCGGCCTGCGAGAATTTAGCTCTGCAAGTAAGAACGCTTGTTTGTCATCTTCTTGCCACTGATGATAATCACCTAAACCTAAATAACGTGTTAATTCAGAAAACACATCACTATGACGAGATGAATCTTGGCGAACATCAAGCTTAGCGAGTCGCAGGCCAAAGCTATTTACACGGCGTAAAACATCTAATAGCAGACCATCGGCAACAACTTTCATGTTGTTTTTAAGCAATGAGCGATAACAGACATTTATCGGTTGCTTAATTTGTGCTATGTCAGTGATCAAGTCTTGCGCATCAGTGCGCTTTTGTTTGATCTTTGCCCCCAAGTGGGCAACCGTTTCAACAATTTGATTTCTTAACTTTTTAAGAACAGCACGGTAAGGTTCAAATTCTTGCCCTGCAAGGGCTATTAGCTCATCACTAGCTTCTGACATGGATAGCTCATTACTGAGTGTTTCAATGTCACGGGAATATAAATCAAGCGCCATCCAGCGGCCGTGATCAAGCACTTGCTGAGTCACTTCGGCGGTTACAAATGGGTTACCATCACGGTCACCGCCCATCCAAGAAGTAAACTCAATGGGGCTATAATCAATAGGTAGCTCTAGATTTAGTTGGGATTTAACATCTTGGCTAAACTCGCGTAAAAAACGCGGCACAGCATGCCAAAGGCTATTTTCAATGACTGCGAAACCCCATTTAGCTTCATCAATTGGCGTTGGCCGTGAGCGACGAATATCATCGGTATGCCATGCTTGGCTTATTAGCTGCTCTATGCGATTTAAAAGCTCATCACGTTCGGTTGGTAAATTATCTTTGCGCTCAAGCGAGGCTAAGCAATCACTTAATTCAACGTGTTTATTGATCATAGTACGACGTGTCACTTCTGTTGGGTGAGCTGTCAGTACAAGGTTTATGTGGAGTTTTGAGAGAGTTTGCGCAAGGTTATTAGGGTCAACCTGCCCTTGTTTTGCCGCTGATGCTAACGCTTTTAATGTTTGAGTGAGAGGGTTTAGTTGGCAAAAACCAACATCATTAAAGCGCGATACTGTATGAAATTGTTCAGCAACATTAGCAAGATTCAAAAAATGATTAAATGAGCGTGCAACCGGTAATAGTTCTTCATCTGTGAGAGCGTGTAGTACATCGATAAGTGCTTGCCTATCAGCTTCGTTACCACTACGTGACGATTTAGATAAAGCGCGAATCTCTTCTACCTTATCTAAAATGGCTTGACCCTGAGCATCTTTAATAGTTTGACCCAGCATTTGTCCAAGCATACTAACATTACCGCGAAGTGCAGCGTATTGTTCACTCATTCTCATACTCCTTTCTTTAACTAAGTTGAAAGTACTTACTGCACAGTATTTAAGCTTGCAAAAATGCCGCTAAATACTGATCCTTTTTATTAATATCATTGTCAGCGTTAATTTAATAGATCGAATTTTCTAACAAACTCGTAAAAAAGAATAACCAATATCTCAACATAAAAGTGTAATAAATACGCAGTCTGGTTAAGTGTTGCACTTTGCAATACAGCCAATTGGTAAAATGGACTTACCAATTAAAGCGGTAAAATCCCCATGGGTTAAGGCATCCTTGATGTGCGCGTGGTCAACTTTTTACCTTTCACTTATTCTGCGCTTTAGCTTTGCCCTATAAGAAAAGGAGCTGCTGTCACTTTATTAGTGGGTGATAGTTTGGACGAAATTTTTTTTTCAAATATTTTTAAAACAGGTCAAAAATGCAACTATATATTCTTTGTGGAGCAAGTAGTGAGATTGCAAAAGCCTATTTCACAACACTCAATGAGCATTTATCGTCATGTCTAATAGTGACAATTAGTCGACAACCTCAGTTCGCTGCTGACAACCCACCTATAAAGCACAGCAATAAACACCTTCATTTTGAAACAGATTACAGCGAAGCAAGTTTATCGGCGATAGCAAAAACACTCACAGAACGACAGATCCCTTTGAGTGAGTTAGTTATTTTTAATGGGATTTTGCATGATCTAAACAACCAACCAGAACGTAAACTTGAACAAATTTCTGACACGCACTTTATTAATAGTATGCAAACAAACGCGCTACTGCCAATTCGTTGCGTAACGGCCTTTTCTAGACTATTGAATACCAAAACTAAAAGCGTTATCTGTGCACTGAGTGCCCGTGTAGGCAGTATTAATGATAATAATTTAGGGGGTTGGTATAGTTACAGAGCATCAAAGGCCGCATTAAATATGTTATTTAAATCAGCAGCAATTGAGCTTAGCCGTCGTTACAAACAAAATCGTTGTGTGCTTTTCCATCCAGGCACAACGGATACACCATTATCAAAGCCTTTTCAGGGAAATGTGCCTGATGGAAAGCTCTTTACCCCTTCGTTTGTATCAGAACAGCTATTTAAATTTCTTTCAGACGCTCGCTTTTTAGCTAATTTTGACAACCCTGCTTATTTTGATTGGCAGGGACAACCCATAGATTGGTAATAAGGAACTTCATGCATTTAACAAAACAAGCAATTGCAAACCTTGATAACCGTTATCGCGCTCATTTAATTAATAGTTTATCAGGGTTCAAAAGCGCTAATTTAATAGGTACTCAAGATTGCCATAATCAAACAAACCTCGCTATCGTCAGCTCAGTATTCCATTTAGGTGCGCATCCTCCGCTAGTGGGTATGATAATTCGCCCTCACTCTGTACCGAGACACACCCTTGAAAATATTCTTTCAACAGGTTGTTACACCATTAATCAGGTTAATAAAGATATTTATCATCAAGCACACCAAACATCTGCACGTTATGATAAAGAAGAATCTGAGTTTGATGCTACAGGGCTAGAAACACAGTATTTGAATGATTTTTTAGCGCCTTTTGTTGCAAACAGTCGGTTAAAATATGCTGTTACCTTAAAAGAACATCACCACCTAGCTATTAACGGTACTGAATTGATTATAGGTGAAATAACGGATGTACACTTAGATGAAAATTGCCTAGCTGAAGACGGCTTTATTGATATTGAAGCTATCGATACTGTCGCTGTAAGCGGGCTCGATAGTTACCATGTAACTGAACGTTTAGCCCGCTTAGCTTATGCTAAAAAGTAAGCACTAGATTATAAATGGCTTAGGCGCATGCGTCAGCACATCAAAGCCCGTTTCAGTAACAACGATGTCATCTTCTAAGCGCACACCGCCGTAGCCTGGTATATAAATGCCAGGCTCAATGGTGATCACATTGCCAACCTCAAGCTTGTAGTCTGTCAGTGTGTTGATAAATGGCACTTCATGTAAAAATAGCCCTAAACCATGACCAAGGCCTTTACCCGCATATTCGCCAAAGCCTGCATCAGCAATCACCTTGTTTGATATAGCATTTAAATCTAAACAATTAATGCCTGGTTTAACCATTTCAAGTGCCGCATTTTGTGCATCAAGCACCGTGTTATAAATACAGGTTTGTTTTTCTGATGCTTCGCCAATAATGTAACTGCGTGTCATATCCGAGCGATAGCCATTCACAACCGCGCCAAAATCAACCGTTACAAAGTCTCCTTGCTTTAAAACCTGATCTGATGGATTACCGTGGGGCAAGGCTGAGCGCTCAGCAAACAGCATAATGGTTGCAAACGACATTCCTTCTGAACCTAGCTTTTGCATTCTAAATTCAAGCTCTAAGGCCAAGTCTCGCTCAGTCACACCTGGTTTAAAATAAGGTAACGTTTGTGCTAATGCTTCATCAGCGATGGCTGCGGCCGCTTTGATTTGCGCAACTTCCCAGTTGTCTTTAACGCGCCTTAGTTTTTCTATTAAACCGTTTACAGCTGTTAGAGTGTGGCTGTTAAGCTCATCTGCGACACCTTGCCAAATCGCTACTGTGACATAACTTGCATCAAATGCGACATGACTGTTTGGTTTAAGGTGCCTATTAATACAATGACCAAGGGTTTCGTTGTCTCTGTCTCGACAAACAACTTCAAAACCCGTTGTTTCTGCGATTGCACGTTGATGGTAACGATAATCTGTGATCAGCACACAATCATTTTGAGTGATTAATGCATAAGCAGCATTACCACTAAAGCCACTTAAGTAACGAATATTTTCATGACCTAGAACTAACATGGCGCTATAATCGTGTTGTGCTAGCAAGGCTTTAAATTCAGCTTGTCTTTTTAAGTAATTAACTTGCATTGTCGCTCCTTATTTTTTGCGCATGCTAACAGTAATAACCATAAATACGAATATTATGCGATTAGTCGCAGTGAGTTTGCATCAAGTGTTTACTCAAGCCACAATGCACAAAAAACCAAGGAGTACACGATGACAACATACGGTATTGGCACACAAACGCCAGAGCAGGCGCTTGACTCTTTGTCAGATATGACAACAGATTTAACCCCTATTCAAAATGACGAATTTCATGCGCGTATCGCAAAAGCACAAGCGTATATGCAAGCAAATAATATTGATGCAATTTATTTAAATGCAGGTACTAACCTAGCCTACTTTACGGGTATGCGTTGGTACGCAAGTGAGCGCTTAGTGGGTGCTATTTTACCGGCTAAAGGTGATGTGCAATACATAGCGCCGTTTTTTGAAATCGGCAGCTTAAACGATTTCATGGTGATTGATGGCCCAATTCGTGGCTGGCAAGAGCACGAAAACCCATACCAGTTGTGTGTTGATGTACTTTCAGAAATGGGTATTAGCAAAGACGGCACCCTTGGTATTGATGAAAGCGCACAGTTTTTCATCTACGATGGCATTAATAAAGCGAACAGCGATTACAACATTGTTAACGCACAGTGCGTAACAGCTCACTGCCGCATGCATAAATCGGCTAATGAACTTGCCTTAATGCAACGTGCTATGGATATGACTTTAGAAGTACACAAAGCAACGGCAAGTATGCTTTATGAAGGCATTACCACCACAGAAGTCGAAGCCTTTATTAAAAAAGCCCACCAAAAGGTCGGTGCACCAGGTAACTATTTTTGTATTGTGCTGTTTGGTGTTGCGTCATCTTTCCCGCATGGCGTTAAAAACCCGCAAACCCTCAAAAAAGGTGATGTGGTACTGATTGATACTGGCTGTAAAATACATGATTACCTCTCTGACATTACCCGTACGTATGTATTTGGTGAAGCCAACGAACGTCAACGTATGTTTTGGCAACACGAGAAAAATGCCCAACTTGCCGCTTTTGCTGCCGCAAAAATTGGTGAACCATGTGGCAAATTAGATGATGCAGCAAGACAGTACCTAGCTGAAAATGGCATGGGGCCAGAGTATCAAACACCTGGCTGTCCACATAGAACCGGCCATGGCATTGGTTTAGACATTCATGAATGGCCATACCTGGTCGGTGGTAACCCTACCCCACTCGCTGCAGGCATGTGTTTTAGTAATGAGCCTATGCTTGTAATACCGGATGAGTTTGGTATTCGCCTAGAAGATCACTTTTATATGACAGACGAAGGCCCGCGTTGGTTTACCGAGCCCGCTCATAGCATCGATGACCCATTTGGTTTGACTAAATAAAATTAAAATAACTTTTAAAAGGCCAGTGTTCTGGCCTTTTTTTGTATCTGAATTATTACATTCTTTAACAGTGTGAACATTTTAGAGACAACCTAACCGCTTTTATTATGTTATGATTTTAAGAATTTAACCTAAATACCACATATAATTACGGAGAATAAATGGGTTTACGTTTTAAAGTCCCGCATACGCTTATCTTACTGCTAAGTATGATGGTCATTGCACTTATTGCTACTTGGCTAGTACCACAAGGTTTTTTCACCACAACACTCAGTGAATCTGGTCGCGAAATGGTCGTTGCTGGCACTTATCAAACGGTTGCAGAGCGCCATTACTTAACCCCCTGGGATTTATTACAAGCCATCCCCCGCGCGTTTGCTGCTGCTCAAGATGTTATTTTCTTTGTGTTAATTGTTGGCGGCGTATTAGCTGTTGCACGTGCCACAGGTACAGTCGATGCACTTATTGGTAGGCTTTTAGAACGCCACGGTAAAAAGCCGCAACGATTAATCTTTATGGTGGTATTTTGCTTTGCTTTAGCATCAAGCAGTATTGGTACCGCCGGTGAATACATTCCCTTTGTTATTATTCTCGTCGCGCTTTGTAAAGCAATGCGCTTAGATGCTATGACCGCTGTAGGTATGATAGTCGCAGGTTATGGTATTGGTTACGGTGTATCGGCATTTAACCCATTTACGGTATTAATCGCACAGCAAATTGCAGGGATCCCGGTTTACTCTGGGCTGTGGTTACGTTTAGCTATATTTATTCCATTTGTGCTAATAGGTTTTCATCATGTTTGGCAATACACCAAAAAGGTAGCGAACGATCCCTCTAAATCAATGATGATTGGCGTACCTTGCCCACTTGAAAATCAAACAGCCACCAGTTACCCAGCACTTGCCCTGCGCCATAAACTTATTTTAGGCAGCTTTATTATTACCCTTGCAATTGCAGTATGGGGCATCGCAACTAAGGGCTGGTACTTATACGAACTAGGCGGTGTTTTTATTGCTTGGGGTGTGGTTGTCGCCATTTTAGGCAAACTCTCTGCTGATGAAGCAGCAAACAAATTTATAGAGGGCGTGTCTGATCTTGTTACAACCGCAGTCTTAATTGGTGTAGCACGCGGTATCGCACTTATTTTAGAAGACGGTCAAATCCTCCATAGCTTGGTACATGGCATGTCGTTACCACTATCTTATGTATCAGCAGAAATATCTGCAATTGGCATGTTGGTTATTCAAACCCTGCTTAATACCTTTATTCCTTCTGGTTCAGGGCAAGCTTATGTCACCATGCCACTCATGGCCCCGCTGGGTGATTTAGTGGGTGTACCAAGACAAGTTGCCGTGCTTGCTTATCAATTTGGTGATGGCTTTTCCAATATGATCATTCCGACCAATGCCGTACTTATGGGTATTTTAGGCATGGCAGGCGTACCTTACGGACATTGGTTTAGATTCTGTTTACCACTACTGATTAAACTAATGGTCGCAGCATCGGTTGTATTAGTATTAGCTGTAATGTTTGGCTATGGCTTAGATGTGCAGCCCACACTAAATTGAGTTAGTTGATTTTAAAAAAGCGCCCTAGGCGCTTTTTTAGTTTATATAAACTAATTTTTAGAATACATTTTAGATAGAAATGCGTTGGAGCCGAAGGACGGCTCTGTGACAAAACCAGAACATTAGGCGTAACTTGATTCTGCCCCAAAACAAGTTAGAGTAATAATTCTAAATAACTACTTTTGGTGTTCTAGAAACGGATACGGTCACTTGGTGGCATAGACTAAATTCTATAAAGTGAACGTTCCGACAACTATTACCTACCCCGAAAATAATTTTAAAAGTTATTCGCTAATTCAATCACTCTATTTTTGCTGAAGAGCACCTTCTTCTTTGGCAATTTGTTTCCTGTAACGCCTAGCTCGAAAAATATCACCAAGCTGTTGTTTGAGGAGTGCCCAAAAAGGATAAATATCAGGTCTTGCTTTCTTATTCTTGCTCAGCATGGACAGTTGATACCTCACCATAGCCATATTCGCCAAAGAAGCTAAAGGTTTGTTCTCCCAAGTAATAGGTGATAATTCAGGTACAATTTCTTTTCCGTTTTTCCAGTAATTAGGGGTATTGGGTTCAATTGCTAATGCAGTGGCTATACCGACCATATCAACACCACTCGCAAGGACTTTCTCTGCAACCATTTTTCGCTTAATACCACCAGTAATCATGATAGGCATTTGTGCAACTTTTTTTATTTCAGTTGCAAATTCTAGAAAGAAAGCTTCGCGAGCTAACGTCCGTCCGTCACGTGCTCGTCCTTGCATAGCTGGGGCTTCATAGCTTCCTCCTGATAGTTCAACGAGATCAACTTTAAGTCTATTTAGCCAACTTACAACTTGCTTAGCCTCGCCAGTTGTAAATCCCCCTCGTTGAAAATCTGCTGAATTCAATTTCACGGCAACCGAAAATGTTGGACTTACCTTGTCTCTTATATGCTTTACTATTTCAATCAAAAGCCTTGCTCTATTTTCCAGAGAGCCTCCCCACATATCAGTTCTCTTATTTGTTAAAGGGGATAGAAATTGGCTTAAAAGGTAACCATGAGCTGCATGAATCTCAACACCATCAAAGCTTGCTAGTTCAGCTAAATACGAAGAATGAGCAAAGCGCTGAATAACCTCATCTATGATTTCTGATGTCATCTCTTTCGGGGCGTTGAAGTGTTTAGATAAACCACCTAAATCAACGGGAACTTCTGATGGTCCCCATGTTTGCTGTTGGAGATTAGCGGGCATTTGGCGACCCGGATGATTAAGTTGCAACCAAAATCGTGCTCCACCTGATTTCCCTATAGATGCCCATTTTTTAAACTTATCTAATTGTTGGTCATCTTCCAGAACTACTGCACCGGCACCAGTTAATGCACTCCTGTCCACCATAACATTACCCGAAATAAGTAATCCGCTGCCACCATCCGCCCATGATTTGTAAAGGTTCAATAGGGCCTTTGAGGGGGCATTTTCAACCGTTGCCAAACTTTCTTCCATTGCCGCTTTTGCAATACGATTTGGAATAGAAGTGCCGTTGGGAAGCATTAAATTATCAAATAAGTTCATGATTAAATCCGTATGAATTCCTACGTCAACGTTAAACTTAAAGCTACCTTTAAGGTCAATAGTTAATTTCAATCGATATTATTTCTAGTATTAGATTTGTAAGGAGGCCCTAGATTCATTACTACTATTTAAGTAAAGGCCCCATTTTAGGGGCCAGAAATATTAAGATTGAATAAATTTGAGAATGTCAGCGTTGATGACTTCAGCATTTATCGTAGGCATTCCATGAGAAAACCCTTCATAAATTTTCAATTCACTGTTTAGTAGTAACTTGGCAGATAGGACGCCAGTGTTTTCATAGGGAACGATTTGATCATCATCACCATGTAAGACCAAGACTGGTAACGTAATGCTTTTTAGATCATCTGTGAAATCAGTCTGTGAAAAAGCGACGACCCCTTCGTAGTGTGCTATGGCACTTCCCATCATCCCTTGACGCCACCAGTTGGTGATAACACCTTCATCGGCTACAACACCGTCTCGGTTATAGCCATAAAAAGGACCAGCAGGAATATCTCTGTAGAATTGAGCACGATTTGCCATTAAATTGGCCTGAAGATCATCAAATACTTCTTTTGGAAGTCCATCAGGGTTACTATCAGACTTAACCATTAGAGGTGGGACTGCACTGATTATTACAGCTTTCGATACTCGATCCTGTCCATGCCGAGCTATGTAATGAATTACCTCGCCACCCCCTGTAGAGTGTCCTATATGGACGGCATTTCGAAGTTTAAGATGATCTACTACTGCTGCCACATCATCTGCATAATGATCCATATCATTTCCATCCCAGACTTGGGTTGAACGTCCATGACCTCTGCGGTCATGCGCTACAACACGAAACCCCTTAGATAGAAAGTACAGCATCTGCGCATCCCAATCATCGGAGCTTAGCGGCCATCCGTGATGAAAGAAAATCACTGGTGCATCTTTCGGTCCCCAATCTTTGTAGAAAATTTCATTACCTTCATTCGTTGTAACAAAAGCCATAATACTTACCTCTTCACAAGTTTAAATCGTGTGCTTACACGACCAGTTCATCGGCACCCATTTGGGCGTATGATTCTAAGAGGGCAATTCCACTTCCTAAAAAAACTAACTCAATGTCGAAGTAGTCCTTTTAACCTGCACATTTTATCTGTTCCAAATTTGTGTTCGACAATTCTAGTTGTCTTTCGATACAACCAGCCCTGTTAGAAGATTTCACATTAACCTTAAACCCATGTTTAAGGTCAACGAAAGATTAATGAATGTTCTGTGGGTCTATAAATATAGACTCTTGACTTTAAAGTTTGCTTTAACCTTACAGTGTGGATAGATGATTAGGTAATCACTTTTAATTCCGAGTACTCAGTGCTGAAGGTACTGTCTTCGCTGCGCTTTTGTTCGCCTAATCGTAAGTCATAACAATGTCTATTTAAGGTAAAATATGATTGATCCCTTATCTTTCGCGTCAAAAGAGAGTATGGACGCAACATTATCGAAGCAACGTGAAGCTTTTTTGAAAAGCCCGGCTACGACTATTCGTAAGCGGAAGGCTGATTTAAAAAAATTGAAAGCTGCAATATTAGCGTATAGAGAGCCTTTAAAGGCTGCCGTGAGTGAAGACTTTGGTTATCGCTCCTCCCATGAAACAGACGTTTTAGAATTCTTTGGCATCATTCAATCCATCGATTACATGATCAAGAATTTACGTAAATTTATGAAACGGGAACATAGGCACGTCGGGCTTTTTTTCCGTGCAGGTAAGACGTATGTTGATTACCAGCCTAAAGGTGTAATTGGTATTATGGCACCTTGGAATTATCCCCTTTCTCTTACGTTAATCCCGCTTGCCACCGCACTTGCGGCAGGTAATAGGGCAATGGTAAAACCATCAGAACTCACTCCACGAACAAGCAATCTCATCAAGCAATTAATTGAAGGGGTGTTTGAGCCTGAGGAAGTGGCTGTCATTATTGGTGGCGCAGATGTCGGTGCTGAGTTTAGCCGTCAATCATTTGATCATTTGCTTTTTACTGGTAGTACAACAGTGGGTCATAAAGTGATGAAAGCAGCCAGCGACAATCTGGTTCCACTTACCTTGGAATTGGGTGGTAAAAGTCCCACAGTTATCGCGAAAGGCCAAGTAAAGCAAAAAACAATGCAAAGATTAGTGTTTGGAAAGTTATCAAATGGGGGCCAGACATGTGTTGCTCCTGACTACGCACTTATTCACGAGCAGGATTTAGATACATTCGTGACTCAGTTTTCAGATACTGTTAGTAAATTCTATCCTGATGGCCCAACAGGTAAAGATTACACCTCAATCGTGAATGACAGGCACAAACAGCGGCTAATCGGGTTAATTGAAGATGCTCGACACCGTGGCGCTAAGATTGTTGAGGCGGGGTTACTGCCTGAAAGTGCGAATGACCGGATTAGAACGATTGCTCCCACGCTAGTCATTAACCCTGACGATAACTCTGCAATAATGCGAGAAGAAATATTTGGGCCTCTATTGCCAGTAAAAACTTATCGTACAATGCAAGAGGCTATCGATTATATTAATGCTAGGCCACGCCCTCTGGCGCTTTATTATTTTGGAGAAAAGGATTCAGACTGTAAAAAGCTTTTGAGCAACACAACATCGGGTAACGTAGGGATCAACAATACATTGATGCATGTTGCTCAAGACGATCTGCCATTTGGAGGAATTGGCCCAAGTGGAATGGGCGCTTATCATGGCATTGAAGGCTTTAAATCAATGAGTCATGCAAAGGGAACCTATGAACAAAGTTATTGGAATTTCGCTGATCTACTTCGTGCTCCATTTGGTAAATTTGCAGATATTGCTTTGAAACTGACTTTAGGTAAGAAGTAACGTCATTTCACCGTTTTGCATTAGCTCGGAGAAGCTTACTTTTTGGTTTTGCTATCTGAGCTGGCGCTTTTACCTAAACCTATTTGAGATATTACGCGTTTGGCATTATCTGCACAGTCAATATCGTCAGGTTTTTCTTCTATTTCAGCAAGAATGCTTTTTAATTGCTGTTTATTTTCGGCAAGCTTCTTTTCTAAATCTTCAATATCAACAAGCTTTTGATGAAGTGCGTCCAACAGATTGTCGTGCTGCCAGTGTTCTAAATCCGCAGGCAGTAGCTTACGCAATTCATCCAAACTAAATCCTGCTTTTTGACCATTGGAAATGAGGTTCAAAATCACCTCTGCTTCTGGCGGATAAGTACGATAGCCGTTGGCAGAGCGTTTTACCAGTCTCAATAATCCTATGTCTTCGTAGAAACGAATTTTAGATGTCGCTAAGCCAGTCCTTTTCGAAAGTTCACCAATTTTCATAATATTTATTTACCACGATGCTATTTATTCAAGTTAACTTTAGCTTAAAGGTATTTAAAAGCTACTGAGTTCTGTTCATACATTACGAAATGATTAAGCCATTCAGTTGTGACCCAAATGGCATCATAGTATTCGTGCATCACTTACTTTAATGGTTTAGGAGTATACAAGGCACTTTGAAAGTCAGGGACGTATTCGTACTTTACCATTTCGCCTAAATCTAGGGATTTGATGTACTCCGAAAAACTACCATTACTCAACGTCAATTGGATGGCATCGTCATCCATTGTTGAGCCATGAGAAAGCTGGCGAGAAACAGCGTAACCGGAAATAAGTTTTCCCTGTGCATCCACATTGGTAAAGCTGTTCGTTACAAAGTCCTCATTAGACGACAGGTCTTTCAACTTTTCGCCTTGAATAGCGAAATCCATTTTTCCAGTCTCTTTGTCGAAGATTTCAAAGCGAATAGCCTTGTTGCTTTGGCTGTAATTAATTTGTGTTAACCATTTTGGCAGGTTATAGCCCACCACACCGCGTACTCTTGCAAGTTCTGTATCAACGGGAAGCTTTAAAACGTAGCCCCAATAGTCTTTGGAAATCGATTGCCCCATCAATGTAAATGGCCCCCAGCTTGAATCGCTTGGTTTGCTGGTTATGATTGAAAGAGCAATTTCGTTGTAGCTGTCATTGTCACAATAGTGATATGCGTATGCTGTTAACGCCACCAAACCTCTTCCCGGCCAAACTTGTAATGGTTCTACGCTTTCCAACACCTTTGCTGGCATGAGTGCTTTAAGGCGATCTAAATCAGCAGTATAAACAGCTGTAATACGGCTATTTTCATAGTAAAAATTAGGAGAATAAGTTTCAAACCCAGCATCCACTTTTGTTTTCTGAATCCCTTCAAACCAGCTTAAATCAACATCTGGCGCTTCATCTCGTATAACAGATAAAGGAGGATTAGAGCGAAATCGGTCATATAGTCCTCCTTTAGTCACAGGAACTTCGTGACCCGCAATATCAATGATAGATACATCTTTTTTGTTTTTTTCAGTCGCGCTTTGCACGCTCACTGAACTTATTAACAATCCGACCCCAATTCCAACAACTTTTACCACTTGTTTTGTGTTCATTATGCTTACCTCAAGCTTTGAATTACTAAATTGTTTTTTGGTGTTGACCAAAATCATCTATCTGCAATAACTGTTGTTAAAGGCTCTCAAGGAGCTACTCTTACTTCAAAAAACAAACCGTAATCAGAAAGAAACTAACGCGTTGAATAAGCCTAACCTTAAACACAGCTTTAAGGTCAATATGAGAAACGAATAAATTGTGCTTGTGATATTAGGGTGGTGCAGATAAGAAAAAGTGTAAATTTAGTCATTGACATTAAAGTTAACTTTAACCTTATGATTCAATATATACGACATCCAACGAGGTAAATCAGTATGCAAACAATACTTGGGGCTAATGGTCAAATCGGTAGCGAGCTCGCTTTAGCACTGAAAAAAGACTTCACAGATAATATTCGGTTGGTAAGTAGAACCCCGAACAGAGTAAACGACACAGATGAATTGGTTAGCGCCAATCTTCTTGATGCTGTTGAAACCCAGAAAGCGGTTGAAGGCTCAGAAGTCGTTTATTTAACCGCAGGGCTACCAATTGATACGGCCATGTGGGTAGAGCAGTTTCCTCTAATGATGCGCAACGTCATTGATGCCTGTGCAATGCATAAAGCAAAGCTTGTCTATTTTGATAACACCTACATGTACCCTCAAACCAATGAATTACTCACCGAAGAAATACGATTTGAGCCTTATGGCGAAAAAGGCAGGGTCAGAGGATTGCTTGCCAAAATGCTGCTGGATGCAATGAATGAAGGCCGGGTACAAGCAATCATTTGCCGTGCGCCAGAATTTTATGGTCCCGGCAAAACACAGAGCATTACCAATACCACGGTACTCGATAAGTTACGCGCAGGCGAATCAGCTAAGGTATTTATCAGTGATAAAACATTGCGTACTTTGATTTACACACCAGATGCAAGCAAAGCAATGGCGTTGTTAGGGAACACATCTGATGCCTATGGCCAGACATGGCATTTACCTTGTGATGATAACAGACTTACCTACAAGCAGTTAATAGATATTGCAAGCGACATACTTGAAGCTAACAGTAAATACACCGTGTTAAAAAAATGGCAATTAAAGCTTCTTAGCTTTGTGAGTAAGCCAGTGCGAGAAACGTTAGAACTGTTGCCCCGTTATGAAGATGATAACTTATTTGTGTCAGATAAATTTAAAGCGCGTTTCCCTGATTTTAAGATTACCTCTTACAGAGATGGGTTGGCACAAACACTATTAGAAAATCGTTAGAGGTAAAGTGATGGATAGTTGGATTAAGATTGTTACTTTATCATTATGCATTAGTTTACTCTGGGCCTGCTCAGCAACAGGAGACCACATTTTGAATATTAATAAACAACAGACAAAAAAAGTCTTAATCATAGTGACAAATCATGAAGAATATCCTAGTCGTGAAGATAAAACGGGTTTGTGGCTAACAGAGTTAACGCACTTCTATGATTTGATAATCGCCGCTGGCTTCAGTGTAGATATTGCCAGCCCAGTAGGTGGTAACACACCGCTTGATGATAGAAGCTTAGGTTGGTTGTATATGGATAAATCGGCTAAAAGTCATTTAAACGATCCTGATTTCAAAACTATGCTTACAAACACACATGATGCTAGAAATCTAACCTCAGACGATTATTTTGCTATCTATTTTGCCGGAGGACACGGAACAATGTGGGACTTCAGAAACAATAAGGATTTAAAGCGCCTTGCCGAAGGCATATATAACCAAGGCGGATATATTACATCTGTTTGTCATGGAGCCGCTGCATTATTAAATCTTGAATCATCAGAGGGAACACCGCTGATTGCCGGGAAGCTCATTACGGGCTTTTCAAATACAGAAGAGTGGCTGGCGGGCTTAACAGGCGAAGTTCCGTTTTCGCTTGAAGATGAACTGGTTGCTTTGGGTGCAAGTTATAATAAGAAGTTTATACCTTTTACTTCTTATGCAATTGCTGATGGCAGATTGATTACAGGGCAAAACCCGAATTCAAGCAAAGTGGTAGCAAAAGAGTTATTACGGAAGCTACAGAGTGGATTGTAAAGCCCCCAAGTAATTTATATTTATAAGATTAATTCAATCGAAAGGCCGCATACATGTACACCTTTCATTCAAAACCCAGCTGAGTGAATAGCTACTTTTTTAACAAAGCTGTCCTCAGTACGTAGCTCGTTTCTGTCCAAAAATGAGTTAAAAACCTAAGACTTTAACTTTACGTTCTATACAGCACTTTAATTACATGCCAACCAAAGCGCGTTTTCACTAGATGTGGCTCTAAGATTTCGCCGCTGAATGCTACTTTGTCAAACTGTGGCACCATTTGACCACGTCTAAATTCACCCAAGTCACCGCCTTTTTTACCCGACGGACAGGTTGAATGTTTCTTAGCTAAAGTTTGAAATTTAGCACCCTTTTTAAGTTGCTTGATAATGTCTTCAGCTTGTTCTTTGTGTTTAACTAAAATGTGCAGTGCGTGCGCTGTATTTGCCATGGGAGATCTCAAAAATTTAAACGCGCGTATTTTATCACGGCTAAGCTAACACAGCCACAAAGCCTATTGGCTTTTGTCTGTAGCTTGTAAAAAACCTTTCACTAAACAAAATTGTGCTAAATAATAACTACACATAATAGCGATATCAGCGTAAGAAAAGGGCATATAAAAACGATTCAAAGCCAATATTGAGTCAGATATGACAAAAACCGCCCCACCTAATACTAAGAAGCCGTTCGATTTATCTGTCATCCAAGTAAGGCTTGCCATTGTCATCAAAACAATCGTATAGAAAACCACAGGGATAAGCATTTCATTTAAAGTGGGATACAATAAGCAAAATACCCCTATCGCTAAAAATAAATAAAGTAGCAACACATCAGTGCGGTACTTTTTAACGGGTAGCATTGTGATGATGTAAAATAAGTGACTAACAAAGAATGCAGCTAAACCGCCTATAAACAGTTGCCCTGTATCAAGGGCTAGCAGTACATCCCCTAGCACTGAAAAACTAAGAGCTAATAATAAAGTAATAACAGTACGACTTTGAAATTGCTCTCGATATTTAACTACCATCACAATTAAAAAGAGTAT
Source organism: Pseudoalteromonas sp. L21 (assembly GCF_021728035.1). Taxonomy (NCBI): domain Bacteria; kingdom Pseudomonadati; phylum Pseudomonadota; class Gammaproteobacteria; order Alteromonadales; family Pseudoalteromonadaceae; genus Pseudoalteromonas; species Pseudoalteromonas sp. L21. The sequence continues at coordinate 490,782 of NZ_JAKKCV010000002.1, read as the reverse complement.
TGGCATTGCTTTTAATAGCGCAGTAATAGCTTGTGGAAGCGCAGGTTGTAACATCAATAGAGCGATGTAAAACGTTGCTAAGAGTAAATAGAGAATGTTCATTTTTTGTTATTGTTGTTGTTCGTTCCCAATAACGACAATAGCAAGCTTTAAATAAAAAGTTTATAGAAAATGCTGTTTTTGTTTTTCAGTCAGCAATCTGCACTGTGTTTGCTTTCCAAAGAATCGGTACCGGTTACGACCAACCCAATCATAAAAACGATCACGCAAGCCTTTTGGGATTAGATAAAACACTTTAGCAAGGGAAAATGGAAAACCTAATTTAGTGGCAATAAATAACACAGCATCACTTTGTTTATACCGCTGGTTTTTATCAATCACTAACATTGAGGAAAGTGGATCGTCAACTTGATGCGCCTTTAATAAATGTTCACCTTTGTCACTTTGGATCGGGCAAAGTTTAAAAGTCATACTTTTATCAAAGCGAAGAATAAAGCGCACACAAAAATGGCACAGGTTGCACTGACCATCAAACAAGATAATTGGGTTACTCGTTCGCAAACCTAACCACTTACTTGTACAACTTGTTTGCCAGTTAAGCCACCAGCAAGTTGTTTATTTAATGCAGTTGAAACAGCTTCAGCGGTAAAATCTACAGCATGAATTTGCGGCAATTTGATCTCGCCTCTAGCTGCATTATCAAGTAATAAATTACCCATAAAACTCAGCCTTTGCTGAGCACATAAGCTATTTGCAAGCCACGCACCGCCTAAAGACACAATGCCAATGTTAGGTGCACGCCTGAACATGAGCTCTTGTTCAAATTTAGGTAGTTCATTTAAACACGCAATGTGGCCACAAAAACGCATTAACTCAACGTTACGAATGGTGGTATCGCCACCAATACAGTCAAGCACGGCATCAAAACCTTGGGGGCCAAGCTCACGACGAATTTTATCTTCAAGTTTTGGGTCTTTGTAATCAAACACCACATCAGCACCTAGTTGCTTAAGTAACTTATGATTGTGTTTGCTGGCAGTGGTAAATACAGTTGCCCCACGTTGCTTAGCAAATTGAATAGCAAACTGACCTACCCCCCCTGCGCCTGCATCAATAAACAGTGAATCCCCTTCGCTTAGCTGCAATTTATCAAGGGCAATTAATGCCGTCATACCTGAACACGGTAAAGTTGCAGCATCACACGGTGAGACGTTATCTGGCACAACCGACACTGCATAGTTTGGCACTGTTGTGTATTCAGATAATACACCTTGGTCGCCAAGGCTAGCGTGCCACACAACACGTGCGCCTACGCCAGGAAACACACCTTTATTGGCATGAATCACAACACCCACAGCATCATGACCAAGTATATGGGGATAACTCCACTTGCAAAACCCCTGCTTTGCAAAGTTAGCATCCCCATGGTTTAAGCCCACATATTCAACTTTGATCAAAAGCTCGTTGCCTTCAGGGCAAGGGACTGGCACAGATAACTCCGATAACGCGATAGCGTCATTAGGCTCAAGCAGTGCTAGTGCGCGCATTGTTGAAGGAAGATCAGTGTTTTTTTGAATATGTGACATTTAATACTCTGAGTTAAAGGTTGTTTAGTTCAAAGCTCCAGCGACCATTAAACGCTTGATAAGCGCTCACTTTGGCCTGCAATGAAGCAATGGTTGAATCAACAGCATTTTCTTGCGCTATTAAAACATCCTGTCGAGCATCTAACAACTCTAAGTAAGGAATTTGCCCTTCTTCGTACATTGCTTGTGCTTGACCAAATGCTTTATTCGCATAATTAAAACGCTCGTCAGCGAAGTTCAACTGCTCACTTTGTTTGACTAACCTTTGCAGCGTAAGTTCACTGTCGCTTATCGCTTTTAACACTTTACTTTGGTAATCACTATAAGCCGCTTCACTTAAAAATTGCTGCGCATCACGTTGAGCTAATAATGCAGGATAACTCAGCAATGACCATTCAACTTTTGGCGTCACTTGCCATTGCTGTACGGTATCTTCTAAACCATTGCTAGTTAAGCTCACTACGCCTGCAAACCCTGCCAGACTAATATCGGGCAGTAACGCTTTGGAAGCTGCAACACTCAGTGAATAAGCCTGACTAAACTGATACAAGGCACTGGTGATATCGGGTCTCAGTGCCATTGCTTCACTGGCTTTATTAAACGACACACTAAATTCGTGGCTTAATAACTCAGGCTCTTCTATCAATGATATGTCACTTGCGAGTCGCCCTGTCAGTACCGCAAGGGTTGCCAAGTCGCGATATTGCAAATAACTAAGCTCAGGAATAAGGGCTTGTTGCTGCTTTAACTGAGCAAGAGTACGGTTAAGATCAAGCTCATTCGCAACCCCCTCTTCTACTCGGGCTTTGAGCACATCAATACTTTGCTCGAGCGCTTCGATTTGCATCTCGATAATAGCTTGCTTTTGCACATTACCTTGATAGCTTACATAGCCTTGCACTACGGCTGAAACCACTTCAACCTGTAATGCTCTGAGCTGTTCTGCTTGGTTGAGTGCCCCCGCATTGGCAGCATCGACTAACGCGGTAATTCGGCCAAACAAATCAAGCTGCCAGTTTACGTTTACCCCTGCGTTTGATTGGCGCGTAATTGCGCCATCTAAACTGCTCCGCTCTGCGCCTACGCTTAGGCTGCCCTGCGGATAATAATCCGCACGGGCTGCACCTAAACGGGCAATGGCTGCATCCAGTTGAAGTTGACTGGTTTTTAAATCGTGATTCATTGCTAATGCATCAGTCACTAAATTGTTTAACTGCGCTGAATCAAAACGACGCCACCAGTTATTTTCGCTCGCACCTTGGTTTTGTTCACCAATTTGTGTATCGCTTACAAATTGTGTCAGGCTCACTTGCTGCTCTTGCATATCGACGCTTTGAGCGCACCCAGTTAATACGCCAGCTAACAGTATTGCACTTAAAACTTTGCCTTGTTTAAAGATTGCATGAAGAGGCTTATGCATCATCTTGCTCCTTCTGCGATTTTTTCGTTACTAACATATAAAACACCGGGGTGAATAATAAGCCAAACACGGTGACACCAATCATGCCTGAGAACACCGCGTTACCCATTGCATGACGCATCTCAGCACCAGCACCTGTGGCTAAAACAAGGGGTACAACACCTGCTGTAAAAGCTATTGACGTCATTAAAATTGGACGAAGTCGTAAGCGACACGCTTTAATAATGGCTTCAAGGTGAGGCATTCCCGTTTTATGCTGATCTCGTGCAAACTCAACCATTAAGATGGCATTTTTACTTGCTAGTGCAACGAGTACAATTAATGCAATTTGCGTAAAGATGTTGTTGTCATCACCTACAAGCCACACACCTAACAAGGCCGAGAAAATAGTCATAGGCACAATCAAAATAATCGCCAGTGGTAGTCTTAAGCTCTCGTATTGCGCAGCAAGTACCATGAACACGAGCAATACAACGAGTGGGAAAACATACACCATGGTATTACCCGCTAATATTTGCTGATAGGTTACTTCTGTCCACTCAAACTCAATACCATTAGGTAATGTTTCTGCAAGAATTGCTTCAATCGCATGCTGTGCTTGGTCAGAGCTATAACCTGGCGCTGGGCTACCATTTAGTTCAGCTGTAGGGTAACCGTTATAGTGCATTACACGATCTGGGCCTGTTGTTGGCGTGACCGTTAATACAGAACCAAGTGGCACCATCTCACCCATGCGGTTACGTACTTTAAGATTCAAAATTTGCTCAGGATCTTGGCGATAATCAGCATCAGCTTGTGCATTAACCTGATAAGTACGACCAAACAAGTTGAAGTCATTCACATACATCGAACCTAAGTACACTTGTAAGGCGTTAAATACTTCATCAAGTGGAATGCCTTGAATCAGCGCTTGCTCACGGTCAATGTCTATATCCATTTGTGGCACTTGAATTCTAAAGCTTGAGTAAAGCCCCATTAATGCAGGGTCTTGCTGCGCTTTAGCAATGGTTGCTTGTAAGCTATTAAAGAGTGCTTCAAAACCTTTGTTAGCACGGTCTTCAATTTGTAGTTTAAAGCCACCTGTTGTACCTAAACCTTGAATTGGCGGTGGCGGAAATACCGCAACAAACGCTTCATCAATAGTCGCAAACTTTTGATTTAACTGCGCCGCAATCGCCATTGCCGACATACTCGGATCTTGACGCTCTTCAAAAGGGGCAAGCGGAGTAAACACAATGCCGCTATTAGGACTATTAGTGAAACCATTCACCGATAAACCTGGGAACGATACTGTGTTTGCAACACCCGGTACTTGTAATGCAATTTTTTCCATTTCTTGCACAACTTCTTGGGTTCTATCTAAGCTTGCAGCATCAGGTAACTGTGCAACAGCCACTAAATATTGCTTATCTTGCTGTGGAATAAAGCCACCTGGTACAGCGTCAAACAATTTTACTGTGCCACCCACAAGGGCAACATAGGCAACTAATACAATCACACTCATACGAATCAGTTTTTGCACCAGCTTTTCGTAGCCATTTGCACCTTTATCAAACAAGCGGTTAAAAGGTTTAAATAACCAGTTGCCAAATACACGGTTTAATAACTTCGTTAAGCGGTCTGGTTTTGCATCATGGCCTTTTAATAATAACGCTGATAATGCAGGCGATAGTGTTAACGAGTTAAACGCTGAGATAACCGTTGAAATAGTAATAGTTAACGCAAATTGCTTATAAAATTGACCAGATAACCCCGTAATAAAAGCCGTCGGAATAAATACCGCACACAGCACTAAGGCAATAGCGATAATTGGTCCAGTTACTTCTGTCATGGCGACACGGGTTGCTTCAAGTGGTGATAAACCTTGCTCGATATTACGTTCAACGTTTTCAACTACAACAATGGCATCATCAACAACAATACCAATTGCAAGCACCAAGCCGAATAACGATAAAGTATTGATTGAAACGCCAAGCCATTGCATAACAGCAAACGTACCAATCAAAGATACGGGTACTGCAATAAGCGGGATAACCGATGCACGCCATGTTTGTAAAAACACCACCACAACGATAACTACTAACGCGATTGCTTCAAGTAGCGTTTTAATAACAGCATCGATAGAGCCGCGTACGAAAATAGTTGGGTCATAAACTATGTCGTATTCAACGCCTGCCGGAAAGTCTTTTGATAGCTCTTTCATGGTTTCACGCACTTGATCCGAAAGCTCAATCGCATTAGAACCTGGGCGTTGAAATACAGGCATAGCCAAGGCTGGTTGACCATCTAGCATTGCTCTTAGTGCATACGTATCTTGGCCTAACTCAAGGCGTGCAACATCACTTAAGCGTGTAAGCTGACCTTGCTCACCCACTTTGATGATCACATTTTCAAATTCTTCTTGTGAGCTTAAGCGCCCTTTAACATTCATCAGAATTTGGAATTGATTACTTTTCGACGTAGGTTGTGCACCTAAGCTACCCGCAGCAACCTGTTGGTTTTGCGCGCGTAATGCATTTACCACATCCATTGCTGTTAAATCACGTGCCGATAGCGCATCTGGATTTAGCCATACCCGCATTGAGTATTGACCACCACCAAACATGCGTACATCCCCCACCCCAGGAAGACGCGCAATTTGGTCTTTGATATACAGGTCAGCATAATTGGCTAAGTAAGTCGTATCATGGGTCTTTTCTGGTGAATATAAATGCACCACCATGGTTAAATCTGGTGATGATTTTTCTGCTACAACACCTAAACGCTGAACTTCTTGTGGTAAGCGTGGTAGCGCACTGTTAACACGGTTTTGCACTTGTACTTGCGCACGGTCTAAATCAGTGCCTAACGCAAAGGTTACCGTTAACGTCATACGGCCATCACTGGTTGCTTGCGAAAACATATACAACATGTTTTCTGTACCATTGATTTCTTGCTCAAGCGGCGTTGCCACCGTTTCAGCTATCACCGTCGGGTTTGCACCTGGGTAACTTGCCGTTACAACAACTGTTGGCGGCACCACCTCTGGATACTCACTCACCGGCAATTGAAATAACGAGATTGCCCCTGCGATAAGAAAAATAAGCGACAGCATCGCTGCAAAGATGGGTCGCTGGATAAAAAAGTGTGAAAATTTCATTTTGCCCTACTGTTTAGCAACCAAATCTGAATGATTATTTGAAAGAGTGAACGCAATACCATCGCTATTAATGGTTACTGTGTTTGGTGAAATTGGCATACCAGGACCAACACGCGCAGGGCCATTCACAGCAATCACATCGTTTTCGTTTAGACCCGATGTAATTGCTCGTAAGCTGCCGTAACGCTCACCTACCGTCACTAATTTATATTCAAGAACATTGCCCTCACCCACAGTGAGTACAAAGCGATTTTTTAAATCTGTGCCAATTGATCGCTCTGGCACGATAACTTTTTCACTCACCTTATTGGCTGCAAGCTTAATGCGAGCGAATGACCCCGCGCGAAGTTGATGCTCATCGTTTGCAAACACAGCACGCACGCGAAGGGTCCCGGTAGTTTGGTTGATTTGGTTATCAATGAAGTTGATTTTGCCGTTAAAGTTAAAGCGAGACTCACCCACCTTTTGCATCACAACCGCTTGTTCACTTTGCGCTGTCACATCAGCAAATGACTGGTTCCAGGTGCGCTCATCAATATCAAAATAAGCATACATTTGCTGGTTTGATACAATGCTTGTTAACACGCTTTGACCTGCAAGCACGTTGTTACCTTTAGTTATATTGGCACGTGATACCACACCATCAATTGGCGAACGTACTTGGGTAAACTCTAAATCAAGTTCAGCGGCTGTAAGCTCGGCCTGTAGTGCTAGTAGCTGCGCTTCGCGTTGTCTGAGTGTTGATTTACGAGACTCAGCTTGCTCAGTTGAAATAGCTTTACGCTCGGTTAAACGCTCTGCGCGTTTAGCTTCGCTTTTAGCTTGCTCCAATGCAGCCTTAGCACTTTCGATTTGTGCTTTTAGGCTATCAACCACTGCTGCAAAAGGACGTGCATCAAGGGTAAATAGTAAATCCCCTTCTTTTACGCTGTCGCCTTCTTTAAAATTAATTTTATCGATAACACCCGAAACACGCGGCATAAGTGCAACTTCTTGTGGCGCTTCTAAACGCGTAGTATAGGTGTGCCAATTTTGTACTGGTTTAACAAGCACTTTTGCTACGTCAATAGGTTGTAAATGGGGTTGCTGCGCTGCTTGGTTGGCTTCTGTACCGCACCCTGCAAGCGTTAAGCTCGCAATGGTCACCGCCACTGCAAGAATAGATTTGTTCATCACGACTCTCCTGTTAATAGATTGGAGGCAATGTTACGGAACTAATTAGCGGATAAAAATGATAGATTTTTAAATTCATTAATGCCAGAATGGCACCAATGAAATTTAAGGAACTGCTATGGACACCACCAGCCGCTTACTTATGTTGCTTGAAGTGATTGAACGAGGCTCATTTGCAAAAGCCGCAGAGTCTAGGAATATAGACCGTTCGGTCATATCAAAACAAATTAGCCGTCTTGAAGATGAATTAGGTGTGCGCTTACTCAATCGAACAACACGTTCTTTTTCGTTGACTGCCGCTGGTGCTGAAATGGTAAAAAAAGCAGCTGAACTCAGAGATTTATTATCTGATACCGTCAGACTTGCTGAGAATTACCACCAAGAACCCCGTGGTACATTAAAAATTACCTCATCAAGTATTATCGGCAAACGGTATATTCAGCCCGTAATTAATGACTTTCAAAAACGCTTCCCGCAAGTTGAAGTTGAACTTCGTTTAGACGATAGACTGATTGATTTAGTATCTGAAGGCTATGATTTGGCTTTTCGTGTGGGAGAGCCAAAAGACTCATCATTTATAGCTCGGAAAATTGCCCGCAACCGGATGTTACTGCTAGCCTCACCTGAGTTTATTGAAACTTACGGCATGCCAAAGCATGTTGAGGATTTAAAAGAGCTGCCAGCTGCCAGCTATTCAAGTCCAAGTAAACGCGTTAGCGGTATTCGCTATCGCGATGTCAATGGTGATATTGTTGAGCAAAACATCAAAAGTGTCTTTCGCGCTAACGATGCCGAAGTACTTTTAATGAAAGCCATCTCAGGTAATGCTTATGTGCTTGCACCTGCATTTATTCTTGACGATGAAGTAAAACGTGGTGATTTAGTGCCTATTTTAACCGATATGGAATTACTCGATTACAGCGCTGTATACGCGGTTTACCCGCACAGGGATTTGCCAGTAAGAACGCGGCTATTCTTTGATGCGATGCGTGAATTCATCGGTAAAGATATCCCTATCTGGGAAGCGAATATTCCAGAGTTTGATAGCATGTACAAAGGCAGTACGTAGAATCTTAACTCGCTTTATCACACTTAGGGGCTTGCTGATTTAACTCATAGGCCGTTACAACCCTGTTTCGCCCCTGCTTTTTTGCCTGATACAGTGCATCGTCTGCACGTTTTATAAAGTTTTTAAGTGTTTGGTTTGGCATATAACAAGCAACACCAATACTAATTGTTAGGTTTATCGCTTGCTCATCAATAGTGTGGATAGTTGTCGATAAATTCTCTCTAAGCATGTCCGCAAACTCATACGCGCTTTGTGGATCGGTGTGGGGAAGGAATATAGCAAACTCTTCTCCACCAATACGGAAGATAACGTTTTTATTGATTCGCTCAGCAAAAAAGGCCGTAACATTAATTAACACACGGTCACCGACTCCATGGCCAAACTGATCGTTTATTTTTTTAAAATAATCGATATCGATCATTAATACATATGTACCAGGCTTATTAGCCAAGTCCACTTCAAAGTAGTGAGTCATTGCTAAGCGGTTACCAGCCCCTGTGAGTGGGTCTAAAAGTGCTAGATTTTCCAGTCGTTTTCCGTACTCCGCCCGACTATTTTCAAACGTATGAGAAACAGCCCAAATACTAATGTAAGTAAACGAAAAATTAAGTAGAAAATTAACCGTATGTAAAGGCGCTAAGCTTTGCTTTGTACCGAGAATAAATGCTTGAACCACTGCTACTATGAGCGAAAATACAACGCCATATTGTTTACCTAGCAACAAGTAAAATAAAATTGGCAATGAGCATGTCCAAATGAACAACAAGCTTTTAATATTACTAAGGTAAGTACCCAGTGTAACTAGGATTGTTAGGAACACACACAAGCTAAGTGATTGCCATAAATGGGCTGTACGTTTACGCGTGTAAAGGTAGGTGTGAAAACAAAATACCGCAAAACCAACTTCTAAAATACCAAGAAAGTAAAAGTGGTTCATAAATAGATTAAAAAAGGCGAAAATGCTTGCAAGAATGCCCAAACAAAATCCCATCCATTTAAGAACGTTATTTCGTAAAGCTTGGGTGCCACGCAATGCGCCAATATCCATTATTAATCTCATAAACTGTGTGATTGGCTAATTTTAACGCGAAACCAGTATTTTCGGAACATTTTTATTTATTGCAATAATCTATACCATCAACTAGTCAATAAAGAGTGATGATTATGAAAAAGAGCAACCGAATAGCTTAGCAAATGTTTATGGCATTCCTTGTTGCATCAGCTCACTAAATTGGGTTGCCAGTAAACACTAAACTACTTTAACTGGATGCGATGAAGGTTTAATCATCAATTAAATCGCTCACTTCTTCAATTAACTCATCAAACTCTTCATCAATGTTACGTCGTTGCTTCGCTGTGAGAGTGGCCTTTAATGCAACAAGCAGCTTCACATAATTATCAAGGTTTTCATCATCAGCCTTAATTAGCGCTTCACTCATATACAGGCTACGGTTATTAATTATCACCGCTAGGGCTTGGTCAAAATCTTCTGGTTTACTCTCTGCTGTAAAGAGTTTTTTTAGTGCATCCAAACGTGTTTGCTTATACTCAAGCCAGAGTAACGAGGTTTCAATTCGATCGTTGCTCGCTGTTTCAATTAGCTCTTTTTGTTCATTGGACAGTGTTCCGAGCCATTCTTTATAATTTTCAAGCTCCTCCTCTAAACGTTTCTTTTTATGTTCAGCAGGTGTTTTCTTTTGATATTCTTCGTACTCATCGTCAATGGATGCTTGGATAGCAGCAACAAATTCAGTGCGCTGTTCTATCGACAGCGAGTTTGCTAAATTGATCAGATCAGGTTCAAGCTTTTTGACTAACGTTTGCCAATGTTGTTTAGCTTGCAGGAAATGCTTTTTTAACTGTTGTAGATTAACATCAACATCAAGCATCGCCTTTAAACTCTCTAAATCTTTTTTGTATAAAGGCAACTGAGTTTCCCTGTGCCAATCTCGACTAGTTTTAACTATTTGCTTAAACTTGTCTGACTGCTCGGAGTTTAGGTCAACATAATCATCAATCCAAAAACCTGATAACCAACCAAGATTGTTATATGTGAAGCTTGGGGAGCAACCTAACGTGCCCATAACCAAACATAAGATAATGAGATTTTTTAATAAATTTTTCATAGGGCTTTTTCTAAACTTTGTTCTTAATTAGCACTTTAGCAAGTTAACGAGCTGTGTAAATATTATTCACCCAGTCTAAATGAAATTAATTGTCATTTAACTATTGACGAACACTTAAATCTAAGTAACAATCATTATCAACAACTTGGCTCACTTCGAAGTTCTCACAGCAAAATCAATGCCTATAAAGGATTGGTATTGACTCGCCAAGTTTGTTCAAGCTGTAACACTTGATTGTAAGTTGCTTCCTCGACCCAAGCATCGACATAAAACGTTACACTTTACTTGCTACATTGCTCATATCGGTGACGGTAGATATGACACGAAAAAGCCCGCAATGGGCTTTTTTTATTTCTTTAATTTTTCTGTAAAATCTGTATCTTAGGCCTACTTAGAATTTTTAAAGCTTGCCATTGCTGTTAAATTAGGCAATTGAGGTGGTTAGGTCTAAACTAAAAGTGATGTTTCGCCCTTTACTACGATGGCAATGCAATTATCAATAAAAATTGATATTTAAACTCATTTGGAGGCCGACTATGTTCAAGCCTAATTTAAAATCACTCATACTTTGTAGTGCTCTCATTATTTCACCTTTAGCAACAAGTGCTAGTTTCGAAGACGCCCAGTTAGCTGCGAACGAGGGGCGATTTGAAGAGGCTCTTCAAACGTATAATTACATGGCTGATAGAGGTTATGCCCCTGCTATGTATGAACTTGGTAAGTTATATGAAGGTGGTTTTGGTGTTAGACGTGACTACCATAAGGCCGCTGAGTTGTATCAAAAAGCGGTTAAGAAAATTCATGCTGATTCTATGTTTGCCCTTGGCGTACTCTACCAAGAAGGCAAAGGTGTGAAGCTCGATAAAGAAAAAGCAATTTCACTTTTTGAAATGGCGGCACAAAAGAATCACCCCGCAGCACAGTACAATTTAGGTGTGATGTACGCGAATGGCGAAGGTGTATTACAAGATTACCGTACTGCCATGAGTTGGTATCAAAAAGCAGCCGCAAATAACTTTTCGTTGGCGCAGTTTAATATGGCACTGATGTATTATGATGGCTTAGGCGTCCCTAAGAACCTAGAAAAATCATATATTTGGAATACAATTGCTGAATACAACGGCAATATGGATGCAAGTCATAGTCGTAAACTAGACGAGCGAAACATGATGCCGGCAGAGATTGAAGCAGCTAAAGAAAAGGCTGATGCTATTTACGCTAAAATTCAGGCAGGTCTTTATGCGCCTGATGGCCGCCTGTAGTGTCAGGTACTTGCGTCTACTGGCGCAAGTACATCCATTTTAATAGCTTAATTAATAATTTATTTTGTTTTAAAAGCATTGATGTACGCGGATTAAACTTCCCTGACACCAGTGTATTACGAGCGTGGCTAAAAGTCTTAAACCCCTCTATGCCATGATAATGCCCCATTCCAGACTCCCCAATACCGCCGAACGGTAGTTGATCCGCTGTTACCTGCATCAAAACATCATTAATCGCAAGTGTGCCACTTCGAATTGCCGCACTAAGATCAGAAATTACAGTCGAGTCATGACCAAAAATATACAAAGCAAGTGGATGCGGACGACTATTAATATAAGTGGTTACTTGACTAAGAGAGTCATAGCTCATAATTGGTAATATCGGTCCGAAAATTTCCTCTTGCATGACTTTCATATCATCACTTACTTGAGTGAGAATATGCAAACCCATTCGGTGCTTGAGTTCGTCAGCGGTATTCTCTTCATAAGCTGTAAACAACTGTGCGCCTTTTGACTGTGCGTCTTCTACATAGCCAGATAGTCGTTCATAATGTGCGCTAGAGATTATCGAGGTTAGGTTTTTTCCTTCAACACCTTGCTGATAATGTTGTTTATAAAGCTCACAAAGCTGCTGAATAAGTTGGTGCTCTAGGTTTTTTGGAACAAATACATAATCAGGTGCAACACATATTTGACCTGCATTATTAAGTTTGCCAAATAATAATGTGCGAGCAACGGCTTTAATATTCACATCATCAAGCACAACAACGGGAGATTTACCTCCTAATTCAAGGGTCACAGGGGTTAAGTGCTGACTTGCCGATTGCATCACTTTACGACCAACCGAGGTTGACCCCGTGAACAGCAGATGTGCAAACGGTATGTCACTAAATGCGGCGGCAATGTCAGCCCCCCCTTCGATGACAACACAATGGCTTGCAAGCTCATCTTTGAATATTTCTGTTAACTGTGCATTGGTATGGGGGGTAAACTCGCTGAGTTTTAGCATAACCCGATTACCAGCGGCTAAAGCGCTAATAACAGGCACAAGGGATAACTGAATAGGGTAATTCCAAGGCGCTATAACACCCACAACCCCTTTAGGTTGATATTGGATGTGGGCATGTGAAGGCCATAAGCTGATCCCAACAGAGCGAGATTCGTTACGTGTCCACTTGGGTAAACGCTTTATGGTGTCAGAAATCGCTTTGACTGTTGGTAGTAAATCTCCAAGCACAGTATCAAAACTTGTTCGATAGCCAAAGTCTTTACTCGCAGCAGCAACAAGCTGTTGCTCATTCTCAATCAACCTCTTTTTAATCGTTTTTAAGAGGTTTATACGTGTTTGTATTGGCAGGAAAGGTTGAGATAAAAAAGCGTTATTCAACTGCTCGAATTGATTAATCAACCCCATTTGAGTATTCGTCAAAATTGAACCCCTTAAAAGATTAAGTTCAGACTATAACCTTCTATAATTCTGTGGGCAATATTACACGTTGAAAAACAGCACCCAGTTGGGTGCTGTTGATTGGTTGGATGGTTGGTTTAAACCCTGACGGATTAGAAACCGAAAACAGCAGCTACAAGGGTCATTGTCACTATGGTGATCATCGCGATGGCGATAATATTCAGTGCAAAACCAGAGCGGATCATGTCACGCATTTGAATTTGCCCAGAGCCAAACACAATGGCATTTGGTGGCGTTGCTACAGGCATCATAAACGCACAACTACACGCAATTGCCGCTGGAATAACCCAAACAAGTGGCGTACCAAATACTGATTCAGCAACCGGACCTAACAGTGGCAAGAAGCCTGCAGCTGTGGCCGTATTGCTGGTAATCTCTGTTAAGAAAGTAATTAACGCGGTTACAGCTAATACGCTCAGTACCAGAGGTATAGCACTAGCACCTTCAATCATATGCGCTATGTATTCAGCTAAGCCTGATGACTTTATTTGTGCCGCCAATGTTAAACCACCACCGAACAGTAATAAAACACCCCACGGTACTTTCGCTGCACTTTCCCAATCAAGGATACGCTCACCGTCGCCTTTATTAGCAGGTAGTACGAATAACAGCAGCGCAGCTGCAATAGCAATCCCAGTGTCTGATACATTTAATCCTGAGTAATCAGCGATCAAAGGTCTGAAGATCCAGCAAATAGCTGCTAAAGCAAATACCAGGGCAACGCCCTTCTCTGCACGCTGCATTGCTCCCAGCTCTTGAAGCTGAGACAAAAAGAGTGATTTAGTGTCTTTACTGGCCGCTTTTGCACATTGTGTATCTACTTTATAGGCAAATTTAGTCAACCACACCCAGCATAAAATAAGCATAATGGTCGCAAGGGGTACACCGACTTTCATCCACTCGGCAAAGCCAATATCTATCTTGTAGCTGTCTGACAAATAGGCAGCCATTAATGCATTTGGCGGGGTACCAATAAGTGTTGCAATACCACCAATACTTGCACCATAAGCGATGGATAATAATAATGCTTTACCAAATTGGTCATTTTCTGGATTTGACTGCTTAACCAACATAGTAATCGACATCGCAATCGGTAACATCATCACTGCTGTCGCTGTATTAGACATCCACATTGATAAGAAAGCCGTTACTAACATCATGGCTAAAATTTGTAGACTTGGCTTAGTCCCTGCACGAAGCATAGTGTTAAGTGCAATACGCTTATGTAGACCCCAACGCTCCATCGCGATTGAGATCAAAAAGCCGCCTAAGAATAAAAAGATCAAAGGGTGTGCATAAGGTGCTGCGACGCCTTTGATTGCAGCAATATCAGCAAGAGGAGATATAACAAGAGGCAATAAAGATGTTGCGGGAATTGGCACAACCTCACTCACCCACCAAGAAGCCATCCAAAAAGCAAGGCCTGCCGTTCTTAAAGCTGGTACACTCATACCAGCAGGTGGCTCAATAAAGCACGTTAACAGCATCACCAATGGGCCTAGTAATAACATTACTGTGCTCATTAATGGGCGTGGCTGTGTACCATCTTTTGTTTGATTAACTAATGACATACTAACTCCTAGAACTTGTATTTAAGACCAAGCGCAATACTGTTGTCTGATTCAAGTTCAAGATCTAAATCAGTGTAAAATAAGTAAGCCGTAGTTTGTTTATCAAATACGTAGTCAAGTCCCGCTGTCCATTGCTTGCCCTCTTCTGCATGACGGATTTTAGAGTCATCTTTCACGTATTGAAGCTTTGGTACCCACTTATCAATGGTGTAACTAGCACTGAGTGCATAACCATTCCCTTCTTTTATGCCATCGGTAGATTCACTGCGTTGAAATAAGCCGCCCAGTTGCAAATTGTCATACTTCCACGTTGCAACAACTCGACTTGCCGTTAATTTATTTAACGCATCAACATGGCTTATAGCAACATAGTATGTTTTTGATTTTAATGCACGGTCACCATAAATAATAGTTGCAGCAAAACCAGCCTCATCATTACTGCTATCATCTTTAGGTGCATAAGTAAGTGCTAAAGATGCACCACCATAGGTCTTAGAACTGTAGGTAATGGTGTCGCCAATACGATCTTGACCTGGAATGAGCTGTGCGATATCTGCTTGGGTTTCGTTAAAACCGTCTATTTTACCTTCTGAGTATTTAAAACGAGTATCATTACGACCAACAACCACTTCACCAAAATTACCTGCAAGACCTAAGTAGGTATTACGCGCTGAAAATGGTTCGTCAGTATCATCATGCTCAAAACCCTTTACTTGTACTTCATATTTGAAAACTGCTTTCAGGGATTCTGTTAGTTTATGACTACCTTTAATACCAATTCGAGAAAATGGTGCTTCAATTTGAGTACCTTCATCGACGTATCGCATAACACCAGTATCAGTGTTTGCTATTTGGACTTCCGCTTTACCGTATATTGCATAATCAGCAGCAAATGCTGAGCTGGCAAAACAGGCTATTGCTACACCCGCCGCAAGGTGTGTTTTTGTTTGAGTTAATATTGTTGTCATTATGTGCCCCCTGTTATTAGGTTCAAATTGTTGTTCCTAACAACAGAGGCAAATTGGTTGCCAACTCAAATTATTAAATTAAATACCTTTTATAACAGTGCAGTGTCACTATTTAATCAATTTAAAAGGCGAAAAATGTGCGGTTTCCCACACAATTAAAACGCTTATTTGTCACCAAACCCACACTAATCTTTAAACATATCGCGGTTGATTCCATATTTTGCCATCTTGTCATAAAGAGTTTTGCGCGCAATCTGCAAGGTTGCCATGGTATTTTTGATACTCGCGTTGTTTCTCTCTAGCGCATCTTCAATTAATGATTGTTCATAAAAACTGACTTTTTCCGCTAAGCTTAAATCTTGTGCGAGTTCATTATCATTATTATTTTGATTATAAGAGGCAAATGCTAAATCAGAGCCGAGTAACACTGCACGTTCAGCTTGGTTTCTAAGTTCTCGAACATTCCCTGGCCAATCATAAGCGAGCAGCCGCTGTTTAGCCTCGGTGCTAAGTGGTGCGGGCGGCTTATGAAACCGTGTCGCAGCAATCGAGCTAAAGTGCTTAAACAATAATGGAATATCGGCCTTTCTATCCCTAAGAGCTGGAATACTCACTTTAACTAAATTTAAGCGATAATATAAATCGGCTCTAAAATCGCCTGTTTCAACCAGTTTTAACAAATCAACTTTGGTTGCTGCGACAATACGCACATCAAGATCGATTGCATGATTATCACCAACCGGAGTCACTTTCCTTTCTTCAAGAACACGAAGTAATTTAACTTGTAAGCTTGCCGGTGTTGATTCGATTTCATCTAAAAAAACAGTGCCACCTTTAGCAAATTCAAACTTACCTTGGCGAGACTGAGTCGCGCCTGTGTACGCGCCACTGGCTGCACCAAATAACTCACTCTCGATTAATTGCTCTGGAATAGCACCACAGTTAATAGCAACAAAATTAGCACTAGAACGATTACTTTGATCATGTAAGTAACGGGCCACAAGCTCTTTCCCTGTTCCTGTTTCTCCCTCTATTAATACATCTGCGGGTGTATCAATCACGGCATTAAGTAAATGCATCATTTGCTGCATTTGTTCGGTTTCACCTAAAATACGCACACCTGGCGCGGATGTTTTTTCGACTGCAAGTTTTAATGCGCGATTTTCCATCACTAAAGCACGCTTTTCACAGGCTCTAGCAATACAGTCAAGCAGTTGCTCCGTGAGTGGCTTTTCAAATAAGTCATAGGCGCCAAGTTGCATTGCTTTTACAGCAACAGAGACATCAGCATAACCCGTTAAAAAGATAACGGGTAATTCGCTGTCAAATGCCCTTACTTGTTCAAGAAAAGCCAAACCGTCCATTTTCGGCATATTAATGTCACTTAAAACAACTCCCTCAAAGCGGCGACTTAACTTTGTTAAAGCACTCACAGGTTCATTAAAACATTGCACTTGATAGCCTTCAATTTCCAGTAGTTGCTTTAATGAATCTCGAATCATGGCCTCATCATCAATAACAATGACTTGCTTACAAGCCCCCGTAACTAAGCTCATTGTGTTTCCTTATTCGTTTGCAATGTAATAATAAATTGGGCACCACCAGCAGGCCGGTTATGAGCACTTAAGCGGCCATTAAATGAGTCGATAATTTGCCGTGAAATTGATAAACCCAGCCCTAAACCATTACTCGTCTTGGTGCTGTAAAATGGCTCAAAAATATTGCCTAAAGCATGCTGATCAATCCCTGGCCCCGTATCTAATATTGATAATTTCACACGATTATCAAATAACTCCAATTCGAAACTTAACTCTCGCTGTTCACACTCAGACATAGCTTGACTGGCATTGGTTATTACGTTCACCAAAACTTGCTCGAACTTAACGCTATCGACCAAAACGCTAATGTGCTCATCTATGTTTGCGTTTTTAATAGTAACGGCGTCTTGCTTAAGTTGCGCGCTGGCGATCATCAAGGCATTTTTTAACATCTGGGCGAGGCTATGTTGGCGTAACTGAGTCTGTGATGGCTTACTAAAGTGCTTAAGTTGTGCCACAATTTTATGTACGCGCTCAATTAATGACTGAACTAAAACGAGGTTTTCGCCAGCCCGCGCTATATCGCCTTTTCCAAGCAGCCGCTTGGCACTGACTAAATAAGTGCTCATTGCGCTAAGTGGCTGGTTTATCTCATGGTTTATGCCTGCACTTAACTGCCCTATCGTAGCAAGCTTAGCCGTTTGAATAAGCGCCTTTTGCGCTTTCTCTAATGCTTGGGTTCGTTCAATGACTTCTTGCTCCAAGCTATGACGAGAAAAAAGTAACTTCTTATAACCTGCAAACCTCACCATCGACATATGAATTAACGCTGCAAGTACAGCATAAAATAAACAAAACCATAAAAGTCTGGGGATTTGTGCGGCTGATAAATGGCTTATATCAACCAATACAGTCGCTTTTGCTTGGATAATATCGATATTTTGGGATGCAGCAACAAAGCTTGCATGTTTGTCGTTAAGTACAATTCGCTGTAATGCAATATTTTCGCTAAGCGCTTGCCCTGAATAAGCTAATCTTTTGGGAATGTGTGATAAATACCGTCTTGAATCAATGAGATTCGCCATCGCCTGTTCATTTAACCTGTTCAACGAAGTCAAACGCCAACTTGCCACATCTGACATTACAATGACGCTATCGGGCAAGGAAATATAAAAATGTGTGCTTTGAGATGTATTTAATAGTTGGCGGTCTTGTTCAAACTTTTTTGCATTGACTTTTAAACTGACAACGGCAATGACTTTGCCATCTTCAATCACAGGTTCCGAAAAATAAAAGCCTCGTTCACTGGAACGCATTCCAAGGGCAAAGTAGGCTACTTTTTGTTTGTTTTTAGCTAAATAAAAGTACGGCCTAAATGCAAAGTTACTTCCTAAAAAGGTATAGTCAACTTGCCAATTACTACTTGCGATGACTGAGCCTGTTAAGTCCATTAAATAAACATCAGAGGCTCCGCTGGCTTTTTGAATATCTTCGAGGTAATAATTAACCGCTTGCTCGCCAATTTTTTTATTCGAAACAAACGATTTAACTAAGTTATTTGCGCTAACAAGAGAGGGAATCGTTGCAAAGCGAGCCAGTTCACTTGAAAAGTAATGGCTTAATTGTGAGGCTTGAACAGCACTTTGCTGCTTGGCTTTATCAAAATCGTGTTGTCTACCAAAGTAAAAAACAAGTACTAACAAGCACACCAACAGCGCAACAGCGCCCACTAATTTTTTACTTAACGATGACATTGTGACCTTAAGTCATAACACTACTAGAATTTGACTTGGTAGTGTAACGATAATTCTTCGGTTGTTCCAGCCACAACACCACTGGCAACGCGAGGGTCAAAAACATCATAGCGTTTGCCAAATAAATTCTCAGCTTTTAAGGCTAAATGGCTTTTATCCGTTAACTGCCATTTGATACTTCCACCTAGCAAACTATATGCTGATTGTTTAAAGTAATCGCCATTTTCAGCACTTACCTCTACTGTATCACGCCAAATTACATTTAAATTGATTTGCCAGTTATCAAAAAGGTTGTAGCTTGTAATTAAACTAGCAAATCGCTTAAAGCTAGGGTTAATAGGATCATGGAAGTACTGCGTGTAAGTTCCAGACAAGCGCAGGCTCTCATCAATTTGCCATACACCATCTAGCTCAACACCACTATTTTGTGTATTAAATGAGTTAGCAAAGGTAAAGAAAGCCTCACTTCCTTCGTAAGGTTCTACGTTTACAAAGTCATTTAATTCGTTGTAGAACAAAACCGTATTCAGTTGTAATTTGTCAGTCTCGTAATGCCAAACAAGTTCTGTTGTTTTTACTTGCTCTGAGTCAAGAGACGGATTACCAATGGTCACGTTGTCATTTGAAAATAACTCATTAGTGACAGGCGTCCTAAACGACTCGCCATATTGAACTTTTAATGTATGCTGGGGATTAATAATAAGTATACTTGCTAAGCGCGGTGATAATTTACTATCAATGTTGTTAACGTTGTCGTAACGTGCTCCAACAAAAAACGTGAACATCTCAGAGTAAGGAATTTTTACCTGCCCATAGGCGCTGTACGTCTCAAAAGTATATTTCAACGAGTCAAATTCAGGAAAATCCAATACAGTAACGATGCCTTGTTGATAATACTCTGGCGCAACTATAACTTGCTCAGACTGGCTATCATAATAAGTTGTTCTAACACCCGCCTCTATCTGCTCTGCTTGGGCATATTCTAAACCGGCTACTAGCTGCCATTGATTATCAAATTGGTAGTTTAGTTCTGTGTCAAACTTCGTGTCTGTTGTTTGCCATTCAGGGCCGAGTAAAAAATCGGGTATATCAGAGAAAGTGGCAATTAAACCGGCACTTGAAATAGCATGTTCCGTGTATGAAAGGTGACTATCTAGAGTTAGGTTATCGCTTTCGAACCATGTGTAGTTAACACCTAAAAACTGATTATCGCTTGTGTGCTGGTTTTGAGATGAGTAACCTGCAAGATTTAAAAACTCATCCAATTTTGTTTTGTTGTATCGCGCACGCAGTTCAAGTTGGTCAACATCAAGCCCTGCTTCAAAATAAACTGCTTGTAAGGGGTCTCGTACTCCTTGAGCGTACTTTTCGCCATCTTTCTGGTCATAAGAAAGTGAAAAGAATGCAGATATTTGTTCGTTAAATTGCCTATGGAACTGCCCAGTAAGCCCAATACGCCCGTTACTACCTGCCAGTACGTTGAGTGAATTACGCTCTTGACTGGTGACAATATTCATCACTCCAAGGAACGCATTACTGCCGTACAAAGCCGAGCCAGGGCCTCTTATAAACTCAATTTTTTCAATGATATCAATAGGGATATATGGCATGTAAACAGATGCTTTACCAAATGATGATTCATTGACTCGCTCTCCATTGATCATCACTAAGACATTGCCATTATCTAAATAGACACCGCGGGCATGTTCTTTAGGAACCGCCCCAACCCAGTCTCCCCGTGTTGATTGCATACCAGGCACAAAATTCATCACCTCATAGGCATTATCAACTCCTAAAGCCTGTATTTGATTGCGGGTAAACACACTCATTGTAGAAGGGACAGAAGAAAGGGTTTCATTTGTTTTACTGGCAATATCAACCTGAACATTGAGTAAATCCTCAAAGCTTAGATTAAATAAATCTTGCTCAATATTCACCATTTCAGCAGTAGAAGCGGCCGAATACAAAAAGAGCGAGAGAATTGCTGAACATCTTAAAAACATTTGCTGCGTAAGACCTGTATCAAAGCAACGTGCTGACATGCAACACACCATTTACACTATTAATACAAAAGATAGACACGCTTGCAATATTTTTATAGCTTAAGTCACAAAAAAGCTCATTAACAACAGCTTAAATGCTTTATTAATGAGCTTAACCTCTTAACAGCTGAGAAATTATTAAATTTTTCTAGCTAAATTGTTTGGCGCTGTCTGTGCGTTTATTTTTGATATATTTATACAAACCTATTAAGGAGGCAGCAATCCAGAAAATTTCAATGACAAAACTGGCTAAGTTGAAATTGTAGCACAGACTAATCAGCAGCAAGATTGCGCCTGTTAAGTTCATCATATTGTAAACAAGCCCTGTCGGAGACGCCTTGTTTAGTTGCAGTAAGAAAAAAGCACCAACAACTAGAAATGTACCTGTCATGCCAATAATATCAAATAAAAGTGCTATCACGTTTATGTGTCCATTATATTCAATTTGTTTATACCCAAATAACTGGCCCAATCCATGGGGAGGGTTGATTTCATTCGTTGAAACAGCAAACCGAGAGATGGTATCAGAACAGAAAGAACAAACGAGGATAAATGTCCGTATTTAATTTCTATTTATGGTTAACCTTGCCACCGATGATTTTTAATGCGGGCGCCCCACGGATCATAGTTGCGCGTGCAAACGGGCGTTCACATTGCGGGCAAATTCCCTGCTTAGAAGTAAAGTCTTGGCTTATACGCTCTATAAAACATTTAACCAGCGCACCTTTGCCACCTTTTCGGTATTTGAATAACTGTGTTTTACATTGACTACAGAAAATATCGACCGTTTTTGTCGGCCCTTTTTTATTGGGTTTAGCCATGAGCCTCTCATCAATCGAGTTAGATAAGCTATGCTAACATGGCTAAGGCCATACTCCCAAAACTAAGCCAATAAGTGAAAATTGTAAAATTGAATAGCCTGCATTAACTAAAAACAACTTTAATGGACGTTGCTCAAAAATGTAACATAAACCAAGCGAACTACTCACCCAACACACCCCTACCAAAAACCCTGTACCGACTGACAAACCAACACTTATTTGCTTACCAATGAATAAAGCGAGCGTAAAAGAAATCACGCAACATAGAATAAAGCTGCCACCAAACACACGAAACGGATTGATCTGTTGTAAATCCAGCTCGGTTAAGCCACAGCTTTCCATCCAAATGCGTTTAAATAACCATGGAGAATACCAAACAGCGCCCAGTAAAAAGGAAGCAAGTGCAGCAAATAAAATAGCCAAAAAATTAAGCTCTGAAAAATCCATACACCAAGACTCATACAGCTAGTGATTATTTCTGAATGTAGTTAAGGATCCACAAAGCAGCAAATAAAATGGGACAAATGGAAGGTAAGCTGTTTGGAGTTAATGCTGAACAGGCTTTTTTTGTAATTTCCGCTGTAATGTACGCCTATGCATATTTAATTGTCTGGCCGTTTGGGAGATATTTCCCTCATTTCTGTGTAGCACATGTTGGATATGCTCCCATTCAAGACGCTCAGGTGACATAACTTGGCTCGACTGAGTGTCACTCACAGAGGAGTTCGCTTCAACATCTCCTAAAATAATTTTTATTAATGAATTAAAATCAACAGGTTTTGGTAGATAGTCATCAGCCCCTAAACGAATGGCTTCAACAGCGCTGGCGATACTAGCAAAGCCCGTTAGCAACACAATTCGAGCGGTAGGAAATTGTGTTCTGATTGGTTTAATCAAGGTAAGACCATTATCATCGCCAATTTTTAAATCTACCAAAAAGTGGCTTGCTTCAAAAATAGCTAATTTTTCTAATGCTTGCTTACTACTGTGGGCAAGCTCACATTCAAAGCCTTGTTTAACAAAACGCCTTGCCAGTGTATTAGCAAGATTTATATCATCTTCAATAATTAAAAGTTTCATACTATTTTTAAACTAACCATCGCAATAGCACCTTGTTTAGGGTGATTGTATAGTGTTAATGAGCCATTTAAGCGTTCTAAAGTCGCATTAGATAGCATGACTGCCATACCCATACCTGTACTACTTGGCATAAGCTGACCCCCTAATGATGCCATTTGCTGCTCACTAAAGCCTTGACCAAAATCACGTAAAGATAATAAGAGCTGTTGTTTATCTATTTGCCAATCTGCCTCTATGGTGTTTTTTTGATTATTATTATTCGCCGAAACTGCATTTTGTAGCAAATTTAACATAGCAGGCAACAGCATAGCGTCACTCAATATGGAGCATTGTGGTGCATCATTTAGCCAATGTAAGGTTTGCTCAGGAAAATGCAGTGTCATCGCATCTTGAATTGTCTTTTGCAGTGTTTGAGCGCTAATAACCTGCTGTGTTTCACCGGTTCTTAAAGCATTTGAAAGAGCTCTAAAATGAGCGAGTTGTTCTTTACACTGAGACAGTGGTTTAGCCATCTCATGAACAATAGGATCATCAGGCTGTTGCTCTTGCAGCTCTTCGAATAACAACTGTAAGTTGGCAATCGGTGTTGCTAATTGATGTGTCACTTGGGCTGCGGCACCATCGAGTGTCAATAGTTGTTCGTGCCTTAATTGCTGTTCGCGGGTTCGAGCAATAGTGGCTTCTCTTGCTCTTAACGTGCTATTTAGTGTGCCAATGACAAACGCGATAACAATGGCACTAATAACAAAGTTTATCCACATACCGATAAAATGATGTGTCATCTGCATTTGGTGCATGGTGTGTTCAGGCATTTTTATCAATAAAAAACTGTAAGCTGCTATTGCTAGCACTGCAATATAGGCTAGCCCCTTAGCATTCACAGAAACTGCGGCTATCATTATGGGCAGCAACAGTAACGAGACAAATGCATTCGTTGCACCGCCACTTAACGAGAGCAAAATAGTTAAAAAGAGTAAATCAGCGGTAAGTTGCATCAAGACAGCTGTGGGCTTGGCCTTGGTTACTTTGCGATAAGCGAAAATACTTAACAGCTGAAAAACGGCTTCAATACAAATAACAGTTAGCAGAGGTAGTAAAGCTATCTGATATTCAAATAAAAAATACACCGCAATCACAGCAAAAAACTGCACCGCGATGGCGGCACTACGAAGTACTAATAAACGACTTATCGCCGGATCGGTTTGCATAGTGGACTCTTTACGACTTAATCATCGTCCATAGAAATTGTAAACACAGCACAAGGTGTACCTTGGTGAAAGACCATTTGCCATTGTTTGCCATTAAAGCGCCAAAGTGACATACGTACAGAATAATTAAATTCCGCACGTGCAGAGCGCCTAAAAGCAGCTTGATAGCTTAACTGCGCAATATCATCACTCAGCATACGGCCTTTAAAGTGTTGATTATAAAACTGAGGGACAACTTCAGTAGGTAAACGGGTTAAAACTTGGAATTTATTAAACGACGTACCGTCTGCAGCAATTTCGATAAAATCATCATCGAGCAATGCATCAAGCGCCTCAGTTGACTGTCTTACCTCTGGCTCCAGTAATTGTCTTTCCGCATCAATCAAATGATTAAATAACGTCGCTTTAATTTTACCGCTCATCTTCATCCTTACTGTTTGAGCACTTTACCGCCCTGCATCACAAAGTTGACGCTGTTCAGCTGACTTATATCATCAAGAACGTTCATGTTAACACTGATGATATCCGCTTGCTTACCAACACTCAAGTCACCGAGTTTATCACTCTGCCCTAACAGCTTTGCCGCCTCGACAGTCGCGGATTTGATAGCTTGAGTAGGTGTCATGCCATATTTTACAAGTAACTCAAATTCATTGGCATTCGCGCCGTGCCTTGAGACACCAGAATCAGTACCAAATGCAATTTTAACATTGTTTTTTAGCGCAAGTTTAAATGAAGCTTCCATTTTTGGTGCCACAAACTCAACTTTATCTGCTATGGCCTTCGGCATGTTTGGATTACTTAAAGCTTCTTTTTTAACAGTCGCACCTGCTAACAAGGTTGGCACCAAATACGCATCATGCTGTTTAAATAGCTTTATCGTTTCTTTATCTAAAAACGAGCCATGTTCAATTGAGTCAACCCCCGCTTTTAATGCGGCTTTTATTCCTTGTGTACCGTGTGCGTGAGCCGTTACTTTTCGTCCTAAATGATGCGCTGTATTAACAATTGCAGACAGCTCTTTATCGGTAAATTGTTGATTAACACCTGCGGCAGTATTACTCAAAACCCCGCCAGTTGCCGTGATTTTGATCACATCAGCGCCACTTTTTATGACATCACGAACTGCTCTAGTACAATCGTCAGCCCCATTGCAAACGCCTAGCCCAAGACCTACAGCTTCACTGATATCTCGACGATAGCCATGCATATCAGCATGGCCTCCCGTTGGTGTGATCATATCACCTGCTGCAAAAATGCGTGGACCAACGATATCACCTCGCTCTATAGCACGCTTTAACGGAAATATAACTTGATAGCTACTACCTAGGTCACGGACAGAGGTAAACCCAGCCTCGACAGTTCGCTGTAAATACTTTAAAGAGCGTAATGCATTATCAGCTTCGTATTCGGTAGTCCATTGGTGCGGGTTGCGTTTTGCATCGCGCTCAAACGTCACATGCACGTGCATATCAATAAGACCAGGCAGTACCAACTGGTTTTTTAAATCAATAACATCAGCATCACTGAGATTTAACTGCTCTTTAGTTAAGTAACCTGCTTTTATTGCGGCAATTTTGTTGTCTTCAAGAATAAGTGTTTGCTGCTCTTTCACTTCTTGCTCAGTGCCTGCGAGCATTTTTCCAGCGTAAATAATCGTAGTGTGCGCGTTAACAGCAAATGCGGATAATAAAGACAGTACCGATAATGTGCTTATTTTTAGATTTATTTTCTTCATAATCGCCTCTTTTTTATACTAGGTTTAACCTAAATGCCGAGTAAATGCCATTATTTGCGACGTGATGGAGCGTTACGCTAGTCTTAAGATGTGAATTTTGATATAACTTTGGGGATATTTAACAAGTCTGACCACATAAAGAGAACACATTATGTCTTATGCCCAAATTACTGGCTGGGGTAAATGTATACCACCAGCAAGCATCAGCAATGATGAAATTAGCAATATTGTTGATACCAATGACGAATGGATCACAACACGTACAGGCATTAAATCTCGTCGTGTCAGCCATGTTTCTACTGCCGATTTAGCCACCGTTGCCGCAAAGCAAGCTCTTGCCTGCGCTGGTGTTGACGCTAAAGACATTGATTTGGTGTTATTGGCTACCTGTACACCTTCTACAATGGTTGCTAACACAGCGTCTTTGGTTCAAAAAAATATTGGTGCGGTAGGCGCCGCAGCGATGGACACCAACGCTGCATGCTCAGGCTTTTTATATGCATTACAAGCTGCAACCGCACAAATTCGTGCAGGCATGATCAAAAAAGCTGTCGTTATTGCTGCTGAACGTATGACTTGGTATGTAAACTGGGCCCGCCGTGACAGTGCGGTATTATTTGGCGATGGCGCGGGTGCAGTTGTATTAGAAGCGTCAGATACACCATCTGGTTTGCTTGCAACCAAAACGGGCTGTGATAGCGAAGACAGAGACATTCTTCACATCGAAAACTTTGGTAGCGATCTTAACAAGTACCAACCAATTGGCCCGTCTAATTTATTATTTGAAGGCCGTGAAATTTTCAAACGTGCTGTAAAAGGCATGAGTGAAGCCTGTGATGATGTTTTAAACCAAGCACAGTTACAACTTGATGATATTGATGTATTAGTGCCTCATCAAGCTAACTTACGCATTATCCAAGCAATTCAACAGCGTCTAAAAGTAGCTGACGAAAAAGTAATGGTTAACATCGCGGATTACGGCAATACATCAGCAGCAACAATTGCCATCGCACTTTGTGAGGCCGTAGAACAAGGCTTAATTAAGCCGCATTCAAATATAATGTCTGCTGCCTTTGGTGCAGGTTTAACGTGGGCTGCAAGCTACATTAAGTGGGGTGAGCGCGTTACGCCAATAGCGAAGTCTGACGCAGCTTTACCACCTTGTGATAAAACAGGACTAGAGTTAGTAGCCCCTGCGGTAGCAGCGTGCAAAGGCACTGAATAATTCAAATTAAATATTAAGCGCGGCAATAGTCGCGCTTTTTCCTGAGGGTTTCAATGGAATTATTAGGCATTCATCATGCCGCTATCATTTGTAGTAACTACGCTCACTCAAAGCATTTTTATACAGAAATTTTAAAACTGCCTGTAATTGATGAGCAGTATCGCAGTGCACGTGATTCTTATAAGCTAGATCTAGCACTGCCAGATGGCAGTCAGATTGAATTATTTTCCTTTCCTGATGCGCCACAAAGACCAAGCTATCCAGAGGCTCAGGGATTACGGCATTTAGCGTTTAAAGTTGCTGATATTGCTAAAGCGAAAGCATATTTAGAACAGCATGGAATTGTAGTTGAAGAAATTAGGCTGGATGAAATCACCGGGAAGCAGTTTACGTTTTTTGCCGATCCCGATGATTTGCCATTAGAGCTATACCAAGTTTAATTTTATTGGAAGCGCTCTTGTAGGTAATTAAACACCGCTCGAATACCCAAAGCTTCACCACCAACAGGACGTCCAGGTAATGCACGTAAGTTCCATGCCATTACATCAAAGTGAACCCAAGGCGTGCTCGGTTCAATAAACTCTTTCAAATAAAGCGCTGCGGTAATTGCACCGCCGAATGGAGTTGACGCACAGTTGGCAATATCTGCCACATCACTTTTTAATAATGCTTTGTATTGGTCAAACAGCGGAAGTTGCCAAACTGGGTCATGACAACTTTCACCGGCATCTAATAATTTATTGGCAACATCACGGTTGTTCGCAAAAAAACCTGGTAACTCAGTACCAAGGGCAATACGACATGCGCCAGTTAAGGTTGCGAAGTCGATAATAAGTTCTGGATTATCATTTTGCGCTTCAGCTAAAGCATCACACAATACTAAACGACCTTCAGCGTCTGTGTTGTCAATTTCAACCGTGATCCCTTTACGTGTTTTGATCACATCGCCTGGTCTAAATGCATTACGTGATACGGCATTTTCAACCGCAGGTACTAAAACACGTAAACGAATAGGCAGGTTGGCAGCCATGATTAACTGTGCAAGACCAATCACGTGTGCAGCGCCACCCATGTCTTTTTTCATGTTGCGCATGCCCGAACTTGGTTTTAAATCTAAACCACCTGAGTCAAAACAAACCCCCTTACCTACTAGCGTTATTTGAGGTGCATCTTGTGCTCCCCAACGTAAATCTAGCAAGCGAGGTTTATTTTCACTCGCACGACCCACCATATGAATTGTTGGGTAGTTCTGTTCTAAAAGCTCATCTCCAACCCACTCGCTGAAATCACCATCATAGGTGTCTGCTAGGTCTGTCATAACCTGAGATAAATGCTGAGGCATCATATCTGCAGCTGGTGTGTTTACTAGATCACGAACAAGGTTAATTGCATTTGCTTGTTGTGTTAAACGCTCAACAAGGCTTTTATTTTCAATTGCTAATTGCGCGCGTGGTGAAGGCTTTTCTTTGTATTCGCTAAATTCATAGCCACCTAGCATAAAACCAAGCGCAACCTGTTCAATAAACTTTTCTTCACCTTGTATTTGGTAACAACCAGCAGGCAGTTTTGTCGATAGCTCACCGGCTAACCAAAAATCTTGAAGATCTGCCACTAAACAATAAACGTGAGTAAGTTCACCGGATTCACTGTCGGCAACCAAAGCCAAGCCTTTATTCTTAAAATCGCAATTAGCTAGCCAATTTTGTAGTGCCTTTGATTGTGATTTAAGCCAATCTGAAAGTTGCGCTTTTTCAACGAAAGACAAAGGAATACCCGATGAAGAATGACGAATTAATGAACTCATTAAACGACTCTAAATGAAGAAAAGATAATTAAGCATACCAATAACAAGCAACAAAAGGTATAGCATTCAAGCTATTTAGCTAAATCAAAGAAATAAAAATTATTTTTGATTTTTCTCTTCCGCCTCTTCTTTGGCCACTTGCTGATCGATCTCTTTAATTGACTTATTGATATTGAAAGAGCTAGGTAAAACATCTACACCAACCCAATGGCCTAACTTCACAACTAAGGGAATTGTTATTGGTGCAAAGGGTAAAACAGCAAAGACACCAAGACCTAAGCCCTTTAAAATATCTAAGAACTGTTCATTAGCGGTATGTAATTCTTCTTTGCTAGCATTACCTTGAGTGTAACGCTTGTAGATATGCAACATTTCTTTGGTTTCTTGCTTTTCTTGTGCAAGTGCAATCTTTAATGCCACCATAGCGCGCTTGAAACGTAATTGCTGACGTCTTTTTGTTATTTTAGCTACCCTAAATGGGGCTCTATGAATGACTTTATATAATCGCATGTTGCTATTCTCACACAGCAAGGGGACTTCACAAAGCATAATTTACTTATATTAACTTTTACATTACCCTGCACACTCTTTTATTACTATTTTAAATTTCACATGCACGAAACTAACCAGCACAGCAATCATAAACCACAAAAACCGGCGCCTGATGAGTGCTGTGGTGGAGGAAGTTGCTGTCCTTGTGTTTGGGATGAGTACCGCGAAAAATTAAAGCAATGGCAATTAAGTAATAAAACACAACAAAAGAAATAAACTGTTACCCCTTCCTTTTAGCTCAAAAATTATACAAACACTCAATTATTAAATTTTTTTTCTAACTAACAGATAAATTTTGACTATTTTTAATCAATTTAAGAATAATTTATCTTCTTAAATTTCATGCACATAATAAAAATAATCACAACAAAACCTCCCTTCCCGTGCCAAAAACAACACGCCATTAACAATTTGCAAAATAAATTTACAGTCGGTATAAGTTGTTTACACCAAGTTTAAATACCTATTTGGTGGCATAATCATAACTATTCTAACTGGGGAAGTCAGAATGAAATTAAAAAATAGTGCATTACATCACGCAATTAAGTTTGCGTTAGCTACCACAACGGCTGGCCTATTTGTATCAGGTTCAGTTGTTGCCGCAGAGCAAACTGCTGAAGAAACAAAAGTTAATAAAAATGTTGAAAAAATTGCTGTTGTAGGAACACGTTCAGCACCACGCTCAATTGGTGATTCACCGGTACCTATTGATATTATTGGTGGTGAAGAATTAACGAAAGCAGGCAACACAGACATGCTTGAGTTATTAAAGGGCTCAGTTCCATCTTTTAACGTGCATCAAAATCCAATCAGTGACGCAGCGTCACTTGTTCGCCCTGCCAACTTACGTGGTTTGCCATCTGACAGTACATTAGTATTAGTTAACGGCAAACGTCGCCATCGTGCTTCTGTTATTGCATTTTTAGGCGGTGGTATTAACGATGGTGCTCAAGGTGCTGATATTTCGGTGATTCCTAGTATTGCCCTAAAGCAAGTTGAAGTACTTCGTGATGGTGCTGCTGCACAGTATGGTTCTGATGCTATCGCGGGTGTAATGAACTTTGTATTAAAAGATGCCTCTGAAGGCGGCTCTATTGAGATCCGTAAAGGTGAATACTATGAAGGCGACGGCGATACCACGCAAATCTCTGGTAACGTAGGTCTTCCTTTCACAGATGATGGCTTTGCAAATTTAAGCTTCCAATATAAAACGGCTGACGCAACAAGTCGCTCAGTTCAACGTCCAGATGCAGCTGCACTTGCTGATGCAGGTGTGCCTGATGTCTCTCCGCTTGCGCAAGTTTGGGGTGCACCAGAGGTCGATGACGATATTTCAATTTTCGGTAATATCGGTCTCGATTTAAGTAGTACGTCACAGTTTTACATGTTTGGTAACTACTCTGAGCGTGATGTGCGTGGCGGTTTCTACTATCGTAATCCACATACTCGCCCTGGTGTGTACTCAAATGACGGCGGTGAAACGCTACTTGTTGGTGATTTAACTGGCGACATGAGCGGCAACTGTCCTACTGACATCATGATTGATGATAACGTATTAGATAACCCAGATTACATTAACGGTGTTGCTAACAACCCTGACTGCTTTGCATTTAATGAAATTCTACCAGGCGGTTTTACACCTAACTTTGGTGGTAACATTACAGACACTGCATTAACAATTGGTACTAAAGGTGAAGTAACTAACGGCTTTTTAGAAGGCGCATACTACGACTTAAGTGGTTCTGTCGGTTTTAATGAATCTCGCTATTTCATTTACGATACCATCAATGCTTCGCTTGGTCCTGAAAGCCCGCGTGACTTTAGCCCAGGTAAATACACGCAGTTAGAAAAGAACTTTAACGCTGATTTATCAAAAGGTTTTGACTTTGGTTTAGCTTACGACGTAAACGTAGCCGGTGGTTTAGAATGGCATGAAGAAACATTTACTGTTGTTTCTGGTGATGTGGCATCTTTCACTGCGGGCCCTTTAACAGAGCAAGGTTTTGGTATTGGCTCAAATGGTTTCCCGGGTTTCAAACCTTCTGATGCTGGTGAATACACACGCCGTAACTACGCAGCTTACGTCGATATTGAAGCACCATTTACTGAAGAATTTTTAATGGGCTTAGCGCTTCGTTACGAAGATTATGATACTTTTGGTTCAACCACTAACTATAAGCTAACAGCGCAGTATCACTTAACTGAAGACTTAAATATTCGTGGTTCATTAAGTACAGGTTTCCGTGCTCCAACCGTTGGTCAGGCTAACGTTAGTAACGTACAAACAAACCTAAGCAGTGGTGTATTAGTGGACTCTGCCCTATTACCACCTACTAACCCGATTGCAGTACAATTAGGTGGTACAGAGCTTGAGCCAGAAGAGTCGCAAAGCTACACATTTGGTGCAGTTTGGACTTTAGGGGACTTATTCTTAACAGTTGATTATTACAATATTCAAGTTGATGATCGTATCAGTCAATCAGACAAAATTGAGTTAAGCCAAGCGGATAAAGACACACTCGAAGCAGCAGGCGTACCTAACGTACAAAATCTTGCTCAAGTTAGTTTCTTTACCAATGACTTTGATACCACAACGCAAGGTGTTGACCTAGTGGCTAACTATGCAACTGAATTGTTAGGTGGTAGCTCTACATTCAGCTTAGCTTATAACTGGAATGATACTGAAGTAACTAAATCAAGCCCAATCACAGGCGAATTTAAAGTAAGCCGCCTTGAAAATGATTTACCAAATCACCGCGCAACACTTAGCTGGGCGCAACAGTGGGAAGATTTCTCTGCATTTACACGTGTGAACTATTTCGGTGAATACCAAGGTGTGCACGTAGATTACGACGCAACAGCTAAAACAGCTGACGCAGCTGTAACCATTGATGCAGAAGTAACGTACTTCTTAACTGAAGAAATCAGTTTCTCTGTGGGTGCACAAAACCTGTTTGACCAAGAAGCTGAAAAACTCGATTTCTTTGATAACACAGGCATTCCAAATAGCAACTGGGGTGGTAAGTACTACGAAACATCTCCATTTGGTATTAACGGCGGTTTCTACTACGTAAAAGCAACCTATATGTTCTAAGCGAGCTTAGGAACTAACCATGCTAAATAAAAAGGCGAAAGACATTTCGCCTTTTTCGTTTTATAGTGAATAAAAATAATAATTTCATCGTAATGTCATGTTGCTAAATAAAGCCAATCAACTCCTTGCTGAAAACAAATTAAAAGAAGCTGAATTTCACTTCAAAGCTTTGTTAGATGCCAATCCTGAAAGTGGTGAAGCTCTATTTGGTTTAGGTAGAATTGCACTACGCTTAGAGCGATATGACGCCGCTGTTTACTTATTACAACGCGCTTGTGAGCGGCTTCCTTATATGCTTGAGCCTTTGCATGCACTTGCAGATGCGTTTAATGGTGTTCACTCTCCAAACGATGCTTTAACTGTACTGGAGTATGCAAAGTCCATCGCCAGTCACAATCCTGAGCCTCATTACTACCTTGCTCAACACTACTTAACTTATGGCGAGCTAGATAAAGCGTACAGCACATTGCAACATGCTTTGACTATGGGTGACTACCCTGTAAAAGCCTATATTTTATTTGAACTTGTGCAGTTTGCTCGGTTTAATCACGAGCAAAACTACATACAAGAACTGCATCAGTTTCTCACACTCACAAATAACTTACGCTTAAAAATGGTTTGTTATTATGCGCTGGGTAAAAGCTACGATATTTTAGACGACACAGACCAAGCATTTAATTACTTTACACTTGCCAACAAACTACAGTTTAAGTTAACAACATTTAAAACAGCAGAGCTTACGCCGTTTTACCAAGATATTATTCAACATAATAGCCAGGCTTTAATCAATTCTCGCGATCGCTTTTTTAGTGGCACCATTACGCCAGTGTTTATTATTGGCATGCCCAGAAGTGGCTCAACATTGGTTGAGCAAATGCTAATAAGCCATGATAGTTTTTCAAGCTTAGGCGAAGATGCAAGCATTAGTAATGAAGTAGTCGCGTATATTGAACAACAAACGCAAACCCCTTACCCTGCTTGCTTGGCAAAGCTTGATCAAGGGCTGATCAATCATGCCCGTAACATCTACATTGAACGAATAAAACAAGCGCCCCAAGTGCGCCCATTTATGATCAACAAACTACCCGCTAATTATCAATCTCTTGGCTTAATATATTTGTTATTTCCAAATGCCAAGTTTATTAATATGCAGCGCGACTACAATGCGATTGCATGGTCAGTCTTTAGTAATTATTTTGCTGAAAACGAACCCTACTTTTGCTCTCTCACTGAGTTCAAACAGTACTTTGATTTATACACTGAGCTTATGGCACATTGGCAGCACACTATGCCAGAGGCAATTTTTGACCTTAACTATGAACAACTTGTCACAGAGCCAAAACAAACATTACAATCTTTAAGCGAATTTTTGGCTATTAAATACAGTGATCACTTTTTAGATTTCTATAAATCAAATAAGCCTGTGGCTACACTCAGTAAAGCGGCTGTCAGGCAACCGCTTTCAACAAAAGCAACAGAAAAATACAAACGCTACGAAGTGGCAATGCAAAAGCTTATGAGTGGGCCTCAAACCAATTCAGAAGATCAGCAAACTGGTCCTGACGAGCCTGTGGATGAGTAAGCATGTTAATATGGTCATAATCAACTTTATGACCGTATTTGCGCCCATAAATAGTCATAGTTTGTTTACCTATGCCTGACTCAGCCATAAACTTTTCGATATCAATGGGCTGGCACAGTGCTTTGTCTTTAATCCCCGCAACATGCATGATCGGTGGTAACGCTTTATCGGCTAATGCTTTGGCGTAATCAAAACCATCGTCAGTATCGACCCAAGGTTTGCGCTTAGCCCATTGCATACTTTGGTAATGGGATTTACGGGTTTCATCATCACTACCCCACTTAAGTTTTTTAGCAGGAACAAAGCCATGCTTGCGGGCGACTAATGGCGCCAGCCCATACCAAATTAAATTACCTTGAATATACTTGCTCGGATGGTGGTTATACAAAGACCGCTTAGAGCCAAAATAAGCACACGCTTTTACATCTTCAATCAGCTCAGGAAAACGCGCAAATACACTGTTCATTAACACCCCGCCCCAAGAGTGTGCCACCCAATAACGAGCAGGCTCACCTTCAAGCTGTTTAATCTTTTCTAAAAATGCGGGAATATCTTCTAAAATAGCCTCAGTTTGGCCATACTTTGCGTGCTTTGAAATCGCAGGCTTACTCTCTCCACGACCACGTAAATCAGCCACATAGCAAGTATAACCCTGTTCAGCTAAAAAAGGGGCCAAGCCTTTATTACTGTGGGTGTAAAAGATTTTGCCATTTTCAACAGCACCATGCATAAAAAACACTGCAGGTCCTTTGGCATCCGTTCTACAGATACGGCGTAAGTGTAATGTTTGGCTTTCGGCGAGCTTTATAAATACTGATTCTTGTTTAATCGTCACGTTTGACCTTTTTATTCTTATAGACTCATCGTACCAGTATTAAGTTACGCCAGTCTATTGGGCAAAGCAAGCATTATGAAATGATAGTCAAGGAACCGCTATGACGTATAAAAGGGCTAAAGTAAGCATTTTTGTTAACACTAACAGCGCTTATCTAAAGCACCAATATCAAGCCTAAGTTAATGTGCCGCCATCATTAAACGTGAAGTAATCCAAATGGCAAACCGAGAATAACGTTTATAAAATACTCGTTAAAATTTTAATTTATAAGATAATTTCATCCTTCGGATGATGGATTCCATCGTATATTTTAACTGGCTCTAAATCATAGGGGTTAACACCCTCAATACACGCAACATTGATTGCAAATTGATGAGGGTTAGAACCCCTTTGATGATGAGTATATATTCCACATGTTTTACAAAAATAGTGTTTTGCTGCCATGGTGTTAAATTGATAGAGGGTTAAGTTATCCTCGCCTTTAATAATTTTTAGGTTTTCAAGCAAAACAGAAGCAGCAATTGCTCCACGCTTACGACACATAGAACATGAACAACGACGCGGGTCTTCTAAGCCATGTGGCATAATCAGCTCTAACTCTACAGTGCCACAATGACATTTAGCATTATGTACTTTTTTATTTCCATATTGTTACCTCCCATCTGACACTAAAATTTAGAGTTGGGAATTTGATTTGATGTGCTTTATTTCCCCCTTATTCGCATATTTTAAGTATGGTAAAAATAATCTGTTCGGCACTCGTCACCTATCCCGTTTACCAATAAAATTCTTTTCAATTCATATTATGCTTTCCTGAGTTTATTTTTGGTAAGAAGCTTTTGTTTTGTATCTACTTTTTAGGACGTAACATGCGTATAAAGGTGTTATCTGCCAAAATATAATGGTGAAACAATGCAGCCGCGGCATGAAAGCCGATTAAGTAATAACCTAACTCGCCGACTGTTTCATGTATTTCTTTTATAGACTTACCCAACTCCTTGTTTTCACTTGCTAATGCAGGAAGCTCTATACCGAAAAATGGCACTGGTTTTCCTGCCATACTCAATATTAACCAGCCTGCTATTGGCATCGCCAACATAAACACATAAAGCGCAATGTGTACTAATTTAGCTAAAGCATCTTGCCATTTAGCAGGCGTAGGCTGTATTGCGGGTATCGGACCTGCCAATACACGCATAACTATCCTCACAACGACTAAAGCTAAAACTGATAAGCCCAACATAAAGTGCCACATTTTAAAAGCATTACGAGTTTCAGTACCTTTATCAAATAATTCACGTAGCTCAATACTAGCGAAAACAGTAACAATTAAAATAAACATAAGCCAGTGTAAGGCAATTGAAATAGTGCTGTAATGAGTTGTTGTATTTTTAAAATTCATAAAGCCTCGTTTGTACAGAAACGCATTCATAGTAGTACCTAGTTTATATGCGTTTGAAATTCGTGGATTTAGTGTAGCGTTCAATCATTGTTACTTTAATGATCAGAAACATAAACAAGTTAAAATTATCTTGTTTATTTTTTAGCTACTGTCTCACTGTACTTTGCTAACCTTAAAATAAACTTATGTATTTTTTAAAAAATAAATAACAGAAATGAAAAACGGCAAGCTGAACTTACCGTTAAATTTATTGTAGTTAAAATTCAAAGTCTAATGATAGCTAACATATCATCATCTTCTTCGTCCAAGCCAACCTCTTGAAAACCAAAGCTTGAATAGAATTCTTTAGCTACAGGGTTTTTTGGGTCATAACATATTTCGATTTCTTTAACAGTGGGACTCTGCTTTATAGCATCTATTGCTTGCGTTAGTGCTTCCCTACCAATCCCTTTTTTCTGATACCTCTTATCAACCATGAAACGCCAAATTGAAATTTTTGAGGGGTTCTCTAAAACCCACATAAAAAAA
The DNA here is from genome assembly GCF_021728035.1 of Pseudoalteromonas sp. L21. Lineage (NCBI taxonomy): Bacteria > Pseudomonadati > Pseudomonadota > Gammaproteobacteria > Alteromonadales > Pseudoalteromonadaceae > Pseudoalteromonas > Pseudoalteromonas sp. L21. The sequence continues at coordinate 453,797 of NZ_JAKKCV010000002.1, read as the reverse complement.
CCAACTGGCTGACCATTTTGGCAAATCGCTTTGCAGATATACCCTGAGTTATAATGAGCTTCTACAAGAGACCACATGTTGCTAGCAACATACTCTTCTTGCTCATCAGTTACATCTAAATCACAAACAGCTTCGTAATTCGATTTACCTATTTCTTCCAGTGAAATACCCATGTTACTCCTTAACCTTAATAATATTTATTTTTGAACGATTAGTTCAATTCTTTGCCTCAAACCGTCTCGCGTTTCTACTTACGGATGTTTACTTTACGAGGTAATCATTCGATAAAATTAACAAAAAGCAAAGTTCTGTGATTCGCTCTTTATAACAGCTCAGCCCTAGAAACGACATGTTAGTAGCGTCTAAGAGAGCTTGTTATAAATTACTTTCTACCATCTCTTTGATCGTTTTTGCTTTAACAAAGTGATCTAACTTATGAGTTTGGATCCACCATGTAGCCGCTTCCATTAGCAATTCAGGGCAATCATTTTTATTTTTAAAAAAGGCGTAAAATGACAGACCCACATTCTCTCCCTTGCTCTTCATTTTCTTATCGCAAACTTCCAGTATTCTGGCTCTCAATTCTTCCCTCATAAATGTCCTGTCAATCTATTGTTTGTATTTTTAGTGCTACCAGCAGACTTTAACTATGTAACTAACTTTATATTAATAACAAAGATAAAACACTTATCCAGATCAACTTGACCCAGTACGATAGACGCTGATAAAGGCCAGTTAACTTTCTATTTTTCAAACCTTTAGCCATTTTTACTAAATAAAAAATAGCGAGCAAAACTACAATGATTGAAAACACTCTAAACTCAAAAGGAATGTAAGTAGAGACAGGGCTGAATGCGACTATTACTGGGGCAAGTAAAAGAGATAAAAGCATTATAACACCCGCCCATGAGTGTATTTTACAACTCAATGTTGGTGACTGGGTATAAGGGTCTTTATCCATTGGAAAGTAGCCCGCAACCCATGTTCCTATTCCATGGAGCATAATAAGAATACCTGTAACGACAAGAGCAATGTTCGCATTATTAAGCTGTATTAAATGCCAACCAAATAAGCAAAATATAAAACCGAGGGGATAATTATTGATAATAGGTGATAACTTTTCGGTGGGGCTACCCGCAGCGCCTAATTCACTGCAAAATTGGTTTTTATGGTCGTAATTAGGGTAAAACTTAGCCGTTACGAAAACACCTACAGAAATCCAAATCGTAGCAAATAAACCAGATAGCGCAGAGATGGTCTCAAACATAAAAATCCTTTTATAATTAAATACATCTTAATATAGATTGCCGATGAGAATATCCTATTGAGCTTAATTATACTAGCGCAAGCAATTTGCTTATCGCTGCCTGTGACATAAACAAATTCAGTGAGTTATTTATGTTAATTTCAAAACAAGAGTGTAGTAACGCTGTGTTAAGTAATAGGCAAGGCTAGCCCCCACCTAAACAATTGCGACGTAAACACTAAAGCTAATTTAATAAGATGCCATACATTACAGCTTGTTATGAGAACTCTTCTACACGTATCAAACATACTAACCTTTTGCTAGTTATAAAAATATCCACCGTAACTGCGCCAGAGCTAAGATTAATTTGTTACAATCTGCCTTTGATATGGCTAACAGATAGGTTTTCCTTAATGCATCCGCGAAATCGCCACTTAAATGGCTACGACTTTACTTTACTATGCAAAGATACCCCTGCTTTAGCAGCCTTTATAAAGCAAACACCAAAGGGCACTGATACGATAGATTTCACCAATGCATTAGCGGTTAAAACCCTCAATCAAGCGTTATTAAAAAGCCATTACAAAATCGATTTTTGGGATTTGCCCGACACCTACCTTTGCCCGCCGGTACCAGGGCGTGTTGATTACATTCATCACTTAGCTGACTTACTAGCAAAAGATAACCAAGGGCATATTCCAACAGGTAAACAGGTAAAAGTGCTTGATGTAGGCACTGGTGCAAATGTGATTTATCCGCTTACTGGTAATCACGAATATGGCTGGCATTTTACAGGTTCAGATATCGATGCCTTATCCGTTAAAATTGCAAAGCAAATTGCACAATTTAATCGACTTAAAATTACTATAAAGCAGCAAAACAATACCAATAAAATGTTTACTGGGGTTATTTCTCATAAAGATGTGTTTCACCTTACTTTATGTAACCCACCATTTCATGCCAGTGAACAACAGGCCAAAGAAGGTACTGACCGTAAGTGGAAAAACTTAAACCAAGCCCCACAAAAAGAGCTTAATTTTGGTGGCCGACAAAATGAGCTCTGGTGCGAAGGCGGCGAGCGTGAATTTATCAGTAAAATGATCATTGAAAGCCAAGAGTTTGCTGAGCAGTGTATTTGGTTTACGTCGCTGGTTTCTAAGTCTGATACTTTGCCAGCTTTAAAAAAATTGCTTAGTACACTTGATGTGAAAGATGTAAAAATTATTAAAATGGCACAAGGCCAAAAAATAAGTCGCTTCATTGCTTGGAGCTATTTTCACCAAGCCGACCGCCAAGCCATTCTAAACGAACTAGTATAAGGATAATAAGATGATCGACTTTCGTTCAGACACAGTAACTAAACCTACAGCACAGATGCGCGCAGTTATGAATGACGCTGCTGTCGGCGATGATGTTTATGGCGACGACCCAAGTGTTAATCAGCTTGAGCAATATGCTGCTGAGCGTCACGGTTTTGAAAGTGCGCTTTATTGTAGCTCAGGTACGCAAGCTAATTTACTGGCACTAATGGCACATTGTGAGCGTGGCGATGAATACATTTGTGGTCAACAAGCACATAATTACAAATTTGAAGGTGGCGGTGCTGCTGTTTTAGGTTCTATTCAACCGCAACCTATCGAAAATAACCCTGATGGCACCATAGATTTAGACAATGTAGTGGCTGCAATTAAAGCAGATGATTTTCACTTTGCAAAAACCAAATTACTGAGCTTAGAAAACACCATTGGCGGCAAAGTACTCCCGCTTAGCTACCTTAAACAAGCAAGAGAATGTGTAAATAAACATAACCTTGCTCTGCACTTAGACGGGGCCCGTGTGTATAACGCCGCGGTTAAGTTAGGGGTTGATATTAGGGAAATCACCCAATACTTTGATTCAGTGTCTATTTGTTTATCAAAAGGGTTAGGCGCCCCTGTGGGTTCATTATTATTGGGTAACAAAGCACTGATTGATAAAGCGCGCCGCTGGCGTAAAGTGCTCGGAGGTGGTATGCGCCAAGCGGGTATGCTTGCAGCCGCAGGGCAATATGCACTTAAGCATCACGTAGCACGACTTGCTGAGGATCACAATAATGCGGCTTATTTAGCACAGCAGTTAAATTCGTTAGCGGGTTTTGACACATCATCGTTTCAAATTGATACCAACATTGTTTACGCAAATGTTGATGAAAATATCGATTTAAACGCCATGGTAATAGCCCTGAAAAAACAGGGCATACTATTTTCAGCAGGTAAACCACTGCGCTTAGTGACCCATTTAGATGTCACTAAGCAGGATATTGATAGCTTTATTTCGGCGTTATCGGCCGAGATTTAACGCTTCTTTATAGTGTTTGCGGCATACCGACACATAGCGGTCGTTGCCGCCAATTTCTACCTGATTACCGTCGGCAATTGCATTGCCCTGTTCATCTGTGCGCAGTACATGATTCGCTTTACGGCCACAATGACACACCGTTTTTAGCTCAATGAGTTTATCTGCCCAAGCAAGTAGATATTGCGAGCCACTAAATAACTCACCTCTAAAATCGTTACGCAAGCCATAACAAAGTACCGGTATACCTAATTCATCAACCACATCAGTCAGTTGCATAACTTGCTCTTTTGATAAAAACTGACATTCGTCAACTAAAATACAGTGACGCTTTTGTTCGGCATGCAACGATTTAATCAATTCAAATACGTTTTTATCCGCATCAAAAATATGTGCATCAGCTTGTAAACCAATTCGCGATGACACTTTACCCACCCCTGCACGATCATCAATTGCCGCAGTTAAAATAACGGGTTCCATACCTCGTTCACGGTAGTTAAATGCAGATTGTAAAAGTGTTGTCGATTTTCCTGCATTCATCGCAGAATAATAAAAGTACAGCTGTGCCATGAGGTTGCCCATAAAATTAAGTCGCAATATGCTACCTTAATCACGCCGTAACATCACCCTTTCCTTTGCGTTTTAAAGTGCAGTGTTTTAATCGGTCACGTTTAGATGAAGAAGTTGAGCGTAATGAGAGGAAATAGGTTGTTTTGCTAGCTGCTGCCACACTAGTTTAACCACATTTTCATGTTTTGAATAAAAGTTGTTTGAAAAAGCTAAATAAGCCGTTGTTGTATTAAGCGGCGGAAACACAGGCGCTAATTTATGTTTATGGTATACAGACAAATCAACTTTGTTATTACCGATTTCGCATATTGCTAGCGTTGCATCTGCGTTTCCTGCTATAACTTGATTCACCGCATCTTGTTGCGTAAATGAGTACTCTATAAAAAATGTTTCTTCACTTGCAGCATCACCTATAAATAATCCATTTGGCACAACAAGTGAGAACGCTTTTCGTTGAAACACTTCCCGCGCCCCCCACTTGGTATGAAGGCGCCTATTACCAAGTAAACATTGGCTAAACCGTGTTAGTGCAAATTCGCTAATAGGTTGCTTATTGTTATTAACAGGAAAAGCCGCATAGCTTAACTTTTCGTGATTAAATGCGCTTAGATGAGCATCCATTTCGCCTGTTTTTATTGCTTCGATACAAGATTGCCGTGTTTTTTTGTGCAAAATAAAATTTATCTTAGCAAGGCTATCGTCAATACGTTTTAAAATGTTGAATTGGGTCTGCGCTGCAAAAATGGGGATTTCATGCCGAGCGTTCAAAAACAGTGGCGCTTTCGCAGAATCGGCATAACAAATATTGATAGTCTGTATGCTTCTGGCTTGCGAATAAAATGTGGCAAACACGGCAATGGCTACTACACACCTAATATAAAATAACGTCACTGTGATAATAAACTACGAATTTAGTAAATTAATACCAGTGTAGAAGCCAAATTTAATTTTTACAAAATGCCTTCGTGCCTAAGCAACCACTCTTTTCTACTAAGTCCACCAGCATAACCAGTTAGTTTACCATTTGCGCCAATAATTCGATGGCATGGCACAATTATACTGATGGGGTTTTTGCCATTTGCCGCCCCAACTGCACGCACTGCTTTTGGGTTATTAATTGCCAGCGCAATATCTTGGTAGCTCTTGCTTGCGCCAAATTCAACGTTCATTAATGCACGCCATACTTGCTTTTGAAAGTCTGTGCCTTTGGTATCAAGCGGCACAGTAAACGCAGTACGATCACCGTTAAAATATTCATTCAGCTCGCTAATACAGATTAAAATCGGTGTCAGTGTATGTTCATTCACCTCTTCTGTTTGCATAATCTCAACTGGGTAAAAGCCTACATAGCTAATACCCTTCGAAGTACTTTGGATGGTGATGTTGCCAATGGGGCTTGGCATAATAACTTGTTGCATGCTCATAGTTGCTGCCATAGTTGAAAAGTTAAATATGAACGAAAAGGTGCGCATCGCTCACTATCAAATTCGCTTACGCCAGCGAGGGCTTTTTTAACCCCTAAATCGCCAGCCAGTAAAATATCAGGATGGCTTTGACCGCGCAGTTTGGCGTAATTTACTGTCCATGGGCCAATACCTTTTAGTTCTAGCCAATAATCAAGTTCTTGATTATCTGGGTTTTGATAACAGTAAGCACTTAAACGCCTAAGCGCATCTTTACGCGCCTGTGGCATTTTAAAAAAATCGAGCTCTGAGTTAGCGACCCACTCAGGGCTTGGAAAATAGTGAATGTTGCTGTGCTGATTAAACTCGTTCACAAGCTGCGTCACTAGATTATGAGCAGCCGTTACACTTACCTGCTGACCAAGGACTGCGCGAATACCTGCTTCATAGTCTGACCAAATCCCAGGTAGGCGCAGCCCTTCACTTAGCGGCATAGCACCTTTAAGCTCGGCATTTAAATGCAGCTCTATGGTGTGTGTATCGGCATCCAAATCTAGCACACGTCGAATATTGTTGATCACTTGCTGTAAATAACGGGTGTTATCAATATCAATGGCCACTTTAAAGTGGTTTTTATGCTCAACAAAATGTGCGGTAAATTGCCCTTGGCAATGTTTGTCTTTAAAGGTTCGACCATAGCTCGTTGCAGTTAGCCATTCGAGGCCACTAATCAATCGGCGCTGTAAAAAGCCATGGTGTGCCTGCCAATTATAAGGCGGCCTAAAAGCCAGTGTTAAATTTAATGTCGCAGTTGGCTTTTTATCTGACTTGCGCAGCTTGGACGGGGCCATATTTAATTGCTTCAAAAATGCATCATTAAAGCGTCGGATACTATTAAAACCTGATGCAAATGCAATATCTGCCATCGACAAATCGGTTTCTTGTAATAGCTGCTTGGCAAAATTGCATTGATTAAATAATCGATATTGGGTGATCGAGAGTCCAAAGTATTGATTAAACAAACGACGTAAGTAACGACTCGACACCCCTAGCCTATCGGCTAACAGCTCACAATCGTAGGCTTCACCTTTATCTATGAGTTGCTTAGCACGTAAAGCGGTGGTTTTGGTTCCTAACCATGCAGAACTATTGGGGGCACTGTCAGGGCGACAGCGTATGCAAGGTCTAAAACCAGCTTGCGCGGCTAAATGCGCGTATTGGTAATACTCAACATTTTTTTCTTGCGCAGTCGGTGCGGGGCAAATAGGTCTGCAATAAATGCCCGTGCTTTTAACAGCAACAAAAAATACGCCGTCAAAACGAGCGTCACGGCTTTGCCTCGCTGTTTGCCATTGTTGGCTAGTCATAGTTATTCTCGTTATTCGCTAATATGGTTAGCTTAACTGAATAATTTTTTTTGACTAGCCAGTTTCGGACCTTAACCTATTTGATTAATGTTTATTTAGTTGCTGCTAAATATCGGCGCTCAACTTCAGACCAATTAATAACCTCATAAAATGCTGCGATGTATTCAGGACGTCGATTTTGATATTTCAAATAATAGGCGTGTTCCCATACATCGAGGCCCAGTATAGGTGTGTGATTATGCATCAGAGGGCTATCTTGATTTAGGCTACTTTCAACAACAAGCTGGTTGTTCTTATCAACACATAACCAAGCCCAGCCACTACCAAAGCGACTAACCGCTGCATTTGTAAATTGCTCTTTAAACTTATCAAAGCTACCGAATGCTTCAACAATCGCTGTATTTAATTCACCACTTGGCTGGCCACCGCCGTTTGGTGTCATTACTTGCCAAAATAATGAATGATTATAGTGACCGCCCACATGCTCTTGCACCGCTTTTTGTAATGGCTCAGGAAGTGAGCCTATGGTACGAAGTAACTTTTCAGCATCCTGTTCACTATAGTGGCTGCCTTCTAATGCCGCGTTAGCTTTATTGATATAAGTTTGATGATGGAGTGTATGATGAATTTCCATCGTTTTCGCATCTATATGTGGTTCAAGAGCTTCATAGCTGTATTCTAATGTCGGTAATGTGTAAGCCATCATGTTTCCTTATCATTAATGAAGTAACTGTGTTTTGTGAGAATGATCACTCAATACATGATTTATGCGTGTGATCAATTCAGGAAAATCTGCGGACATTTGGGCAAATTTAACCAATTCAAAATAGGTTTTGTGATGATGATGCAGAACTAGATGCCGTATTTTTTCATTGGGATGGCATAACACCAAACTAAGCTTTTGATGAGCATGGCATAACCAATTACATGCTTTTTCTGGTTGACCCATCACTTTAAACGTATCTGCTAAGTTATGCGTTGCAACAACAAACGCTGGGAAGCAATGTGATAGTGAATCCGCCACTGTGTGGCTGTAGGGTATATTCGTAAACTGCGCCATTAATGTCTCTGCAATATTTGCAGCGACTGTATAGTGGTCACGGGCAACAACTAAGTCCCCACATTCAAAAGATAAATTACCTTCATAAATTGCCTTTTGCCATGGGGCAAGTGCATCGTCAATTGGTTGATATGTTGGCGCTGTGTGGGATGTTGTTTGAGTCATAAAATCACCTGCACTTAAAACCTGTGTGTTTAAACTACACACAGAAAAGATTAAATGCAAATGATTTTTATTTATACTTTAATTTGTTTTTACAGCTAAAACGAATAGCTTTTATTGATGCGCAAAATCAATCAGCTCTTGACCTGTTAAGCGGTAGATAATCCACTCATTTTGTGGTTTAGCACCAATGCTGTCATAAAAATCAATAGCAGGCTTATTCCAATCAAGAACAACCCACTCAAAACGACCGCAGTCTTTTTCGAGTGCTTGTTTAGCAAGGTATTGCATAATTTGCTTACCCGCACCTTTACCACGGCTATCTGAACTGACGTAAAGATCTTCTAAATACAAACCATTTTTGCCAAGCCACGTCGAGTAATTATAAAAATACACTGCAAAACCAATTGGCGTATCACCCTCTAAACAAATAACACTGTGAGCCGTTGCGCCTTCACTGAATAACGTCTTTAAAATAGCTTGTTCGTCTGTTTTAACTGCGTCAGGCTCTTTTTCGTAGATAGCGAGCTCGGTAATAAAATGTAGAATTGTTGCGGCATCACTTGCTACTGCCGGACGGATTGTAATTGCGTTACTCACTCTGTATTCCTTTTTACATCATTATTGTAACGCCCAGTTTATAAGGGCTTTAGCATAGTGTAAACGCCCTTTACAGAAATACAGTGCATTAAAAATGGGGCAACTAAACGTTAGCCCCATTTTGCTTTATTTTTATTTACTCATCGACTTATAAAGTACCGGAAGTACAAATAAAGTTAAGAAGGTTGCACTGACTAAACCGCCAACAATAACAGTAGCGAGGGGCTTTTGAATTTCAGCCCCTATTCCTGTACTGAGCAGCATCGGAATAAGCCCCAGCATTGAAGTAAGCGCAGTCATGAGTACGGGTCTTAGCCGTGAAACAGCGCCTTCAAATACCGCTTTATCTTTGCTATCGCCAGCGCTAACTCGTTGGTTAATGCTTTCAACCATCACTACACCGTTCAATACCGCAACGCCAAATAAGGTGATGAAACCAACGGAACTAGGTACTGATAAATATTGTCCAGTGACATACAATGCAATCACCCCACCAATCACAGCCAAAGGAACATTGACAAGAATAAGCACCACTTGCGATAAGTTACTAAAGGCAAAATAAAGCAATAACGCAATGAGTAACAAGGCCACAGGTACTACAGTCATCAGCCGCTGTTGTGCCCGTTGCTGGTTTTCGAACTGACCGCCAATAGCTACACTGTAACCACTTGGCAGCTGCATTTTATCAGCAATTGCAGCGCGTATATCGGCAACAACTGACCCCATATCTCGTCCCTGCACATTCGCTTGAATAACCACCCGCCTTTGCACATCATCGCGACGAACTTGTGGAGCGCCTGACTCAATCTGTACATCGGCTACATCTCCCACCCTAAGAATGGCCCCCGCAGGAGTTCGCAGTCGAAGATCAGCAATCACATCCGGGTTTTGGCGATAGCTTTTTGCTATGCGCACATAAATATCATAGCGCTCATTAGCATTAATAATTTGCCCTGCTGATTGCCCACCAATACCATGCTGGACTACATCCATTAAATCAGCCACCGATAAACCAAAGCGCGATAATGCTAAACGGTTGGGTTTGACTATGAGCTGTGCTTCACCGCCTATTTGCTCCATCGCGACATCTTTAGCACCAGGTATTTGCTGTACCAGTTGTTCAATTTGTTGACCTTTTTCACTCAACACCGCCAAGTCACTACCGAACAACTTGATTGCTAACTGCGCTTTAACACCCGATAAAAGCTCATCAACTCGGGTAGCTATAGGCTGTGAAAAATTGAACAAAAGTCCAGGGAATTGCTCAAGCTTGGCTTCCATTAGCTGTTGCAATTCAACACGCGTTTTCGCATTTACCCATTTCTCATGCGGCTTTAAGCCTAAATAGATTTCTATGTTGTTAACCGGTTCAGGATCGCCCCCCACTTCAGCACGACCGATTCGGCTCAGCGCATATTCCACTTCGCTAAACTCAAGCAACATGGCTTCAAGCTTTGGTGCAACTGCAATTGCTGTATCAAGGCTTGCAGAGGGAGCAAGTGTCACACGTAGGTTAATAGTGCCTTCTTCAAGCTCTGGCACAAACTCAGTACCCAGCTTTGGTAGCATAACGGCCGCTACAATAAGCAATAACCCAGCAATAGCTAAAACGCTGCGTTTAGCGTGCAATGCTTTTTGTAAAGCCCGTTGATAAAGCATATCGATTGGTTTTAATAAGATGCTTTGCTTTACTGTCACGCCCTTAGCAAATAAGTACACACACAGAGCTGGCACAACAACCAAGGCAACAATCACAGCGCTAATAATCGCCAGCATAATACTCACAGCCATTGGCTGAAATAACTTAGCTTCAACACCTTCAAAGCTAAACAGCGGTAAAAATACCGTTAGAATAATCAAAGAGGCAAAAAAGATTGGTCGTGAAACTTCTTTTGCAGCAGTAGCAACAAGCTCGGCAGGTGATTTATGTTGATTGTTTTTCAATCCTAAATGTCTAAACACATTCTCAACCATCACCACTGAGCCATCTACCAGCATACCGATGGCAACAGCAATACCACCTAACGACATTAAGTTTGCCGATAATCCAAGCCATGCCATTACACTCAGTGCTAAGCCAATCGAAATAGGGATCGACAACAGCACCAAAAATGTTGCTCTTAAATCCAACAAAAATAGCGCTAATACTATGATAATAAATATAAAAGCTAAAAGCAGTGCATCAATAACCGTTTGTACCGCTTGGCTAATAAGCTCTGCTTGGTCGTAAATTGCTTTAAATTCAACTCCCTTTGGCAGTGCTTGATTTATCATCTCGACACGTGCGTTGATGCCATCAATCGTTTGCTTGGTATTAGCACCCATTCGTTTGAGCACGATGCCGGTGACCACCTCACCACGATTGACTATTTCGCCTTTTTCATCACGTTTAGACAAGGTGACAGCACCTTGACGAATTTCACTGCCAAGTTCAACATTCGCAACATCTGCCACTTTAACGACCGTACCATCAATTGTTTTGATAGGCGTTTGTGCAATCTCAGTAAGCCCCTTTTCGCCTGGGGTAAACCAACCTGTACCTCGGATAACAAGTTGTTCTTGACCACGGTTCATATACCAGCCACCGACATTGCTGTTGTTAGCATCTAGCGCATTGCTGACATCTTGTTGTGTTAAGTCATAAGCTAATAACTTATTGGGGTTTAAATTTACTTGATACTGCTTTACCTCGCCGCCAAATGACAAAATATCGGTCACACCATCAATGGGTAAAATAAGTAATTTAACAACCCAATCATTTAAACTACGCAGTGCCATGCTATCAATGTTTGCACTCGGCTTTGCTTCAAGTAAATACTGATAGACTTGTCCAAGCCCTGAAGTGTTAGGGCCCATGGTTGGCATACCTACACCAGTTGGGATCAGCTCTTTAGCAGATTGCAAACGTTCAAAAACAAGTTGCCTAGCAAAGTAAATATCAACGCCTTCTTTAAACACCACAGTGACGCCCGATAAACCCGTTTTAGAAATAGAACGAACCTGTTCTACATCGGGCAGTGCATACATCACGGCTTCTATCGGGTATGTGATCAGTTGCTCTACTTCTTCAGCCGCGAGCCCTGGCGCTTCAGTGTTAACTGCAACTTGCACATTGGTCACATCAGGAAACGCATCTAGATTTAGTTTTGGGATCATAAATGCACTCACTGCAATTGCAGCAAGCAAGGCCAACACCACCAGTAAACGGCTCTTTATCACCGCCTCTATTAATAAATTAAACATGCGTCACCTCTAGTGGTTATGCGGATCGAATCCGCCTTTAGCTAGCTGTGAGGCAATAAAAAAAGCACCCTGCGTGACAACTTCAAGCCCTGCTTCAATATCAAACACTTCGCGATAATCACCAAAACTTCGACCTAGGGTCACTTCTTTTGCGATAAAGCCACCATCATCATCAACAACGAACAATTGCCAGTCACCATCGGCACTGCGTATTAACGCATTTTCCGGTACGGCAAGTACCGCTTGCTCTGTTTCAAAATGGAAGTACACATCCGCAAACATGCCAGGATGCAAACTATGTTGCGTGTTTTTTACTTCGAGCCTAACTGTTCGCGAGCGTGTTTGTTCATCAATCGTATGCGCTTCTTGAATAACTGTTGCTTGATAGCGATGGCCGTTTACTTCTAACAGCGCCTTAGAACCATTACTGATAGTACGGTCTTGATTAGCTGAAAGCTGTGCGGCAACCCAAAGCGCTGATTCATCGGCAATCAGCATCAGCTCAATCCCCGAATCAACACGCTGACCTTGAGCAAAGTTATCAGTTAAAACAGCACCCGATGTTTGTGCAAACAAGGTATATTCACCGAGCTTTTCAGGCGCTATGGTGAGTGTTTGCGCAATGGCTTGTTTCGATAAACCAATGGCAACAAGTCGGCTATAGGCGACTTCATATTCGGCTTTAGCGGTCAGGATTTGCTTTTCGCTCAGTGTGCCGCGTGTCATTTTAGTGACTCGTTGCCACTCAGCTTCTGCTAATCTAAATTCAGTTTGTTGGCTGGCAACTTCACCGCTAAATAAGGTGACTAAAGAATCTCCTTTATTTACGTGTTGCCCCAGCAAGGCATGGCGCTTTACAACAATTGAATCAACACGCGGTGATACCACATAACTGGCATAGCCATTGGCTTTAATTTCACCTGGGGCATACAAGGTTTGATTGTGTGTTTTTAGTACAAGGCGTTCAACTTTTATATTAGCCAGTTGCTGTTGTTGCTCAGTTAAACTGACTTCATTAGTTTGTTCAGCTTGCTCATTTTCTTGGTGATCATGCTCCAGCTCTGAAGCATGATTATTTGTCACATACATAAAACATACGCACAGCAATGCGTAACGCATAAAATTTCTTAAATACATATATTGTCTCTTACTTAAAATGGGCTAAGCCCAAATAAAATCTAAAAAGGGTTTTGGATTAAGTAAGAGCAAAAATTGGTGGGCGATGTAGCGGTGCTAAGTCAGCCGATTTGAAATTTAAATCGAGTGATTCTATTTTAGTGAAATAGACATCAGTAGGCTCAGACAGGTGTAGCGTATCTACAAATGCAGGGCTGTGACAAACGTGACAATGGCCTTTCTCAGCTGAGTCAGATAACTGTTTTGCAAGCTCGGCATGTTCAGCTTGGTGTAGCTGATGATCGCCATTGACAGCGCAATGGGCTTCAAGGTCGATTTCTTCTGATAGTAGTACCGAAGCCTGATTAAACGCAGCATTATGATCGGCCACATCAAAGCTATCCAGCAATGGCTGGAGCAATAATACGCTAATCAAAATAAACAATGCAGCTTTCACACAGAACCTAAAATTAAACCTAAAAATTGGTACAACGGCGCTAAATTAACAAATCCACCTGCTTTTGAACAGTAAATTATTCGTGTACGCAAGTAAATGATTACAAACATTTCAAAACGCGTATTCGCATGATATAAAAATAAAGCAAATCAATAACTCGGTAATTTTTATGGGACACGGACACCACCATCATCACGATACAAATAACCAAAGCACCCGCCAACTCATGCTGGCTGTTGCGATTAATGTGTTATTGACTGTCGCTCAGGTGATTGGCGGACTTGTTTCTGGAAGCTTATCCTTAATTGCCGATGCATTACATAATTTAAGCGATGCGTCGTCACTCTTTATTGCTTTGATTGCGCGTAAAATTGGTGCAAAACCTGCTAATGACCGCTACCAATATGGTTATAAACGCGCCGAGATCCTTGCAACTTTATTTAACAGCCTAAGTTTAATTGTGATTGGTGGTTATCTGATTGTTGAAGCCATCTCCAACTATTTAAATCCTCAGCCCATTGACGGCTGGATCGTCATTTGGGTTGCGGGTCTTGCGCTTGTTATTGACCTAGTCACCGCCCTATTAACTTACAAAGCGGGTGCAAAAGACAGTATGAACATTCGTGCTGCGTTTATTCATAACATTTCGGATGCAATGGCTTCGGTGGTGGTGATAATCGCCGGTACCTTAATCATTTTGTATCAGTGGTATATTGTTGATTTAATTGCCACTATGTTGATTTCTATGTATGTCATTTATCACGGTATTTTACTGTTAATTGCGAGTAGTAAAATTTTGATGCAAGCAGCCCCTGATAATTTTAACAAAACAAAAACTATCACTGGGCTTAAAGCAGAATTTGCAATCACTGATGTTGATTACCTTAAAACATGGCAGATAGATGACCATCACATTCATTGCGAGCTTAAATTTAGTGCTAAGCAAAACATCAATAACGATGAAATTCGTCACTTTTTACATGCTAATTTTGCCATCGAAAGCTGTACCATTGAACAAGTTTTAGTGTAAATGTTACGCGTTATCATTTACCATTCAGTTTTGTTTTAACAGCAAACTGAAGGAACAAACCTTGTTGAAGTTGTGGTTACGTCGTACACATTTATTGCTTGCCTTAATAAGCGGTTTATTTTTAATTTGTTTAAGCATGACCGGTGCCTTGCTTATTTACGCAAAAGACATTCAACACCTCACTCAAAGCGATAAGTGGACAGTTACCCCAGCAACATCAACACTTGATTTTGATAGCCTTATCAAACACGTTTCAGCTTCAACTGAGCAACCCGTTACCCTGCTAATGCCAGAGCAGCGCAATGACCTTGCGTGGCAATTACAGCTTGCCAATAACCGTTACGTGAGTGTTAACCCTTACACTGGCCAAATTTTATATGAATACGATTACTACAGCACTATTTATGGCTTTACCATGGCTTTGCATCGTTGGCTGCTTTATGAAGATGGTGATAAAAACCGCCCTTTAAGAAACTGGGTATCTGTGTGCGCGCTCATTCTTATTATTGAAATTTTGCTTGGCTTTTATATCTGGGTTAAACCAAAAAATCGTATGAAACGCTTGGCTATTAAGCGTAAAGCAAAGTTTAGAGTATTGATGTATCAGCTACATACCGTTCTAGGCGTATATTTTTTAATTCCACTCATTTTAATTGCCTATACAGGTATGGCGTTTAACTGGAAAGAACAAACAAAAGCCGTATTAGAGTTTGTGATGCAAGGCACTGTTGAAGACAGACCTAAACCTCCGGCGGTGATCCCTCCTTCAGAGAACGCGCCTCATCAAGTTCAAAAAGCATTTGATAATGCGCTAACCGTATTTCCGAAAGGTCAGTTATTTAGAATTTACTTACCTAAAAAACCAAGTGACAACATTGGTTTTAGGATAGAGAACCCAGGTGAAAGTCATGCTTATAGTTGGGTATGGGCAAACCCATATTCAGCGGATATTGTCACAAGTTATGATGCTAGTAAAAGCTCTTGGACCACACAAACATGGAACTTTAAATATAAGTTTCATATAGGTGATTTTGCAGGACCGATTGTGCAGTTACTGTGGTTAATACTTGCTCTTTCACCTTTATTTTTTGTGGTTTCGGGCGTTTACTTTTGGTACAAGAGGCATAATAAGTAGCAAGCTTTTAATCTTGATTGCTCTTTTTCATATGGACTGATTATGAAAACTAAACTCAAAAACGCATTCAATTACGAAATGCTGCAGGCAAAATCAGCATACAGTAACGGCGAATACACGCAGGCTTTTACACATCTAGAAAGAGCACATATTCTAGGCCAGTCTTATATTATTCCTCACACATTATCGCACTGGTGGATGTGTAAAATTGGTTTTAAAACACATAATAACAAAGAAGTTATCGGCCAGTTTATGCGCATTTTTGCATCGGTTATATTTTCTCGTTTATGGGTTCCTAAGGGAAATACAGGGGGAACTGACGTTAATCCATTTAAAGTAATGCCAGTACCTGAGGACTTAAAACAGTACCTAGACTAATTCACTACCCAAGGTACTAGTAACTATATTTATATTTTATTTCTTACCTATTATTGCAAATCATTATCATTACTCTTGCCTTTACACTTCTTTACATTTACACTTCTGCCCCACTAAACAGTCTATTTATCTTTTTTTAACAAGGACAACCATGTTAAGAACGTCGTTAACACTTATTGCACTGGCAGTAAGTAGCTATTCTTTCGCTGATGACTCAATCAATAAAAAATTAACCGCTGAAGAAATGGAGCACGTTGTTGTTTCTGGTAGCCGCGTATTTGAAAGCATCGATGAAGTTCCTGCGTCAATAACCATTATTAACCAAAAGCAAATCGAAGAGCATTTAAAAGTTAATCCAGAACTACAAAGTTTACTATCACAGATGGTTCCAGGACTTGCACCAGACACAAATAGTTCAAGTAATACGGGTCAGAGCTTACGTGGTCGTGCTCCACTGGTTATGATTGACGGTGTGCCACAATCAACACCACTTAGAAATGGCTCATTAGGCGTTAAAACTCTCGACCCTAGTGCCATTGCTCGCATTGAGGTAATTAAAGGTGCTACATCGGTATATGGTAATGGCGCATCAGGCGGCATTATTAACTACATCACTAAGCAAGCTAGCAGCGATGGTAAAACAGAAGGTGAAATCAGCCTATCGTCACGTTTTAGTGCAGTTAAATTAGAAGAGAGTGCAGGTGCACGAATCTCAGCAGCAATTAATGGTCGTGCAGATAAATTAAGCTACTTATTTACAGCTAGTTATGAAGAAAATGGTGTGCAACGTGATGCAGAAGGCGATATTTTAGGTCTTCAATACGGCTTATCTGATGCTGTAACTGAAAACTACTTCACAAAGCTAAGTTATGACTTTGATGACGAAAAGCAACTACAATTTAGCTATAACTACTTCAGCTCACAACAAAAAACTGATTTAGGTGATGTAGTTGGTGATGGTAACAAAGGCGAAAAAACATACGCTATTCACGTACCAAAAGAGCTACAAAAACGTGGTAAGCCGCAGGGTCCTGATGGTAATGAAAACATTACTTTAAAATACACAGACTACGCGTTATTTGAAAACACCCAAATGACCCTTGATCTGTATATGCAAGATATCGAAAATATATTTTTCTTTTCACCAAACCTTGCTAACCCTGACGAGGGTTACGATGGCGGTCAATCAATCATCCGCTCTGAAAAAGAAGGTGCACGCGCTACATTTAACACACTGGTTGATTTTGACACTGTTGAGGCAACATTTATTTATGGTTTAGATGCTTTGAACGATACCACTTCACAACCGCTTGTAGATGGTCGCGTTTGGGTTCCTGAAATGGAAATGGAAAGTATTGCTGGCTTCCTACAAACTAAATGGGTTATCAACAACAACATCATTGTTAAAGCGGGTGTTCGTAAAGAAAGCATTGATTTAACGGTTGATGATTACGACACTTTAAAGCTTTGCCGTTCAGCAACACAATGCTCAGTACCATTGAGTGTTAAAGGCGATACCATTGATTACGACGCTACAACCTACAACATTGGCGTTAAATACAACTTATCGGATGCATTTAGCCCGTTTGCAAATTACTCGCAAGGCTCTGATATTTCGGATATTGGCCGTCTTTTACGTTCTGCAACTGTGAACGATATTGGTTTAATTCAAACTGAAGCTTCAATCATCGATAACTATGAGGTTGGTTTTACATCTCAATTTGATGATGTACGCTTTGAATTTGCTGCTTACCGTAGTACGTCAGAGTTTGGGACAACGAATAGCTTTAATGAAATAACGGGTGTTTATGAGCCTGTACGTGCACCACAAGAGATCTGGGGTTACGAAACAGTCGTTGACTACACTATCAACCCAACATTAAGTCTAGTTGCTACTTACAGCTATGTTGAAGGTAAAAACACAGAAGACGATATCTACCTTGGCTCTCGACAAATTAGCCCACCAAAAGGCACCGCTAACTTAAACTGGCAGCCAAGCGATGAGCTTTCATTAAGTGTGAGCTACCTCTATGTAGGTTCGCGTAAACGCTTTGAACCAAATGCAGATGGTGAGTACGTAGGTGATCAAGGGCCAATTGATAGCTATAACATTTTCAATTTGAGTGGTCGTTACAATTTTGCAGACAATTGGCAAGCATTTATGGGCGTAGAAAACCTCTTTAATAATGATTATTTCCCTGCCCGCGCTCAAGCATATACATATGGTGGCTATAACATTAAAGGTTTAGGCACGACAGTGACACTCGGTGCTAAATATAGTTTTTAGTCTTTGACTGACTATCACTTTATAAGCCCTTTTAGTAAGGGCTTTTTTATTTGTGAAAATACAAACAATAAATTGTTCACAAATCGATCACTAACGCAAACTTAAACGAGAATCACAATCAATAGTAACCACCTGATTTACAAGGAAAAATATTTGCATTCTTGTTTTAATGTACTACAATTATCGCAACTTGGAATTTGAGGACGGCACGATGAAAGGTAACCAAAAAGTCATAGACAGTTTTAACAAACTTCTCGCTAACGAATTAGCCGCTATAGATCAATACTTTATCCACTCTCGCATGTATGATGATTGGGGCCTAAATAAATTGTACGAGCGCCTTAACCATGAAATGGAAGAAGAGAAAGATCACGCAGATTGGCTAATAAAACGTATTTTATTTTTAGAGGGCGTGCCTAACATGACGAAACGTCGTGACCTGCTAATCGGTTCTGACGTGAAAAGCATGATGCAAAACGACCTAACTCTTGAACTTGAAGTCGTTGACTGCGTTAAAGAAGCCATTGCAATTTGTGAGCAAGAGAAAGATTATCAATCTCGCGAAGTACTTGAAAAGCTATTATTTGATACCGAAGAAGATCATGTTTATTGGCTTGAACAGCAACTTGGCTTAATCGACAAAATTGGTAGCCAAAACTACCATCAATCTCAAATGGGCGAATAGAGGCTAAACGTATGAAAGGCGATAAAAGCGTAATTGCAGCATTAAATAAAGTGTTAGCCAACGAATTAGTCGGTATTAACCAATACTTCTTACATGCACGCATGTTTAAAGATTTTGGCTTTTCTAAACTAGACAAAGCTGATTACAAAGTATCTATTCAAAAAATGAAAAACGCTGACCGTCTAATTGAGCGTATTTTATTTTTAGAGGGCCTACCTAACCTACAAGATTTAGGGCGTCTTCGTATTGGCGAAAACTCTGAAGAAATGATCGAAGCAAACATGAGCTTTGAGCTTGACTCATTACCTGATCTTAAAGCAGCTATTAAACTTGCTGAAGAGAAAAAAGATTATATCAGCCGTGAAGCGTTAGATAACATTTTAAACGAGCAAGAAGAACAAATTGATTGGCTTGAGACACAACAACAGCTAATCAAAACCGCAGGACTTGAGAATTACCTGCAATCGCAAATGTGATACTAATTTGATCTACAATAAAGCAGCGCCAGCTGCTTTTTTTATTCTATTACCCTCACCACAACCCAAAACTTAAATACTAGTTAGGCTGAGCAGTTTTAAGTCAAACAGATCAGAAAAATCAGATATCGCTGTAATTGTCGCAATTAAAAATGACTACACGATGAACAAAGTAATGATTTTTATTATCATCTCATTGTTTTCTTTTTAGAAACGGATGCTGCCCTTTTTAAATTTAAAATCAGGTCAAAAATACACCACTAAATACTGACCAATCGCATCTATTACTAACATAAATTTAGGTTAAATAATGAATGATTTAGGTAAACGAGTAGCCCTTTCACCTTCTTCTAACAACTTTAAGGAGTGTGTAGATAAAACCCTAAACGAAGGCATTATTGCCGGCAAAAAAATAACGATGAACTGGCTAGTTGACGCACTCAACTACCCCAATAGAAAAAAGCTAGAACGGGATTTTCGGCGCAACTTAAATACAACTTATCGTGTCTATGTGATGGAAAAACGCTTAGCTGTTGCCATTAAGATGTTAGATGATGAAAAGCTTTCAGTGAAAGCGATTGCACTGTCGAGTGGCTTTAGTAACTCAGCCACATTTTGTAATGCATTTAAACGAGAGTTTGGCTCTGCCCCATCTGTTTACAGAACAGAGCAATTAAAGGAAATTGTTAAAAGCAGTTGCCATATGATAAACACAGATCAGTTAGCAGCTTTTCATTCATAAGTTATTTTTGCGCACTTTATTGGTGCGCATAACCTCATAACTTTTCATATACGCAGCTTAGTTCTGGTTGGCTAAGTGTGTAAGTTATAGTGTTCGAATCGTTAAAGCGTAAATTTTCCACTATGGTTGTAGCATCACTTTCATCATCGCAACGAAAATAACGTTTAGTTCTGACAATGCCGTTAACGAAATATTTCAGTTTTGAACTAACAATACAAAAATTCGGTATTTTTCTCGTACGCGTGCCGTTATGTAAATCACTAAAATCAATAAGAGTGCCTAAATTAAAGCCTTGCGTGGGTTGCTGAACAAGTTTGAAAGAGGCACTTTTGCATAGTTCATTACTTCCCTCATTCGCTTTATAATCACCCTGTTTAGTCTTTATAAGAGATAAGAACTGCGTTTTATTACTTGGTTTCACATCAAGCAAAGCACTTGCAAAAAGCGATGTTGAGAATAAAAAAAGTACTAAATAGGCGTAATATCTCATTAAAAATCCAAAAGCTTATACATGTTCAACTAGCATAGCATGCTGATGATGCTTGTTGAATCTCCTAATAATTTACTTTCATACGTAATAAGTCACAAATTCGTTTGAGTTAAGTAGCTTTTTCACCTCGAATTTTTTTAGCTAGGGTAGCCAGTTCCTCATCACACGCTCTCTCGCAATCGTGTGATGATAAATAACCTTCGTACTTTTCGATAAATGGGCCAAATGTAGGCTCAATATGAGTGAAATCAGACGAACTTCCAGTACCATGCAGCGGGGACAGCTTGCTATGCAAATGATCAATTTCATAGCCTTCCAAAAACATACCCGAACGCCCTACATCTTCAAATGCATCATCAAGAAGAATAGCGACTTTTTTAGTGGCTATTATTAATTTTGATAAATCTTCATCAGTTTGGGCAAAAGCATAGCTAGAGAGGTGTTTTTTCGGAATAACAACTGTCGCACCTCGCGTATTGGGGTAAATAGATAAAAAAGCCAAATGTTCATCATCTTCCCAGAGTTTATGGCATGGCTCTTCACCTTTAACTATTTTACAAAAAATACAATCATGCATCCCAAATATATCCTTATTTAGTTTTCTTATACGACAGACCATAAATTGCAGAGTCCAGCACAACTCCATTAATTAAGTCTTCTGTTAGCTCAAGCCTTGGCTGAAAGATTTAAAGACAGTGCTAACAATATACACTGTATTTGAACTCATTATATTTTCTTATTGTGATATACCATTTATGTTAATTTTTACCGACCAAAACCAATGACCTTTTTGCCACTTAACCCTTTTTTATGCCATTCGGTTTGTTCTTCGCAAAATATTTGCGCATCTAATTCTTTACTTGGCTCTTCGTTTAAGCTGCCTGCAGGCACAAGTAAGTATTTGTTGTCTTGAGATGCAAATGGCAGCGCAGAGCCACAAGTCTTACAAAAGGCTCGTGATAGCGCACGACCAGGGTAATTAAAGCGCGTAATATGATGCTCACCTTTAATCCATTCGATAGCATCGGGTGAAGTAAATAAATTTGCAGCGTGCGCAGTGCCAGATAATTTTCGACATTGCTCGCAATGACAAAAGAAAAAGCGCTTAAAGCTATCAGTTACTTTAAAAGTCACGTCACCGCAGCAACATCCGCCGGTTAGTGTTTTAGTCATCTCTATCTCCTCATTAGCTAAGCCAAAAATTTATAACCTAAACAATGCGCTATTTAAAAATTTTAGGCAATAAAAAAGGCCATGTTACGTTTACAACATGGCCTTGTTTAATTGATACAAATTAGAAATCTAAATTTGATAAAACGTCATCATCAACGTTATTAGACAAGGTCACTTTAAGTTTAGGGGTACGAGCCATTTCACGCTTAATTGCAAAATTAGCTTCTTCGTTACGCGCCCAACTTCGACGAGCAATACCGTTGTTTACATCAAACAGTAACATTGACTTTAAACGACGTTCAGCGGCTTCAGAGCCATCTAGTAGCATACCAAAACCACCGTTGATCACTTCGCCCCAGCCTACACCACCACCATTGTGGATAGATACCCAAGTAGCACCACGGAAACCATCACCAATTACATTGTGAATCGCCATGTCTGCGGTGAAGCGGCTACCATCATAAATGTTTGATGTTTCACGGAAAGGTGAATCCGTACCACTCACGTCATGGTGGTCACGCCCAAGCACTACAGGACCAATTTCACCACGATTAATGGCATCATTAAAGGCTTTAGCGATTTCAGCGCGGCCTTGTGCGTCTGCATAAAGAATACGAGCTTGCGAACCAACTACGAGCTTGTTCTGCTTCGCATCTTTGATCCAAGTGATGTTGTCTTGCATTTGCTGTTGAATTTCTTCAGGCGAGTCCGCCATAATTTTTTCAAGGACTTGTGCAGCAATCGCATCTGTTTTATCAAGATCGTCTGGTTTACCTGATGTACATACCCAGCGGAACGGGCCAAAACCGTAGTCAAAACACATTGGACCAAGAATATCTTGTACGTACGATGGGTATTTAAAATCAATCCCATTATCAGCCATTACATCGCCACCAGCGCGTGATGCTTCTAGCAAGAACGCATTACCATAATCAAAGAAGTAAGTGCCTTTCGCCGTGTGCTTGTTAACAGCATCGGCGTGGCGTTTAAGCGTCGCTTGTACTTTTTCTTTAAATACTTCTGGCTCTTCACGAATTAAACGATTTGACTCTTCATAGCTGATATCAACTGGGTAATAACCGCCTGACCACGGGTTATGAAGTGAAGTTTGATCTGAACCTAAGTGAATGAAAATATCTTCTGCTAAGAAGCTTTCCCAAACATCAACCACGTTACCGATAAAGGCTATCGATACCACTTCCTCATTTTGCTGAGCAGTACGCACACGCTCAACAAGCTCTGGCATGTTATCAATTAACTCATCAACCCAACCTTGCTGGTGACGTTTGATGGCAGCCTTAGGGTTAACCTCGGCACACACGGTAATACAGTTAGCAATGTTACCCGCTTTAGGCTGAGCACCACTCATACCGCCTAAACCAGCCGTTAAGAAGATTTTACCTTTCGGTGATTCACCTTTTTCAAGTACTTTACGGAATGCATTCATTACCGTAATGGTTGTACCGTGAACAATACCTTGCGGGCCAATGTACATAAATGAACCCGCAGTCATTTGACCATATTGAGTTACACCCAATGCATTGAATTTTTCCCAGTCATCCGGTTTTGAATAGTTCGGGATCATCATACCGTTAGTCACAACCACGCGCGGTGCTTCTACTGATGATGGGAATAACCCCATAGGGTGACCCGAATACATGTGTAGCGTTTGGTCTTCTTCCATTTCGCTTAAGTACTTCATGGTTAATAAGTACTGCGCCCAATTTTGGAATACTGCACCGTTACCACCGTAAGTGATAAGCTCTTCTGGGTGCTGTGCTACAGCAGGGTCAAGGTTGTTGTCGATCATCAACATAATAGCGGCAGCTTGTTCGCATTTAGCCGGGTAATCGCTGATCGAGCGCGCTTTAAGCTCATAGTTAGGCTTAAAGCGATACATGTAAATACGGCCAAATTGTTTGAGCTCAGCAGCAAATTCAGCAGCTAATTCTTGATGCCATTCTTTAGGGAAATAACGCAATGCGTTACGAATAGCTAATTGCTTTTCGTCAGCCGATAAAATGTCTTTACGTTTTGGAGCACGGTTTGCATCACTTGGATACGGTTTTGGCTCTGGCAATACGCTTGGGATACCTTGCTTAATTTGTTCTTGAAAAGTCATTATTTGCTCCCTTAGTTAACTTTAAACGCTTGCGATTTAACAAGTTCTACCATGGCATCAATATCAGGCTTAAGTAAGCGGTCTTCTTCTAGTTTGGCAACTTTGCTGCGAATTAGCGCAAAGTTTTCTTCAATGATGTCTGAACACGTGTTAGGACGTCTAAATTCAATTGCTTGCGCTGCATACATCAGCTCAATAGCAAAGATTTTATCAAGATTACCTAAAATCTGGTTTAACTTACGACCAGAAATACTCCCCATAGATACGTGATCTTCTTGGCCCATTGATGTTGGTACGCTGTCTGCTGATGGTGGGAAACACAAAGATTTGTTTTCTGTTACCAATGCCGCAGTCACGTATTGTGGGATCATCATGCCAGAGTTTAAGCCACCCGATGACGTTAATAAACGCGGTAAACCATGTAAGCCCTCAAGTAGCAAGTAACAACGACGATCAGCAATGTTGCCAAGCTCTGCTGCTGCGATTGAAGCATAATCTAATACCATAGCAAGTGGTTGACCGTGGAAACCACCACCCGAAATGGCTTCTTCTTCGCTGATCACAATAGGGTTATCTGTTACAGAATTCATTTCTGTTTCAGCAAGTTCTTTTAAGTGGTAATACGCATTACGTGATGCACCATGAACTTGAGGAATACAACGCAGTGAGTAAGGGTCTTGAACACGGTCACAATCAGTGTGTGAAGCCATGTTTTCAGAGCCTGCAAAAAAGCTGCGCATACGCGCTGCAACTTCAACGTTACCTTTAAAAGCACGAATGGCGTGTAACTCTTCACGAAACGGTGATTGGCTACCTTGCATACCTTCAATGCTCATAGCACCTGCGATATCAGCAAGGTCTAATAGGTAACGCATTTTAGTAAGCGCAGTAATGGCATGCGATAAGATAAACTGAGTACCATTAATTAACGCTAGGCCTTCTTTAGCATGTAAATCTAAAGGCGCTAAACCGTGCTCTTTTAATACGTCTGCAGCTGGCTTGATTGTGTCGTTTACCCAAAACTCACCTTCTCCTAAAAGAGGTAAGAATAGGTGTGATAACGGTGCTAAGTCACCCGATGCGCCAACTGAACCTTGCTCTGGTACAACAGGAATAATATCAAGTTCAATAAACTTAAGCATACGCTCAACTACGGTTAAACGAATACCTGAAAAACCTTGGCTTAATGCATGTACTTTGGTGATGAGCATTAGCTTTGAAATAGGTTTAGCGATTGGCTCACCCACACCGACAGCGTGTGTAATCAATAAATTCTTTTGTAATAGATTGGTTTCTTCTGGAGAAATTTGTGTATCACATAATGGACCAAAGCCCGTATTGATACCATAAATGGCTTTATCTGAGGCAGCCATTTTGTCTACGTTTTGGCGGCTTTTATTAATTTTATCAATCGCTTCTTGGCAAAGCTCTGCCTGTAACGTACCGGCTGCAATAGCATTAACGCTGTCTAACGTTAATTGGTCAACACCATACTTAAATGTCATTTATAACTCCTAAAGAACAGGATAAGTTTTATTTAGAGGGAGTCTAGCTTGCTCTAGTTGTTTTACAAATGCATAATTATCGTTATTCATTCCAGATTTATCGAACTAAAAGAAGTGCTATGCAAGTTCATGACGTAGATCTGCGCTTATTGCGCGTTTTTGTAGCAATTGTTGAGTGTGGCGGGCTTTCAGCCGCAGAGTCACGTTTAAATATTGGCCGCTCAACGATCAGTGCGCATTTATCTGATTTAGAAGTAAGGCTTGGCATTAAATTATGTAAACGTGGCCGCAGTGGTTTTGAAATTACAGACGCTGGCGCTATTACCTATCAAGCATCGATTGAACTGCTTCAGCAATGCGAAGCGTTTGCTAATACTGTAGCAAGCTCTAAAAACGAGTTATCGGGGCGTTTAAGTATTGCCATGATAGATACCATGGTCAGCGACCCACGCTGTGCCATCCCAAGTGCTATTGCAAGATTAAAAGGCAAGGGTAAAAACATTCAGTTTGATATTAATGTGTGTGAAGCACGAGAGGTAGAAACCGCAGTAGCCAATGGCCGTTCATTAGTGGGGATTGGTGTTAGCCGCCATCATATTCGCGGCTTAGACTATACCGCCCTGCATAACGAAACTAACTTTTTGTATTGCGCAGTCGGTCACCCCTTATTTGAGTGTGAAGACAAACAAATAAATGAGCTGCTCAAAGAAGCTGAGGTAATTACCAGTAACTACATGCGCGATAAAGAAAGCCGAAACGACGGTTTAAACTATCAAAATAGTGCTGTTGCTTATCACGATGAAGGTATTGCACATTTAATTTTATCGGGTGAGTTTATTGGTTATTTACCCGACCACTACGCACAGTTCTGGGTTGATAAAGGTATTTTCAAAGCTATTCAACCGAGTAAATATCACTACGATATTCCTGTGGTATTGATCACCTCAAAAACAAATGCCAATTCGCCGCTAGCAAGCGCCATGATTGACGAAATTAAGCGCTGTTACGCGGTTTAGTTTTAAACTTATTGATTAAACTAAAAACAATCAAAATCAGACCAAAAATACCAAGCAATATACGCGTAATATTGCTTTTAAATATTGCCTGTTCATAACTTTGGATCATCTTACCATTTAGTTGTAACTGATGAACTTTATACGCTTCGGCACTTTTATTATATGAAGCTAAAACATGAACGTGATCATTTAATTCAATTGGTAAATTCGTTGGTCTTAGGTATGTAGTCGTCTTTTAAGTTCCTACAACTGTCATAAGTTTACATTTATTGTGTTGCCCACAATTTCTATGTGATTCATAAAAGCGTTGTACTACACCCTGCTCATCTAGTAGTTGTTCTTTTATAGGCAAATCCAAAAAATAGAATGCGGCAATTATTTGCAATAGGCCTATTAAAAATAAATAAGAAGATAAAAACTTTTTTTCTTCTTTTTTCGTGTATTGAGTGATTGGCGACTGATGCGGTGTATTAAGCATTGAGCTGCGGCTCTTTAGTTTCTTTAATTAGCACAAGGCTAAACGCGATCATGGCAAGGTTTGTAGTCACAGGATTAAACGCTTCGATTAAAAGTGTGGGCTGTAAAACAGCAACAAACAGCATTAGCCCAACTAAAGCAGCTATATTGAGAATATTGAGTAAGATTGAACGATAGAAAATAAAAAACAGCACGGCAAAAATCATTTCACCTATGCCAGCTGCTCGGGTAATAAGTGTTGAAATTTCAGCATTAAAACCAAAACTGGCTGTCATTTTTAGTTCAAGGGGAGCAATGTGAATAAGTTTTGGTATCAGCCCATGATAAAGCCAACTAAAGCTGATAATAAATCGAGCGATTTGAATGTTAGTGAAGTATTTCATGAAAGATTATGTGCAGAGTCATTGTGTGCTCAGACAGAGCACACAATGAATACGGCTTAAACCGTTGGCTTACCAAAACGGTTTTCTGCTTCATCACCCGCTAAAAAGCCATTTTCAATCAGTACCCAAATACCACCAATCACTGGTACTAAACCAATTAGTACCCACCAACCTGACTTGTTGCGGTCGTGCCAACGTTTAACTTGAATAGCAAGCGATGACCAAATTAGTGGAATGTAAATTAAAAGTGGAAGGAAAATGGCCGCATTTTGTGAGATCATTGCGCCAATACCACTTAACACAAGCATAGCTAAAACACTAATTAGCATTAATCCTAATACTGATAACCAATAAGTTTTACGTGGAATTCTACCTTGGAAAGAGAATAAGATATCCTTACGACTCATGGTTGTTGTCTCTGTTGAAATATTAGCAACATCTGATTCAGGAGCTTGATAAACGTTTTCTGACACTGTCATTTCCTTTTGAGTTTACTTCGGTTTTAGCAAGGCTACCACTCCGTGCAGCTTACTGATTAATCAAAAATAATTTTTGCACTTTATTAGATCCAACTGAAACTATTGCTGAATCCAACATGAACAAAAGTACCATAAATAATACTATTTAAGGAACTAAAAATTAATAATACAATTAAATTTAATACTTTTTAACTAGCTGAAATAAATAAACTTTAGCTCTCGATATCTCTTTAAACTACAAAAAGCCATTCGAGTGGTTGCTACTGCCAATATTTAGCAAACAGGCGAGGATATGCCTGTTTTAAAAATTTCGGCTTGTCTTTAAAACGCTTGCCCTTTGGCTGTTCAAGCCCAGATGGAATAAATGGTAGCTCATCGCCATTACGCTCTTCAAACAGCATACC
Source organism: Pseudoalteromonas sp. L21 (assembly GCF_021728035.1). Taxonomy (NCBI): domain Bacteria; kingdom Pseudomonadati; phylum Pseudomonadota; class Gammaproteobacteria; order Alteromonadales; family Pseudoalteromonadaceae; genus Pseudoalteromonas; species Pseudoalteromonas sp. L21. The sequence goes on along the minus strand of NZ_JAKKCV010000002.1, from coordinate 425,457 downwards.
GGCGATTAAATCATACTCATCTAAATAAGGATAAGGTTGTTCATTCAAATGATAAACGGGTGTGCAGTCAGCAACGGAGTCTGGGTTCTCTAAGGCTTTTAAAAATGCGCCTTCACCGCGAGATATGAGCCAACATAAAAACTCTGAAAATCCATAATCATCGTTACAACCAGCCATTACAAACGCAGCACCAAATAAGTCCCAAGTGTAAGCTTTACGCATACGCAAACTAAACTGCTTGTCAAACTCCATAAGTTGCTCATCGGATAGATGTGTTAGCTTTTCTCTTAGAGTATTACACACCGATTCTGGCTCTGCCGTTTTATCTTCTGCGGTCACTAATTCCCAAAATTCACTTTCGGTTAGAACACTCATGATAAGATCTCTTTAACACGACCGACTTGACCGTCATCAAGTTGTACTTTAATGCCATGAGGATGGTTTGGTGACTTAGTTAAAATACGCGAAACAACACCTTGCGTTAAATGGCCTGTGCGCTGGTCTTGTTTTAAAACAATATTAACTTCACAGCCTACGGTTATTTGTGAGCGTGTTGGTACAGCCATAATAAACTCTCTTACAGTATTTTTGCCGATTATAGCTATTTGCGACTGTGTTACCAATGCTAAACTCATTTGATGTGTATGTTTTCATCCGCTTGACGTGGTGTTAGTCAAAGCTGTGCCTATTGCAAGGTAAAAGTAAACGGCATATTTAATCCTTAAAAAACAGAATAGCTTTTGCTGATATCACTACTCCTATCTCTTTCAGCTCTTTTGTAATCACTTGATTAATTTGCTCTGCCAGCGGTGAATTTGATAGAGGAATTTGCTCGGCAAAATAACAACTTACTTTCATTGATGCTGGCAGTCTCTTTAAATCAGCGGTGTGAGTTAACCATAAAAAGTTGTCGCTTATGTCTTTTAGGTTTTCACATGCCGTCGTTAGCGCTGCCCGAATAGCTTTATCGAGGCGTTTTTCAGTTTTGGTCATTGTTCTGACTTTTGCTTTTTAAAGTTTTCGTAGCTATCTTGCTGGCGCTTTACACACGCATGGTATTCTTTATCAGCTAAATAATTGCATTCAGTCAAGCGTGCAGATTGGAGTTCATGAAAACGCGCATTTGAACTACACCCTGTTAACAAAAGAAACATTGATGCAATCCCAGTAAACTTTAAAGCGTTTAAAAACATTTAATTTCCTTTCTTCAGTTATACATTGGTACTGCGATTTATTGTATATTGCGTGGGTTTAAATACTATCACCAAAGGGTCATATATGATGTTGTCGCAGTTACAAGAGCTGTTTCAGCGTATCGATAAAAGCAAAGTTTTTCAATCATTCGTTATTGCCGTTATTGTTATTTCAGCATTAACCGTCGGGGCTCATACTTATTCGCTTCACCCAACCGTAGAGTTAGCTCTCCATTGGATGGATATGGGTATTACCGTGTTTTTCCTTGTTGAGCTTGTGATCCGCTTTATTGCAAGCCGAGGCTTTAAAGACTTCTTCAGTAAAGGCTGGAATATCTTTGATTTTATCATAGTGGTAGGTAGCCTTTACCCTGCCGCAGGCTCAACGATTTTTATTGCTCGCTTGTTGCGTATCTTCCGCGTTTTACGACTTGTATCCATGATCCCCGAACTTAGGCTACTGGTTAACTCGCTTTTAAAAGCGATTCCACAAATGGGCTATATTGCCTTACTGATGTTCGTAATCTTCTATATTTATGCCGCCATGGGAAGCATGCTGTTTGCTGATATTAACCCTGTGTTATGGGGTGATGTATCAATATCAATGCTCACCTTGTTCCGTATAGCAACATTCGAAGATTGGACAGATGTCATGTACGAAACCATGGCCGTGTATGAACTTAGCTGGATTTTCTACCTAACATTTATTTTCTTAACTGCATTCGTATTCTTAAACATGATGGTAGGAGCTATTTTAGAGGTTATGTCTGAAGAGCATCGTAACGCGCGAGAAGAGCAGATAAACGACGATGATTTGCCAGCAACCAAAGGCCAAATAACTCAATTACAGGCTGAAGTAGCTGAATTAAAAAAGTTACTGAAAGAAAAGCAGTAACGTTTAAAGGATTAGCTTTTAAGATATTAGGCGCTAGGACATAGACCCTAGCGCCTTTTTTACCCTCGTTTTTCTACTTTCCATGGTGGGTTTAAGCGGTTTTCTCCGGCCCAATATAGTTTAATTTTATTCCCTGATGGGTCTTTTAAAATTGCTTCCGTCCACAAATAGCGCTGAGCGGTTGGTGGCTGTTCAAAATTAATGCCCTTTTCAACAAGTCTCTCGTACAGCTTATCGAGCTGCTCATGTTCAAAATAAATTACCGCATAATTACTATAATCTTCAGTTTCTAATGACAGCGAAAATGTGGCATCACCATCTGGACATTGAAAGCGTGCGTAATGCGGTGTATCTACAATCTGAATCATTCCCAATGTTAAGTAAAAAGCCACCGCTTCATTCATATCCGTTACTGGTAAGGTTACCTGATTGAGGTTCATTCGCTATTCCAATGTAATGCAATATTCTTTTCATCAGCATATCGCGTAAACCAATTAAGCAAAAGATAAGCTGTAACAAATTATTGAGTTACGGGGTTAAAGTTAGCGAGTTACTGGGGGAAAGTTTGTAGAATGCACTTTAACACCGAACATATGAACTTCTCGGCTAAAGCCGTTCCTACGGGTTCCCATCGTAGGCGTGAAACTTGTTTCGCGCGCTTGAAGGTCGTGCTTTTTAGCACATTAAAAGTAAAGTTAGCGAGCAACAAGGGAAAAGTTTGCAAGAGGTGTTTTTTCGCCGAATAACCGCGGTACACAACTAAAGCAATTCCTACCGGAGTACCATGTGCAATATTGGAAATGGTTTGCCCATATCATCTAAAGGCGAGCGTGAGGCGACTTTAAACCCCATATGCTGGTAAAAACCAACTGCAAGTGAGTTTTGCTCATTAACATCAACTTTGTTGGCAGCTAATTGATCAACCGCATAGTTAAGAAGCGCTTTACCAACCCCTTTACCTCTTGCTGCATCTAAAATGAACAACATTTCTATTTTGCATTCATGTACGCCAATGAAGCCCAAAATTGCCTTATGCTCATCCTTAATACACTTTAAAGTAACATGTGGAAAAGCTTGCTCAATGATGATCGGCTTAAAAAAGGCTATGTCGTCTTCTGTTATAAAATCATGTGTTGCTCGGACTGAATTTTCCCATACATCAAGTAGCTCTGGGTAATCTTCAGCGTTAGCACTATCTATTTTCATTGTTTGCCATTTTATAGAAGCTATCCAGCCTTATGCTTCTCAGATGAAATAACAAAAGGATTCGTTAGTCGTTTTAGTTAATTACTCCATTAAAGCATGTGAAGGTCTTTGAAACAAATGAGTATTTTACACCTTAAACTTACCCACTAAATCAGTAAGTAAATGTGATAACTGATTCAGCCGCTCACCATTATCACGCGCATTTTGAGCAATCTCACTCACATCATCGGCCGCATTTTTAATTTCGATAACATTACGATTAATATCTTCAGCTACATGTTGCTGCTCTTCTGCTGCCGTCGCAATTTGAGTATTTAAATCACTGATATTGACGATTGATGCGGTTATTTCGCTAAATTGATGTTGTGCGGAATGGGCTAACTCAACTGTTTTATTTGTGCGGTTTAAACTGGTTGTCATTTCTTTTGACACTTGATCAGACATTTTCCGTAAGGTGTCTAACTGGCTTGCTATTTCTTCTGTCGACTCTGAGGTTCTTTGTGACAAAGCACGTACTTCATCAGCGACTACCGCAAAACCGCGACCATGTTCCCCCGCTCTGGCAGCTTCAATAGCAGCATTTAATGCAAGCAAATTAGTTTGCTCTGCAATGCCTCTTATTACACTCAATATTGACATGATATTTTCACTTTCAGCGTCAAGCTGATTAATATCTTGAGTGGCTTTGGTTATGACCTCAGACAACGATACTACACTATCTACCGTCTCTGAAATCACACTTTGACCAAGCTCTGAGGCATGCTGTGTTTGTGTTGCAAGCTCCGCAGCATTTGCACAACTTGCTGAGACTTCATTAGCGGTAGCCGCCATTTCATTAATAGCCGTTGCGGCCATTTCTAAAGCTTGTTGCTGCTGTGAAGTAGAACCCGATAATTGTCCTGCTTGTGTTGATGTTTGTGCTGACGTATCGCTTACATTATGCGCACATTCATTTATTTGTGTAACTAACTCTGAAATCAAACTCAAAAATAAATTGAAGCTATTGGCCAGCTTCCCAGTTTCATCACGCGTTTTAATAATTAACCGCTTGGTTAAATCTCCGCCGCCTTGTGATATTTCTGTCAACCCATCACTCACTTCGACAATAGGTGCAGAAATGAGTTTTGAAATATAGCTGGCTAACAAAATAAACACGGCAATTAAAATTGCACTAATGATCACAATGGTAATTGTCATCGTGTTAGCAGCGCTCATCACTTCAGACTTTTCAACTAAACCAATGAATTTCCAGCCAAGCTTTTGAGACGTATAAATATTCGCCACATAATCAGTGCCTTCAAGATTAATTTCAAATTGGCCAGTGTTATTATTCGCTAACTGTTTATATTTACCTTCGCTAACCTCTGCCAATTGCTTAAAGCGATAATCAGCATGTTTAACATCAACCAAGACGTTACCACTGTCTTCAATAAGCATTAGATAACCGGTTTCACCTAATTTAATATTAGCTATAATATCTGTCAGACCTTGCAAAGATACATCCATGCCCTGAACACCAATAAGCTGACTATTTTGTTTAATCGCTTTCACTGTTGATACAATCACCATATCATCAACGGCCCAATAATAAGCATTCGTTCTTACTGTGCTTCCATCAGCGGCTTTTGCAGCTTCGTACCATGGCCGTTTTCTAGGATCATAATTAGCGGTTACTTCGCCTTCTGGCCATTGAATATATCCACCTTGCTCATTCCCCATGTAAATATAGGCAAGGCCTGGATGCGTATCACCAAAGTGATCAAATAACGTATAAGCAGCTTGCTCTGTGTCACTGCCAGACATATGCGCAAGCTTAACTGCATTGGGCGATTGCATATGTGTTTTAACGTCTTGTTTAGCTTCTAAAATCGCGGGGTGCGAAGCTAAATAATCTACATTTTTTTCAATCTCTGAAAAAAACATATTAATACCATTATCTACTTGCTTTGCTTCTCGTTCACTTAATTGGGCAAAACCATCTAATGCCTGTTGCCTTGTTTGTGTGATGACTAAAACAGCGATAATTATTAATGGTAAAACTATTGCGGATGCAAATGACAGCTTTAACTTCTTAGAGATATTCATGATTCAAACCCAATGTATGACTCACAAGAATATAGTGAGTATCTTTATATTCAGCAAGTTATTAGATTTAGATTTCAATAAAATGAAGGGTACTGAATGAGTAGAGTAAAGACTGAAGAACTTGAGTATGACAGTTAGTTGACACAGAAATGAACTGTACTAAGTTTACCTATAGCATTTAACATACTTTTAACAATCATGTTGAGTGCCATCCAACCAATATTGGCAGCATTTGCAGGATGCTAATGTGCTGCCTATTCTATTTTGGCTGTAAAACGAATTCATTTCTCCTCAAATTGTAATCAGGACTTTTGGACATATATTCAGTAATGCCAGATATATTTAGTTCGTTGATTGTCCACTACTATGTTTCCTAAGTTAAACATAATTGGAGAATAACTATGAAACTTTACCACGCATTTAAAGGGATCGCTGCTGTCGCTCTTTTGAGTTTATCGTCTTTATCTTACGCTGGAAATGACACCGAAACAGATGAAAATGGGGTCATTTTAGCGGGTCATGATGTCATCGCATATTTTAAGCAAAATAAACCTGTGTTAGGGAATGCTAAATATACAGCGGTATACAATGATGCGATTTACCGTTTTCAGTCTGCTAAAAATAGAGATATGTTTAATTCAAACCCAGAGAAATACGCACCTCAATACGGTGGTTTTTGTGCTTATGGCGTAACCTTCGGTAAAAAGTTTGATATTGATGGCAAAGCATTTGAAATCAAAGATGGAAAACTCTATGTAAATAAAAATATGGATGTGTATAAAGCATGGGCTGAAAACATTCCTAAACACATTAAAGAAGCAAATGACCATTGGCCAGATGTTGAAAATGTAAGTGCTGATGACCTGTAATTTATAGTTAGTGACCAACCATCGCACTTCTAACAGCACCAGGGGCTTCACCTTGGTGCTGTTTAAACGCTTTTCTAAAAGCGGCTTCTGTCTCGTAACCACTTAATTGCGCAATTTCTGCAATACTAATATCACTACAAATCAGCAATTTACGGGCTTCTATTAAACGCCACTTAAGCAAATATTTCATCGGACTTAAGCCAACTAGCTTTGTGAACTTATCTGCAAAATTAGAACGACTCATTGAAGCTTTACTGGCAAGTGACGCTAAATTCCAAGCATATTCTGGTTGTTGATGAATTGCATTAAGTGCTTTACCTATACGATTGTCAAACAACGCCACCAACATACCATTATTTAACTTGCCAGCTTCAACTTGCTCTCTGAGTATTTCTATAAACACCAAATTAGCGAGTTGATCGACTATGGTATAGCAGCCTGTGCGCCTTTGCTGTAACTCCACAATCATCATATCAATTAATTGCATTATTCTTGAATTACACGATGAACTTGTAGCGGGAATGTGTAAAAACTCAGGTAAAGCATCTAAAAGTGGATTAACTAGGGTGTGATTAAACTGAAAAAAACCACAAACCATATTCGTTGTTTCACCCGCCCCCTTCGCAGGCTGATTGACTAATTTTTTTGCTGGTTTAATCGGTGAGCTCGATATTATGTGTTGATGATCTCTTGGAAAAACAACAAGATCTTTTTCATTCAATACAATAGTTTCATTCTCAAAATGTAGCCATGCTTGCCCTTTACCAATTAAATGAAATGGAATCCGGCGAGAGCCCGATGTATCAACAGCCCACGAGCCACAAAAATCACCATTAACGTATACTTCGGCCCTCAAGGACATTCGCTTAAGTAACACACTAAGCGGATCAGGATCATTTAAATAAATATTTGGACTTTCAGACATAATTTTAGCTACATGCAACATAGAGAAAAAATTAACACAGCTTAAACTAGCCACATCGGTTAAATCACTTAGGACTAGCTCATGGCTAAGATCAAAATGTACCACAAAGACTATTGCCCATACTGTCGAGCGGCAAAGCAACTGTTTAAAAAGTTAGGCTGGCAATACACAGCAATAGAAATCTCAGATAACGACCGACTTTTTCAAGAAATGGTTTCACTGAGTGGTCGTAGAACTGTCCCACAAATATTTATTAATGATGAACATATTGGTGGCTTTGATGATTTTCAGCACTATGTTAAACAACTAAGCCATAGCTAGATTAGCTTTAGCAATAGGAAAAGATACGCGCTATAACAAGTAAAAGTTAGCTATTGATATCTTTTCCTATACCAACTTCAGTTTTCAACATATAAGATAATAGGCTTTGCGCATCAGGATGCTTATCTTTTTTTAACCCCGCTACAACACCTTGTTGATCAGCTATTGATTTATGCTGGCCTAACTTTTCTTTTGCCTGAATTGAGTCAAGTTTGATTTTAATACCAACAATCCCCCGTAGTAGCTTCGCTTGATAGTCACCTGGCAGCAAACTTGTGTCGTTTAAAATACTCGGCTCGTATTGGCTAATTAACTCATCTAAGCAAACCAAAGTATTGTCGTCATCAAGGTATTCAACCTTGCCTTTTGCATGAACCGCAGTGTAATTCCAAGTCGATACAGCTGGCTTTTCAGCATACCAAGTTGGAGATATATTATACCCAAACCACCTCAAGATACAGAATTCAGCGTTTCTCATGGGCTTAATGTCAAGGCGTTACTTTGTAAGAATGGCACTCCCTTTTAAGAAGTAACAACGCAGAGAGTAAGTTCTTGAGAAACGCCCTAAGGGTTGGTTTAAAAGCGATTTATTCGGCGTTATTGACTTTAACAAGGGAAAAACCATTCTTTTCAGTCAATGCCTTGCCTAAATCACTTTTAATTCCAACTGAAACTCGGATCTTGAGGTGGTTTGGGTATACGCGGACCATTAAAAACCACTAACACATGCGTATCTTGTAAGCTTTTACCATGCTTGTTTGCCCGTGACACATGACCATATAAAGTACCAAACTCACCTTCATCGGGTTTATACACCAATGGCAAATGTGTGGCTTCAAATTCACTGTCTATCATCAGCGCAAAGCTATAGTTTTTTATAAATTGTGAGACTCGCTCTGGTGTCATTTTCCACTTGTTGGGTGTGTGCATGCTTTTCTCATATTATTAAAATTGCTCTGATTGTTTGAATCTATCATTGTAATTGATAAAGAATTTTCTACTAGCCTTTACCCGCTACTTCAATCACAAATGATGCCGTGTCCTTTAACCAGTTCGAAAAATTAACAAATCAAAACACCTTTAAGTTAGAGTAAAGCAACTAAATGATAATTGTTTGCATTAGCGTTTAATGCATGATACCTTCCTACTTATCGGTACAGGGTGTTGCGGATTTTAATTAATTAGAGACGGAAAAAGCTCTTCTGGTCTCTTGGTTACTTAATCAATGTTAAAGGATATACATATGGAAAATTTTAAACCACCGCAATATCAATGGATTAATGATTCTAACTATCAAACTAAACCCAAACAAACTGCTGCCCCACTTTTTGGTGTTTCACCAATGGAGGATTACGCACAATTAATACAATTGGGTATAAGCACCCTCAGCGAGCGTATTAAAGAAGTTAATTCTCCTACCAGTGGAGTACAACCTGCACAGTTACAAGAAGAATTTGCAGCCATTGATCTAAACACACCTTTAAGTGACATAAATCAAGTCCTCGAAGAGCTAGATCACCTTTATTTAAAACACGCGATATACTTCCATCATCAAGATTACCTTGCTCACTTAAATTGCCCAGTTATGCTTACATCGCTGCTGGCAGAGTTGTTTAGCTCTTCGATAAACACCGCTGTTGAAACATGGGATCAAAGTGCAGGCGCAACACTTATAGAACAAAAAGTGATTGATTGGACATGCCAAAGAATCGGTTACGATGAGGGCGCAGACGGCGTGTTTACTACTGGCGGAACCCAGTCAAATTTAATGGCATTATTACTTGCACGTGAGTTGGCAGGCAAATTAGAACCACACAGCCATACAAATATTACTTCTGGCTTAAGCAGTAATGCACATCGTTATCGCATTCTTTGTTCTGAATATAGCCATTTTAGTATTCAAAAGGCAGCGGCATTATTGGGTCTTGGTCATGATGCTGTTATCAGTGTTGCGTGTGATAAAAATCGCTGTATTGATACCCATAGCCTCGAAAACACATTAAATGAACTCCAAAGAGCACATTTATTACCAATTGCTGTAATCGCCACGGCTGGTACAACAGATTTTGGCGCAATCGACCCGATAGCAAGCATTGCTCATTTATGTAAAGAGCATAACTGTTATTTACATGTAGATGCTGCTTATGGCGGCGCTTTATTAGTGTCACAACATCATAATGAACGATTGTCAGGCATTGATTTAGCTGACTCTGTCAGTATTGATTTTCACAAAACATTTTTCCAGCCAGTATGCTGTTCAGCCCTATTGGTTAAAGACAAGCGGTTATTGAGCTTTCTAACTTATCACGCCGATTACCTCAATCCAAAGGCTCAAGCGCAAGCCGGCGTTCCTGATTTAATAAATAAAAGCTTACAAACAACGCGCCGATTCGATGCGTTAAAGCTCTGGTTAAGCTTAAGAACAGAAGGGCCTGATGCGATTGGTGCCATGTTCGATACCTTGCTTGAAAAAGCACAACAAGTATACCAACGCTTGACTCGTCATAGCCAGTTACAAGCTGCACAAGTTCCATCACTCACTACACTCGTATTTCGATTTAACGATAGCACCTTGAGCCAAACTCAGCTTGATGAATGCAACAGCACTATTCGCAGGGTCTTAGCTCAGAGTAGCCGTGCCATGATTGCAGCAACAAAAGTGAACAATGTTCAGTATTTAAAATTCACTTTATTGAACCCTCACGCATCGATAGACAGCATAGACGAGGTATTGAATGAAATTTGCAAAATTGGCGAACAATATGTGATCGACTGCAAAAGCAAACAATTGTGCACAGCTTAAGGAAAAGACAATGAAACCAGAAATTTATGATTTAATCGGAATAGGTGTAGGCCCGTTTAATTTAAGCTTAGCAGCGCTTTCTTCGCCACTTTCAGACTTGAAGACGCTATTTGTTGACAGTCGCCCTAAATTTGATTGGCATCCAGGTATGTTATTAGACTCTGCGAGTCTGCAAACCCCTTTTATGTCAGATTTAGTGACGATGGCAGACCCAACAAGTCAGTTCAGTTACTTAAATTTTGCCAAGCAGACTGGTAAATTGTATTCGTTTTATATTCGCGAAAACTTTTTTTTACCGCGACAAGAATATAATCAGTATTGCCAGTGGGTGTGCCGCCAGTTAAATAATCTCAAGTTTAATTTTCACGTAGAAAACCTCGAATACGAGCAACAGCTCGACTGTTACCGAGTCTCTGGCAAAGATAAAGTAACTGGCAAGGTACAAGATTTATATTGTAAACATTTAGTGCTTGGTACCGGTACTCAACCTTGGCTACCTGAATTTTGCCCGACAGATAAGCACATAACTCACTCTTCACAGTACCTTAATAACAAAGCAATGTTACAAAGCAAGTCTGACATTACTATTGTTGGCAGTGGTCAGAGTGCAGCAGAGATTTTCCATGATTTACTGCTAGATATTGATAAATTTGGTTATCAATTACGCTGGTTGACGCGTTCACCGCGGTTCTTTCCTTTAGAGTACACCAAGCTTACTCTGGAAATGACATCGCCTGAGTATATTGATTATTTTCATAATTTACCAAGTGCGAAGCGACAACAACTTATCCACTCGCAAAAGTCGCTTTATAAAGGAATTAATTCAGAGCTCATTAACGATATTTACGATTTGCTCTATCAAAAGAAACTGAATTGCGATTTCTCAGCCGAGCTTTTGACGAATACCTCATTAACGAACATTAAACAAGAAGGCCAAAAACTTGCCCTCTCATGCCTACATAACGAGCTAGAGCAAGATTTTAGCTTTAACACTAATGCACTTGTAATGGCGACAGGCTATCAATATCAGTTACCCACCTTCATTGAACCATTACGGCATAAATTAAACTTCGATGAGAACGGCGAGTTACAAGTAAAACGTAACTATAACATTGATGAGCAGGGTCGCATTTTTGCACAAAACCTAGGCCTTAACAGCCATGGATTAACAGTGCCAGATCTCGGAATGGTGTGTTATCGCAATGCCATCATATTAAAGCAAGTATTAGGTAAAGCGCCTTATAGCATTGAAGAACGCATCGCCTTCCAACAGTTTGGCATTCCTAAAACAGAGAGCTTTGCGCCCTCACATAGTAAAACAGCTTCAATGTCACAGGAGGCTATGTGAGCAATTGTAACCACGCAGAGGTCAGTAAAAGCTTCGCTAGCCAGTGCCAAGCAATAATAAACACGGACGCCTTTGTTATTGATGACTTTCGTTTTTACATTTACCAAGCACAGAAGCACTTTCCCTTATTAAATAGCTGGCTGGCTCAAGATTATGCCCACTTTTGGGGAATGCAAAATATGAATGCAGAGCAACGCCAAAGTGAACTTGCTCCCGCACCTCATAAACTAGCACTTATAGCTTACCAAGATGCGATTCCTGCTTTTTTTATTGAATTGTATGACCCGCAGTTTGACGAAATCGGTAAACATTTTGAAAAGCAATCTGGTGATTGTGGAATGCACCTTTTACTTGCCCCCGTAATCACCCCGCAAAGTGGTTTTAGTCGGCGTGCTATTACAGCAACAGCAAAACTCATCTTATCTCAATTAGGTTTTACTCGATTAGTTGTTGAGCCTGACATTAACAATCAAAAAATACATAAGCTAAATAAAAAAATAGGCATTCAGAGCAGTCATATCGTTCGCCTTACAAACAAAGATGCATGGCTAGGTTTTGCTGATCTAGCAAGCTTTGAAGCAGCTACAACACAAGGAGACTAATTATGGAAATCATTAAAAATTCATTCCCTCAACATTTATCTGAATCTTTATGGCAAGGTGCTAATCAACATTTAGTCGCCAAAATACTGTGTGAGTTTAGTCATGAAAAACTAATAAAACCTATTGCAGCAAAAGAAGATAGAAAACAAACATTGCAGCAATTTCAGTTATTATTAGAAAGCAACCAAGGGCTTTTAAGTTATGACTTTAGTGCTCGCCACTATCAACTAGATCACCTACATATTCAGCCAGAATCAATTGTCTGCAAACTAGATGGCATTAACCAAGATTTAGATGCAGTAACGCTCATTATTGCCCTAAAAGATCGTTTAGGTATTACTGATAGCCTCTTACCAACTTATTTAGAGGAAATCACCAGCACGTTATACAGTAAAGCATTTAAATTGCTTCACCAAAATAAACCCGTTTCAGAGCTGGTACATTGCGATTATCAACAAATTGAAGCGGCCATGACCGAAGGTCACCCAGTATTTGTCGCTAACAATGGTCGTATTGGCTTTGATATGGATGACTGCCACACTTTTACACCTGAAAGTGGTCAAGCAATGAAATTAGTCTGGTTAGCTGTTGCGCGGGTAAACACAAGCCTAGCAATGATTGAAGAGCTTAATTACGAGCGTTTTATTGAAAGTGAATTAGGCAGCCAGCAAGTTGCAGCATTTAACAACATAATTGCTGAGCATGGTAAAAAAGCTGAAGACTATTACTTTATGCCTGTGCATCCTTGGCAATGGCGCGAAAAAATTAGCCGAATTTTTGCTGCTGATCTTGCTCGTAAGCAACTTGTTTATCTTGGTCACAGTGAAGATGACTATCAGGTACAACAGTCGATTCGCACATTCTTCAACTTAAATAACAACAAGCGTTGCTACGTCAAAACCGCATTGTCTATATTGAACATGGGCTTTATGCGCGGGTTATCTCCTTATTACATGAGCCGAACGCCCGAAATAAACACCTTTGTTGCTGAGCTTGTGAACAGCGACCCATACTTTGCTAAAAAACGCTTTGTCGTTTTAAGAGAAACCGTCGCAATTGGTTATCACCATAAATATTACGAGCAAGCATTAGAAAAAGACACGCCTTATAAAAAAATGCTCAGTGCACTTTGGCGAGAAAGCCCTTTCAGTTTAACGTATCAGGGAGAACCGTTAGTTAAAGAAAACCAACAACTTTTGACATTGGCCGCCTTGCTACATCAAGACAGCCAACAAAAGAGCTTGCTTGTTGAACTCATTAATACCTCTCAACTCACAGCAAGTGAGTGGGTAAGCAAATTGCTGGATCTTTATTTACAGCCTCTATTACATGCATTCTTTGCGTATGATTTAGTGTTTATGCCCCATGGTGAAAACCTAATCCTTGTTTTAGAAGAACACCAACCAGTTACTATTTTAATGAAAGATATTGGCGAAGAAGTCGCAATTCTAAACGGCAATTCACCTTTACCAGGTCATGTCGCTGACTTAGCGGTGAGCCTAGAAGAGGACATGAAATTAAATTATATACTGCTAGATATTTTCGACTGTATCTTCCGCTTTATCGTACCGCAGCTTGATGCGCAAAATTGTTTAACTGAACATGATTTTTGGCAATTAGTCGCTGATAAAGTTTATCAGTATCAGCATGAAAACCCGCAATTTTCCGAAAAATACACACGTTACAACTTATTTAAGGCTCGCTTTACGCGCACCTGCTTAAACCGCATTCAATTGAATAATAATCAGCAGATGATTGACCTTGAAGATAGAGAGAAAAATCTCCGTTTTGCTGGGGATATCAAAAATCCACTGCATGATTTTGCCACTCGTCATGACTTTCAACATGACACAACAATGGCCTAAGCATAGGCCTCACTATTTATAGACGTAATAGGACTACGGATAAAAATGAAAAAGACGAACTACTTTACACTCACGCCTGTCGCACTTTCTTGTTTAGCGATATTTAGCCACTCTTTACAGGCTGAGCAAAAAAAGCATCACGATATGGAAGTACTCACAGTCGTTGGTGAACAAAACCATGCTCAAGGCTATAAAGTCGAGCAAATGAGTACCGCAACGGGTTTAGAATTATCATTTCTAGAAACACCGCAATCAACCACAGTCGTGACTGAGCAAGCGATAAAAGATCAACAACTAAACTCAGTTATTGAAGTGATGAACAGCGTAACAGGGATTAATACCCGCCCTTCTGACAACGACCGCTACTCAATCAGTGCCCGCGGTATTGGCGTAAGCAGTATTTTGTATGACGGCGTGGCAACAACCTACGATACACGTTTTAACTATGGTGACAACTTAATGGATAGCGCAATTTATCAGCGCATAGAAGTTGTTCGTGGTGCAACAGGTTTGATGCTCGGAGCGGGTAGCCCGTCTGCTGCGATTAATTTAGTTCGTAAGCGTCCGACAGAAGAATTTCAAGCAAGCGTAAGCCTAAGTACAGGTTCTTGGCAACAGTTACGCGGTATTGTTGATTTATCGGGCGGCTTAAATCAAGACGCAAGTGTTCGAGGTCGAGTGGTCGTAGCGTATCAAGATCGTGAAAGCTATCAGCATCGTTACGAGCAGCAACGACAAACACTATACGGTATTATCGAAGCAGATATAGGTCGTAATACATTGCTGACGTTAGGTGCTGACTATCAAGATACCAAACCTGAAGGCTCTATGTCTGGCGGATTACCGTTATTCGACAACCAAGGCAATAGAACTAACTACAGCCACCATACGTCAACAGCCCCACGCTGGGCGTCATCCAAAACCAAAGCATTGAATAGCTTTGCCACGATTGAACATAACTTTAGTGATGACTGGCAACTCAAAGCAAGCTACATCTATGGCGATAACGATTTAGAATATGATGTGTTATGGGCTACAGGTCACCCAGACCCAATAACCAACGAAGGGATGATACCTGGCTCATTAGCATTTATTGACGGTAATCGAACCCAACATACATTCGACTTAAAATTAACGGGTCGCTTTACCCTCTTTGACCGCTCACAACAAATTCTAATTGGTGCAAATCAACAGAAGCAAGAGTTTGCCAATCCATATTATGGCTCTTTAGATGAGGCTCCACCTTTAGGTGACTTTAGAGATAAAGATTTTACATATCCGACCCCTACATGGAGCGATGAAGTTCTGTATGGCTCATGGGGGGAAACAAAGCAACAAGCAATATACCTCGCCTCTGATATTGCGTTAACCGACGCACTTTCAATGGTAATAGGTGGGCGTATTGATAATTGGGAAACTGACCAAGACAATTTTGGCACCATTCATGATTACGAAGTTGATAATGAATTTACCAGCTATGTCGGCGCCACCTATGCGATTGGGCAAAATGTATCACTGTATGCCAACTACACAGATATTTTTACACCACAAAGTAGAGTGCAAGCTGATGGCAGTTACCTCGATCCTGTTAAAGGAAAAAACTATGAAGCAGGTATAAAAGCCAGCTTATTTGAAGAAGCGTTAGACACCTCTCTT
Source organism: Pseudoalteromonas sp. L21 (assembly GCF_021728035.1). NCBI lineage: Bacteria > Pseudomonadati > Pseudomonadota > Gammaproteobacteria > Alteromonadales > Pseudoalteromonadaceae > Pseudoalteromonas > Pseudoalteromonas sp. L21. Next base: position 409,689 of record NZ_JAKKCV010000002.1, on the reverse strand, counting down.
TCGGTGTTTGAGATCCGCCAAGATAACGTTGGCGAAGCAACGGGAGAAACCTTACCAGGAACAACGGTTCCTATATACCGCGGTATTGATGGCACTAAAACACAGGGATTCGAATTTGAAGCCAATGGTTCAATCAATGAACAATGGAATGTCTATTTTGGTTATAGTCAATTTGAAACAGAAGACCCTGATGGTGAAAAAGTAACGACCACTAGCCCAAAACATCAAGTAAAGCTCTTCACTACTTATGAATTAGATAACTGGGTAAATGGCTTACAACTGGGTGCTGGCGTTAATTGGCAAAGTGAGATCCGCAGAGATGTTACTAAGCCAGATAGAAGCTCAGTGGAGGTTAGCCAGCAAAGTTATGGGCTTGTTCGATTAATGGCAAGATACAATGTAAACGATCAACTAACATTGCGCGCTAATTTAGACAACGCATTCGATAAACGTTATTACAGTCAATTAGGCTTTTATAACCAGTTTCAATATGGCGCACCACGAAACTTTAGCATCACTGCTCAATATAGTTTCTAAGTAACTCGACATTATTGCGAATTGCTATTATGCCGCCTCGGTATGAGGCGGCATAAAATACACTTAAAGCCGCAATTTTATGAAGAAGTTTCCACCCCAGCACAATGAAAGTACAAACATACATGGCGTTACACGATACCACTGAGCTAAACTCTTTACTGGAGCAACAGGCTCCATTTTATAGCCAGCATTTTAAACTTATTGAGCCACATCAACCTCTCCCCAAAAACTGCCAACCATTATCACAACGATTAAAAAAACCACATTATACAGAATCGCTCATGACTTTTTCTAAGAGCTATCAACAACAGCAACAAGAATCAATCGACCTTAGCGCATTACATTCTATGTGGAGCCAATGGTTTTTCGGCTTTTTACTTCCGCCACTATTAGAGTACGCATTAAAAAGCCAAACAAGTGTATTGCATGCTGCAATGAACCTTAAAAACTGGCATTGGACTTATCATCAAACGGGGCGAGTGGAATGTTTCTATTTAGTACTTAGAGAAGATCAAGTTCAAAGACCGACTGAGTTACCCATCACATTACTAGAACGGTTACTTGTTAAGCTGATAAATCCTATTATAAAACAACTAAGCACCCTGTCGGCGGTGTCAGAAAAGTTATTTTATAGTCATGTTGCGTACTGTTTTTATTGGTATTTATCAGAAATGCCGTTAGCTCAGGAATGTAAACTTAATTTACTAAACCAGTTATTTAGTAAAGACACATTATTACTCGCTAAAGGCGCTACTTTGCCACACCCTTTATGGCGCAAAATTAGACTTAAAAATAGTGAGTACCCGCGTATTATGTGTTGTTTACGGCATAAATTACCTAACACACAAATGTGTACTATTTGCCCATTGCACAAGAATAAACACAAGATCTGTAAAACTGCGATATGAAGGCTCTGTAAAAGAGCCTCTATAGAATAGAATGTTTGAGCAAGGCTTTATTGCTCAAACATAGCCTTATTTAGCCATCAACAATTATGCGAAGCATACGACGAAGAGGTTCGGCCGCGCCCCATAAAAGTTGGTCCCCCACTGTAAATGCACTGATGTATTCTGGACCCATGGCTAACTTACGAATACGGCCTACCGGAATAGACAAGGTGCCCGTTACTTTAACAGGGGTTAAGTCTGTAGCCGTCATGTCGCGGTCGTTTGGAATAACTTTGACCCATTCATTGTGAGAAGCCAGGATCTCTTCCACTTTTTCTACGCTGATATCTTTGCGTAGCTTAATCGTCATTGCTTGTGAGTGACAACGCATTGCACCAATGCGAACACATAAGCCATCAACAGGGATAGGTTGCTGGCTACTACCTAAAATCTTGTTTGCTTCAACTTGTGCTTTCCACTCTTCTTTACTCTGACCGCTTGGCATTGGTACATCAATCCAAGGGATAAGACTACCTGCTAAAGGCACACCAAACTGGTCTTGCGGTAAATCACTTGAGGCGATTTTTTCAGTGACTAATTTATCAATTTCAAGAATTGCCGCGTTTGGATCAGCCAGCTTGTCTGCCACTGTTTCGTGAATTGCACCCATTTGTGCGATTAACTCTTTCATGTTGCGGGCACCAGCACCAGAAGCAGCTTGATACGTCATTGGGCTAACCCATTCAATCAAGTCTTGCTCAAATAAACCACCCAGCGCTAACAACATTAACGATACAGTACAGTTGCCGCCAACATAGGTTTTAACCCCCTGCTCTAAGCCTTGATCTATAACGTCTTTATTCACTGGATCAAGAACAATAATGCTATCGTCACTCATACGCAGTGCAGATGCAGCGTCAATCCAGTAACCTTGCCAACCTGATTCGCGTAATTGCGGGTAAACGGCTTTGGTATAGTCACCGCCTTGGCAAGTCACAATAATATCCATCTTCGCAAGCTCAGCAATATCATTCGCATCTAAAAGCGGCTTAGCAGGGCCCGCAATATCGGGGCCTAATTGACCGGTTTGTGAGGTGGTGAAAAAAGTCGTGTCGATCTTAGAAAAATCATTTTCTTGCTGCATACGCTCTAATAACACAGAGCCAACCATGCCCCGCCAACCGACTAATCCTACTTTTTTCATTGTTTGTTCCACTGTTTGATTCATTCAAATTACCTAAACTGTTAAAAATTAAAGTCCATTGCGTGAGAATTTAATTTTTACAGAAGTAATCTAGCATTGCGGCCCCAGCAAAACTAGTGCTAGTCATAGAATATAAAATTTTTTCATCTTGGCTTAGTAATCTCACCTCAAATACTCAATTTGTTGCTCATACTTTTTCTAGTTCTAGCGAACTCTAGTCACTTACGACGTAAAAACTGAGCTGATTTCTTTATGCAATTAATACAAATGCCATAAACAAGATTCATAATCATTTCGCACTTTGTAGTAGGAAGTACTGTGTATTTTTTATTTTTAAAAAGGAATCAAACAAATGAAAAACCTATACTTTTCTGGTCTAATTGCGGCTTTGCTATCTTGTGGAGTTTCTGCAAATGCTAACGAAATTGATGTGGAGGCGAATACTTCTTTCACACGCTCTACAACCAGTGTCGAGCAAGTGGCGGGTTCTGCAACAAGCCTATCTACTGCAACTTACCTAAACCCAGTGGTTAGAGTAAATAATAGTTATAGAAACTTTTTCGTAGGCTCATTATCTGGCAACCAGTTTTGCAAAGAGCAAGGCCATAAAGAGGAAGTAACAGGAAGTAGCGTAAAATGTGGCGAAGATGAATCTTCTTATGCAGAATACGACTGGTATGATAGCGCATGGGTTTCAAAAAGCACGGGGAGCAAAAACCAGTGTTACCCACTCTATGCAAGCATAAAATGTGGTAATTAGCGTTTAGAAAAGAACCCAGTGCTTTCTGGGTTCTTATCCTGTAATTGTATTTGCAATCTAGCCACTAATTTTTATCTGCCTTTTAAATCCTAAGCTTATTAAAAACGTCTCAATAATAGAATCACTGTCCTGAAAATGATTTTACAAAAGTGATGTCGCTAACTTTGCTAGTTAGCTTAAATAGTTGCTACATAAATCCCTCGACAAAAATAAAAAAGCCCTGCTATTGCAGGGCTAAATCAATGTTAGGATTTATTATTATATCCTTCCTTGGTCAGAGTGAGTTAAAACTCGTAAGAATAACTGATACTTAGCTCTGTGCCTTCATCACGAGAACGCACAATAATATCTGACTGAGTCACTTCTTTATCCTCATTGAGTAAGTTTTGCACTTTGAATTTAACTTTAGAATTAAAATCAGGATACCAAGTATAAACTAAGTCCAATGAATTAAAGGGTTGCTCATAAGCATCATCACGTCCTGCAACGCCTGCAGCAAGTATGCGCTCACCAAATACGTTGTACACTAGCGAAGCACTATGAATACCATCAGGCGAATCATAGTTAAGCTGCATATTAACAACGTATTGTGAGTGACCTGTCATACGCTTTTTAGGATTCGTTAAGTTGCCAGCAAATGCAGGATCTATCGTCGCTTCTGAGTCACTCAGTGTGATATTACCGCTGGTAAATAGACCTTCAGTTACCATTGTAAGATCTTGTAACCACTCAGCTTCTACACCGTATACTTCTGCTGTTTCGCCGTTTACAAAGCTAGCCGAGTAGTCATCATCACCAACTCTTAATACAGTTTCGATTGGTGCTTGGATATCTTTATAGAATGCAGCCACACTAAATGAATTACCCGCCTCACCGTAATATTCATAACGTAAGTCATAGTTCTTAATTGGGCTGCTTTTAAGTCCTACACGCCCAAAAGTACGAATATCAGTGAGTGGGTCAAAGTAAGTGACAGGTACAACTTCACGAAAATCAGGACGTACGACCGTTTCACCATAACCGGCACGAATTTGATAATTTTCACCACCGAGGTAAGTTAATGACAGTGCAGGATACCAATCATCTTCAATAATAGTACCATCTTCGATATTCTCTGGAGACCAAATATTTTGCAGATCGTCACCATCAAAAATTAAACTTGACGTACCAACCGATGTTTGTCGGAACTGCTCATAACGAACACCACCACTTATACGTAACCACTGTTCATAAATAACATCAAATGAGGCGTAGCCTGCATCGATTTTTTGTGCAGCGATATAATCATCGGCATCAGGTGCTGTTGGCTCATTAAAGTCAACTAAGACGCCATTATTATCAATGAATTCGTCAGATAAGTAGCCACTGTTTGCAAGCGGATCATTTGTACCGTCGTTAATCGATATAGGCGAACCTGAGCTGTTATTAATGGTAAAGCTTGACGTGTTATAAACACGGGCTCTATCAGAGAAGTCATAACCAAGCTTAAATTCAATATCCAGAGCATCAAAACTAAGTGGCAGGTTAAAGTTGCCACCATATGACGTCACATGCTCTTCCATGTCTGTATAAGACATGATTACACGGTTGTCATCACCTGTAATTGTCGAACCTGCGTAGTTTCCTTCACTATCGTATTGATCTCTGAATTTGTAGTCCGCATTAGTTGGGATATCTGTTGTTGCTTCAGAACGAGTGTATTGCCAATCAAAGCCAATCCCCCAGTAATCAAGAAAAGTATGTTGGCCTAAAAATTGGCTAACATTTAACTCTCTTTGTTCAAGGTTAAACTCATGATTACGGTTTGCAATGCCATTCCCTGCAATACTAAATGTAGAGCTGCCTGCTGGGCTTTGAGAAATTGACACTTCAGTTTCATCTTCGTTATCGACAATGTATAAATGCTGTGCTGAAATACTGTGCGTTTTATACGAATAACCAATACTACCCGTTAAGTTATAGCGCTCATTTTCAGTAGTAACTGTAGAGTCTTTTAATGTATTGTAACAAGACGAAGCCACATCATCAGCGGTTTTCAATGTCGTTGAACAGTTTTCTAAATCTTCTTGGTCTTGTGTAATAACAGATGAGAACTGTGTTCTAGAATCCCATTCATTGGCATACGCCCCCGAGAGTAAAAAACCAATTTTCCCACCGAAATAAGACTCCTCAAAACTATTACCTAAATGTGCTTTAACACCATATTCAGGATCAATAGAGTCTTTTTCTAACGCATAATTTCGTGGCAACGATTTTAGTAATTGATTGTTAATTGCTGTCGCTTGCTCGGCACGAGTTCCTTGCTCACTATCAACTAATAGATCTCTGTTAACAATATTGCTGACACTGAAGTTACCATGGTATCGCACAATAGCATCTTTTAACGCTTGTGGTATGCCACTATCTGAACCTGAATAGGTATACCCATCATCTGCTGAAGTGTTATACCCTACTCCAAGCTCAACGCCCGCAGTAAACTCTGTTGGAATAGATTTAGTACGAATATCTATGTTACCACCACCAAATGCAGCAGGCATATCTGGTGAGTAGGCCTTCTGTACAGCCATACTTTCAATAATACTCGCAGGGAAGATATCTAATGGTAGTACGTTACGAGTTAAATCAGGGCTTGGGACATATGCACCGTTTAACCGAGCACTGGAATAACGCTCACCTAAACCACGCACATAAATAAACTTACCATCTACGAGTGTTAGGCCAGTAACACGACGAAGTGCTGATGCGGCATCACTATCGCCCGTTCTTGAAAGTTGTTCAGCACCGAGTATATCCGCAACAAAAGCTTGATTTTTTCGTTCTTCAACGACCGCAGCAGCACTACCTTGAAGGCGTGTACCCACAGCAACAACTTCTTCAATTTCGTTATTTTCGAGTTGTTCTTCAGCTGCACTTACATAACTAGTGTGGACAAACAATCCCAGGCCAATTGCGAGTGAAAGTTTACTCAGCCTATGTTGTTTTGACATGATTTACATCCTAATCAGTTTGATAAAAAACAGGCGCCAGTTGCTTTGAAATAAGCATTATGGCGCCTACATTTCATAACTCTAAATGAGCAGGTATTAGTCTTGAGCGGCAGCTGCTAGTGCAGTTTCTACCCATTTGTACCAGCTTGAGCTAGTATCTTGATCAGATACTGCACCGATGTAATCAACCGTTTCGAAAAAGCTATCGTTAAGCATAGATAAGTCATTCGCAGAGATGGTTACATCTGTAGAGGCTGTATTAGTCGCAAACTCATTATCTGCAAATACTGCAACATCATCGGTTAAAATTTCATTGCTAGCACCGTTTTCAAACCATGATGCTTTTGTTTGACCTGCTAAAGGGCCGCCTGCAAATGTGTCTGTATCTGCGAAGTTAGATGAACACGCCATAACTGAACTATTAAATGCAATTTTATCAGCTTGCTTTTCACCATCAGAAGAAAATTCGATACAGCTTGAATCCACTGCATTTTTCTTAAATATCAATGCATTGTATATATTAGCATTAAATTCATCATCAAATTTAAAGGCTTGTGAAGGGTCATCATCACGTACTGATTTTCCATCAGTCGTAATAACCGTGATGTTCGCTAGCGTAGGGTTACTTGGTGCTACTTCAGCAGAAGACTCACCTTTAACACCATCTGACTCAAACCCATTGTTACCCATGTTTGCAACTGTGCCATCAGCAAGCGTTACAGTGCCATGTTTGATAAAGAGGAATTGACCCTTACCTTGCCAACCTGCATCAAAGTCAAATGAATCATCTTGTGTATCAGTCACAACAATATGTTTAATTGTCGCAGCACCACCGAAGAACTCGATACCATCATCAAAGCCTTGGTGAATATGTAAATAATCAAACGCAGAACCTGAACCTACCGCGTTAAGAGTTAGTGAGTTAAGGTCGTCACCTTCACCACCTACTTTAGGGCCTGAACCTGCGTACCAAATTTTAGCCCACTTGATGCTACCACTTGAATCTGCGTTATCATTACCACCAAAGTAACTTGTGATACCCTCAGAAGGTACATTACAGGTGCTTGCAGCGCGCTCTGCATCAGTACATTGGTCAGTAATACCATTACCGTTGATGATGATACCGCCCCAATCAGCGTAACGCGGGCCATTGCCTGTGCTATCGAAACGATCAAACGCATTGGCAGATGTGAAAGTAATAGGTTTAGATTCAGTACCGTTCGCTTGAATTTTAGCGCCACGGGCGATTCGGATTATTGCTTCTCCAGACTGAAAAGCAAGTGTGGCACCTGGCTCTACTGTTAAAGTAGGTCCATTTTGAGGCACTTCAAAACCACTTGTTGTGTCGCCATCTTGACCAATTAATAAAGCATCAGCAAATAAATGAACACCGCCATCAGGGATTTCTTGGAATGTGATATTACTTGTAATTTCTATTGATTTACTTGCGAAAGAATCATTGTAAGTACAATCTTTACCATCGAAAACACCTTGAACAGTACCAGCATCTGACTCATAGCTAGCACATTCAAAATCATCGTTTGAACCATTATCAGTATTGTTGTTTGAGTTATTAGTACTATTATCAGTGTTAGTGCTGTTGTCATTTACCGTTGGTGTGATTTCGATATCGCCGCCACACGCTGTCAGTGTTACTGCAGAAGCAAGCAGGCTGACCTTAAATAAGTCAGATAGTTTCATTATTGTACTCCGTTGAATTTCGATTATTGTTAAGCTTTAAAAAACTAAGACTTAAGATACTGACAGTTTGTGACAGGCGAGTTACATTTTCATAAACATAAAATGACAATGTAATTAACTTTAAAATTAGAGGGTTAAGTAAAATTGAGGAACCGAAAAAAGCCGCCCGAAGGCAGCTTTGGTGTTGCGATTATAAATGAGTTCTTTTGTACGCTTACCTGTTGAATTCGATTTAGAGTAAAGCGGTACGTAGTGTCTCGGCGTGCACTTTTTCACGCTTCACATACTTGATCCATTGCTCAGCTAAACGCTGTGATTTTTTGTGTTTTTCCGCTTGCTCGAACGCTAAAATCGAGGCATCAAAGTTTTGTAAGTTATATTGCGCCATACCTAGAGCTACATACACATTGGATTCAAACTCTAAGCCGCCTTTATCAAGTGCTTTACGCGCTGCATCCGCTGCTTCTTCGTATTTTTCAAGGTTAATGCTCACCTCTGCGATACGTTGTTCGTACTGACCATGCGTTACTAAATCAGCAGCCTTAGCAAAATAAGTAAGCGACTTTTCAGCCTCTTTTGCTTGTACCATAGCCTCGGCTACGAATGCGTAGTTTTTAGCTGACTGCTCGGCAATACCATCTTGCATCGCTTTGCTCATTACACTCGCCGCTTTATAAGCAAGGCCATTGTATAAATACACTTGCGATAATTGGCGTAAATCAGATTTAGATGTTAAAAAGCCTTGCTGATATGCCGCTTCTAAAACCGCTAACTGCTCTTTTTCTGCGCCTGTTTCACCGTACATACCACCTAATTGAACCCAATACTCTGGCTTGTTGTAAAGCTTCACTAAACGCTCAAGTACCTCGACCACTTTGTCAGATTGATTAAGTGAGTAGTACATAGCACGTTGTAAAATTAGCCAGTTTTCTTTTGGCATTTCTCCTTTGCTGTCAGCTTCTGCGATAGCAAGATTAATGTTTTCAATGCCTTTTTGGTAATCTTTAAGCTGATAATAGGCTTGTGATTTTAATACGTAATAAGCATCTGTTTTAGGCTTGTCGTTAATCACATCCCACTGCGCTAAATATTTGATTACCTTTTCGTAATCGCTATTAGCCATTGCAAGTTGCGCTAAGCTAAAGGTGGTGCTTACACGTAATGTTTCTGGAATTGCATCTTCGTTTACTACTTTTTCAAACGAGGCAATTGCTTTATCAAGGTCGTTTTCGTTGTAGTAAATAAAACCGTAGAAATTATGCATCATGGCAATTTCATACGAGTTCATGCTTGAAGAGCGCTCTTGAATACTATCAAGGGCTGCTAACCCTGCTTTTGCATCACCATCATCAGCTAGCTTTTGTGCACGCGCTAATTGGCTATACACTTTTTCGCGCAGTGCAGGTACGCGTTTGGTTTTTTGGTCCTCAGCGTAAGCTGTTGCCAGTGTAACACCGGGTAATAGGCTAACAACGCTTGGCACTACCAAGCTGCTTGTGAAAGCAGCCGCGCAAATCACGGCAACTTTTAAAGGTTTCATAATCGCATTCCTCTTTTTCTAACCGTTAATTTGGAAAGAAATTTTGTTCTGTACGCCCGCTACTTCAACAGCTTCACCGTTAACAACGCGCGGTTTATATTTAAATTTAAGTGCTGCATCCATCGCAGCGCGGTCAAACAGTGACTCAGGTTCAGCTTTCACTACTTTCGGGTCACGCACTGTGCCTTGTTTAGTTACTGTAAACTCAACAATCACATAGCCTTCGATACCACGCGATAAAGCTCGGCGCGGATAAACAGGCGCTACTTTTACAATCGGTAGGTATTCACCGTCACTTGATTCAAGGGCTAAGCCACCGGCTAAGTTTACGTCGGCTTCAACACTGGCACCAAAGTCAAAGTTGGCATTGCTCGCGTTAGGATCACTGTTTTGCATTTGCGGTGATTCCATTGGCGGAGGTGGCTCTTTTGGCGTTGGTGGCTTTTGCGGTTTACGTTCTTTCTTTTGCACCGTCTCTTCTTTTTTCAGACGAACAAAATCAAGTACGTTTCCTTTTACAGGCTCAGACATGGCCCCTTCACCACCGGTGATCAGTGCCTGCATGCCTAAAAACAGCATGACAGTCACGATACCAGCGATGATTAATGCAACTATATAACGCATCGCTCACATTCCTTATGATGCTTCTTGCGCAGCAATCGACACATCAAATGCGCCTGCAGCTCGCGATGCATCCATAACTTTGATAAGTACATCGGTTGTGGCTTTCTTATCTGCTTGAATAACCACGCTACCTTGTGGATTTTCAGCTTTTAAGCGCTCGATATTTGCTTGAACTGCACGAACATCGACTTGGCGCTTGTTAATCCAAATTTCACCCTTGTCAGAAATAGCAACTAAGATGTTGGCACGCTCTTTTTTAACTGCTGTTGCCGCTTCAGGACGGTTTACATCAATACCGGCTTCTTTGACGAATGATGCTGTTACGATAAAGAAGATAAGCATGATGAAAACAACGTCTAGCATTGGCGTCATGTTGATTTCTTCTGCGTCGTCTTCTTGAAATAAGTTACCTAGTGGCGCTCTCATTGTTAGTCTCCTAGTGGGTGATGCTCACATCACCCTAAAATTCGTTTAGTGGTCTAAAACCATGTTGTCTTCAAGTAATTGCACTTCGCGTTTTGCACGACGTTGTAAGAACGTTGATGCGAAAACCCCTGAAAGTGCACCCACCATACCGGCCATTGTTGGGATAGTGGCTTTAGACACCCCTGATGCCATCGAACGTGCACTGCCCGTGCCTGTGATTGCCATTACATCAAATACTTCGATCATGCCGGTTACGGTACCTAACAGACCTAAAAGTGGACATAACGCAACCATTACGTTGATAAGCGCAAGGTTATTATTTAATTGCATGCCAGCGCGTGAAATCATCGCTTGGCGAATTTGCTCTGCGTTCCAGCTGTTACGCTCTGCTCTATTGCTCCAAGTGCTTTTTACGTCTTTCTTGTAGCGTTTAAAGCCACCAAAAAAGTACATAAAACGCTCAAGTATCAATAACCACATCGCGAAGATGAGGACCCCGATGACCAAGAGAACTTGGCCACCTGTGTCGAGGAAATCACGTAGAGCATTGATTGCATCAATCAATAGCACCATGATTTATGCTCCTTTCTCGCTTCGCTCTGCGATGATACCTGCGCTTTGCTCTTGTAAAATCAACAGCATGTTTTTAGAACGCGTGTTAAGAAGTGTGTATAAGAATACTGTTGGGATAGCCACAACCAGACCAAGTACCGTTGTTACAAGTGCCTGAGATATACCACCCGCCATTAGTTTAGGGTCACCTGTACCGAACAAGGTAATTGCTTGGAAGGTGTTAATCATACCGGTTACCGTACCTAGTAGACCAAGTAATGGTGCTACCACAGAGATAATCTTAATTAGCGTCAGGTTACGAGTAATTTTTGGCATTTCACGAATAATTGCTTCGCTTAATTTAAGCTCAAGCGTGTCGTACGCGACATCTGGGTACTGGTCTTTCACTTTCATTACACGACCAAGCGGGTTGTCATCACGTGCCACTGTGTCTTTAAGCTGACGACGGATTTTGCTACCCATAATCATCAGAGATACAAAACGCTCAAGTGCAATTAGTAAAGCGATTAAGCCAACACCTAAGATGATATAACCTACAGTACCACCTTGGTGAACTTGCTCTTCAGTGTCAGGTGCTTGTACTAAAAGACCTAAGATTGAACCGCCAGTTGGGTCAAGTGCGAACGGTACAACACCCGAATTTGCATGTTGAAGATCCGATGCCGTTGCTGTGTAACGGCTGCTTGGCTGACGTGTAAGCTGGCTGATTGTATTTGTAGCAGGTGTGTACTCTAGGTATTTACCATCAGCGATTAAGTTAAATGCACCAACACGCACCACTTCTTTTTGTGCTTTGCTGCCACCTTCAACGATAACATCAGTTGTAAAGCGAGATACTTTACCTTGTTCAGTCATTTCGCGTTGTAATTCAAACCATACTTTTTCGATATCATCAATAGAAGCAAGCTTTGACGTTGAGCCCATTTTTTGTGCCAGCTCATCCATGAAGTTACTGCGACCAGGAAGCTCTGCAGAAACAACAGAGGTCATGAATTTGTTGCTAGAATCGCCCGCGACTTGTTGTAACACACCGAATAGCTCTTTAAGTGAGCCCATGCGGTTTGAAAGTGTTTCGGTTAAGTTAGCTAGTTTTACTTCGTTTTCTTCAAACTGCGTTTCTAAACGCTCCGACTCGTTAAGCATTGCAGTACGTTTTGCTTGTGTGTCTTTAAGCATTTGTACTTGTTCGTTTTGACGCGCCATGAACGCTTGTTCACGTTGTTTATTTTCAGCGCTTTGCTGTGCTTTACCCTGCTCTAATGTTTTTAGTAATGAATCTAAATCCATTGGCTCAGCCGCTAGGCTGCTACCAGCAAAACCAAGGCCAGCTGCAAACACGGCCATTTTTGTCATTTTCGTTAATAATTTCATCTCAAACCTCTTATTCAGCAGCGTGGACTGGCAGTGTTAACATATCTGGGGCAAGTTGCTTACGTGCAATGCGTAAACCTTTATTGATTTGGCTGATTGCAGAATCTGGTAATTCAACAAATGATTTAGTTTGTGTATCCCAGCTGCCTGCTTTTTTGCCGTCGCGTGTTAAATAAATAAGTTCTAAACGACCGATGCGTAAGAAATCTACTTCGCGCTCTTGGCCATCTACATTAAGTAATGATGTGTACGCTTCGATAGTGCGACCGTAATCGACTTCTACTTGATAAGCTTCAAGTAAGCGGCGGAATTTTTCACTTGAGGTGATGTCTGCGCGGTCCATCATTTCTTTTAATGATGCAATACGCTTGCTACGCTCTTCAGTTAAGAAAGGCACGTCGAGAGCAACAAATTGCTCAAGACCTGTGATCATGCGCATCATTAACGGCGTAATTTGACGCTCAATAACCGACACCTGATCCATTGACTCGTTTAACGAGTCCATTTCAGCAATTTGGTTATTTAATTGCTTAGTTAGCTGCGCGTTATAAACAGTTAAGCCATCAATTTCTTTATTAAGGGCTTTAAATTGTTGTAAACGACCTTGCATTGAATCTGCAATCTTGTCGATTTTAGTTTGTGATTGCGCTGCAGAGTTGTTTATTTCGCTGCTTTTATCAATTACTTTATCTAGATCGTTTGCATGTACTGTTGCAGATGCCGCTACAATACCTGCTAAAATCAGTGGTTTAACGCCTTTCATCGCATACACCTTTACTCGTTAAGTTAGCTTAATTTGCTAGTGGGTTTGTTTTAATGTGCGAAAGGATAACGATGAAAAATGACAAGCATGTTGCGCAAAAAATACAAAAATATGACAGCTGTAACAATTAGTTTATATTAGGCTGAAAAGAAAGCGATATTGGTATGAAGTTTAAGAGTTATTCTGTTTAGACTTTACCCCACTCTGAAAAGAAGTAGTGATCTTCAGCTATTAACTTTTATTGAAAAACCTCTTGGTAACTATGTTAAAGCCATTTTTACTACTAAAAAACAATGCTCAACTTCAAATTGAATGATAAGAAAACACAAGCTGAATTAATTTATCTAAGAAGGATTGCTTATGATCCCCAAAAAACTAGCTTATTATCTATCGAAAATTACCTTACTCGATGAGGTTTTAGGATTTATATACTGGGCCTTTGCTATTTACGGTATTTTTCTTATTGCTGGGTACATCAAAAACCAAATAGCTACGATATACGTTATTTTAATTTATATCGTGACAGTAACATTTTTTTATATTTTCTTTTTAAAAAGGTTAAAAAAATATTTTAGGAGGACGTCAGAATGAATATAACTAACTGCTACTTCTAGAAGAACGACCCCTGTGGTTCTTGTTGGCATAAAATACCCACTAAATCTTATTTACAATAGTCCAGCACCGTTTCTGCCTAATCAAGCTGAAGCATTTCTATCCTAAGCAGCTTACCGAAAATGCACTAGAAGTCTGCGAGGAAGATACACTAGGTTTTGCTTTCGAAGATAAACGCGTAATAGTCTTTGAACAATAGCGCCAACTTAAGGTGCAAGCAACACCAAAACCTTGCTTAGACTTCTAGCGTGTAGACGCACATTATTTGCTCTTTATTGGGCACATTCAGCGTGTTTCTAACTCTTCGATTCAACGTTGCCCCTGCACGTTTTACCACCTTTAAACTAGCGGAGTTACTTTCTAAACAATGGAATTCGATGATTTTAACCCCTTGTTCATATGAAAGAGATGGTACAACAATATCCAGTATTTGCCCAATAACACGTTTACCTCTGGCATTGTCAGCAAGCCAATAACCTAATTCACACACTTTAGATTCACGTTCAATTGACTTTACACCAAATACTCCAGAAAATTGACTTTTGAAACATACAGCAAACCATTCTGAACCCTCGATACCACTATTCAACCGGCTTTCAATATAAGAATGAGCACCATCAAGATCTACTACTGTTTTTTCCCAGGGCATGTATTTTGATAGGTTCACTCTGCTTAGCTCAACTGCATTGAGAAGTGCTGAAGCATCTGTAACTTCTAATTTCTTGAGAGTTATATCCGAAGATATGATTCGTTCCATAAATCCTCACTTTGATTTCAGGCATAACACCTTAATAGAGAAAAATTGTTAGCTATAATTTGTAAGGCACACGAACAAGGCTAACTATTTTATCCGCCCATTTAATTTGCCTATTATGTTTCAGTTTTTTGATGAGAAATTAGTATTTTTTCTATATCCTCAATAGCTTTATACTGCTTATCTAGAGCTCCATTAAGAGCGTTTCCCATACCAACTCTGGATAGGTTTTCTATCTCAATAGTACCATCACTTAAAGCTACTCTAATTGATTCAGCTTCAGATTTATATTCGGAAACTAGAACAGCAAGAGCAGACAACTTTGAATTTGTTTTTTCTAACGCTAATTGTTTTTCCGATAACTTGCGAGTTCGAACTATTGCTATAAAAGAAATACATATAGCAATTAGCGCAATAAAAGTATTTACTATTTCATAGTTACTCATAAAACTCCTCCTTGAA
Organism: Pseudoalteromonas sp. L21; assembly: GCF_021728035.1. NCBI lineage: Bacteria > Pseudomonadati > Pseudomonadota > Gammaproteobacteria > Alteromonadales > Pseudoalteromonadaceae > Pseudoalteromonas > Pseudoalteromonas sp. L21. The sequence continues at coordinate 394,488 of NZ_JAKKCV010000002.1, read as the reverse complement.
ACATAACATGCTTATAGCGAGAAAACCTGTCGTTTATCTACTACATTTGAACTCGATTATCACAAAGATATATTAGTAACAAAGTTATTAATCAATTACTACGTATACTAAACACTGACAGAACCCCTTCTTCCTTCAGAAAAATACGCAATAGGGTTGTTTTCTTGACTATTCGAAAGCTTGAACAAAAACATTAATAAAAGCCGTGCTTTAGTATTGTTCAAGTGAAGAATTCAGAAAGTTTTTGAAACATATAATCTAGCAGCTCATGAAAAGTAATTTCGCTGATAGACTAAATTAACGAAAGGACTTTCTGGTAAGTGCTTTGCCAGTCTTGATAATTAACAGGCACTGCATGGTAAGCTCCTTTATCTTCAATAACTAAAGAAGGAAAACCTTGGATAGGCAAACTTCTAACCTCGTTTATTTCATTCACTAGTAAAGAATTTATTTTTTCACTTTGAATTTCTGTAATAAAAGTGTTTTTTGCTAAACCAATTTGCTCGGCAAGGTTGGCAAGCGTGCTTATATCAGATGGGTTTTGTGCATTTAGGTAATAGGCTTTTTGAATTGCATAGAGCATCTCAAGCTCTTTGTTGTATTGCCTTGCAACAAGCACAGCACGGCATGCAGGGTAAGTTGAGCGACGTGGTTGAGTATTCAACCAAAAATCATGATTAAACTTAGTGCCAAGCTGCTGTTCTATACGTTGCCATGTTTGCTGTAAAAATTGCTGCATACCTTCAGGCATTGGTTCATCAGAATCAGGCGCAAGGCCACCCACTTTATATTCAATAGCGAGTTTATCGCCAAGGGCTTCTCTAAGTTTTAACCAGCTTTCTCTATAACCCCAGCACCAACTGCACATAGGGTCATATACATAAATCAGCTTTGCCATTTAGCTCACCTCATGAAAATCAGACACGACCACATTACGCCCTTTTGCTTTGGCTCTATACAAATTATCATCAGCTTGCTTTATGGCTTTACTAAATTGATTACCATGTTCAAGGCTTGCAATACCAATACTGCAAGTAATAGAAATAGACTGGCCAACATCATAAGCTATTTGCTTATTCGATACGTATGCACGTAGCTTTTCAGCAACACCATGGGCTGTTTTCAAACTTGCTTTTGGTAATAGAATCATAAATTCTTCACCGCCATAGCGTGCTTTTATATCTGTGCCACGTAATTTATCGTGAAGCATGGAAGTAAAGGCAATTAAAACCTGGTCGCCAAAGTCATGACCATAGGTGTCATTGAGCACTTTAAAGTTGTCTAAGTCGATTAATAACACAGACATAGGTAAATAACTGTTAGCTTCTGTATCAAGCCTTGGCTGAATGTGTTCATAAATATAACGTCGATTGGCAAGGCCTGTAAGTGGGTCTGTTAATGCATCTCGCTTCTCTATCAATGTAATGTCTGCAATTTTTTGATGGCTCTTTTTTCTAAAGTATTCACTTATCGCAGAAAATAAAATAACCAGTGTAAATGAGGCCAAAAAACGAGAAACTTCAACATCGCCATACTGCACTTGCCCAAAGTTGGGGCCAAATAACATCAGTAAAGTACTGATATACATCACCGCCAATAATGCACTGCCAAACATCAGCCCCAATGTGACATAAGAAACCACAGGGTAAAACATAACCCAATAAAGGGCTGTATTCTCTTTACCTCCAGTGTAGATAAGAGAAATACACAAAAGTAAAACGATCGACATAATAATACTGGCAATTGTCATTAAGTTGCCTGTTTTAAAATAATACAGCAAACACAGTACGATTGTTATATCACTAACAATTAACATCACAGTTAGTGGCATTTCATAAATATGGAAATTAGAAATGACTAATGATGTAATCAATACAAGTGCAAAAAATGCCATTGTAAACAAGGTAAAGGCACGGCGTTGCTTATCCGCCGTGTCAACGGTTTTTGTGGTTACAGCTGCAAGCCAATTTTGATCCAATACAGTATAATTCCGTTGTTAATTAAACTTTAAAGGTTAAAACGAGCTTTTCTAGCTCATAAAACTGTGCTTTAAGTTTCGTGCACTCATTCAAGGTGTTATTTAAGTTATTTTCACCTTGGTTAGACAACTCACTAATTGAGTGAATATCGCTATCGAGGGTTTGTATAACATGATTTTGTTCAGTCGTAGCGTTAGCAACACTGTGATTTACTTCATCTATTGACTCTATAGCATGGGTGACTTCAGACATTTTTTCGCCCGCAACATTGGCTTGTGCCACACTTTTTTCACTGTCTTTTATACTCGCAGTCATTACTTCTACTGCCGAGGCTGAACCCTGCTGAAGCTGCGAAATCATCTCTTCAATTTCTTGCGTCGATTGTTGCGTACGATGTGCTAACTGACGCACTTCATCTGCTACAACGGCAAAGCCTCGCCCTGCTTCACCGGCTCTGGCAGCTTCAATCGCAGCATTAAGTGCCAGTAAATTAGTTTGCTCACTCACCCCTTTAATCACTTCAAGGATCTGACCAATACTTACGGTATGCGCATCTAGGCTGTTGATTGTTTTTTGTGCTTGTTCCATATTGCGTGAAAGTGCATTTATCGCAGCAAGGTTATCTGCCAGTGCAGCCTGACTTTGAAGCGATTGGTTATTAGCACGTGTAGCAAGTGCTGATGCATGACTTGCACTGTTGGATATTTCCACCGCACTTGAAGTAAGCTCGTTAATTGCGGTTGCCACGTTATCAGTACGTTTAGTTTGGTCTGCGTACATAGCTAATGTGCCTTGAGTCTGGTTAACCAAGCTTTCTACTAGGCGCTCTAACTCTACCGTGGTGTTTTTAACTTGCTCGATAGAGCCATGAATTTTTTCAATAAAAGCATTAAAGTAGTGACTTAGTTCACCAAACTCATCGTTGTTTTCAACTTCGAGGCGGCGGGTCAAGTCCCCTTCACCTTGAGCAATATCTTTAATGGCATCGTTTAAACGCTGCATTGGGCGCATTAAATAACGAAGTAAGAACTGCATCATTAGCACAATGGCGGCGATACCGATTAACATATAAATGGCCGCCATGTTTCTAAATGAGGCCACCGATGAGTAAGCAATTTCTTCGTTGATCACCACGCCTAAATACCAGTCAACGTTTTGAATTCCTTTAATTTTAGTGAACGACACGAGTTTTTCTAAACCACCAACTTGCACTTCAACAAACTCAGATTGTAAAGACAGACTTTTACCAAATAAATCGCGCATGTTCTTATCGTTAAATTTTGTGTCTGGGTGGCTTAATATGCGCCCTTCACTGTCGAGTAAAAATCCATAACCAAACCCTAAAAAGTCAATTTCGTTAACGATCTTTGTAATAGTTTTCATATCGATATCGGCACCTGCAACCCCACTAAAAACACCATTGGCTTGCATAGGGGCAACAGCAGAAATAGTTAGCTCGTTAGTGGTTACATCAATATAAGGGGCAGTAAACGCGGTGTTTGTTTTGTTTTCAACAAGCTTGTACCACGGACGAGTCGTAGCATCGTAATCAGGTGGTAATACAACTGATTGGTCATTCAAAACAAAGGTACCATCGGTAATACCAATGTAGGTGTTTTTAAAATCGCCTGCTTTATCCGCTGTGTTTAGCTGTGTCAGTGTTAGGCTTTTACTATCTCCTAACTGATAAGTTTCGGCAACAGATGAAACAATAGCCAGCTTCGCGTTTAGCCAATTTGCTATATTTTGCGATACCGATTGAGAAATCTCTTGAAGAACGAGCGAAAGCTGCTCCTGCGTTTGGCTACGCATAGAGATGAAATTGTTAATGGTAAATAAACCGAGCACTATCACTAAAACCAGTGATGCAGCCACAGTTACCTTGGTGGTAAATTTAAGAGTGCTTTGCATGACAAACCTGTTTGTTATTTTTTTCGTTGTTAGCTATTTATTTTTAACAAATTAAAACCACTTTGTCTTATAAATTTAGGCTAAAACAGTAAAAACGTCCCAATTTAAAGTAAACGCTTTCTATATAAATCAATTACTTTGTTAACGGCAGGCAGCTTTGCTACTAAAGTTAATAAATGAAATATGTTCAAATTAACAGTTGGAACGTTCCTACTGGCAACGCAACATTTGCATCTTGAATACGTATTCATTAAGCAGTTGTATCATGTAAATTTACTTATTAAGTATTCATTAGGCACAAAAAACCCCGCAACATTGCGCGGGGTATTCCATCATTAAAAGTGATTATGCAATACGCTTTTTCCAGCTATCAGCTAAGCGAACCACGTTTAGTCCATACCAAGCAATAAATGCGTAGCAGACTACAGGAACGAAGAAGCTCTGTTGAATACTCACAGTGTCGGCAACAACACCCTGTACTAATGGTACAAGTGCACCACCAACGATGGCTAAACATAACCAGCCCGAGCCTTTACTCGTCAGTGAACCCAAGCTTTCGATTGCAACTGAGAAGATTGTTGGGAACATAATTGAGTTAAATAAACCAATTGCCAGTACAGAATAAAGCGCCACATTACCTTCAGTGAAAATAGTCACGAGCAATAATACAATTACCATCATTGCATTAAAAAATAATGCTTTTGAAGGGGCCACTTTTTGTAGTGCCGCAGAGCCAATAAAGCGACCTACCATTGCACCGCCCCAGTAGTAAGCAATCAAGCTTGCCGCTGCATGCTCTTCAAGGCCTGCAATGTGTGCTTCACCAAAATAGTTAACTAAGAAGCTACCAATTGATACCTCAGCACCCACATAACAAAAAATCCCCACAACACCCATTATTAAATGTGGCGCTTCTTTAAGGCTGTGATTTTTTGCTTTGCAGTCTTGCTCTTCTGAATGCTCAGAAATCACTGGTAATTTAAAAAATGCAAATACTACTGCAATTGTTAAAAGCGCTGCAGCTAACATCAGATATGGGACTTTTACAGACTCAGCTGTTGCAGCATTCGCAGCTAATGTGCCCGCTGTACCGAAGAATAAAATCCCCCCTACATAAGGGCCAACAGTGGTACCTAATGAGTTAAGCGCTTGCGCTAAGTTTAGACGTGATGACGCGGTTTTTTCTGGACCTAGCGCAACAACATAAGGGTTAGCTGATACTTGTAATACCGTAATACCCGAGGCTAACACAAATAATGCACCTAAAAATAACCAGTACTCATGCACAACGACTGCTGGGTAAAATAACATACAGCCAATTGAGGCCACTACAAGGCCTGTTAGTACGCCATTTTTATAACCAAGCTTTTTCACCAACATACCCGCAGGTAATGACACAATAAAATAAGCACCAAAAAAGCAAAACTGAACCAGCATCGCTTCTGTATAAGTTAAGTCGAACACCCCTTTTAAGCGTGGGATCAACACATCATTTAGAACTGTGATAAAGCCCCATAAAAAGAACAGGGTTGTCATTGCCGTCAGTGGTAGCAGATAGTTTTTATTTTGCTGCGAGCCATCGGCGACAAACGATTGGTTTGTATTAATTTCACTCACGTGGTTTTCACTCCGTTAACAAGTTGCGTTCGATTCTACACATTGATGTAAAAATAGCACAAGGATTTAATAGGAACGTTCCAATTATTAAATTTCCTGCTATGATTGTATTATCTTAAATATTTAGCTGGAGAAGATGTGCAAACCGTCAACTTCAAATCGCTGCCTTTTTTACAACAGCACATAAAAGATACGCTTGCTTTTTATCATCCTCATTGTGTTGATCACGCTTCAAACGGTGCGGGTGGCTTTTACCAGTATTTTAAAAATGATGGTGAGGTTTATAACAAACACACTCGCCATTTAGTATCTAGTACTCGCTTTGTGTTCAACTATGCAATGGCTTATATCGAGTTTAAAAACCCAGACTACCTAACACTGACAAAACATGGTCTAGATCATCTTGAAAATGTTCATAAACAACTCTCGGGTGGCTACGCATGGCTGTTAGAACAAGACGATGCCGGTTGCATCACTATTTTAGATGATACTAACCACTGTTATGGACTTGCATTTGTGTTACTTGCTAATGCAGTTGCTCTAAAGGCAGGAATATCTGAATGTGAGCAAACAATATCGCGAGTTTGGGATTTACTCGAAAAACATTACTTTGAACAACATCACAACGCGTATTTAGACGAGCGAACAGGTGACTTGAGTCAAGCAGATAGCTACCGTGGTCAAAACGCCAATATGCATTTATGCGAAGCTTTTTTGATGTGTTTTGAAGCAACGAATAACGCCCGCTATTTAGCACGAGCCAAGCTACTTGCAGAAACCTTTACAGTTAAACTGGCTGGAAATAGCCGACAATTTATTTGGGAGCATTATTCTCACGACTGGCAACTCGATCTTGATTATAACAAGAATGATCCTAAACACTTATTTAGGCCGTGGGGATTTCAGCCAGGTCATCAAACTGAATGGGCTAAACTGTTACTGATTTTAAATCGCCACATTGATGAGCCTTGGCTCGTTGAACGTGCCAAAAGTTTGTTTGATAAAACACTTACTGTTGCATGGGATAATCAGTATGGTGGTATATTTTATGGTTTTTCTCCAGATAAACAAATATGTGATAGCGATAAATATTTTTGGGTTCAAGCCGAGTCGTTAGCCGCAGCAGCCCTACTCGCTGATGCCACAAATGATGAAACCTATTGGCAATGGTACGAAAAGATTTGGCAGTACAGCTGGCAACATATGGTCGACCATAAGTACGGTGCTTGGTATCGAATTTTATCTGTCGATAACCGACCTTATAGCGATGAAAAATCCCCCGCAGGTAAAACCGACTATCATACAATGGGTGCCTGTTACGAAGTTTTAAGAACGATTAGATTGAGGAATGCAAAATGAGTTTAGTGTGTTTTGGCGAAGCATTAATTGACTTTCTATCAGATGGCAAACAGCCTGAGTCATTTACCAAATACGCCGGTGGTGCCCCTGCAAACGTGTCGGTGGCTGCTGCTAAACTCGGTTTAAAAACAAGCTTTTGTGGTATGTTAGGCGATGACATGTTCGGCCATTTTATAAAAGATGAACTGACCCAACATGGCGTAAATACCCAGTATTGCCAATTTACCGATGCAGCAAAAACAGCCCTTGCATTTGTTTCATTAGATGAAAGCGGTGAACGCTCGTTTAGTTTCTACAGGCCCCCTGCCGCAGACTTGCTCTATCGGGTTGATGATTTTGAACATAGCATGTTTTCTGAACACGCCATCATGCATGTATGCAGCAATAGCTTAACGGAACATAACATCTATCAAACAACTATTTATGGCCTAACACAAGCCAAAAAAGCGGGTGCTATTTGTAGCTTTGATATGAACCTACGTGAGAATTTATGGCCAAGCATGCGTCATACACTTGATCGTATTTGGCATGTCATATCGCTCTCAGATATTGTGAAACTTTCACATGAAGAACTGGAATTTTTAAATAACCGCAGTCACAAAGACCAACCATTCGAGCACACTATTAAAACCATTTTAAAAGCTGGGGTTAGCTGTTTGTTGGTGACCAATGGTGGCGAAGCTATTCGATATTACCATGCTGATTTTACAGGTGAAGTCACTCCACCAGCCACCAAGGTTGTTGATACCACAGCCGCAGGCGATGCATTTATTGGTGGTATGCTGGCTAAAATTGGCCAGTATTGCCCCAATAAACAGAGTTTTAAAGAATACTGCCAAACCCAAAGCAATATCGAAGAGACGATTGCTTACGCAGCTAAAGCAGGTGCTTTTGCAGTCAGTCGCTATGGCGCATTTGCGTCATTGCCAAGTGCAAATGACTTATAATTATGAACACGGCTTTTAAAGCCGTGTTCTTTATCGCATCACTGCTCTTTTTTACATTTATCAATGATAGGTAGATAACGCAGTACTTTCATGTTTGGGTCAATAACGACATGATCAGCTTCTTTTAATGTGATACGCAGCTCTCCTTTATCCATTTGGTATATTTTCTCTATGCCATTTATCGAAATAGGAACTGGCATTGGGAAACGTTCAGCTGCAATTTGTGGATGTTGCCAGCTCAATATTAACGTATCGCCGTTATATGTTTCTTTTAATACAGGTAATTCAGCCTGCTTAAGATACATATTAAAAAACCATTGATAGTCTTTTTTGGTTAAACGATTAATTATGGCAATAAACTCGTTTGTATTACGATAACGAGGTGCAATTGGGTATGTTAATGACGCTGTGTTATTCACACCATAAAGAAGCTCTCGTGTTGCTTGCCAAAATACGTCTTCACCCACAAGCCAGCGAAGAGTGTGTAATGTCCAACCACCTTTGCCATATATATCGGAGTTAAACGCTTGGTCTGATGTAATTTGTCCATCAAGTACCACTGGTTCACAGTTTTTCAGCCCAAGGTAAGCTGAGTACATGCTGTGGTTATACGCTGCGTCACCAAATTTATATAAGCTGTAACTGGGTTGCATGTAAAAACCAAACCCCTCATGCAGCCATGCATCATTGAGCTTTTCATGGGTCATTAAGTTGCCAAACCATTCATGAGCCAGCTCATGTTGCAGTAACCAATCATAACCATTTGGATCACGCTTGTATTTTTTACCATACGCGTTGACTGTTTGGTGTTCCATGCCTAAGTGTGGCGTCTCAACAAAACCTAACTTTTCACCGCCCCATGGGTATGGACCAAGCATCTTTTCAAAAAACGTAACCTGCTGGCGTAAATCATTTTCGATAAGCTCTCGTGCTTTTTGCTCATTTTTTTTGAGAGACCAGAATTCGATAGGTACAGTCGCGCCATTCACACTGGTGTAATCCGTTTGAATACGCGTGTAAGGGCCAATATTAAGTGCAATGTTATAATCACTGGCAGGCACCGATAACAACCAATCAAACTGTTGTTTATTGCCCCCAACTGGCTTCACTTCTTGTAATACGCCATTAGTCACCGCACTCAGCCCTTGCGGTACTGTTAGACGAATGCGCATACTGTCTGCTTTGTCTGCAAAATGGTCTTTACATGGCCAGAATAAGTCGCAACCTTCTCCTTGCACAGCGGTTGCTATCCAAGGTTCACCTTGCTCTGTTTTTGAAAATACGAACCCGCCATCCCAAGGGGCATTTTTAGCTATATGAGGAAACCCTTGATAGGCTACAGCAACACTTACCATGCTACCTTTTGCTTGTTGCTCACCTAAGTCAACACGAATTACACCGCCATCTCGCTCATATTTGAGAACCTCGCCTTTTGAGCTCACCTCATTAATTGTAAAACGGCTATCCAATTTTAATTCTACAAATTGAGTGGCTGCCAGCAGTTTAAACTCTGTAGTAGCAATACCTTTAATACGTTTATTATCAGGAAATACCTCAAGTGCCAAATCGTAGTGCTTAACATCACTTTTAAGTGCAATCGCCGATAACGCTTGCCCTGTATCACCAATAACAGGATCTAACGCAATAGGTTTTGAACTACACGCGGCTAGCACAGCCGATGCTACGAGCGTAGTGGCTACTTTAAAAAATTGATTTACGTGCAAAATACTTTTTCCTTATCGTTATTTTTATTGATTTAAAATGACATGAGCAATTATTTATTACTAAGATTTGCGATGAAATTCAGACCTATATTCAAAACAGATAGAGGTGATGCTCTGGATATGTAGAGTATCTAAACCTAGGACTTTTAACGGTAATCGTGGTATGTTTTTCAGCGTATCTAATTATTAAAAAGGAATTTATGCTATGAATAGCAAACTTCTTGCAGGAGGCGCAGTCGCTATTGTCGCTGGCGCGTTCCTCTATTCACAAAGTAATACAAGCATTAATGTAGAGTTGTCGCAACTTCAGCATGTCCCTGCCGACACGCCAATTTTTTACGGTCAATTAAAACCATTTCCGTATGCTAAATACTTTGAGCTTATGCCGAGTGCAATGAAAGGCGGCAACGATTTAACGCCCGTTGTTGCTCAGCTAAGAACGAGTGGCGATCCAAATGCCCTCTTTATTGCAGCGCTTTTAGAAAAGTACCAAACATCGTTAACGTCATATGACACGTTCAAGTCTACATGGGGGTTCAGCGATGACTCTATGGGGCTGTTTTACAGCCAAGGATTAATGCCGATATTTCGTATTAAAGTGGGTGAGCAAACCGCACTCTTAAATAGTATTAAAGAGTCTGCTGATGAAGCGGGTATTGCCTACTCTGATGAATCTTCACAAGGTGTCACGTACACACAATTTGCACTCACTTTTGATGGTATCGATGATATTCATCTGATTGCATCTGCAACAGATAATTGGGTAACACTCACTTTGAGTAGTCCCTTAACAAACGAGCAAGACTTACGAATTGCTTTAGGGGTTGAAAAGCCTGTTAAATCATTAGCAGATACCGATAAACTGGCAACGCTTATCAATACTTTTTCATTGGATGGAAATTCTGTAGGCTATGTTGATCATCAACGGATTGCTAACGCCCTTACTGGTAAAGAAAACTCTCGCTTACATCAAATGCTAAAAGAGTTACTTAATAAAGCCCAGCAAGGCAATGCATTAGCGGCTATTTCAACCCCTGAATGTCAAGATGACATCGCCAGCATTGCCGCTAAATGGCCTGCAACTGTGTCGGGGACGACAAAAACACGTATCACTACTGATTACGCCAACTTTGATGTAAAAGCTGTACTGCAAAGCACAGATCAAGACTTACTAAATACTCTACAAGCAATACGTGGCTTCGTGCCAAAACACACTACACAACTTGACGGTCAAGTTTTAAGTGTTGCCTATGGTGTTGATGTCGCAAAAGTAATGCCGCTTGCCAATACACTAACGGGTGCAATTAAGTCAGCTGAGTTTAACTGTGGCCCAATTGTCGCACTACAAAATGAAATGCAAGATGTGAGCACCGCTGGGCTTGCCATGATGTCGGGCTTTGCAAATGGTGTGCAAGGCATGAGTGTGAGCGTTCAGGATGCTGCATTTACTATTGATGACTACCAAGGGCCACAAATTGATAAGCTTGATGCTATCGTTACCCTATCAGCTACCGATGCCCATGGTTTGTATTCGATTGCGCAAGGTTTTGTCCCACCACTTGCCAATATAAAACTGCCTGCCAATGGTGATGCGGTGCTGATCAACGAATACATTCCCTCACCAGTGCCACTTAACTTTGATATTAAAATGGCGCTAAAGGGCAATCATATCGTGATTTTCACTGGTGATAAATCAGCACAGATTGCCGGTACTCTAGAGTCGCAAAGTGTCACTAAAAATGGCTTTGTGAACATGGCATTTGACGTTCAAAAAATTCTTTTACCTTTGCTCGATAGCGTTGCAGCAACCGGTCAATTAAGTGATGAGGAAATGGCTGAACTTGATTCACTACGTCATCAACCTGTTAGTGTTTATTTTTCCACCGACATCACTGATAACGGTATTAACATGGAAAGTAATGTACAAATCACAAAAGAGTGATTAATTTAATTAAATACACAAAGAGCGCAATTTAGCGCTCTTTTTTTACACTCTCTTTCAGTACTATAAACCCCACTTCATTTAAAAGTGTATTCATGCAGCTCGCTAATGATGGTAAATCAGTTGTTTCTTGATTAACACTTCATGTTTAACTCACTGTATATGTAGATAACTAAAGACTATACTTGTTCCATTAAATGTACATGTTGAGGTTATTATGAGAATCGTATCTTTTACTGAAGCTAAAAATGATCTCAAAGCTGTTTTGGATGGTGTAGTTAATGATGCTGATACAACAGTTATTACCCGTCGTGATTCTGAAGATGCCGTGGTTATGTCTTTGGATTACTACAATAGCCTTATGGAAACAGTTCACTTATTACGTTCACCTAAAAACGCTGAATATCTAATCCGTTCGATTGCACAGTACCGTGCTGGTAAAACAACAGCACGAGAGTTAATTGATGAATGATAGTCAACGATTACTGTCGTGGACTGATGACGCATGGGATGACTACCTGTATTGGCAATACTCAAGACAAGAAAACACTCAAGCGCATCAACAAACTCATTAATGATGTTAAGCGCTCACCATTTGAGGGCATAGGAAAACCAGAGCCCTTAAAAGAGAACTTATCTGGTTTTTGGTCTCGTCGTATTGATGATACTAACAGACTTGTCTACATAGTCGATGAGCAAGCGATAACGATAATTTCTTGTCGCTACCACTATTAAATCTGGCGCTAACGAAGCTATTATGAGTGATTACTCAGTGTCGGCTTTCTCAGATTGATTTGGTTGCCATTTAAGTGAGTTGTTGGTGTCTCGACTATTACAAATGGTGTTGTTTGAGCTTTCGATGCCACCGAGTTTAGCAAGTCGGTCGTACAGCACAACATTACAGGTCGCGGCTAGGTTCATACAACCTATTGTTGGCACATACACCACTTCATCACACCATTTCAGCACGTCCTTACTGACCGAGCCATCTTCAGGGCCAAACACATAAAATGCGTTTTCAGGATGCTTAAATTCAGGTAGTGGCGTTGCACCCTCAACCAGCTCAATCACCACCGTTGTTGCACCTTCAGGCTTGGCTTGTTCTAGGCTTTCAACTTGGGTTAGTGGAATATGCTCAAGCACATTTTTGGTATCGGTATGGTACTTATTAGCGCGTAAATAACGGCTACCAGTAAAAAATACCTGCTTGGCATTATAACACCCAGCGGCGCGTAGCACCCCACCCACATTCGTTGGGCTTTTTGGGTTTAACAGGCCAATGCTGGCTTTAAAGGCGCTCATTAATCGATGTCTCTGGTTGGCCACTCGGCCACGTATAGGTCAAAGTCATCTAGGTCAACATCACAGTCTTTCACTGTTTTGTCACGCACAGAAATACCCAGCTGATGCATCATGTCTTTACTACCACCGTTCAGTAATGGGTGCCAAGACGCAAGGCCACGGCCTTCGTAAAGACGGCGGTAGCTACAGCTTTGCGGCATAAAAAAGATATCTTTGAGGTTTTCTTTAGTAAGCTTTACACATGAAGGCACCAAGGTTTGGCGGTTCGCATATTCGCTACAACCACAGGTGTCGTTGTCTAGGTATTGGCAAACGATATTAGTGAAAATAAGTTCTTCACCCTCGCGTAGTTGATCCGTTGCGGTAAATTCATCTTCGTCTTCACTGTCGATAAATGTGTTTAAACAACATTTACCACAGCCGTCACAAATGGCTTCCCATTCGGGTTGTGACATTTGCTCAAGCGAGCGCTTAAGCCAAAATTGATCTTCTAACATGGTATTACTCAAAGCCCCTAAACAGCGCGCATTCTAGCGTAAAGCCAGCATGCGCGCAAAGTTTAGCGAGTTTGGGCGATACCCAAGCCATCTCAAGATGCAGAATTCAGCGTTTCACAGGTGCCTTAATATCAAGGCGTTACTTTGCAAGAATGGCATTCCCTTTTAAGAAGTAACAACGATGAGAGTAAGTGCCTGTGAAGCGCCCAAAGGGTTGGTTTAAAAGCGATTTATACTGCGTTATTGATTTTAACAATAGAACCACTATTACTTGCAATCAATGCCTTGCCTAAATCGCTTTTAATTCCAACTGAAACTCGCCCCTTGAGGTGGTTTGGGTATTTTACTTTTGCTCGTTAACCCAACGCTTAATTTTTTCTTCAAGAATAGGCATTGGTAATGCGCCATCAATCAGCACTTGCGTATGGAAGGCTTTAATGTCGAACTTATCGCCTAGCTCTTTGCTCGCGTAGTCACGTAGTTCTTGGATTTTGAACTGACCTAACTTGTACGATAGCGCTTGACCTGGCCACGCAATATAACGCTCAACTTCGGCGATAATGTCACTTTCGGCCATTGATGAGTTAGCCAACATGTAATCAATACCTTGTTGACGTGTCCAACCTTTCGCATGGAAACCAGTATCAAGCACTAAGCGCATTGCACGTAATTGCTCATCCGATAAACGGCCGTACCACATGTAAGGGTCGGTAAATAAGCCAAGTTCTTTACCTAAGCTTTCTGCATACAATGCCCACCCTTCTGCAAATACCGTGTAGCCACCAAATTTACGAAACAGCGGTAATCCTTCTATTTCTTGTTGCAAGGCAATTTGAAAATGATGGCCTGGTGCCGCTTCGTGAATAGACAGGGTTTCAAGTAAAAACTTAGGCTGTGCTTTAAGGTTAAAGGTATTGATATAAAAAATACCTGGGCGCGAACCATCTGGTGCTGGCGATTGGTAAGATGCACCCGCAGCAGATTCTGCGCGGAAGTCTTCTACTGCTTTTACTATATAAGGCGCTTTTGGCGCAATATCGAACATTTGCGGCAGCTTAGCGTCGATTTTTTCTTTTACTGCTTCATACGCAGCAATTAGCTCTTCTGGCGTATCGTAGTAAAACTCATCTGAAGTTCTTAAGTGCTCAAAAAACGCTTTTAAATCGCCTTCGAAACCCACAGTCTCTTTGACTTTTTTCATTTCAGATAAAATACGCGATACTTCGCTTAAGCCAATGTCATGAATTTCATCGGCGTTTAGGCTCAGCGTTGTATGCTGCTTGATTTGATACTCATACCATGCTTTACCATTTGGTAGGTCGCTATAACCAATGCTTTCGCGAGCATTAGGTATGTATTCGTTGGCTAAAAAGTCAGTCATTTTTTGATACGCAGGCACTAAACGCTCGCTGATCATCACGGTGTACGCGCTTGTTAGCTGTGCTTTTTGTTCGTCGCTGAAAGACTCAGGTAACTGAGCAATTGGCCCCCAGAATAATGACTCTTCTGGTTTTTCTACAATATGAGTTTGAAATTGTGGTAATAGTTTTTCAGCAAGCGGTTTAGGAAGAACCACTTTATCTTTCATGCCTTGGCGCATTGATTGCTCAACACTGTCTAACCACGCAATAAAGCCATCGGCACGTTTTTCAAATGCTAGATAATCTTCAACCGTGTTAAAAGGCTGTGCGCTTTGCCCAGAGCCTAACGCAGCAAAGGTATTATGCGCCCCGCCCATTTGGTTAATTGGCATTAAATAACTTGGAAACTGCGCGCCTTCAATCGCAAGGTCTAAATCGCGGGCTAGAATTTCGTAGCTTAATAATGACTGACCTGTTAATTGCGCTTTGTCGATATTTGCTAGTTTGTTTTTGTATTCTTTAACAAAATTAAGCTGCTCGTCACGGTTTGCTTTATTGATAGGTGCAATAAATTGGTCGTTATATTCGCTACGACCAATGTAAGTGCCGCCGATAGGGTTAAACTGTAAACCATCTTCAAAGTAATCGGCTAATAGTGTGTCGAGTTGCGCTGCAGGTGCTTCTGCTTGCGTCGTAGTTTGTGCGTTTTCAGTCGTCGGCTTTTCATTTTTAGAAGCAGGTTCGTTACAACCAACTAATGCAAATAGAACTGCCGAACTGATTATTGCTAATTTTATATTTTTCATTCTTTCCTTGCCCTGATAGTGATTACAGATAAATTATGCGGCTTTAGCTTGCTAATAAGCAAGTATCCCTGCAATTTATCGCAGTTTATTTACACTATGCAAAGTGGTTGCTAGAGTTGCGATTCGACTATCTAACTTTGAATAAAAATGAAAAAGACTCTGCTATCAATAAGCCTTGGCTTAACGGGCTTTATATCAATGAATATAAATGCTGCAACCTATATATCTGCAAAAGAAATGGTTGATGTTCATTCAGGAAAACTGATTAAATCACCACTTATTAGTATAGAAAACGGTCAAATAACAAGTGTAGATAGTAATAAAGAACCACGCCTAAAAGAGGGTGATAAACATATACAGTTGCCTGAACTAACTTTAGTACCAGGTTTAATGGATATGCATGTGCATTTAACGAGCGATCCAACTGTGCCACGCAGCGAACGAATTGGCCAGTCTATTCCACGTAAAGCGATTAAAGCGGCACACTTTGCAGAAAAAACCTTATACGCTGGATTCACTTCTCTTCGTAACTTAGGTGCAGAAGGCTACAGTGTGATTGCTGTACGTGATGGTATTAATGCAGGCGACATTGTTGGCCCACGTATTTGGGCAGCAGGGCCGTCTTTAGGTGTTACTGGCGGTCACTGCGACAACAACCGTTTACCACCAGAAATGAAATACACCGCCGAAGGCGTTGCTGATGGCCCGTGGGCTGTGCGCGCTAAGGTACGCGAAAACATTAAATATGGTGCCAATGCGATTAAGTTTTGCGCAACAGGTGGGGTTTTCTCAAAAGGCACTAAGGTAGGTATTCAGCAGTATTCACAAGATGAAATGAACGCCATTGTGAACGAAGCACACCTACGCGGCCTAACTGCTGCGGCACATGCACATGGTACGAGTGGTATAAAAGCCGCAATCATTGCTGGTGTAGACAGTGTTGAACACGTTAGTTTTGTTGATGACGAAGCCATTAAACTTGCTAAAAAACATGGTACTTGGTTCTCAATGGATATTTATAACACTGAGTACACGCTTGCCTTCGGTGAACAAAACGGGGTTGCAGAAGAAAACCTCAACAAAGAGCGCCAAGTATCTAAAAAGCAGCGTGATAGTTTCAGCCGTGCCGTTAAAGCGGGTGTGAATATGGTATTTGGTACCGATGCCGCAATTTACCCACATGGCGATAACGCTAAACAGTTTTCGCGTATGGTTGAGTTTGGTATGACGCCACTGCAGGCATTACAATCAGCGACTATTAATAGCGCTAAACTGCTAAAAGTGGATGATCAACTTGGTCAAATCAAAAGCGGCTTCTTAGCCGACATCATTGCGGTTAAAGGCAACCCGCTTGAAAACATTGCCGTACTGGAAGATGTAAAATTTGTAATGAAAGACGGCAAAGTCTATAAATAAATTGATTTTCTGGCTTCTTATTTAGAAGCCAGCACTCCCCTTTTTTAACAATTCACCGCTCACAAGTTAAATAAATTTTAACGAAACATCTCTTTTTTGTATTAAAACGAAAAAATACCTAATTTAGATAAATAAAACTTGAAATGAAAATAGCTCGTATTATCATTGCCGAAAATTTTCGACAAATTCCCCATAATAATGACATATAAATACTCAATTTTAGCCCTTGCCTGCTTAAGCGCATTCAATGCAAACGCCAACGATTTAGACTCAGTTGAACGAATTACCGTTTACGACAAACAAAATCGTGTGGTACTTGAATCTGGCCTTGCCACTAAATCAAATATGACCTTAATGGAAACGCCAGCCCCAGTTGTGGTTGTTGATCAAGAGCTTATCAACTCGCAAGGCGCTACAAATCTACAAGACTTAGTACGTAACATCAGTGGTGTAACCCAAGCGGGTAACAACTACGGTATTGGCGATAACTTAGTGATCCGCGGTTTAGGTGCTAACTATACCTACGATGGCATGTACGGCGGTGCAGGCCTAGGCAACACCTTTAACCCTACACGCTCAATGACCAATGTTGAATCTGTAGAAGTACTTAAAGGCCCTGCAACAGGCTTATATGGTATGGGTAGCGCAGGTGGTGTTATCAACCTAATTGAAAAGAAACCACAATTTACTGAAAAGCACACGGTTAATGCAGAGCTTGGTCAATGGGATAGCTACTCACTAGGCTTTGATAGCACAGCGGCATTAACCGACAACCTTGCTTATCGCGTTAACGCAAAAACCGCTCGCAGCGAGGGCTACCGCGACTTAAAAGACGACCGTGACGAAATTTATGGCGCGTTAAAATATGTACTAAGCGACAAACAAGACATCATGATTTCTGCCGCTTATATCAAAGATGCCATTGCCGTTGATTCAATTGGCCACCCTATTCGTATTTTTAACAGCGACTCAGTAAATGGTAAAACCGCAGGTGAAGTAACCGCTGCCGATTTAATTAACGATGCAACGGCAAAAGGCCTGCAACTAACCGATCAGCAACGTCAACAATTAGCAGACTCACTGGCAGCAAATGATGGCCTAACACCTTATACCTTTGGCCATAATGGTATTATTTCGCCAATGGCAAATGATAACGAAGGCGAAGAGCTACGCTTTAAGTTAACCCATAACTACTTCATTACTGATAATTTATTTTTAAACCAGCAACTACAATACCGTAATTACGAATCGAGCTTTGCCCGCCAAACGGGTGCTTATAACTACGTTTATTGGAACCGCAAAGGCGTGATCAATGCCGACCCGCGCGCTCCATTAGTGGTTGATGACGTACTTTACCCATTTGCCGCTCGTCGCCAAGAATACCGCCAAGTAGAAGCTGACGAAAAATCATGGCAATACTTTGCTGACTTGCGTTATGACTTTAGTTTTGCCGGAATCGATAACGAACTACTTGTAAACGCCAATTACGAAGACCGCGATATTCGTTTTAAACAATACTCTATTTACGATGTCGACAAGATCATTAAAAACAAAGATGGTGAGGTTACTTACCAAGGTCAATTACCTTACATTTTTGATATTCGTAACCCGAACTGGGGCGAAGGCAGCTTTTATGACTACGATCCGCTAAAAACCAGCAATTACAACAAAAAAGTTCAAGCTTGGGGTGTGGGTATTCAACATGTTGCCTATATTCACGACACTTTCACAACACGTGTAGGCGTTGCGTTTAACCGTATTAAACAAAGCTACGAACACTTTGGTGTTGATGCGCGCTATCGTGCCAGTGCAGCCGAGCCAACACCAGAAGCAGATACATCAGACAGCGGTATGACCTACAACCTTGGTGCAACCTACAAACTTAGCGATGATATTTCGTTCTTTGTAAATCACTCTAAAGGTCGTACAGCATACAGCGTACTTGGTAGTGTATCGGGTAACGAAGCTGACCGCGATGACGCCGAATCAGTCAGTAACGACATCGGTATGCGTGTAAAAGCCTTTGACGATCAACTACTAGCATCACTAGTGGTATTTGATAGTGCACGTACAAACCTTGAGTATATTAACCCTAGTTACGAGGATGGTGTATCTGATGCCTCAGTGCCAAAGAACTTTTACGATGGTGAAGAGCAAACTAAAGGTGTTGAGCTTGATTTAAATGCCGATTTAAACGAGCAATGGAAACTTAACATCAACGCGGTATATCAAGACGCGCGCGATAAGAAAGATCCTAACTCATCAACCTTCGATGACCGTCAAAAAGGTGTGCCTTATGTAACAGCCAGCAGCTGGTTAAGCTATGACGCTAAATGGTTTGATTTAGCCGAGCCACTTACAATTAGCGCAGGCGTGCAATATGTTGATGACCGTAGTACAAACGCTGACTCTTTTGGTATTCCTGATGGCTACGTACCGAGCTACACAGTTTACGACGCCGCAATTCAATACCAAACAGATGATTGGAAGCTACAGTTAAACCTAAATAACTTGTTTAACAAAACTTATTACTCAAAAGCAATGTTCTTAGGCGGTATGCCAGGCGAAGAGCGTAATGCTAAACTAACCTTTAGCTACACACTTTAATTGTGAAATAAGAGCAAAAAGCGCGGCTTAAGTAAGCTGCGCTTTTTTGTTTAGTAAGTAGTTTGAGTAGTGGCTTGCTTTTGGACATAAATGAGTTAGCGACGAAGGAGCGCAAGCCAAGCGTTTTGCGTCCTTTTGAGTAACTTGTTATACGTTTTTATGCCACTTTAATGATTTAATTACTATTAACGCTTCATTACTAACTTTTAAATGTTTAAATGACTCTTCGTTTTCTTGAGCGTTGCCAACCATTTTGAAGCGTTCATTTAGCAGATATACAAGTTCCTCTGACATTTTTTTGATATTTTCATCTGAGGAATCTTCAATATTTAGCTTATTTTGTTGAATCAAAGCTTCTAGGAAAACGCTACAAGTTGCTCTTTTATTTTGAAACGAAGCTTTCTGCCACGCCATAGCATTTGCTGATTGCAAATTGCCACCAACTTGCCAGTATCCAGAATCAAATTTAACAGATTTCTCATGAGAGATTTCTACAGCTAATTTTTCAAACTCGGGAGTTGCTTCAGAGCAACCTGTAATTAATAGGGTAAGTATCAATATCCTTAAATTCATAGTCATTCCTTGATAAACGTATAACGCCAGCCGTAACCGGCGTATTTGTAGTGAGCGCAGCGAACGGAAAATGCGTCCGAGTTTACGGCCTTGTTAGCCATTTTTTTCCTTCTGCAAGTACACTGCGAAACAAACCACGATTAATGCGAAACCACACAATACCTCAAATACGGTAAGAAATTGAGGGAACCAATGAACCGGAGTGATATCTCCATAACCAAGTGTGGTTATCGTAACCCCACTAAAATATCCAGACTCCCAAATACCTTCGGGATTCTTGCAATCTTTCCAAAATGTTTCCGGTGTAAGCAAATACAAGATCGCGAAATTCACTATCAGTTCGAAATAGCTACGAAAGGATAATGCCAACCTATCGTGGTTTTGCAACGAACTCCCTTTAATATGACGAGATATCCACTGATGGACAAAAAGCTTATTTTTTATTCTTACTAATGATCGTGGCCACCACTTCCCTCTACTTTCGGACTTTTTTTCCGATACCTTGTCGAGTGCATCTCTAAGAAATGCCACATATATTTCACTGCACCTTGAGAGTAAAAAAATGCTCCAAATTGCAATTACCCAATTGGACGAAATGAAATCTTCCCAACCAGCGGTTAGTGATACCTCTATTATCAGAATAGCGAGTACCGACAATAGAGCAAAAAGAAAATAGACCCAGTTGAGCAGCCTTATTACTTTCGCCTTATTCACGTCTTGCTTGAGAAGAGATGCCATCCAATACGTTGGTGAAATAAGGCCGATTATCAAGATGCCTATTTGCAATGCTCAACTCCGTTTTTATGGCTAACAATTTTATAGTGCGCCCGTCGCGCATCTTTCTGCCGATGTTACGCGCAGGTATTAATAAATCTATTTTTAACAAATAACGTAATGCATTGCCAATTCTAATTTTTTATTGGCACTAAAGATATTCTGAAAAAGAAAATGCGCTCGTCGCTCATTTTCTTGAATATGGAAGCACAACAACAAAACTGTGTATTAATACAGTTATTTATGTCATCACCAACATAAAAGTTAGTGGAATATCAGATTGTGGAGTAGAGCCAATATCATTAGGTGAATCACTGTATCTGATAGCTCAAAGGTGATCTATAGAGTAATTACGTTAACTCATTTTGGGGCAATAACGAGTCACAGCTCCCTGCTTTTTAACAAACGAAAAACTGTCAGATTCAATTGAATCATTCAACCAAACCTGACAGTACTTGTTAAAAAGCTCAACTTAAAGCGTCATCACAATTCGGCCTGTGATATCGCCTTTTAGCATGTCGTCAAAAATATCGTTGATATCTTCGAGGCGTTTTTCTTCAATAATGGCCTTAACTTTACCTTTGGCTGCAAAGTCCAGGCATTCTTGTAAGTCTTTACGCGTGCCTACGATTGAGCCCACAACAGACACACCATTTAACACGGTATCGAAAATAGGCAGTGGCATCTCTTCTGGTGGTAAACCTACAAGCACGCATTTACCGCCACGGCGTACACTTTTGTAGGCTTGCTCAAAACCTGGTTTTGATACGGCTGTACACACAACACCATGCGCACCACCCACTTGCTCAAAAATGGTTTCTGATGGTACTTGCTTCATAAAATCAATAGTGATGTCTGCACCAAGCTCTTTAGCAAGGTTGAGTTTACTTTCACCAGTATCAACGGCAATTACGTTAAAGCCCATCGCTTTTGCGTACTGCACCGCTAAGTGACCAAGGCCACCCACACCGACTATAGCAACCCAATCACCTGCTTTTGCACCCGTTACTTTTAATGCTTTGTACGTCGTAACACCTGCACAAAATAATGGCGCAGCTTCTGCAAAGCCTAACCCGTCTGGTACTTTTACGACAAAGTCACCATGTGCAACACAATACTCAGCGTAACCACCGTCTATTGAATAACCTGTATTGTGCTGCTCAAGACACAAGGTTTCTTTACCTTCTAAGCAGTAGTCACAATGCCCGCATGCACTATACAGCCAAGGGATCCCTACTCTATCGCCCACAGATAAGTGCTTTATATTAGCCCCTACTTTTTCAATTGTACCGACCCCTTCGTGACCAGGTACTAATGGCATTTTAGGTTTTACAGGCCAATCTCCATGGCATGCATGTAAATCAGTGTGGCACACACCGCACGCCGCTATTTTAACTAACACGTCGTTTATCCCTACCTCAGGGCATGGAATATCTTCAATAGTCAGCTTACCTTTGTATTCTTTATTAACTGCAGCTTTCATAACGTTCCTCCTTTGTTTTTTTTAATTGAGCACTTTGAGCCTATACGATAACGCAAACTATTGTCACCAATATTGATACAGATCAAACTGTTTATTTTTTGTTCGATTTCAATTTTCCTGTTTAACGCTTAGTAAAATCAACGGACTAGCTCAAAATTTAGACTTTAGTCGCGTAACATCGAATAGTGGCTATTTCTTTTAGTTATACCAACACCGTGCTAGCATTAAATTTCTGAAGTTTTTGAATACAAAAAATTATGAGCCTATCTGAAAAAAATTTAGCTTTTGTAATGCACTGCGGTGAAATGGGTAGCCGTTGGGGCTTTAATCGCACTATTGGTCAAATGTGTGGTTTACTCACCATTACTAAAGAGCCCATGACCGCCAATGAAATTGCCGATACCTTGAGTATTTCACGTGGTAACGTGAGTATGGGCATTAAAGAACTTCAGTCTTGGCGTTTAATCAAGGTGCATCATATCCCTGGCGACCGTAAAGAATACTACGGCCCTGCTGGCAGTATTTGGGACATGGCCAACCGTGTATTCGAAGAGCGTAAAAAACGTGAGATAGACCCAACCCTTAGCTTACTTCGCGATAATATTTTAGAAGAAGCCCACAACGATGATGAGCGCTTTGCCCAGCAGCAAATGCAAGAAATTCACGACCTACTTGAAACCGTTACAAAATGGTCGGCAGAGCTACAACGTTTAAGCCCTGAACAACTCCAAAGCCTAATGAAACTCGGTTCAGGTATTGGCAAGGTACTCGATTTTAAAGACAAAATTTTGAAGAAGCCTGGAAAAGAATAAGTTGCGAGTTTGATATTGTAGGCGTGAAACTTGTTTCGCGCGTTTGCTTGAAGGCAGTGCTTTAGCGCGCAGTGGGTATGGATATTTATTGTAAAAAGTGACAACCTCACACCCAAAACCTTCTATTCCATTAACCACCAAGCTTTGATAAAACTTGGTGGTTAAAAATCAATTACTTAACCGCTGGGTAACCGATACGATCTGATAAGTAACCAACACTGGTTGCAAAGTAATACGAGCGATTCCAGTGCATCAGTGCTTTGTAGTTATCGTAGGCTAGATACATACGACCGTTTACATCATCTGGCATTACCATTGCGGCGGTCACATCAACGTTTGGTAAGTCGCTACCATCCATTTTACGAACACCGATTGCTTGCCAATCAGCAAGGCTGCGTTCTGAATCTTTCCAGTACTCTAGCCATTGGCTGCGCGTTTTAGTGCCACGTTTAAGAATGTTTGCGTTATCAAAGCCTTCAGGTAATTTAACTTGACGACCCCAAGTTAAATCATCGTTCCAACCTGCTTGCTTTAAGTAATTTGCGATTGAAGCAAATGCGTCTTCTTCTGTGGTCCAAATATCTTTGCGGCCATCACCGTTGTAATCAACAGCGTAGGCGTTAAATGAAGTTGGCATAAACTGCGTCTGACCCATTGCACCAGCCCAAGAGCCTTTGAACTTATCAAGGGTAATGTGGCCCTCTTTTAAGATATCAAGCGCTGCCCAAAGTTGGTTTTTATACATAGTTTCGCGGCGGCCATCAAAAGCAAGTGTGACTAATGATGCTATCACACTATGACCACCTTGGATTTTACCAAAGTTACTTTCAAGGCCCCAAAGTGCAACAATAAAGCGCGCTTGAACGCCGTATTCTTTAGCTACTTTTTCAAGAACCTCTTGGTTTTCTTTGTATAGTTTACGCGCGCGGTCAATTTTCCATTGCGGCACACGTTTTGGTAAATAGGTTTCGAGGGTTTCTTTTACTTCAGGCTGATTTTTGTCAGCTGAAATGACTTTCTTTTTAAATTTGGCCGTTGCGAATGCTTGCTCGATTAAGGCTTGATCATAGCCTTTTTCTATCGCTTCATTTTTTAATGCAGCAACGTATACGTCGAAGTCAGCTTGTGTTTTTTCCTCTGCCAATACAGATGTGCTTAATGAAGCACTTAGTAGAACTACGGCAAGTTTTTTAATCACTCTCAACTCCCTTGTCTTTTTTAAATTGGGTTAACAGGTTTTCTTCTGGCGGTGGTAATTGCAAGTAGAAACCTTGGTCAATTAACGCTTGCTTAACCGTTTCTAAGTCTGCCAAACCTAACTTTTCACGACTAGCAAGATTAATTATCATCACATACTGTGGTTGACCAAATGTGTCCATTAAAGGTTCAGGAACACGCGTAAAATCATCTCTTTTTTCTACAAAAAGGTAGGTATCCGCTTTTTTCTTACTTTTATACACCGCAGTTAGCATTATGGCCCTATAATATCTTGCTTAACGAGGGCGCACACTATAACATGACTCTTATAAGAAGATTAAAAATTTCGGTTAGATTTTTACTGTATACGCCTTGTTCAGCCTGCGTTTATTTAAAAAAGAGCTAACCAAGACAATTCAATTGAGCATGTATGTCGGAACAAATTTTTGAACTAAAAGGGAACCTTTTTACTTTATCTGTGTTGCATCTATTTTCAGCAGATACCTCTCTTTTAAGTAAGCAGTTAGATGAAAAAATAGCCCAAGCACCTAAGTTTTTTGCAGGCGCGCCCATCGTAATTAACTTAAGTGATGTACAAGGTGACTCGTTTGATTTTTCTTTCTTAAAATCAATGCTTACCAGTCTATCGTTTAACCCTGTTGGTGTGTGTAATGGCAGCCAAGAGCAAAACGAAAACGCCAAAGCGGCAGGCTTATCAGTCCTAAATTATTCACAGGACGTTAAGGGAGCAACCGCTAAACAACAAACAAATACATCTATCGTTGAGAAAACCGTTCACCTACCTGCACAAGTGATTCACGGCACAGTTCGCTCTGGTCAGCAGGTCTATGCAAAAGATCGTGACCTTATTGTTATTGGTGCGGTTAGTCATGGCGCAGAGGTGATTAGCGACGGTAATGTTCATATTTATGGCACATTGCGCGGACGTGCAATTGCAGGTGCTAAAGGCTACAACGAAGCACAAATATTTTGCCAAAAATTAGAAGCAGAACTTGTTTCAATTAATGGTAGTTATTGGATCAGCGATTCCCTACAAGGTGAACACTGGGGCAACGCAGTACAAATCCAACAAAAAAATGATTCATTAGAAATTTCAGCTTTGGTTAAAGGATAAATCTCATGGCAAAAGTAATTGTCGTTACTTCTGGTAAAGGTGGTGTTGGTAAAACCACATCGAGTGCTGCAATTGGCACAGGTTTAGCGCTTAAGGGCTTTAAAACCGTTATTATCGACTTTGATATTGGTCTACGTAATCTTGACCTTATTATGGGTTGTGAGCGCCGTGTTGTTTATGACTTTGTAAACGTAATCAATGGTGAAGCTAACTTAAATCAAGCCCTTATTAAAGATAAGCGAGTTGATAAGTTACACATTTTACCTGCGTCACAGACACGTGATAAAGATGCCTTAACCCGTGACGGTGTTGAACGTGTACTAAATGATTTGAAAAAAGACTTTGATTACATCGTATGTGATTCGCCAGCGGGTATTGAAGCGGGCGCAATGATGGCAATGTATTTTGCTGATGAAGCAATTATAACAACAAATCCTGAAGTATCATCAGTACGTGACTCCGACCGAATTTTAGGTATTTTGCACAGTAAATCTAAGCGTGCTGAAGAAGGCCTAGAAAGCGTTAAAGAACACTTATTATTAACACGTTATAACCCTGAGCGTGTTGAAAAAGGCGAAATGCTATCAGTTGAAGATGTGCAAGAAATTCTTGCGATTAAACTTTTAGGTGTTATCCCTGAATCACAAGCGGTATTGAGTGCATCAAACTCTGGTCAACCAGTGATTTTAGACGGTGAATCAGATGCAGGCCAAGCCTATACTGATGCAATTAATCGTCTACTAGGTGAAACTGTCGATTTCCGCTTTTTAGATGTAGAGAAAAAAGGCTTATTTAAACGGATTTTTGGAGGTTAATGTGTCTTTACTTGACTACTTCCGCTCAGAGAAGAAAAGCAGTGCGTCATTAGCAAAAGAGCGATTGCAGATCATTGTCGCACACGAACGCTCACAACGTGGTACACCTGATTATCTGCCACAGCTAAAGCAAGATATTCTTGATGTAATACGCAAATATGTGAATGTAAATACCGATGCTGTTCAAGTTCAGTTTGATCAAAATGAAGATGACTTAGCAGTACTTGAGTTGAACGTGACTCTGCCAGAAGAAGAAAAGAAATAGTCAAAATTGGGCGCTTTGTTAATGCTAACAGCGCCCTTTTTTATTTCTGCCACTGCATATGAAACTCATAGTCGTCTGCACCTAGCGTTTTGAATCCTGCCCGTTGATATAGCCCATACGCTGGGTTTGCTTTTAGCACCGTTAAGTTAATTTCTGATGTTTGTGCTTTTAGTGCATTTAACACCTGAGTGCCTAGCCCTTTGCCCTGCTGTTTGGGTGCTATTTGTAGCTGTAATAAACTGATTGTTTTGTCACTAACAATGAACTTAGCAGCGCCTACACATTGCCCATCATTTAACACTAAGTGTCTGTGTTCAAAGTGTTCTGCCACTCTTGCTTGGTGTTGTTCAAGTGATAAAAATAACCCTTGGTTCTCAAGGTGTCCAACCATGGTATTTAACCTTAAGTCGAGTAAATAGGCTTTGTCTTGCTCGGTAGCCGCTACAAATTCAATCATTCTTGTCTTAAAAAAGAAAAAGGTACTTTAGTAAAAGTACCTTTTTAGGTTGCAACAAACAACATGTCGGTTAGAAGTTATAATTTGCGCCTAAGTAAAAACGACGACCCGAATACTGGTTATAAGTAAAGCGATTACTTTGTTTCCAATAACCTTCTTCAAGCTCTTCTGTTAGGTTTACTACAGATGCAGTAAATGAGAGCTGCTCAGTTAGATTATATGATGCATTCACATCTAGCTGACCATAGTCTTTGGTATACAAGTTGTAGCCTTGGTGAATACCGTTGGCACGGTCATCTTTCCAGTTATAAGAGGCGCGAACGCTAAAGTCATCGTTCTCAAAATACACTGAAATATTATATTGATGCTTAGCTGTACCTGGGATCTCAGCATCTGTTTTTTGCCCGTCTGTTGAGACTTCGCTGGTGCTGGTATCTGTGTAGGTGTAGTTAGTTAAAATACCAAAACCATTATCAAACGAATGCTGGAAGAACAGTTCTAAACCCTCTGATTTTGCATCGCCGCCCCCTACTTTGGTGTTCATTTCAACTTCAATTGGGCCATTACAACAATCGTGTTCACGCTCTACTATTTCTACTGTCGAAATTGGTAAGTTAGAAATATCTTTAGAGAATAAAGTCGCACCCAGTGCAGAACCATCGCCGTAATACCATTCAATACCTAAATCGAATTGGTCAGATAACATAGGTTCAAGCCCTGTGTTTACTGAGGTACCATTACCACGGCCTGTCCATGAATCTGGCGAGTTAATGTTAACTGGAGGACCGTATGACTCTGCTTGGCTTAAGTCTGAATAACTCACTCTTGCCATGGTGCGTGCTGCTGCAAAACGAACAACAAGGTCTTCGGTTGCATCCCATGCAAGGTTAAAACTTGGTAATACTTCGCTGCCATCACTACTACGCTCATTCGGATCAGTATCGTCATCGTCTTGACCAATGACATCATCGTAGGTCAAGGTGCTAAGCTCTGTATTGACATAACGCACACCCACATTGCCGCGGAAATCTTGCCATTCAAAATCAGCTTGGGTGTAAACAGACCAAATTTTCTCTTCAAGGGCATAAGTACCCGAAAGCGTAGGCACAACTGTTTGGCTAAAGTTTTCTTTTAGGTAATCATCCAGTGCCCTGAAATCAAATGCTAAAAAGTTAAATGCGCCTGTATCCCCAGCGCTATTATCCACCACATGATCGCTCACCAGTGTTGGTGCATCTGGATGAAAATCAGGATTATGGAACCACTCTGTACCTGGTAAGTAACCACGGTAACCGCCATTGTCAGCTATGCCATCATCCCAACGAAAATCATTACGCATCCCTTTAATTTCGTGGTCGCGATATTTGCCCCCCACATACACACGGGTAAAAAAGCTGCCATCAAGGTCAAATTTTACGTCTGTTTGAATGTAATCTTCAGAGTCTTCATTTTCAGATGAGTAAGAGTCAAACCAATCATAGTATTGATACGCTTCTTTATCGGTGGCTAAATCAGTCGACACTTCATAGCTTGGTTTTCCGTTTTCAATTGACCATAACCAACTGTTCACTGAGCCTTGCCGTGCATCAATGTTGGCGTAGGTTTCTTTTGATGTACCGCCCTCTGCTTCTGTATGACCAAGTTTTAACGTAATGCTATATGCATCACCATAATAAGTGCCTTCAAAATCATAAGTATTTGATTTTGATTCACCAAAACGCTCACGCCCTGTTAGCTGCGGCGATAATAAACCACGGCGAACCGGCACGCCGCCGTTTACATCGGCATCACCCCAGTTATTATCATTGAGTAAACCGTTATCGGCATTACCGTAGGCAACTACGGTATCGCCATCAAGTACTATGCCGTAATACGGGTTGTGGTTATCGTTCCACTCTGCAAAGGTAATGCTTTGCCCTGTTTGGTCGTAGCCTAACTTGGCACCAAAATAGTTAAAGTTTAAATCAAGTCTGTCACTCGGTGCCCACTGAACAGCCACTTGATAACCATCTCGAGTGCGGTCTTGGTTTGAGTTGTTAACACTCATCGCACGCGGTGCCCACACATTGTTGTACACTTCCCCAGTGGCTTGGTCTACTAGAGCTGGACGCTCTGCCCCTTCAACAGTATCTGAATGAAAGCGCCAATGTGACGCATTGTTAGTGATAGTTGTTACGGTGCGGTCTTGGCGTGTGAAGCCTGCTAAAATACCGAAGTTTTCCTCATCGTTTTTCCATGAGTACAATACATTCACTTGTGGTTTTGTGTCTTCAGACACATCATCGTAAGTCACCTCAGCACTTAACGCCCCTGAATTTACTTCCATTTCAAGTGGTTTACGGGTGTGTAGTATAACTGTGCCGCCAATACCGCCTTCATCAATACGTGCCTCAGCACTTTTGTACACTTCTACACTTTTGATCATGCTTGATGGCAATAACGTGTAGTTAAAACTACGGGTAGGGGCACCTGAACCTGATGATGCAATATAGTTACCGTTTAATTGAGTAAGTGTCCAATCCGGTGACGTACCACGAATACTGACGCGGCTACCTTCACCGCCATCGCGATCAATGAGTACGCCTGATACACGTTGTAATGAATCAGCGACGTTTTTATCAGGAAATTTACCAATATCTTCTGCGGTAATTGCATCAACCGTGGCAGCTGAAAGTCGTTTTATTGCTAAGTTCTCTGCGGTTGATGAACGAATACCACGTACTTCAATCACTTCTACGTCTTCATTCGCTTGTTCAGCGGCGTAACCTGTGTTGATTGCCGAGAGTAACGAAATCACAATTGCATTACGTTTAAAATGCCGTCCTTGCTCTTTTATTTTTATTACACTTTGCTTGCCCATGCTCATCTCCAGTTGTGTGTTCTGCACGCTTTATGAGATCTATACATCTCATAAAACATTTTATTGTTATCGGTTTAAACTGATTATTGGGAGTTAATAGCTTGTTAAACTCAGTTTCAGAATAGGGGGAGCGGTCAAAAAGTGATAATAAAAATTCGGTGACCGATATAACAAAATCGGCGCAAGGAATATTTTATATTCATTTTTATATATTCTACTTTATAGTTAACCTTATGTTTTATGTGCGTAAACCAAAGTTTCAAAGAACACACCGTAAAATATAAGTAATTGATAAAAATAGATTAAAATACATAAAATACTTTCTGATAAAACAAGTGAAATAAGTGACTAGAAACTAGGTGTAATAGATATGGTAAAAACACAACTATGAACAATGGTAAAATCCTTGAAGTCTGTCTAAATGAAAGCGACTTAAAGCAACTTGCAAACAACGTTTTTACGGCTTGCAACTTAGGCGCAAAGCGCTTTGAGCTATGCAGCAATTTACACCTAGGAGGCTTAACACCCAGTATTTCAGCAATTGAATGCGCATTGAAAAGCCTGACCAGAAATACCGAGCTATTAGTAATGATACGACCAGAAGCTGGCAATTTTACTGTTCGTACTGAGTGTCATAAATTAATGGAAAAACAGATAAAACTCGCAGCTAATCTAGGGGCACATGGGGTAGTATTGGGTGCAGTCAAACAAGGAAAACTTGATTTAAACGTGACTCGCTCTTTAGTTGCCACAGCTAAACAGCATGGCTTAATGGTGACCTTTCACCGTGCATTCGATACCCTTACAAACCCGTTATGCGCACTTGATACACTCATTAGCTTAGGAGTTGACCGTATATTAACATCAGGCACGCCGTGGCAAAGCGGGCAAAGTGCCGTTGATGGTCTAAATCAGCTCAACACATATTTAGCGCAGAGCGCCAATCAAATAGAAATTGTTATGGGTGGCGGCGTTACCCTAGAAAACGCGGAAGCTTTTTGGCAATTAATACAAAATTATTCAGCAAATGCATCTGTGCATGTACACTCTTGCGTGCATAACGCACAAGGTGCAATTAACGCTGAGGCTATCTATAAGCTACTTTCAAAGGATTAAGCATGGCGAAAAAAGCAACGTATTTTTTAGGTATTGATGGCGGTGGCAGTAAGTGTAAAGTTCGTTTAGAAAACGAAAATGGCTCTTTGCTTAGCGAAGCCATAAGTGGCTCAGCAAACGTGGCCACCAGCTGTCAACAAAGCCAAGACTCAATACTGCACGCCACTGAGCTTGCTTTTCATGAGGCAGGGCTTGCCTTAAGCGAGCTCAAAAACACCTATGTGCATGCTGGGCTTGCCGGTGCCAATATCGACTCTGCCTATCAAGCCATGACCAAATGGCAGCACCCTTTTGCTAAGTTTACTCTTTCAACAGATATGCTGATTGCGTGTAAAGGCGCACACCAACACCATGATGGCGCGGTGATTATTATTGGCACCGGCTTTTGTGCAGGCTACCAACAGCAAAACCAATTTAGTGAATTGGGAGGCTATGGTTTATTGTTGAGCGATGGTGCCAGTGGTGGTTGGTTAGGCTTACAACTTTGCCGTAAAGCATTTGAAGTACTTGATGGTGTTGCGAAAAGTTCCGCTGCTGTAGATACCCTGCTCACCCAGCTTAACTGCAACTCAAGCCAAGCGTTAAGTCAGCGTTTAATATCAGCACGCCCTGTTGAGCTCGCCAAATTTGCACCGCTGGCTTTTAGCTATTCTGATGACGCTTTTTGTCAGCAATTAATAAATGAAGCGTGCGCATACATTACCCGCTATATCGCTTACTTTGAAAAACAAGGTATTGAAAACGTTACCTTGATGGGCGGCATTGCCAGTGCCATCACGCCTTATTTAACTGATGCCAGTAAAGCGCGTTTAACCCCCGCCCTTGCCAGTGCTGAGCAAGGGGCTATTTTAATGGCAAGAGCGGCAATTTAATCGCCGAGTTGTGAGCGCATTTGTGAGGGAATTTCACCAAACAAACGCCGAAATTGTTTGCTGAAGTAACTCGGTTCAGAAAACCCACACTGATAAGCCACTTGTGAAATAGGCAGTTGCGTTTCAATGAGTAGCTTGCGGGCATTTTCGAGGCGCACTTCGTTAATAAATTGATTGGGAGTTTTTGCTAAGTGCTTTTTAAAGCGGCGCTCTAAAGCACTTACCGACAAGTGCGCAAGCTCTGCTAATTCATCAATGCTGATCTGACGATGATAATGCTCGCGAATAAATTTTACCGGCTCTTCAATTGCCCTTACATGAGAAAGTGCTTTTGAGGTTTTTTGTAGATGTCGAGTCACTCCATAAGTACCAATCACATTGCCATCGTGATCTTTTAAAGCATGCTTTGACGTTGAAAACCAACCAAGCTCACCTTGTTGAGTTTGGTTGAGCTCTAAACGGTCAGTCACTATGAAGCCTTCCATCACTCGCTTATCATCATTGACGTATTGAAACGCCAAGTGTTTTGGGGAAAAATCGAAGTCTGTTTTTAACAATATTTGCTCAAGTGTTTTATAACCCTGATGCTCAATAAAATGTTGATTACAATGCAAGATTCTACTGTCTGTGTCTTTTACCCAAAAGAGAATATCTGGCAATAAGTCAAATGCAGCAATCAACTGATTTACACCAGCTTTTTTTATTATTTCTTGTATATCCATCGCTCAATTTTGTCTCTTTCCCGAATAATGCTATATATTTTAAACGCCGATTTTGTTGCATTGTCAACCGAATTTTTATTATCACTTATTGCTCAAGCTTTCCTATTATCAATAACATGAGATTAACAGTAGCTAACGCTATTTAAATTAGGAGCGCTTAAGATGAGCAAAGCTAAGATCCGCATGGCAATGGTAGGCGGTGGCGATGGTGCCTTCATTGGCGCTATTCATCGAATTGCAGCGCGGTTAGACGGGATGATAGAGCTTGTTGCAGGCGCATTCAGTTCAGATGCAAACAAATGTAAAGCAACTGGCGAACTACTCGGGCTTGATAGCAGTCGTTGCTACGACAGTTACCAAAGCTTATTTATCGAAGAAGCAAAATTACCCGCTGATGAGCGTATCGACTTTGTGGCTATTGTAACACCCAACCATTTGCATTTTCCGGTCGCAAAAATGGCGCTTGAACATGGTTTTCATGTGCTATCAGATAAACCCGCAACGCTCACTCTCGCAGAAGCAGAGCAATTACAAGCCATCATTGCAAAGCAGCAGGTTTTATATGGGTTAACCCACACTTACACAGGTTACCCTATGGTCAAAGAGGCCAAACATCGCATTAAAGCCGGTGAGCTTGGCACTATACGTAAAGTGATTGTTGAGTACACCCAAGGTTGGTTAGCACACAGTGAAGACGAAGGCTCAAAACAAGCTAGCTGGCGTTTAGACACCAGCAAGGCTGGCATTAGTTGTTGTATGGGCGACATTGGCGTGCATGCAGCTAACTTAGCCGAATATGTCTCTGATCTCGAAATCACCGAGCTTTGCGCCGATTTAAACCATGTGGTTGAAGGTCGCGCCCTTGATGACGATGGCACCGTGCTACTTAGATTCAATAATGGTTGTAAAGGCGTTTTACTGGCAAGCCAAATCGCTATTGGCGATGAAAACAACTTACGGCTACGTATTTACGGCGACAAGGCAAGCCTTGAATGGTCACAGCTTGAGCCTAATAGTTTATGGCTGCGTGGTCACAACCAACCCTCTATTTTACTGCGAGCGGGTGTGGGTGAATTACACCCTGACACACAAAACGCACTGCGCGCCCCTGCTGGTCACCCAGAGGGCTACCTTGAAGCATTTGCTAATATCTACAGCAATTTTGCAGCACAAATTCATGCATTTAAACAAGGCGATAGAGCAACAAACTCAGCATTTGATGTGCCTGGCATCAATGAAGCTGTGCGTGGTATGGCGTTTATTGAGCACGTAGTTGCTTCAGCAAAGCAAGACATTAAGTGGCACAAATTACAGATTGGATAATAAAGAATGAATAAAATCAAAGGGCCAGCAATTTTTTTGGCGCAGTTTATTTCTAAAGAAGCCCCCTTTAATAGCCTTCGTGGCTTATGTAAGTGGGCAAGCGGTTTAGGTTACAAAGCGATTCAAGTACCTACCTCAAACCCTGAGATTTTCGATTTAGAAAAAGCCGCCCAAAGTCAGCAATACTGCGATGAAGTCACTGGTATTGCCACAGAGTATGGACTTACAATTTCAGAGCTATCAACACATTTGCAAGGCCAGTTAATTGCTGTGCACCCTGCGTACGATGAAATGTTTGATAACTTTGCCGCAGAGCATGTAAAAGGTAACCCAGCTGCCCGTACTAAGTGGGCAACCCAGCAACTGATGCTAGCTGCTAAAGCCAGTAAGAACCTGGGGTTAACAACTCATGCGACTTTTTCGGGTTCTTTTTTATGGCATACCTTTTACCCGTGGCCACAGCGTCCGCAGGGACTTGTTGAACAAGGCTTTAGTGAACTTGCTAAGCGTTGGTTACCTATTTTAGATTGCTTTGACGAGCATGGCGTAGACGTGTGTTATGAATTGCATCCGGGTGAAGACCTACATGATGGTGTGACATTTGAGCGCTTTTTAGCAGCAACCAATAATCATCCGCGCGTTAATATTCTTTATGATCCGAGCCATTTTGTATTGCAACAGCTCGACTATTTAGCGTTTATCGATATCTATCATTCGCGCATTAAGGCGTTTCATGTCAAAGATGCCGAATTTATCGCAAATGGCCGCTCAGGTGTTTATGGCGGTTTTCAAAACTGGCAAGACCGACCAGGACGTTTTCGTTCTTTAGGAGATGGCCAAGTAGATTTTAAGCAAATCTTCAGCAAGTTAACTCAATATGGGTTTGATGGTTGGGCTGTACTTGAATGGGAATGCTGCTTAAAGCACCCAGAAGATGGGGCAAGAGAAGGCGCTGAGTTTATTAAAGCCCACTTAATAAATCCAACAGACAAAGCCTTTGACGATTTTGCCAGTGGCACAACAAACACTGAGCGAAATAATCGAATTTTAGGTTTATAAAACCGACAACAATAGAACACACAGGACACACAATATGGACAACAATAATTATAACCGCATTGTCTTTCGGCTTTGCTGTATAGCACTGATTGTGACCTCAATGACCTTTGCCATTCGTGCTGGTATTTTAGGTCAACTTGGCAGTGAGTTTGGCCTAACCGACACAGAATTAGGTTGGGTTAATGCCATGGCATTTTTAGGTTTTCCGGTTGCGACTATGATCGGCGGCATTATTTATAATGCCATTGGCGCGAAGAAATTAGTGGCGTTAGCCTTTATCTGCCATTTACTTGGTCTGGTTTTGACCATTACTGCCGATGGCTTTTGGGGCTTACTGGTTTCTACCTTTTTGATTGGTTTTGCTAACGGCTCTGTTGAAGCGGGCTGTAATCCGCTGATTGCAGAAATGTATCCTAAAAATACCACTACCATGCTAAACCGTTTTCATGTTTGGTTCCCAGGTGGCATTGTGATTGGCGCACTTGCCTCTAACTTTATGTCGGGAGCGGGTTTAAACTGGCAATGGCAAGTGGCGTTAATTTTAGTGCCTACGGTTATTTATGGCGCTATGCTGATTAGAGCGCAGTTTCCTAGCTTTGATACGCGTACTCACTCAACCAGCAGTAATATTCGCCACTTATTCACGCCGTTATACCTCTTTTTAATTGCCTGTATGACACTCACAGCAACCACTGAGTTTGGCACGCAACAATGGATTGAGCGTATTCTAGGTTCATCGGGTGCCTCTCCTATGGTGGTATTAGCCTTAATCACTGGCCTGATGGCTGTTGGTCGCTTCTTTGCTGGCCCCATTGTGCACAAGCTCAACCCTACCGGTGTATTACTTGGTTCAGCCATTTGTGCAAGCTTAGGTATATTTATGATGAGCCAAGCCGAGGGCAGCATGATTTATCTAGCAGCCATATTATTTGCACTTGGCGTTACCTACTTTTGGCCAACCATGCTTGGCTGCGTTGCTGAATACATTCCAAAGTCAGGGGCGCTGGGTATGTCGTTAATGGGCGGTGCAGGCATGTTTGCGATGAGCATTTGGAACCCTGTAATTGGTAGCTGGATAGATACGGCACGCTCATCGGCAGAAGCAAGTGGCGCTAGTGCTGAACAAATTGAAATTTTAGCCGGACAGGCTGTATTACAAAACCTGCTGATCTTCCCAATTATTTTAATCGTCGCATTCATTGGGTTGCATTTAGTAGTTAATAACAACAAACGCACCGAAAAATGTGCATCTTAAGCAAGTAAATCGTCGAGGAACACTATGTTTAAATCTCTTAAAGCACTGACTTTAATGCTTACCATTAGTAGCTGTGCACTCGCTAATGCGGCTGACAATCAGCTTACACAACAAGAAAAGCAAGCTGGCTGGCAGTTATTGTTTGATGGTAAAGATATGTCGCAATGGCGTAACTTTAAAAGCGAATCTTTAAACCCTGCATGGGTCGTTGAAGATGGCGCTATGACACTAACCAAAGGTGGTGGCGACCTGCTCACTAAGAAGCAGTACCAAAACTTTGAATTAAAGATTGATTGGAAAATCTCTACCAAAGGCAATAGCGGTATTTTTGTACTGGCTGATGAAACTGGGCAGATGATTTACTCTCATGCGCCTGAAATTCAAATTATTGATAACGAAGAACACCCAGATACTGAAATTGACTCACATTTAGCGGGGTCAATTTACGATTTATTTGCTGCGCCAGTTGCAGCGCACAAACCAGCAAATAGCTGGAACCATGTACGTATTAAGATGCAAGACAACCATTTACAAGTTTGGCAAAACGGTATTAGCACCACCAGCATTGTGATTGGTAGTACAACCTGGAATACCCTTGTTAAAGGCAGTAAGTTTGCAACCTGGAAAAACTTTGCAACTGCAGAGCAAGGTCACATTGGGCTTCAAGACCACGGCGACAAAGTGTGGTTTAAAAATATAAAAATCAAGGAGCTATAAGATGTCTGATTTTAAACACAAGGTATTAGTAGTTGGCTCTGGTGCTGGCGGTGCCATGGCTGCTTACACGCTGACCAAACTTGGCCACAAAGTGTTATTACTTGAAGCCGGTCGTAATTATGACCCGAAAACAGAAAGCCCGATGTTTCGTCGTAACAACGAAGCCCCACTTATGGGTGCAGGTAATAAAGACAAAAACTTTGGCTTTTACGACGCAACTGTTGATGGCGGCTGGCAAGTGCCTGATGAGCCATACACTAGCGCAAAAGGGAGCGACTTTTATTGGTGGCGCGCACGTATGCTAGGTGGTCGAACAAACCACTGGGGCCGCTATTCATTACGCTTTAGCGAGCACGATTTTAAAGGCAAAAGCCGTGATGGTCACGGTGCTGACTGGCCTTTTGAATACGCTGATTTAGCACCTTGGTACGATAAAACTGAAGAACTTGTTGGTGTATGTGGCACCAATACAGGCCATGAAGATATGCCAGATTCATCGCCAGGTATTTTACAGCCACCACCGAAGCCGCGTGTTCCTGAGCTTTTAATTGCCGCCTCTGCAAAGAAAATGGGCATCCAAGCAGTGCCTATGCACCGCGCGGTATTGACCCGCCCGAAAGATGACCGCATGGCCTGTTTTTATGCAACGCCTTGTGGCTCGGGTTGCTCGATTGGCGCCGCTTTTCAAACGACGACATCATTACTGCCAATGGCAAAAGCTACCGGTAACTTAAAAGTCATTACCGATGCCATGGTTAAATCAGTCAAGGTTGATGAGCAAGGTAAAGTAACTGGCGTAACCTATGTTGATAAACATACGGTCACTGAGCATGCCATTGATGCTGATGTGGTTATCTTAGCAGCCAGTGCCTGTGAATCAGCGCGTATCTTATTAAACTCAAAAAATAAAAAGCACCCTAAAGGCCTTGCTAATTCAAGTGGCCAAGTAGGTAGAAACTTAATGGATTCGACGGGTGCATGGTTAGGTGCACAAATTCCAGCACTTAAAGGCCGCCCACGCTATAACGAAGATGGCCATACCGCTAATCACTTATTTATTCCTTGGTGGGGTCATCAAGCACAAGCTAACAATGAATTAGATTTCCCACGTGGTTATCACTTTGAAATTGGCGGTGGCTTTAGGCAACCAGGCTCGGGTGTATCGGGTGATAAACAAGGCTATGGCCCTGCCCTCAAACAGCAAATTCGTGATGCATATGGCTCTTACGTTGGTTTTGCTCTACGTGGCGAAATGTTACCGAACAAAGATACCTACATGGAAATCGACGAAAAGGTTAAAGACAAATGGGGTATTCCGGTATCAAAGTTCCACTTTAAGTGGTCAGATAGAGAGTTAAAGCAAATAGAACATGGTTTAAAAACCGCGAAGCAAATCTTAGAAAACATGGGGGCGACCGTTGGCGAGCTCCCGCCTGCAGAAAAAGCCATTTCTAAAGGTGGCGAAATCATTCACGAAGTGGGCACCACACGAATGGGCAGCTCAAAGAAAGATTCGGTCACCAATCAATGGGGTCAAACATGGGATTGTAATAACCTATTTGTAATGGATGCCGGTGTATTTGCTTCTAACCCCCATAAAAACTGTACGCTCACCATCATGACACTGGCAATGCGTAATTCAACTTGGCTTGCTCAACAAATTGATAACGGGGTACTTTAATTATGCATCATCGTAACGAACATGACTCATATAACTATGTTTCTAACATGAGCCGCCGTGAGTCTTTAAAATGGCTTGGCCTATTAGCTGCGGGCTCGGCGGTTGGTTTAACTGCTGGCTGCACAAAAGCACTTGAAGATGACGGTGCTGTCTCTGCAAAAGAGCATTGGCCTGATTTAGATATTAAGCCTGTCACCGCTAAAGGCTATGGCCAAGATCCTAATTTGGTGATGCCACCAGAATCACCTTGGCCGCTGACCTTAACAGCGGACGAGCTTACGTTAGTAGCGCTTTTATCTGATTACATTGTACCGCGCGAAGGAGAAATTCCTTCAGCCAGTGAGCTACAAGTACCGGCAGTTATTAATGAGTGGGTAAGCGCGCCTTATGAAGGCCAACAACGCGATAGAATTAAAATTTTAAATTCACTCGCGTGGCTTAACGATGAAGCACAGCTTCGTTTTAAAAAGCAATTTGTTGCGCTTAACGAAAAGCAACATCGCGCGATTTTAGACGATATTGCGTTTTTAAACGAGCAGACACCTCTGCAATTTCAGCGTATTGGTAAAGCCTTTTTACGCTTTAAAGAGTTAGTGCTTGCTGCCTTTTTCTGTACACCTGAAGGCTGTAAAGACATAGGTTACCTTGGTAATGTACCAATTGCTGGTGATTACCCTGGCCCTTCTGATGAAGCAAAAGCTCATTTAGATCAGGTTTTAGCTGAGCTTGGTTTAAGCGAGTACGCCTATACCGATTAACTTTCCCCCCTTGTGTTGTTTTATAACACAGTTTAATGCAGGGGAGCTCTCCCCTGCTTTTTTAGGATTTAAGTATGTTTAAAACCCGCATTTTATTGCTCATTTTTAGCCTTGTATTTAGTGGTCAATTATTCGCAAAACTGCCAGTGAGTGTGCAGTTATGGTCAGTCAAAGACACCTTAAAAAATGACTTTCATGGTACGCTTAAGTCTCTTGCCGAAATGGGCTTTGACGGTGTTGAGTTTGCCGGAGATTTTGGCCCCTACTCTAATAACCCAGCAGCCTTAAGAGCAAAGCTCAGTGAATTAGGCTTAGTTGCCAGTAGTGCCCATATAGGCTTTGATGCGCTCAGTGAAAACACAATTGATAGCACCCTGCTGTTTTACAAGACTCTTGGCGTTACGACACTTTATGTACCTTGGGATGAGCGAGCATGGCACCCAGAAGGGGTTAGAACACTGGTTAAAGAGCTCACTAAAGTCAGTGATTATGCAACCCGCCTTGATATGAAGATCGGTTTTCACAATCATAATAAAGAGTTTAATGCTTTTAATAACGCAACGTTTTGGGATTATATTGCCAGTAATACACCCAAAACTATGCCATTGCAGTTAGATATTGGCTGGGTCAATTACGCAGATAAAGATCCAATCTACTTTATTAAAAAGTACCCTAACCGTACACTTGCAACGCACATTAAAGTACGCACGATTGAGGGCAGCAACATGAGCCCGATAATAGGTGAAAACAACATTGATTGGTCTGCCATCATCGATACGTTAGAATCGCACGGCGACACCGAGTGGCTAGTGATGGAACAGGAAGAATACCCAAACGGACTAACCCCACTACAAAGCGTTGCTAAATCAAAACAGAACTTGGATAAGATTTTACATAATCGCTAAAGAGTTCAGCATTATAGGTCCACAATTTTTGTAAAAATAAGTATGACCTTGCTAATTCAACTCCAAGTGTTTTTGCTCTGTCGGCTAACTCTAATAAAAAAGCCAGCACAAAAGTGCTGGCTTTTAAATAATTAAAATTGATAGCTCATTGAAAGAGCAATTTCATTTATATCATTCTCAGAGACAAAATATCGCGTATAGTCAACACCTATACTAACTGAGTCAAGTAGTTGATAATTTATACCTGCGCCAAGAAAAAGGTCAGTTCCTTCATCCCGTTTGACAATAGTATTTGAATTATCTCTGCGACTGTTTATTTTATATTTCCAATGATACGCACCTAGAAACAGCTCCCCTTTGAGCGATGAGGCTAAATCAACTAAATAGTTAGCTTGAATTGCCAAGCCAGTAGGTAAAGCAGGTGCTTTGTCTGAAAGTTCTGAGTGCGCTTGCTCAGGGTTACTCGTTTCTTTAGAAAAATTAACACTCGCTTCGCCTAAATCAATATATCTAATACCCAACTTCCAATTAGGTTTTAAATTATAAAAAGCACCAACGGACCAACTAACGCTTTCATCATCAATCGCCGTTTGTACCCATTGCTCAGATGAATATGAACTTTGAGCTGTCGCTTGACCTAGGGTTGCAGACACTTGCCAATCTTCCGCGGCTGCTGAACTTGCTAACACACAACTAGTGGATAGGAGAGCAAAACTCGGTAACCGAGACACTCTACGTCTTACTACAAAAGCAGAAACGACGAGTAAGGTGATCATGCCAAGGCCACCACCTGATGATTTATTGCTCACATTAACAGTTTGTTTTAACTCAACGGTTACTGAAACGCTTCCCTGTGATTGCGCACCTTGTGCATCTTTCACAATATAGTTGATTGTATCCATCCCTTCAAAACCAGCCGCGGGTGTGTAGCTCAACGTACCATCGCTGTTAACAACGGAAGTGCCAAATTCTGTGGTAGCCGAAACTAAGAACAGTTCACCTTGTTCTGGGTCGCTGTCATTAGCTAAAACATCAATCGTGATGGTTTCTCCATTGCTAGATGCGCTATCATTTTGTGTCACGGGAGCTTGATTAACTTTAATAGTCACAATTGCAGTACTATTAGCCGTTCCTCCCATCCCATCAGTGATACTGTATTGAATAGTCGCATCCCCGATATACCCGACTATAGGCGTGTAAACAAGCCGATTATTCTCGATAACAACAGTACCGAAATCAACCGTTGCACCGGTAATGGTAAGGGTATCATTATCGATGTCTTCATCATTGGCTATCACATCAATAACGACAGATTCCTCAGCCATAATTGTCACAGCATCGGCATTCGCAATTGGGGCGTTATTTCCTGTGGTTGGCACAGCAACACCACCTGGGTCTACAATACTACCATTGGCAACACCATCATCATCATTTGGACCACCGTCAACAATACGTAGTTGTACACACCAGTCCCCTTCAGATAGCCCTGTTGTCCACTCATTACTACCTGGCGGAGGACAGAAACCAGGTTCACCTTGTGTTGACAGTACTTCATTGCCGTCAACAATTACAAAGTTCTGCCAATCTCCATTAATTAATTTCCGATAAACAGCATTTACAGGAATAGGTTGTCTCTGCGGTAAAACAATACTGTAGGTATCACCAACTTCTGGTAAACCCGTTGCTATAAAGTCGAATAGCCCTCCAGTATTGCTTGCAGTTGGATCTTCCGGTAATTCTGTTTCTAGCAACTGCAAACCGCCCGTATTATTTTGCGGCACTGTAGCCCCTTTGCGCAGACATACTCCAGGGTCACCTTCTACTAAAAATTGTGACGACTCTAATGCTTGCTCTTGCATTACGTTA
Organism: Pseudoalteromonas sp. L21; assembly: GCF_021728035.1. NCBI lineage: Bacteria > Pseudomonadati > Pseudomonadota > Gammaproteobacteria > Alteromonadales > Pseudoalteromonadaceae > Pseudoalteromonas > Pseudoalteromonas sp. L21. The sequence continues at coordinate 352,375 of NZ_JAKKCV010000002.1, read as the reverse complement.
CAATCAGAGATTGCATCCATAAAATCAGGAATACCGTCACTGTCAGAGTCTACATACCCTTCTTGATCATCAGGTATTAAATCGCCATCTCTATCAACCGCAGTCAGTTCAGGTAGTGACGGTATTACTTCAATATAAACATCTTTCATAGTCGACAAACTTGGTACTGCATTATCTTTTGCAGTAACACGTACCTTGTAAATGCCAGAAGCTACAGCGGCTGGATTAAACTCAAAAATGAACGGATCATTTGAGGTGTTCACAAACTCTGGCGCAGCATCCCACTCAACAGTTACTTCATCCGTTGGATTTGGATCTGATACGTTTGCGGTAATTGTCACCAATTCACCTGAAGCAGTAATAGTGCTGCGTTGTTGATTATTCTGTAAAACTAAGGTCTCAATATTCGGCGCGACATTGTCTTCGACAATTGTCACCGTTGAAGTAGATTTTGCGCCCTTATTTACAGAGTCACCAAGGGTTATAACAATAGTTTCGTTACCTTCATCACTACTGTCGGCAAAAATCATTAGTGGAATACTCGCCGACACGCCAGCGCTTATAACCAATTCGCCAGATTGTAAATCATGATCAGCGCTGTCCGCTGTACCAGATACAGTGTAAGGAATTACCACAGGATAACTTGGAGCAGGTCCGTTTAAATACACTTTAACGGCATGCTCTTTATCTTCAGCAACTCGACTATCTTTTTGTAATGATACAAGAGGATTGACGTTTAATTGCTGAGTTGTCGTTACTTGTTGACCTTCATTATCCTCGGTTTGCCAGTACACTAAGTGTTTACCCGGTGCAAAAATGGGGGCTCCACGCACGAGCGAAACAGGTAGAGGATTACCTAAGTTATCAAACGCCATTGCTATCCCCAAATCAACTTTGGTGAACAAACCTGTTGCATTGACAGTTAAATCTGCAGGTGCCGTGATGACTGGCACTTTTGAAGAATCATCACTATTAATAGCAATCGTTGCAGTCGCTTTAGCTCGAGCTTTATTCTCGTCTTCGATAATATAATTAACAAGAATTGGGCCTTGAGTATTCTCAATTGCTTGATAACTCAACGTGTTATTGTTGATAGATACTGTCCCTATCGACGCTTTTGCACCAATGATACGCAATGCATCGCCATCAGCATCGGTGTCATTTTCAAGTACTGATAATGTATATTGATTATCAGATACGGCTGCAAAATTAAAGTTATCGTCATTCGCCACAGGGACATCATTTACCGCACTTACATTTATCACCACTGAAGCGTCATTAGATGATAATTGTCCATCAGAAACACGATAAGTAAATGTATCATTGCCATTAAAATTTGGGCTCGGTGTATAAGTAAAAATCGTCCCTTGTACTTGTACGTTACCATTTTCAGGTTGCGAGATAAGTTCGATAACTAATGAATCATCATTGGCGTCTTGAACATCTGCCACAAAGCTCGTTGTCCCATCTTCTTGGACATTTCTCTGCATGTCATTGGCTACTGGCGCTGCGTTAGTCGCAGTAACAAGGATAGAGAACCCTTCTAAACTTGCTTGTAATGAACCATCACTGACACTAATGACAATATTTTCATAATTACCTACGTCAGTAATATCAGGCGTGCCTGAAAGTCTGCCCGTAGAAGTATCAAAACTCAGCCATGCAGGTAGATTAGAGACAAAAAAGCTGAATGTATCTGAATCCACATCTTCAACGGTAGGCGTGAAACTATAGTTTTCACCTTGCTTCACCTCGATAGGCGGTACACCGAAAATAACAGGTGCATCATTCACTGGATTCACAATAATGTTAAATGCTGGTAGAGCTGATTCAAGTTCACCGTCAGAGACAGTAATAACAATATTATCGTAACTACCACTTTGTCCCTCAATTGGTGTACCTGAGATTGTTCCCGTCGTATTATCAAAACGAGCCCATAATGGTAAGTTCGTAATACTGAACTCCAAGCTATCGCCGTCTGAATCTGTCGCAGAAGGAGTAAAGCTATAAAGCGTGTCTTCATCTATTGAAGTAATAGGTTGACCTGAAATAACCGGTGCATTATTCGACGGAACACTTGGAGGGACAATTGTTACAATAGCCTGATTGGTGCCCGTACTATCTATCAGCCCATCATTAAAAGTATAGTTAAGCGTGACTGTTGAGGCAGGGTTATTAGCATTATTAATGTAGCCAATTGCTTGCAACACACTATCAACGAGAACTGAAGTCGCATTACTGTTGAAAGTAAGTTGTAATGTTCCTGCTGAATTAGTGGTTACCGTTCCCACCACATTGCTATTATAGCTTAGCGCACCGCCTTGAGTTAACACTCCCAGCAACCCTGTGTTAGTAAAGAGATCGTTACCGTTGGCTCCACCCGCTCGCGCGATAGTTACAGATGCGCCATCATAATTACCATTGCCGCTATTAAGTGCGTCTAGTTCACTATCTGCGACTGTGACATTGGCATCAATTACGATCGCTGAACCGCCCTCAGTAAACGTGCTTCCTCCATTTAAGCCACTAAAAACAGGGCCACTATTTGAAGATCCAAAAGTAATCACAGTATCACTGCCCGAGTCAGCGACTGTATACACAAGATCACTCGCTGGAGCATTTGTAAGTGAGAGTGATATTTCAGGACTTGAGAAGTCAGTAGCATTGGTATCAATCTCTAGGATACTGCTGCCATTAAAACGCACATTACTGGTTGATAACCCAGTCATACCAGTAATCGTTATTACGTCACCAATACTCAGATCTGTTAGTGTATCGCCATTCAAATCACTTGATTCACCAATGAAGTTATCACTTCCACCATTACCTGTGATGGTATCTGCTCCCTCACCTGGGCGGATAGTATCTGCACCACTACCACCAATCATCGTGTCTGATCCATCTAAGTCAGCAGCGGTAATTTCAAGAACATCGCCAACAAACGCTGAAGCATCAATTACTAGATCAGCAGTTATTGCACTGCCAGTGGTATTAGTAACAGACACTGTTTGTGTATCTGCATTGAAGTTATCAGTTAAATTAATCGTTGCTACATTATTAGTGCCAATTGAGATCCCTTCGATTCCCGTAACATTAGTTGTAGCAAAGTCAAAGGTTCCCCCATCCATAAGGTTTAGTGTTTCAATGCCTGTACTGCCAGTAATGCCAGTTGTAAAATCATTTAAATTTTCAGCATCAACAGCAACACTTGCACCACTCGCTAAGCTGAGCGTTCCTATACTATTAAATACACCACCACTGACGTCTGCACCATCAGTTACTAATAGATTATCAGCAACACTACTATCGCCAGTTAATATGCCACTGTAAGCACTTCCGCCGATAGCAAACGTGATGGCATCTGAAGTTGAATTAGCTGTGACAGATGTCGTACCGCTTAAAATTGTGATGGTTCGAGTATTAGAACTATCATCACCAATCAGATAGTTTTCGATACCTGTTAGTGCTGTTATATCCCCGTCACCACTTAGCGTAATAGTTTCCGACCCACTGGCAGTCAATGTACCGTTAAAGTTTTGGTGCTGGCTGACTGTCATTGCAACATTGGCACCCGATTCTATCGTTAAATTACTTACTCCATTGATAGTTGCAGCAGTAATATCAGCACCAGAACCCAAAGATAATGTGTCCGCAGTCGTATTGTCACCCGTGATTGTGCCTGTGTAAGTAAGCGAACCTAAATCGAAGGTCACTGCATCTGAAGTTGAAGTAGCTGTAACAGAGTGGTTAGTGTTGCTTACTGTCACTGTTCGTGCGTTTGTAGAATCATCAGACAGTGTATAACTTTCAATTGCAGAAATAGTGGTAATATCACCGTCACCTGACAGTGTTAAAGACTCACTTCCACTACCAGAAACTGTTCCGGTAAACGACGATAATTGCGCTACCGAAATTGTAGCTGAACCATTTTCTGCTACTGATAAATTTTCAAAACCACTAACCGTTGCGCCAGCAATATTCCCACTATTGCTGAGTATGAGTGTATCTGTTCCACTTCCTCCAGCCAGCGTTCCCGTTGCATTCAATGTGCCTACATTTACTGTATCGTCACCACTGCTCCCTGTTAGGTTCTGCGCTGCATGACCCAAAGTAAAAGTGTTAACTGCAGACAATATGTATGTTTCAACTGCACTATTACCCGTTAAACCATCACTTGAATCACTGATAGTGATACTCTCAGTGCCAGCAGCAGTGATTGTTGTGAAGTTATCATGCTGTGCTTCGGTCATCGTCACTGATGCATTATCACTCAAGGTCAATGACTCAAAGCTGCTAAGCGTTGCACCACTGATGTTTGCGCCAGTATCCGCTCGTAACGTATCTGTACCCGCACCACCTGCAAGCGTACCTGTTGTCGTAAAACCTGCAACATCTATAGTATCAACTCCAGTGCTTCCCGTAACACTCTGCGCAGAACTAGCCAGTGTAAAGCTCATTGCCGCACCCAGCACATAAGACTCGATATCGCTATCACCGATAAGGGTTTGATCTCCATCAGCACTCGATATTGTAAATTGGTTAGTACCTGAGCCATTGATCGTGGTAAACGCATCATGCTGCGTTTCTGTAAGTGTCAAAGATCCATCAGTTTCTGGCGTTAATGTTTCGAAATTAGTTAATGTCGTAAAATTAGCTAGATTAGAGCCTGTTGCTACAGACAAGGTATCTGTCCCCGCGCCCCCATCTGCAATTGAACCGACAATATGGCTGGGATCAGCAATAGTCAGTGTTTCATCGTCACTGGTGAAGGTAATTGCTGGAGATAAATTCGTGCCGTTTGTTGTATTAAAACTGGCTGCAGTACTGCTCGCCGCTGTGAGATTACTCACAGAAATAGTCGCTGTGCGAGAAGTACTATTATTTGTACCGTCATTTATGACAACGGTTACAGTTCTAGAAGTTTGATTCGGTGAACTGGAAGTATTGTTGTAAGTGATGGCTTGTAGAAATGTTTGTACTTCTGCTGCAGAAGCAGTTGCACCCGTTATAGATATTGTATCTTGTAGCGTAATATCAGACGATCCTGAAACTCCCGTCAATGCATCTTGGGCTGATGCACTAATATTTAACCCTTCAGATACACCATCTTGATCGTTTGTAAGACTTACGGTAATGGTTGTTATCGTGTCGCCATCTGTTTCTGTCACAGCCGCATTCGCTGCAATATTGACCGCACCAGCCCCTTCAGAGAATGATACACTGCTATCGTCACTGCCGCTCGTTGAATCTAAGTCAACTGCAGGTGCAGTGTTACCTGTCGAGAAATTAAAGCTTGTATCATCATTAATACCTGGAAAGCTGTTTCCCGCAGAATCATCAACAGCAGTTGCGTCAATACGAATAGCGTAGTTACGATTACCCGTTAAATTATTGCTAGGGTTTATATAAATTTTATCATTTGTAATGCCTATACGACCGGCACTTGGGCTTGTCGTTGTACCATCGCTCTCGGTTGCTACATTAAAAACTTCAAAGTCACTATTACTACTGACATCACGAATAGTAATGTTCCCCGTTCCAAGGGATATATTTTCATTAAAATCAACAACGATATTGGCATTTCCTGCAACACCTGTGGCATCATCATTTGGCGTCGAATTTGCCCCATCAAACGCAGGCCCTATACTGTCAATTGTAAAAGCAGTTATCGACAGTGGCGTATTAGCATTACCCGCAGCATCCGTTATTGTAATCGTACAATTACTGTATGTACCATCGACGAGCGCTGTGCTGTTATCGGTTTGCGTCAGAGTAATGGTTTGGTTACCTGTTGAACTAATCGTTGTTGAGCTTGAGGTGCCACAACTCCCTCCTACTGATAGTGTGCCCGTTTCAGTGGTACTAAATGTGTAGCTCGGAGTACTGTCACTCCCTGGAGTGGTCACTGCGGTCACTTCTGCAACCGCTGGCGCTGTAGTATCCACTGTGAAACTGGTAATATTCAAAACTGAACTAGGATTATTCGCAGCATCGGTCACAGTGATAGTACAGTTGCTGTAGGTGCCATCAGCCAAAGCTGTTGAATTATCAGTTTGAGTTAAAGTTATAGTTTGATTACCTGTACCACCGATAGTTGTAGATGTCGACGTACCACAGCTACCTCCTACAGACAAGGTACCAGCCTCATCGGTAGTAAAGGTGTAGTTAGGCGTGTTATCGTTCGTTGGGGTTGTAACGGGTGTCACTTCACTGATTATTGGTGGGGTTGAATCGGAGGCTACAGGGTTAGTCACCACCATACTCAGAACAGCTATCTCCTCAAAGTCTGTAGTGCCAACCACACCGCCAGAACCATCTGAGGTTGTAGCCCAAGTAACTACTAATGTATCTATATTTTGCCATTCAACATCATCCGACCAAGTACCTGAGCCTCTGGTAAATGTTTCAGCACTGCCTCCCGAAAAAACACTCCATGTTAAATCATCGGTAATAACCGCGCTGCCACTTCGGTAGCCCGTAATAGTAAAAACGTTATCACTAGTGCTACCAGTAGATCTTCGCCCTAAGTACATAGAGTCTAATGAAAAGTTATTTGTAGCGGATAGCTGAAAACCGCCTGTAGAAGCATTGAAAGCGATATTTGATGCCGTATCAAATGGCAGCATTGCAGCATTCGCCGCATATACTTTTTCATCCGTATATACATTGCTACCTTGTAAACCGGTTCCCCAATCGATTGTAAAGTTTGTGCTAGTAGATAGACTGACTGTTGAGGTATAGTCGTTTACTGCCCCCCCTGTATCTACATTGGTATAATCAATTGTTGCAGCCGAGGTTGCTATTGATGCAGTCAAGGTTGTTGATAAACCAACAAGCCTAATAGAATTAGTTATTTTATTTAATCGCATGATACTCAACCTCTAACCTGCGCTTGATACACATAAAATCCCATGATATGAAGCAATTTCTGCTTTTTATCATATTAAACAAATGCTTATACAGCATTCTTTGGTAATATTGAAGAAAAAGCTCTTCAACCTTCTAATTTAAAGAACGAGTTTTGCATAAGCCTTTGCAAAGCTCGCTCTGTCTGATTTATGAACGAGATGGGTATATTCCCTCCAGTACCATTTGCCAGTTAACTACCTGATATGGACTAACAATACTAAATGGCTCTGAGTTGCCAGTGTTCCCCACAACGACATTACCTGACACACCACCACCCTCGACAGTTAACCCCGATATATCAGTCAATGTGGGAGCTGGCGAAAAGCCTTGCTCTTTATAGTACATTTGGCTACTTGTATTCGCTGCCAAGTAAGACTCAGCATCCGGCGTCGGTGTATTGGGGCCGTTTGTTGCAACCTGTAGTCGCCCAGTTGCTTGCGAAGCACCTGTAGACTCAAATATCGCAACATGATTATGCTGCGGCAGTTGCGATAAAGCTAAGGTTCTATATTCGGAACCAAAGCGTTGGCCAAGATTATAAGTAGCACCACCAGGCATATTACCCATACCTAATGGGCTCCGACCACGTAAATCAGGTATACCAAACGTCGTTCTTGCATCACCACCATAAAAATCTCCAATTAAAGAGAATAAGGCTGAGTTTTGAGATATTGCCATTAACTGGCCCTGACAAATCGTCCAGTTACGAATTGTAAAATTGCCACCAAATGGTCTCATGGTGCCGATATATGAATCTGCTGACATAATTGGTCCTTAATAATGTTCGAGTTGTAATTGGCGACAAATTGACTTAATAACTGTTTTCAAATGCCTCACCAACTAGGTTACTTGCGATTAAATTAGATATATTTTGTACAACTAAAATCACCTCGTTTATTGAGATTATTTGTTATCTTCTGGTTTACTTCCCACAGGGTGGGCAGAAAATACTGGGGGAACAAACAATTCTGGTAATGCCACCTGACGAACACTTCCAGATGATACTTTTCCTAAACAAACAGTACCTACATCATTAACACTTAAGCTAACGGAAGGATGCTCTGGTTGTGTAGTAAAACGCCAATAAAGCTCAGAAGTCTTATAGCGTATCAATACCATTTGTTCGCATTGATCAAATTCATCTGGCTGTTCACAAAATTTATCGTGGTATTCAGACAGCCGCTGCTCACCCAAAAACTGCACCAACAAGCTCCCCATTCCTGGCACTTTTAAAATTGCGGACTGCCCACGCTCTACAATTAACTCCCCTTTACCCTCAAGTTTGGCGATGGTTTGGGCCAAATCAATGCTAGGCACAGCGCCATCGTTATATGGATATGCTGCTAGGTCATAGCCATAATTATTGGTAAGTTCTATTTTTATCTTCATTTGTTATCTCGCATCTGAAGTGTCATCTAGAGCACCGCGCACATGGAATTACGATAACAGCCCAACCTCTATTGCCTTTCATGCGACTTTGCTCACCATCTTTAAAACTATTATTAACTTGTTGCCTGCGAACCCTGCTTCACTAGATCAAAGAAAATCCTGCATCTAGTCCAAAAAGTACAGCAAATCTATAACCATCAAAGAGCCCTTGCTGTGTGCCAATAACATCTAGACACACAGCACCATCAAGAGTTTTAATAACTAAACCTTCTCGACGACTTAGTTGAATAACAGTACCTGCTTGTACGCCTTTGATATCACATTCAACCTCACTCGCTTGTAGCAATTGAAACATCTCTTGTCTTAGACAAAAGGTGGCACAGCCAACATCGACATTGCCAGCACGGCACATGTTCACAATTTCCGAAGTGGGCTGTTTACACCAGTTAATAGCCAGCTGCTGCGGTTCGAGCATGGGTGCAAAATGCTCAAAGCATGTGTCTTGCTCACGCCAAGAGATATTTTCTTGCTCTTCTAATTGACAAAAAGTATTGAGCAAATGAGGTAAAGCTTGCGAGACTTTTTGATTTACTATACTTATCGTATCGAAAGGATGAATAGTAAGGTCAATATCGATAGCTATATCTCCGCTATCCACTTTTGATGTAACATGGTGCAACGTAAGCTTAGTGGCTTGTTCACCGTTTCTAATTTGCCAATAAAGGGGGAAAGGTCCACGGTATTCAGGTAGAGGACTAGGATGAATATTGACTAAGCTGCCATCAAAGTAGCTGATCAACGTTTGTTTTAAAATATGTCTAAATAGGTAAATTACACCGCGATTAGCGCCTAGCCTGTCCAAATCCGCTATTAGGGCCATATCGTCATGCTGGTTATACTGTAAAGTAGGGATCTGCGCTTGATGCAGTAGCTGCTGCAATTGCATTAAATCCGGGTTTGGCTCAGCGTCCGCCAAAACCACACATGCTAATTTATTGGTTTGTTGGAGATATTGGATCGCCGATAAACTCTGGCAACTCCCCGTAAACACCGCATACCTTTGCATCATATACTCTCCTGTACTTTTACAGGCACAAAACCCGGTAACCCTGTCAGTTGATAGTAAAACTGAATCGTATCCCCGCTACTAGCAACAAAGTGAGTATGTTCGATGTCTTTAGGTTTAAGATCTATGTAGACGCTATTGTCTGGTCTTGGATGTGTGATCCCTGAATCATATTGGCCAACCTCTTCTTGCGCGAAGGTTTCTATGTGAGCATAGACCGCAAAAATACGTTTGCTCATATCTTCGACACCCTTAGGTAGTACAATTTGATTAGCAGGGATCACTTTTATACCGCCTTCAAGTTCAAGCTCTTGCATTTCTAACAAAGTAGACTTATTGATCTTAAGGATTTCGCCTAGCTCCACGCGGTCTTGTTGTGCCTCATTAGCTACATTACTTGAATGACTAAACTCTTGAGTTTTCCATTGTTGATTAAACTCAGTTTCCCCAACAACCATCATGCCTTTTACCGACACATTTTGCGGGATCATCCAACCGTCTATGGATAAGTATTTTACTAAATGTTTAGCAATACTTAATTGGCCCTCTTTCGTAAAACCATGTTGCATCGCTTCTAACACTAAAAGATCAATCGCATTTTCTGGCTCAAATATGCTCGCATCGGCCTCTTCAATAAGTGATATATACTCTTCTAGCTGCAAGTCACTCACGAGCTGTTTAAGGGTTAATATTGCACCGGGCTGAATATCCACAAGTGTCACTTGGATTTGACTCGGCTTATAAGTTTGAGTCTCTTTGTAATAACTAAGTAAAGGTAGTAATAAAGGGGCGAAAGGGCCGCATGCTGGATACAACACATTAATTGAGGGTTTATTTTTTAACTTACCTTGAATTGCTTTATCGAGCCCGCGTGCATATCCCTTTATTCGGTATATATCCTTTATTGTATGCTTACAGTTATAGGGTGACATAATCAAACCCGTCGCTGAAATGTACTGATGTGTAAGTTGCTCTTGGCTTAATCCCGCAACGGCCATAGACAGCACTGCTTGGTCATACATATTTTCGAATGTTTTCACTAATTGAGTGTGAGGGGCAGTTATTTCAGAAAGTACCAACGTCATAGCTTCAACAAAACTTTGTTGCAATACAACGAGCCTTTGTTCAACACTAATAGAAGTCTTCAGCAATGATTCCAACTGTGTTCTGACAGAGTGTTTTAGTAACACGTCTATCTCAGGGTTAGCGTAATCGTATAAAGTCTTACTGTTTGTACCGTCTATTCTATCCATGTAATAAAAACTCAGATTTGTTAAATTGCTAATACCTATAGTTATAGATAATTTTATCTTTAACTAAACAATGTCACGCTGTTTTAGATCAAAGCGAATTACATCAGTATAGTTTTAATACTGTTATTTACAATTTAAGGGTACACTTAAAACAACAAATTATTTATTACACTTTATTACAGCTCATTGCATTACCAATTACCTAGTGCTACTTTGAAAAAATGGCATAAAATAAATTGATAAAATGAAAATACTATCGAGGTGTGGTAAATATTATTACTCGTATTTATTTGCCTAGGGTTCGACCAATATTTGAAGAAAAATCACCGAAAAGCTTGCCATGAACAAATTTGAAAAAATATCTTTTCAGATGGAAAAGAGCGTGTTATTTCATCCTCGAAAATAAACTTTCGAGATCCACGTTTATAGCATTCCAAAAAGTTTTCAGTGTTCATCCCTCATTTTAGACAGGATCTCTAATATGAAAAATTATATTGAGACTATTTTAAGTTTTTTAAGCGAAATAAAAATAGCTTATGAAATGACTGATATTAAGAATAAAACCCTTTTGCCTGGGTTATTTATTCAAAATGGAATTCTTCAAATAGATATAAATAAGCTTAAGTATCCCGGAGATATTTTACACGAGGCCGGCCATATCGCTGTGTGCGAACCTATCTTTCGCGATCGGCTAACGGGGGATGTTTACAAACATGGTCTATCAATTAAGAGAGAGCCTCAAGCGATGCATGGTGAAGAAATCGCCGCCACAGCTTGGTCAGTTGCTGCTGTAAAATATTTAGGCTTACCTATAGAGCTCATTTTCCATGATAAATCCTATAAAGGATCTGCACAAAACCTTTTCGATTTATTTGAAAATGGCGGGTTATTTGGTCAACCGTTATTACACGCCTGGGACATGACGTGCCCAAACGCAGGCTTTCCAATTATGCGAGCCTGGATAAGAAAAACAAGATGGATTAATTCGCTTTCTTAATGAGCTGTGAGGCGTTTGGTAAAGAGTTATTTTCTAAAAAAACTTTGTGAAATATGGACTTATAGTGTTTGAGCTGGCTCTGCCACATATCAGACAAAGCCACAACAAAGCTCTTTTAAACTAAACGTGCCTTATTTTTCCCAAGCAGAGAGTACATCTTTCACCAACTCATAGCGCCATGAGTTAAAAAGGTCTGGTCTTGAGGCCGCTTTACGTTCTTCATCATCGAGCTTCCAATTCCAGCTGATCAGTTGATTAATCTGTTTTTTAGAGGCCAATACATCTTCAGGAATCCCCTGCTCTTTAGCAGCCTTGGTAATTTTTTGTTTAATATCTTTAGCGGCTTTTTTATAAGCCGGAAAATCAATTAAACGTTTTAATTGTGCTGGTTGCTCGCTTACAGGGACAGCTTTACCACGTTCAATACATTTTAAAATTTCGACGCCTGAGCGGTTAACTTCCATCGACTCAACACCTGGGACACGGCGAAGTGCATTCAAGCTTGTTGGCTTACGTTTGGCAATTTCGACCATGTTATGCTCTTTTACCACAAAGTTAAGAGCAAGGTTTTTGCGCTCTGCTTTTTCACGGCGCCATGCTGCAAGTTCGCGTAATACAGCTAAATCATGGGGTCGTAATTGCCATGCATTTTTAATGTCTTTGTAAAGCTGATCGGCAGGGGTTTGATAGGCACGTTTTTGCGCAACTAACTCGCTTTCGCTGATCACTATGTCAAAAAAGCCGGCTTCATCAATTTGTTTTTTAATGATTTCAAAACAAGGCAGTAAATGAAAAGTATCGGCAGCGGCGTAATCTAACTGTTTTTCAGTTAGCGGACGCTGTAACCAGTTAGTGCGTGATTCGCTTTTATCAATTTCGATATCAAGCAACTCTCTCACCATGTGCGCAAAGCCCATGCAGTTACCATGACCTAAAATTTGCAGTGCAAATTGGGTATCAAACAGCGGTGTTGGTACAAAGCCAGCATACTTTTGAAACACTTCAATATCTTCTGATGGTGAATGCAGTACTTTTAACACTTCTGGGTTTTTAAGTACTTGCCAAAAATCAAAAAGCGACAACTCAGCCAGTGGGTCAATTAATGCTAAATGCTCACCATCATATACTTGAATAAGTGCAACTTCAGGATACAGTGTGCGACGACGCATAAACTCGGTATCAATTGCCAGTACCGATTTACCTGTAATTTTTTCTACAAAATCATTTAATTGGTTTTGTGTTTCGATCAGTTGATATTGCACTTACACTCCTATAGGAAACATAAAAAAGCCGGCTGATGCCGGCTTTAATTATTTCTTTTCGTCCTTTAAGGCTCTTCTTAGAATCTTACCAACGTTTGTTTTCGGTAATTCATCTCTAAACTCAACGAGTTTAGGCACCTTATAGTTCGTTAAATTATCACGACAGTGCTTTATTATATCTTTTTCAGTTAAAGATTGATCTTTTTTCACAACAAAAACTTTAACTTGTTCACCACTTACCTCATGAGGAACACCAATCGCTGCCACTTCAAGCACGCCATCGTGCATTGCAACAACTTCTTCAATCTCATTTGGGAAAACATTAAAGCCAGATACGATAATCATGTCTTTCTTACGATCAACAATATAGAAGAAACCTTCATCATCGTAAGTTGCAATATCACCTGTTGCAAACCAACCATCTTTTAAGCATTCGGCTGTTGCATCAGGGCGGTTATAGTAACCTTGCATAACTTGTGGGCCTTTAACCCAAAGCTCACCAGGCTCACCTTTCGCTGCTTCTTCACCATTTTCAAGCATTAGCTTAATATCAGTGCTTGGTGCAGGTAAACCAATGGAACCGTTATAACCCTCAAGGTCGTATGGGCTCAGTGTTACAAGTGGTGCACACTCAGTTAAACCATAACCTTCCATTAATTTGGTTTTCGTTACAGCTTGCCATTTTTCAGCAACGGGACGCTGTACCGCCATACCACCGCCAAGTGACATTTTTAAGCTTGAGAAGTCTAGCTCAGCAAAGCCAGGGGTATTTAGTAAACCGTTAAATAAGGTATTTACCCCCGTCACCGCAGTAAATTTGTGTTGTGCTAACTCTTTTACAAAACCAGGCATATCGCGAGGGTTAGTAATAAGCACGTTCAAACCGCCATATTTCATAAAGGTTAGACAGTTCGCTGTCAGTGCAAATATGTGATAAAGCGGTAATGCCGTAATAACGACTTCTTTACCTTGCTCTAGCACTTTATCTAAGCAACCTGATACTTGTTCAAGGTTACCAACCATGTTGCCATGCGACAGCATTGCACCTTTTGATACGCCTGTTGTACCCCCTGTGTATTGTAAAAACGCTAAATCGTTTAAATCAATATCAGGCTTTTTATAGTTTGCTTCATCACCTGCCAATGCATCTGAAAACTTGATTACATCTGGTAGTGAGTAACTTGGCACCATTTTTTTGATGTGTTTTACAACAAAATTAACAATGTGCTTTTTAAGACCACCTACCATATCACCCACTTGGGTAACAACAATGTGTTTAACATTGGTTTTTGGAAGGGCTTTTTCTAGCGTATCGGCAAAATTAGCAAGAATGAAAATTGCAGCTGACTCTGAGTCATTTAATTGATGCTCTAATTCACGTACGGTATAAAGTGGATTTACGTTAACCACCACACAGCCAGCACGAAGAATACCTAAAATTGTTACGGGTGTTTGAAGCAAGTTCGGCATCATCACCGCAACTTTATCGCCTTTTTTTAGACCTAGGTCGTTTTGAATATACGATGCCACACGTTTTGTCGCACTGTCTAGCTCACTGTAGGTCAACTCTTTACCCATGTTGGTAAAGGCTGGAAGGTCACTATAGTCAGCAAAACTTTTTTCAAACAAGTCGAGTAACGAGTGATAATGCTCAGGGTCGATTGTTTCAGGCATACCTTCTGGGTAGCGCTTAAGCCAGATTTTTTCCACTCTTAGCTCCTGTTTATAATTATATTTTTTAATAACCTTAATCTAACTAAGGCTGTTTCACAATGGAGTAAATACTCTAATGGTGCAGATAATCCCACATTTGGTGCAATTATACAATTAACTTGCTTTATAGTGCTTAATAAATGCATGAATGTGCTCTAAGGTTAATGCAGGATTTTGCATATGGCAATGGTGACCGCCAGGTATCTGATGAATTTTTAACTCCTTGTAATATTTGCCATATGCTTCTAAGTTTTGCTTAACGAACGGGAACCCTTGCTCGCCAAGGATTAGCTGGCATGGTGCCTGAATTTGTTTGATGGTTGCAATACATTGTGCTTCATCAAAACGAAAACCTGAGTGATTTTTAAGCTTAGGGTCCGTTGTTAAATACCACTTACCTGCTTTGTGGTAGCTATTTCTGTCCATCAGTAACTCTGCTTGTGGGTATTCAAGGTCACCACTGGCAAGTCTTGCACTAATAATGTGCGCTTTAGACTCAAATGCTCTGAGCCCTTTAGTACTGACTCTTGCTCTATTTAAAATTGCTTTGCGAAGCTGACTGCTCACATCATTACTGTTTGTTGTGACGCCCCCTATTCCCTCAATAAAATTCACCGATGCCACTTTTTCAGGGAAGCAGCTGGCAAAAACACCTGCAACCATAGCGCCCATTGAATGGCCTACTAAATGCACTTTATTCACTTCAAGTGACTCAATAAACTTATATACGTCATCAATGTAGTCAATAAAGTAATAATGAGCATCGCTACTTCGCCAATCAGATAAACCATGGCCTGGGAAGTCTATACAGTACCAAGTATTATCGAGCTTGGCATTCTCTAACATAGGAATGTAACTATGTGCATTATCAAGCCAGCCATGTAAGGCAACAACAGCCTCTTCACCATGGCCAAAGGTTAGGCCACGTAATGTCTGAGTACCAGTTTGAAAAGAAAAAGGTTGCACAATTACTCCTATTTATTAAGCGTTTCAACTTAAAGGCGTTTATTTATCGTCTAGCTAGTATACAATAATCCTCGCAGTATAAATAAGGGCACAATAATAAGGTTACATCAATGAAATTAAAATTAAGTCTTTTAGCATTATTATGCTCAGCAGGCTCAGTAATGGCTGAATCAGCACCAAAAAACATTATTTACATGATTGGTGATGGTATGGGCCCAGCATATACAACTGCATATCGTTACTTTAAAGATGATCCAAATACTAAAGTCGTTGACCCAACTGTATTCGATACCATTTTACGTGGTATGGCACATACTTACCCTGATGATCATACTTATGTAACTGACAGCGCAGCGGGTGCAACAGCACTTAGCAGTGGTCATAAAAGTTATAATGGCGCAATTGCTGTTGATACTGATAAAAAACCAGTAAAAACCATGCTTGAAGTTGCTAAAGAGCGCGGTATGACAACAGCATTAGTAGCTACTTCACAAATCAACCACGCAACACCAGCAAGCTTTGCTTCACACAATGAATCACGCCGTAACTACGACGAGATCGCTAACGACTATATCGATAACAAAATCGCGGGTAAGTTACCGGTTGATTTAATGCTAGGTGGCGGCACTAAATATTATGTTCGTGAAGACCGTAACCTAGTTGAAGAATTCAAAGCAGCGGGTTATCAGTACAGCGATGACTTCGCAACAATGAGTGACTTAAAACAAGTTCCAGCACTTGGTTTATTCGCTGAAGTGGGCTTGCCTTTTGCACTTGACGAAAATCCGACTCGTCTTACGCAAATGACAACTAAAGCACTTGATTTACTTGATGGTCAGAACGACAAAGGCTTCTTTGTGATGATCGAAGGTAGCCAAATTGACTGGTGTGGTCATGCCAACGACATCGCGTGTGCGATGGGTGAAATGGATGACTTTGCTAAATCGATTGAACAAGCAAAAGCCTATGTAGATAAAAACCCTGATACTCTCCTTGTTATCACAGCCGATCACTCAACAGGCGGTTTAACACTGGGTGCTCATGGTCAATATAAGTGGGAAACTGACGTTGTTAAGGGTGTCAAAGCAACAGCGGGTACCATCACAAAAGCCTTGCTTGAAAGCGAAGATTTAAAATCAGTATGGCAAAAGTATTCTGATATCGAGTTTACTGAAGCAAATGCGATTAAGCTCAGCGAAGCGAAGAAAATGGGCGATAAAACTTTAGTACTCGCCGTTAAAGATATCATTAATCATGCAAGTTTTACTGGTTGGACAACCGGTGGCCACACCGCTATTGATGTGCAAGTTTTTGCCTACGGTAAACGTGCTGAAGATTTCTACGGCTCGCAAAACAATACTGCGATTGCCAATAAGTTGATTGATTTTATTAAAGAGTAAATCTTTTAATCATAAAAAAGCCTAAACACTGTTTAGGCTCTCTTCATTTAATTCAGTTATTTTATTAATTATGCGTACACATCAACGCCAATTAAGCTTTGCACTTCGGCACGGCGATCTAAATTAGCAAATTCAGTGTAGGTGGAAATTGCACGGCTTATTTTTGGATTGCTTGGTTTGTCATAAATTGTTTGCTGATAGCTTTGCGACTCAGCTTTAAACTTATCGGCAATAACAACAGCTTGAGGGCTCGATTTAACATACTCTGTTGACGATTTTTGCTCAGCCGTTCGGTCTGATATCGCCTTGGACGTATCAGTAACGGTATTTTTACGGCTATATTGACCTGGGATGTCACCGGTATAAAAGCCTGAGCCAATAGGTAAAGTCAAACGAGTATTTCCACATCAAACATGACTAAATTATGTGCCATAACTGACGGGCACGCAAGTCCCGTTGCTCTTTCAGTTACTCTCGGCCTGGTAGCTTTTTCCAAGTCACTGTATCACGAACATATTTAGGCTGTGCATTCGCAGCAGTTACCGTTTCACCGTTAGCAAAAGCAGATTCAACAGAGGCCAGCATGTATTTCGCATCAGGCAATAAGATGTTTTCATGTAAGCTTACATTTGCAAGTTCAGTAACAAGCGAAGGATAGGTCTGCCAACCGGTACCCACCGCTGTTGCAGCCATTTCAGGTAGCGTTAGCAACTCAGGTTTAATGACTTGCTCTTCATCAACAAGTCGCATTAAGCCATGTTCATTCGCTTTATAGTGAGCGTAATAAATCTCCCCCATACGTGCATCAATGGCAGAAAACACATCACGTCCTTGATGTTGCTCAAACGCTTGTTGCGCCATCATCTGTAATGTTGATACGCCAACCAAAGGCAAGCGTGCGGCATAAGCTAAACCTTGTGCAATCGCAACACTGATGCGCACGCCCGTGAAGCTTCCAGGCCCTTGACCAAACCCAATCACATCTAAATCGGTTAATTTACATTGTGCATTTGCGAGTAACTCATCAATTAAAGGCAAGATTTTTTGGCTGTGCTGCTGTGGACACTCTTCAAAATGATGAAATGTTTGCCCTTGATAATGTAGCACCAGCGATAAAGCTTCAGTTGATGCATCTAAGGCAAGAATATTGTGTTTAATCATCTAAGTTACTCTAATTGATCTGTTCTAAAAACGCGTTTGCCATTGCTAAATCACGCGTGCGGCGCATGGGTGGCAAACTTTTTAAAAATACTTGGCCATAATGGCGCGTTACTAAGCGGTTATCGCAAATAACCAGCACACCTTTATCTTTACTATCGCGAATAAGCCGCCCTACTCCTTGCTTTAATGCAATCACTGCTTGGGGTAATTGAATATGTGCAAATGGGTCTTTACCTTGCAACTGGCAATCTTGCATTTTTGCTTGCAACAATGGGTCATCCGGCGCGGCAAACGGCAATTTATCTATAATAACACAACTTAATGTGCTGCCTCTAACATCCACGCCTTCCCAAAATGAGGCTGTACCGAGTAAAACGGCATTACCGTGGCGGGTAAACTTTTCAAGGATAATGCGCTTTGACATTTGCCCTTGCATATAAACTGGATAATCCATTTGCGTGGTTAAACCTTCCGCCACTAAGTGCATCATGCGATAACTTGTAAACAGCACAAAGCAGCGACCTTTTGCTGATTTAATCAACTCAAGAGTCAGCTTGATAATAGCATGGGGCATATTATTCGCATGAGACTCAGGTAAATAGCGCGGTAAACAAAGTAGCGCTTGTTGTTGATAATCAAACGGACTTTCAACAATCATACTTTGCGCGGGTTTTAGTCCAAGACTGGCATTAAAATGCGCTAATTCATTATCAACCGATAGAGTGGCCGAAGTAAACACAAAGCCAGCCCCTGTGTCTTTCATCATTTGCGCAAATTTAGCCGATACATTTAGCGGTGTAATGTTTACCGTTAAATAGCGGCGAGTTGTTTCATACCAATAGCTATAGCCCGTTTGTGCAGTATCAAATACCCGCTCTAACTGGCCTTTAAAGGCGAGTGTACGCTCAAACGGGTGCTCTATTTTTTCGCTACGGTCTAAACATAATTTCAACACTTGATATAAAAAGTCGAGGTCGCTTATCACGCGGTGCAGGGCTGCACAGATATCTTTATCGGCTAGCTTTTCACGCCAGTCACCGCGACTGCCATCTAAGCCAAACTGCAAACGTAAATCTGCCACGCTGGTTTCTAACTTATTGAGGGTTTTACCTAATTGCAGCATATCGGGGATATCTGCACGGTAAATCGCGCGTAAGTCATTGATTAAATCCATCAGCTTTTTAGTACTAACACTTTCACCAAAATAGTCACTGGCTATTTCACTTAACTGATGAGCCTCATCAAAAATGTAGGCATCAGCAGTTGGCATCAATTCAGCAAAACCCGTGTCTTTCACAGCCATATCAGCAAAGAATAAATGATGGTTGATCACCACCACATCGGCTTCCATCGCATTTAAGCGCGCTTTACGAATATAACAATCTTGGAAATCGGGGCACTCTTTACCTAAACAGTTATCAGCGGTTGAGCTAACATAAGGCAGTACTTTGGCGTCTTCTTCAATACCAACACAATCTGCTAAATCGCCAGAACGCGTTTCACTGGCAAACTTTGCCACCATCGCCAGTTGATGCATGACATCTGGATCATCTGTTGGTACATGCGCAACGTGCTGACTTAAGCGATAGGTACATAAATAATTTGCACGGCCTTTTAATAGGGCTACTTTTTTCGTGGCACTGAGTGCTTTTACTAAGTTGGGTAAATCACGATGAAACAACTGTTCTTGCAGCGCTTTTGAACCCGTTGAGATGATAGTTTTGCCTTTTGATTTTAACGCAGGCGCTAAGTAAGCATAAGTTTTACCTGTACCTGTTCCCGCCTCAACCACTAATTGGTGACGTTTTTTCAAGGCATCATCAACCGCAACAGCCATGTCAATTTGTGGCTGTCTTGGAGTGTATCCATCAAGAGAAAGTGCAAGCGGACCCGCGGCACTGAAAAGTTGTTTGATAAACTTCGCCAATAAGATTAAAAGTGATGGGCAGATTTTACGTAACTGGTTAACCTAGGGCAAGACTAAATGAGGAAGCCTTGCTTCCTCATTATTAAAAACATGGGTTATTGTGCTACTATAGTGAGTGTCACACCCAATGCAGAACTATAACCTTGCAAGTCTATATACCAAGTACCCGCTTGTGGATTACTAATCTGACATGTCTCTTCGTTGCCATTCTTATAAGGTCGACATTGATAATTTGAACTCGTCGAAGGTGAGCCGTAATTAACATATAAATCAGCATCACCACTGCCCCCTGACATAGTCACTGTTAGATTACTCATACCGCTTGGGATCGCTTGAGTAAACCTCTGCCAAGTACCACTGGGTACATTAACATTCGTTTCTGTGCGGTCTATAGGTGTACTGCCAGAGCCTTGGCTATAACTTCCCGTTAATGCAACACCGGCAATTTCATTCCATGCTTCAACCATAACGTGATAAGTCCCCGCTTGTATTGATGAAATCGCACAGCTTTCGTTACTTGAAGATGTTGTACTTTTACAATCAAAATCTTGTAAAGTCGGCTTGCCGCCAAATTTGACATATAAATCGGCATCACCTGTACCGCCCTGTGTCGTAAACTCAAGGTTGCTGCTCATTGCTGGCACTTCAAGGGTAAAAAATAGTTGCTGTTTTGCAGCCGCAGATAAACCGGTTTTTGCTACACCATTTTCAAGTTCATTACTTGGTTCGCTCACAACATCACCGGCATTTTTTGCCATTTCAGCAAGGTAGCTCACAGCCAGTTTGGCGAATTTGCTGGCATGTTGCGCGTCGAACTGTGAATCGTTTGAAGTATGGATGAGAGGGTTAATATCGCTCATTCTTGATTCAAATGGCATTGATGCAGCAAAACCTTGCTGATACCAAGATGCATGATCTGAACAGCCATAACCACATTGGTCAAAGCCGTAGCTAACACTTGGTTGATAAGCATCAAGTAATTGCGATAAATACTGGTTTTGTGGTGAATTAGTGTAATCTGTCATCATCACAATGTCTGTGCTACTGCCGTTATTACCAGTCATATCAAATTGCACCATACCAACCACATTTTTAGCCTGTGATTTATAACTCTGGGCAATATCTTTAGAGCCCCTAAGGCCGACTTCTTCTGCAGCAAAGCCCATAATTTGGATAGTCCGTTGAGGTTGATAGTTATTATCAACAATTGCTTTTAAGGCTTGGGTAAGCACAGCAATGCCTGATGCATTATCGTCTGCACCAGGCGCACGCCCATTACTTGGATTTGATTGATTTATTGAATCTAGGTGACCCCCAATCACGACAATTTCATCGGCTTTTTCGGCACCTGGAATAGTCACAACAACCGACGACTGTGAAAAACTATGATTGAAGTATTCGACGCTAATATCGCTACGGCTACTTGCTATTTGTTGCCAGTGATTTTTTAACCACTGAGCTGCATCTACACCGCTTTGCACTGAATAGTATCGATTATGGAAATTCATCATACTATTCACTGTATCAGTAAGCTCACTTGCATTAATTGATGAAAGCAACGCATTGACAGTCGTAGCGTTATCAATGCTGTAACTTGCAAAGCTGCTCGTCGAAGCAAGGTGTGAAACACTATTTAGCTTTTGAGTATACAGTTCGGCATCGGCTAGAGATTCATGAGCGACAAAACCACCACAGCGATGGTAATTATCATGCATAAATTCGCTTAACCCTGCTATATCTTGTTTATTGACACGCATAAAGTTTACATCATTTATAACTGACGATTGCAAAGCGAGGTTACGTGTTTGTTTTTGTTTACTTAGCGCATCTTGTTGAAAATGTTTTGCGGCTAGGGCATCAATTGTCACCCAGACTGTTTCATCATCTTGAGCGAAACACATTTGGCTTAACGACAGTGAGGCTACACCGACTAAGCACTGCTTAAGAAGGGTTGTCATAATGGGTCCTTTTCTTTGTAAGGGAAAGTAAAGGGAGCAAATGCTCCCTTTTTATGATTGGCTAATTAGCCGAGATGGAGAGTGTTACGCCACTCGCTGCGTTGTAACCACGTAAGTCAATATACCAAGTGCCTGCTTGAGGGTTGGTAAAGGTACACGTTTCGCTGTTACCATTTTTATACGGACGGCAATCATAGCTAGAAGTTGTTGATTGCGAACCAAACTTAACGTAAAGATCTGCATCGCCAGTGCCACCTGAAATAGTGACATCCAGTGATGAATAACCCGCCGTTAAATCTTGTGTGAAGCGTGTCCAGCTACCTGATGCAACACTTACATTTGATTCTGTACGATTGATGGGTGTCACTCCACCTGAACCATTATCAAAACTACCAGTTAAAGACACACCTGAGATTTGGTTCCATGCTTCTACCATCACATAGTATGTGCCTGCTTGTACATTACTGATTGCACAGCTTTCAGTGCTAGTAGATGACGTACTCTTACAATCAAAGTTGTTAAGTGTTGGTCTAGAGCCATACATTACATACAGATCGGCATCGCCACTTCCACCTGTGGTATTGAATTGCAGGTTTGTAGCACCACTCGGAACATCTAAAGTGAAGAACAGCTGTTCTTTGGCTGCGCCACTAATCCCTGTGCGCGCAACACCATTTGTTAACGCTTCGTCAGTCGGTGGCTCAGTTGTACCGCCACAGCTACTACCTGCGCTTAAGTTTGAACTAACACCTACCGCAGCAAGCGCTGCTTGAACATCGGCAGGATCATAGTTTAAGTCACATGCCGCATCCATCACGCCATTACCTGCAAGGTCCCAGTTAGTGCTTGCTGTCCAATAAAGTTGGTTAGCGCGTGCCATAACCACAAATGCCTTTTGCGTATCCCAACCCGATGTGGTTGCAAGATTATAAAATGCTTTATTGAATACGCCTGAGCTGTAGTGAACATCCATACCAGAGTAGTAATCATTTTGATGATCAATTGAGCTACCATCTTGAGTTGGATTATTCATGTAGCGAAGTGCGCCATTACCTTTGAAGATTTCCTGACCAACTAACCAGTCGTTTGAGCCTTTCATGTAAAACTCAGCGGCTTCACCAGCCATATCAGAGAAAGCTTCGTTTAAACCACCCGATTTACCAGAATAAACAAGTCCTGAGTTTTGCTCAGTAAAGCCGTGGCTCACCTCATGAGCTGATACGTCTAGACTTACTAGAGGGTAAAACGTATTTTGGCCATCACCAAAGGTCATAGCACTGCCATCCCAAAATGCATTTTCGTAATTATTACCATAGTGAACACGCATTTTTAATTGGAAAGTTAAAGGTGCAGTACCTAACCAATCGTTATACATATTAAAGATAACGTTACCAAAATAATGTGCATCATTGAGTGGCGAATATGCACCATTAATTTCTTTAAAGGTATTTTCAGGGCAAGTAAACGAATAAGCCGTAGAACCACTCGTACCGCCATTGAGGTTAATCGTTCTTACGTTGGCGTTATTCATCGTACATGTGTTGCCCGACTGAGAAACATCAAGACTACTGAAGTCACTGCCATAGATGTACTTACCCGTTTTTAAATTGCCGCCAGGGCCTGTTGCACTTGCATGCTGGAGGTTATCCATACTAAAAAGTACTTCACCAGTATTGGCATCAATAATTTGATAAGGGCGAGACGGGTTTTCACCATAAGTAACGTATGACACTTCGTAAACCAAATGCGCAACGCTATTCTCATCAAGCCAAATAGCTAAACGAGACTGCTCATTATGTCTCTCTAGGCCTGACGATTTTTTTGCAGCGGCTGAATTAGCAAGGCCATGCGCTAACGCTTTTTGCTTTGGTAAAGCAGGTGAAACAGAACCGATATCTGAAGCAATATCATAGACCGCAGCACCATGTGCTGTTTTTAACTGTCCCGCATCATCAAAGGTAAGAATAACCGTATCGCCAATAACTGGAATATTCTTATACATTTGCTGGTAACGGCGGGTTGTCGTACCGTTATTGCTTTTTATTTCTTTTAAAACAGTTAGTTCATTTCCAGCTTCCAAACCAATTAAATGTTTCGGATTAGACATTAATACTGATGCAGCATTCGTCTGTAATGCTTTATTAATACCTGTTTGCTTGTTTAGGTATTTTTTATTTGCAGCTTCTGCATTTGTTGCTTGAGCTAATGCCAAAGCAGCAAGAGTAGCTATTGTGAGTTTTGATAAATTCACGTTTACGCTCCGTTAGATTGTTATTTAATATTTTCCTAATAATCGGGTTACACACCTTCCCGATTGCTGATCAGCCTAGCGCGATCAAAAAGAAAACAAAAATTAAACAATAAATTAACATTTAAAGTGGCGAGATTTTCCTAAAGCGCTTATTTTTTAGTAGGTTAAGAAAATAGCATGATAGATAAAGCTTAAAAATGGCGTGAAATTGTAAAAAAATAATTACAGATCATTAACAAATTTACTACATTAGTCCCTTTTTTATTGATTATTTCTTAGCGTTGTTTAATTAGCTCCCCATTCATCTCCTGTCCGTTGAGCACTTTAAAGCTGGGTACATAAATTGCAACGCCGACAAAGACTTTAGCTTATAGGATTAACTATGTTTAGCGAGCTGTCGCAGAGCGAATGGGTAAACAAACCATGGTTGCTAATAATTGGTGGCACAACCCTAGCTGCTATTATCTTGTATATAATAAGGTTTTTAATTGTTTACTGTTTAAAGAAGTGGACTAGACGAACAGACTTTGTATTCGACTCACTACTTGTTGACTCACTTATTACTCCGCTTACCTTGTGCACAATGATGGTGCTTGTGATCATATTTGGGCAGTTATTAAGCATCACCGGATTTATGACAGAACACCCCCTGCCTATTTCAGCCACTGCTAAAACAATATGCATTATTGCGTTTGTACTGTTTCTAGATCATTTTTTATTTGGCACAGTTGATTATTATAGTGCGCGTTCAGCAATGATATCGAATAGCCATAGCATTATTAAAGGACTCATACGCTGTGTGATTGTATGTGTTGGCCTGCTGGTTTTAATGGGTACTTTGGGTATATCAATCACACCTATAATTGCATCACTCGGTATTACGTCTCTTGCTGTTGCACTCGCTTTGCAGCCTACACTTGAAAACTTCTTCTCTGGCGTTCAATTGGTGATTGATAAACCGATTCGGGTGGGTGACTTTATAGAGCTTGAAAGTGGCGACCAAGGCTTTGTCGAGAAAATTGGTTGGCGCTCAACTTGGGTAAAAATGTTGCCAAATAACATGATAATCATCCCCAACAGTCAGCTGTCTAAATCACGCATCATTAATTACTTTTACCCCGAAAAAGAGCTCAGTGTAGCTGTTGAAGTGGGTGTTCATTATGGCTCAGATCTAGAAAAAGTTGAACAAGTGACACTGGATGTAGCAAGGCAGGTTTTAAAAAGTCACAAATGGGGCGTAGCTGACTATGATACATTTGTGGTATTTCATACCTTCGATCAATCAAGCATCAATTTTACCGTGATGCTAAGAGCAAAAGAATACTTCAATCGATTTTGGGTAAAATCTGCGTTTATTAAGGCACTGCACACGCGTTACGCTGAAGAAGGAATTGTAATCCCTTATCCGATAAGGGCTATTAATAAGAGTCAGGAATCGGCACAATTAAAAAAAGCGGATTGACCTAACTAAACTAATCCTCAGCGCACTTCTAGTCAGGTTTATTTTGTCTCTTTTGAGACATTTTTAACAGCAATTATACAATTGCAATCAGCCACCTGAATTTTTACTCTAAAATATCATAAAAATCGCATAAACACTGTGACATACATGAGATAGAGGCGTACCATATGCGGCCAGAAAGTGACAACTTTCTGCGTCTTGTTATACAAATATTTAAGGTCAAACAATGAATGCTTGGTACCTCATTTGTTTTCTTTCAGCATTAGCTATTTTTATTGCTTTTGCTAACCAATATATCCTCAAAATGCAAACCACAATTGCTATAACAACAGGCTCTGTTGTTATTTCTTTACTGCTTATACTTGCCGTTAAAATGCTCGGTGATAGCACCGCCCTCGAAATGACCCAAATAGTCTCTAGTATCAACTTTAATCAGTTGCTATTAAAAGGCATGCTCGGGTTTTTACTGTTCGCAGGTGCACTTGAAATCAACTTAGCAGCCCTTCGTAAACAACGTTGGGAAATAACCGCATTAGTGCTATTTTCAACCATTACCTCCACGGTCATTGTTGGCTACTTAAGTTACTACTTATTTGCTTTTGTTGGCTGGCCAGTGCCATTTATTTACTGCTTATTATTTGGTGCATTAATCAGCCCAACCGACCCAATTGCTGTATTAGCCATTATTAAACAAATGCGAGCCCCAGAAGGTATTTCTGTGCAAGTTGAAGGTGAGTCTTTGTTTAATGATGGTATTGGCTTGGTGATTTTCACTACCATATTTTCAGTTGCATTTTATGGTACCGAAGCTAATTTTACCGACATTGCTGAGCTATTCTTAGTCGATGCTATAGGTGGCATTGCATTTGGTTTAGTGATTGCTTTAGTTGGACATTTTTTAATTATTAATAGCCGCGATGTGAATATTCGCTTGTTATTAACGCTCACCATTCCAACCGCTGGCTTTGCTGCTGCAAATATTTGGGAAATCTCGGGCGCACTGGCGATGGTAACCAGTGGTATTTTACTTGGTAATATCACTCGCTCAAAAGCCACAGAGCGCACGGGTCCTGAAGATACTCGCTACGTAAAAGACTTCTGGCATGCCACCGATAGCTTTTTAAATGCCTTGCTGTTTCTGATCATCGGTATGCTCATTGTCACCATGCCTATCACACTTGAAGAGATTGGCCTTGGTTTACTTATGGTACCTGTGGTGCTATTGGCGCGCTTTGTAAGTGTGGGTGCACCGTTTGTGTTCTTTAAAAAATACCGTCAATACGACAAGCACTCGGTGAAAATCCTCACTTGGGGGGGCTTGAGGGGTGGTTTAGCGTTGGCGATGGCCGCAGCTATTCCACGTGATCAGGTGATGATTGCTGGCTCTGACTTGCACAATTTAATTGTAATTGTCACCTATGTGGTGGTGATCTTTTCGATTATCGTACAAGGCTTAACAATTTCACCATTGATTCAAAGTAGTATTCAATCAGCACAGGCAAAGTCTTAAACATTGCTTTAAAACCATAAAGGCTCGTTTATCGAGCCTTTTTTACGTTTCTTGCACATACAACCACAAGCAGCTAACTTTTTAGTTACTAAATAAGACCGCAGACGAGAAAAATTCGCTATGCCCACGTATCAAGATGCTGATTGCCTTCTTCATCTTCTTCGGTGGTGTTTTTATTATTTTTATCCGCTTTTTGGGCTGTTTTTTTTCGTAACTCAATCTCTCTTTTTTGTCGCTTTTCAAGCTCAATTCGCTGCACGTTCGCATCTTTTACCCCAGCAATATGAAACGCGCCTTTACTTTCAAGTTGTAGGCGAGTTATACGCCCTAAAAAGGGGATCATGATATCCATATGTGCCTCCAGCTGTACCTGCTACCTATCCATTATATATCGACCGTTATAAGATATACTTTAATTTCGCAAAAAAATGCTTGCCAAAGATTAGCAAAGCATGTTTATCTATATACGTAACTTATTTAAACAGATTTACGCACTGGTTTATACAAACGAGTGCAACACAGGAAAAATTATGCGCTTCAATCTGACAACTATCCATCATCACCATCATTCATCGGAATAGCCTGTCAGGTTTTTCGCTGAGAGGTTATTCCTAAAAGGAACCTCTGGCGAGCAATCAACCAAATTATTTATTTTCGCCCTGAGGTTCCCTCGGGGTTTTTAGTTTTTGAATTAAAGGAAAATGAATAATGAGCAATACCAATCGTTTACGAATCGCCATCCAAAAAGGCGGTCGCTTATCAAAAGACTGCCAAGAGTTACTAAAGCAACTTGGTGTTAAATTAAACCTTCGTGAACAACGTTTAATCGCCCACTCTACCAACATGCCAATTGATGTGCTTCGTGTACGCGATGACGATATTCCGGGTCTTGTCATGGACGGTGTGTGTGACTTAGGTATCGTTGGTGAAAACGTACTTGTTGAAGTACAAGCCGAACGCGAACGCCAAGGCGTGGCATTCGAAGTAAATAAGCTTTCTAAACTTGATTTTGGTTACTGCCGCTTGGCACTTGCATGGCCACAAGAACTTGGCCCTCAGGAAAAAAGCTGGTTCGAAGGTAAACGCATTGCCACTACTTACCCTGAAATCTTAAGCCAATACCTAAAACGCGAAGGTATTAACGCAAGCACGGTAATGTTAACGGGCTCTGTTGAAGTCGCACCGCGTGCAGGTCTTGCTGATGCTATTTGTGATTTAGTGTCTACTGGTGCAACGTTAGAAGCAAACGGCTTAATGCAAGGCGACACCATCTTAGAATCAAATGCATGTTTAATTCAGAATAAAGACCTCACTGATCAAAGTAAGCTTGATTTAATCAATACGCTAATGCCGCGTTTACGTGGTGTTCGTCAAGCTAAAGAAAGTAAATACATCATGCTACACGCACCAAAAGCAAAGCTTGATGAAGTGTGTGACTTACTACCGGGTACTGGCCAACCAACTTTACTATCGCTTGCAGGTAGCGACGATTATGTTGCATTGCACATGGTTAGCAGCGAAACCCTATTCTGGGAAACAATGGAACAGTTAAAAGCACTGGGTGCCAACTCAATTCTTGTTATGCCAATTGAAAAAATGATGGAGTAATTATCCATGTTTCGCTGGAATGAGGAAAATCAACAAGCACAGCAGGCGGTACTTACCCGCCCAGCTGTTACTGCCAGTAAAGAGGTTGAAGCAATTTGCATCGACATCTTAAATGCAGTCAAAACAGACGGTGACGCAGCGTTATTAAAGATGGCAAAAGAGTTTGATAAGCGCGAAACACCTCGCTTATTAGTGCCAATTGAAGAAATTAATCAAGCTGAGCAGTTATTATCAAACGAGTTAAAAGCCGCCATCGAAACGGCCTATGCCAATGTAAAACGCTTTCACCAAGCACAATTACCTAAAGACATTAAGTTAACCACGCAACCTGGCGTATTGTGTGAACTTAAATATCAAGCCATTGAAGCGGTGGGTATTTACGTGCCAGGTGGCAGTGCACCATTGCCATCGTCAGTGATCATGCAAGGGGTGCTTGCACAGTTAAGCGGTGCACAAACCGTTGTGCTTACTACACCTGTAAAAGCAGACGAAACAATCAACCCTGCCATTTTATATGCAGCAAAACTATGTGGTATTAAAACTATTGTAGAAAGCGGCGGCGCAGGTGCTATTGCAGCAATGGCATACGGCACAGAGTCAGTGCCTAAAGTGAACAAGATTTTTGGCCCAGGAAATAGTTTTGTCACCATGGCAAAACAACTCGTTGCGCAAACTATTCCGGGCATGGCGATTGATATGCCTGCTGGCCCCTCTGAAGTGTTAGTGATTGCTGATGAGCGTGCAAATCCAGAGTTTATTGCGGCAGATTTATTATCGCAAGCAGAGCACGGTGCAGATTCACAGGTTATTTTACTGTGTAATAGCGAACGCATCATTGAAAAAACACAGCAAGCATTAACTGAGCAGCTAGCAAAGTTAAGTCGTAAAGACACTGCCGAGCAAGCGCTTGCAAACTCAAGCTTGATATTAGTGGACTCGGTTGAGCAAGCCTTTGCAGTGTCTGCACAATATGGTCCTGAGCACCTTATTCTACAACTTGCTGATGCGCAACCTTATTTGAGCTTAGTAAAAAATGCCGGCTCAGTATTTGTCGGTGATTACACTCCGGAGTCTGCCGGTGACTATGCATCTGGCACGAACCACGTACTACCAACGTATGGTTACAGTGCGACCTATTCGAGCTTAAACTTACTGGACTTCTTTAGAACTTACACAGTACAAACCATCAGCAAAAATGGCTTACGTGAATTATCTAAAGCAATTTTACCTTTAGCTGCAGCAGAAGGGCTTGATGCTCACGCGAATGCTGTTTCAATTCGTCTTGAGGCTATGAACAATGAGCGATAATTCAAAAATAACGACACTGTTGCCAGATAACATTGCAGCGCTTACAGCCTACAGTTCGGCGAAAAGTGAAAAGCTGACAGGCACTACTTGGTTAAATGCCAATGAAAGCCCGTATTCACGTACGCCAAATATCAATTTAACTGATTTAAATCGCTACCCAGATCCACAGCCTCAGCAAGTGATCAATCGTTACGCTTGCTATGCTAATTTAGAGCCAGAGCAGGTATTGATGACTCGCGGCGCTGATGAAGGTATTGAGCTATTAGTACGTACTTTTTGTAGCCCTGGTAAAGATAGCATTGCACTCTTTTTGCCAACTTACGGCATGTACAAAGTCACTGCCGATACCCACAACATTGCGATTAACGATTTAACTCAAGAGCTGTTATTAAAAGGCACGGTTGATGAGATTGTCACTGCAGTTGCTGATTCAAAGCTGGTGTTTATTTGTAATCCAAATAACCCTTCCGGCAGCATGACAAGCCTAGACAAAATCAGAAAAATCACCCAACAACTTGCGGGTAAAGCGATTGTCGTGGTGGATGAAGCTTATATAGAATTTTGCCCAGAACAAACAGCGGCAAGCCTAATCAACGAGTTTAGTAACCTTGTGGTACTAAGAACTTTATCGAAAGCATTTGCACTTGCGGGTTTAAGAACTGGATTCACCCTAGCCAATAACGAGCTACTTGCGCCTATTCGTAAAGTGATTGCGCCATACCCTGTATCAACGGTGGTTGCGAGCATTGCCGCAGACGCATTAAGTAGTGACAACATCGCTTCAATGCGCCGTCAGGTGACAATTCTAAATAGCTTAAAAAGCAAACTAAAAAGTTGGCTCGAGCAATCAGCTGCCGTTATCAAAGTACTGAGCGGTGAAGGTAACTTTGTCACCTTAAAATTAAAGGACAAACAATCATTTAATATCGCACTTGAGCAAGGACTCGTGATGCGTGCCTTCACCTTATATGGCGAAGATGATTGGTTACGAATTTCTATCGGTAACGAGCAAGAACTAGAACAAGTAAAAGTTTGGTTAGATGGTTTATCACTGACCAGTAAAACAGTAGAACAGGAATTATCATGAGCAACCCGTATTTATTTATTGACCGCGATGGCACGATTATCGAAGAGCCTATCACCGACAAACAGGTTGATAGCCTAGAAAAATTAGTGTTCTTGCCGAATGTGATCCCTGCTCTATTACAACTTCAAGCGGCAGGTTACCGCCTTGTGATGGTTTCAAACCAAGATGGTTTAGGCACTGATAGCTTTCCGACGGCTGATTTTGATATTGCTCAAGACAAGATGATGGATATCTTAAATAGCCAAGGGATTAAATTTGATGAAGTTCTGATTTGCCCTCACTTTGATGAACAAAATTGTGACTGCCGTAAACCAAAAACAGGCTTACTTACTGAGCTTATGCGCTCGGGTAAAGTCGATTTAGCACGCTCATTTGTGATTGGTGACCGCCAAACTGATATTGGACTTGCCAATAACTTATGCTGCGAAGGCATTTTGTATGACGGCAGCTGGGATGCCATTGTCACTAAGCTGACAACCGCGAACCGTGAAGGCCGTGTCACTCGCAACACCAAAGAAACGCAAATCGATGTGCAAGTTAATTTAGACCAAACAAAAAATGGCGAAATTAGCACTGGCCTTGGCTTTTTCGATCACATGCTTGACCAAATTCGTACACACGCCAATATCGGACTTAATATTCAAGCCACTGGCGACTTACACATTGATGAGCACCACCTAGTTGAAGATATCGGCATTGCACTTGGCCTTGCCCTTAAACAAGCGCTAGGTACAAAAACACAAATTGGTCGCTATGGTTTTGCACTCCCTATGGATGAATGCAAAGCAGAAGCGCAAATTGACTTATCGGGCCGTGCCTCGTTTGTATTAAATGCTGATTTTAGCCGTGAAAAAGTCGGCGACTTAGACGTACAAATGGTTGAGCACTTCTTTAAAAGCTTAAGTGATAATGCCGCCATGAGCCTTATTTTGTCGGTTAGCGATGGTAATTGTCATCACCAAGTTGAAGGTCTATTTAAAGCGTTTGCAAGAGCACTTCGCGCTGCGATTGCAAAAGATGCTTCACAACAAACAGCAAGCTCTAAGGGGTGTTTATGATTGCCATAATTAATACCGGTTGTGCCAACATTAACTCTGTTCGTTTTGCCTTTGAACGCTTAGGTAAAAATCCTGAGGTGATCACCTCACCTGAGCAACTAAAAGGCTTTGAACGTGCTATTTTACCAGGCGTAGGCCATGCTTCTGTTGCCATGAAACGCCTAAAAGACGGTGGTTGGCAGCAAGCAATTGATGAATATCAGCGCCCGCTGATGGGCATTTGTTTAGGTATGCAATTACTTTGCGACAGCACAGAAGAAGGCAACGTTGATTGCCTTGGCAAAATTCCAGGTATTGTTAAGCACTTAGATGTAGGTGAATTAACTTCACCGCACATGGGCTGGAACGACCTAAGCGTGTTAAAAGAGCATGCCCTTACTAAGGGGTTATCAGCACAAGATCAAGTGTACTTTGTGCATAGCTTTGCTCACACAGTGAACGATGCCACCCTAGTTAGCGGTGAATACGGGCAAGCTTTTTCAGCGATTGTTGCTAAAGATAACTACGCAGGCATGCAGTTTCACCCAGAGCGAAGCGCCAAAGTAGGCACCCGACTTTTACAAAACTTTTTAGATTGGCAGCTGTAAGCGCAGCAAAAATATAAGAGAAATAAACGTGATTATTCCAGCACTCGATGTATTACAAAACCAAATTGTGCGCTTATACCAAGGTAAGTATGATACAGCACAATTTTACCCTTACGAACTTGGCGCACGCTTACAAGAGTACGCAAACAGCGGCGCAGGCAAACTGCACCTAGTTGATTTAGAAGGCGCGCGCGATCCAAATAAAAAACAGTGGCAGCATATTCAAGCCGCAACTAAAGCGCTTAATGTGCCTTATCAAGTGGGCGGCGGTATTCGCTCTGAGCAAGATGTTGCTGACTGGCTTGAAGCCGGAGCTAGTCAAGTCGTAATTGGCTCAATGGCCGTTGAAAAGCGCGAGCAAGTAAAGACTTGGATTGAAGAGTTTGGCAGCTCTCACTTTGTTATCGCACTAGATGTTAATAAAACTGACAACGGCTGGGCGCCAGCAACACATGGTTGGTTAAGTGAATCTGAGTTTGGTTTGTTCGAACTTGTTGATTTTTACGTGGCACTGGGTGTGGTTGATTTTCTGTGTACTGATATCAGTAAAGACGGCACCATGACCGGCCCTTCATTTGCACTTTATGAAGATTTAACCAACCACAACAGCGAGATTAAAGTTCAAGCATCAGGCGGTGTAAGTTCACTGGATGATATTGCAAAGCTGAAAAAACTGGGCGTTGGCGGTGTTATCTTAGGTAAATCATTACTTGATGGTGCCTTTAATGTTGAGGAGGCGTTAGCATGTTATCAAAACGCATAATCCCTTGTTTAGATGTAAAAGATGGCCAAGTCGTTAAAGGCATTAAATTTAAAGGCCATGAAGTGGTTGGTGATATTTTAACGCTTGCCAAGACTTACAGCGATGCCGGTGCGGATGAACTGGTGTTTTATGAAATCAGTGCCAGCGTCGAAAAACGCCTACTTGATGTTAATTGGGTAGAGAACATTGCGCGCCATATTGATATTCCATTTTGTGTGGCGGGCGGCATTAAATCTGTTGCCGATGCCGCTCGTGTTTTAGAACGTGGTGCAGATAAAATCAGTATTAATAGCCCAGCTATCGCTCGCCCAGAGCTAATCAAAGAGTTACACGATGAGTTCGGTAAACAATGCGTAGTTGTGGGTATTGATAGTTTTTATGATGAAAAAACTGGTGAGTATTTGGTGTACCAGTTAACTGGCGACCCAAATGCATCAAGCCGTACTCGCTACAAAACCGAAGAATGGGTTAAGCGCGTGCAAGATCTAGGTGCTGGTGAAATCGTCCTTAATTGCATGAACCAAGATGGCGTGCGTAAAGGCTACGACAATGTTCAGCTATCAAAAATGCGTGCTCTGTGCGATATTCCACTAATTGCATCGGGCGGCGCAGGTACGATGCAAGACTTTGTTGATGTATTTGGGCAAAGCCAAGTTGATGGCGCGCTCGCTGCCAGCGTATTTCACAAGAACGTCATTGATATTGGCGAACTAAAACAATTTTTAACTGATAATAATGTAGCGGCAAGACTATGCAATTAACCAAAGACACTCTTACTCAAGTCGATTTTGCCAAAAGCGAATTGATCCCAGCTATCGTGCAAGACGCACGCACTGGGGTTATTTTAATGCAAGGCTTTATGAATCAAGACGCATTAGCTGCCACTTTCGACAAACAAAAAGTAACTTTTTACTCGCGTTCTAAAGAGCGTTTATGGACCAAAGGCGAAACATCAGAAAACTACCTTGAAGTAGTTTCTGTGCACACCGACTGCGATTACGACTCACTATTAGTGCTAGCAAACCCACTTGGCCCAACATGTCACTTGGGTACACAAAGCTGTTTTGGCGATGATGCAAAACCTAGTTTGTCTTTTTTAGCAGAGCTTGAACAAGTGATTGTTTCACGTAAAGACGATGATCCAAGCAAAAGCTACACTGCGTCTTTGTTTGCAAAAGACTTAAGCCGTAGTTGCCAAAAAGTGGGTGAAGAAGGTGTCGAAGTTGCCCTTGCAGCCATGAAACATGATAACGATGAATTAACCAATGAATCGGCTGACTTACTGTATCACTTAACTGTGTTATTGCACCGCCAAGGCCTATCGCTGGCTGATGTGGTGAGCTGTTTACAAGGCCGTCATAAGTAAATGAAGTACATTAAGATGCACCTTTTCAGGTGCATCTTAAATCTTATTGCCTAAGTGCTTTTAAAACATCACGGGTAAAGTCATGTTCCTTAAAGCCTTTAAGACCCGCAAGATCATACCCTCGCCTAACAATAACTAGCTGCTCACTTGGAATAATTACCAAATATTGACCACGGTTGCCTCGCGCTGCGATGGTATCGTTTGGTAGTTCTGGGAAGCGCTCGTTATAAAGCCACCACTGCGCGCCGTATCCAGGTGCAGTTTCTGGGGGCTGAGCAGGGGCTGGTTTACTAATATAACTTAACCAATCTTTTGGTAATATTTGCTCACCTTGCCAACGACCATTATTTAGATGTAATAGCCCTAAACGAGCAAGATCTCGTGAGGTCGTCCACACTTGCGATGACAAAATAAAGTCACTTTGCCAGTCAGATTCTAAAAAAGTATGCTGCATGCCAATTTTATCGAGCAAGTTTTCATACGGATAACGTAAGTAACTCGCCTCATCGTTGAACGTTTCTCGTAAGGTCCGTAGCGCTAACATGGTGTCGTTATTGGCATATTTCCAGCGGCTGCCAGGCTTTACTTCAAGCGCAGTATGCGTTGCAGTATCAGACACTAAACCGCCCCCCATATACACACGATCCGTCCGGTTACCCGCTTTATTACTGTCTAAGCCTGATGCCATATGAAGCAAGTTTTCCAAGGTAATTTCACCTCGTGGGTCAAGCGGATGAGACCAATTTTTAAGTCCTGCTGGCTTAGTAACATCAAGTCGTTTTTGCTCTACCGCCACACCAATGATGCTCGCGCCAATACTTTTTGCAACGGACCAAGTACGCTGAGCAGTTTCTGGGGTAAAACCTGCCTTATATTGCTCTGCTAAAATCGCCTGAGGGCTCGCTATTAATATTGCTGAAGTACGTGCTCCTTCGCCATAATGACGTGTAAAAGCCTGAGCAATAACCCCATCAAGCGCCTCATTGCCCGTTGCTTTATTAACACCATTTAGCGTTTGCCAAGGCTTACCCTCATCCTTTTGGTAAGCTAAGTTTTCTTTAAACGGCGCTTGCACAAGTGATGCAGATTCTAGGCTAGCCCCTACCGGCAAATCAACACAGCCTAAACGAGGACGCCACACGGATATGCGCTGCTTATCTTTATCATAATCAACAGTGACTCGCTTATGCTCGGTATCAATGTTCGCTTGCAGTGTTTTTACCGTGGCTGCGATTAAAGGATAAATCCCCGTGAGTTCATCTGTAACGATTTGCTCAGTCGTTTTGCCAGCATTAAACGTGGCACTACAGGAAAAATTGGCGACGTACCCAGCAGCGTACGCGTTTAAGGTTGTTTCTGTTTCTTCACTACAAACAAAAAAGCTGGTGCACAGCAAAGCACTTAGGAAGGTTATTTTTTTCATTATTACTCCTTGGAGGCCAAAAAGTTTAAATTAGCAAAAGAAAAAAATAATGATATGTTTTTACGGCAGTATTAACGCTTTTAACGATAAGAAGCTGGATACTAACAAAATAAACAAAGCAGAATTATTTTTTAAAAAGTTTTTAAATTGTTTAAACCTTTTATACCAGCACCTGCGACTAAGCTAATAACACCATACATATGAAAGGGAAGAACCATGTTAAGTACAGTAAAAACACTCTCGCTAATTGCTGCAGGTTTATTGTCAGCACACACATTTGCTTGGGGTGAAATGCCTTTGCAAACAACTAAAAACCTCACCCTTGATGCAGCATCATTAACCGCATTAAAAGTACAAGCTGGCTCTGGTTTTTTACACATTACCGGCACTGACGGTGATGAAGTGAGCGTTAAAGCCGAGATTTATCAAGAAAAGCCTCATGATGAATATTGCCTAACGCTTGAAGCTAAAGATAAGAGTGCTGCGCTTAGTGCAGGTCAATGTGAATATCAAACCAACAAGCAAACTCGCATTGACTTAACCGTTGCGATCCCTCGCTCATTTAATGTCGATGTGCATGATGGCTCTGGTGAGATTATTATTAGCAAAGTCGCTGATACAGTGATCAACGATGGTTCTGGTTCAATTACAGCGAATGACATTGCAGGCAGATTAGAAATCAATGACGGTTCAGGCAGCATAGATGCGCGTAATATCAGCGGTGATATTAAAATTCATGACGGCTCAGGCAATATTGATGTTGTAAAAGCTCAAGGCAATATCGAAGTACACGATGGTTCGGGTGGAATTGATTTAAATGATATTTCAGGTGATGTAGTCGTTTCAGATGGCTCTGGTAGCATCCGCGTTGATACCGCAGCAAACTTTGAGTTATTAACTGATGGTTCTGGCTCAGTAAAAGTAACCAATATTACTGGTAAAACGAAGATTTAGCGCTGTATTACTATTACTTTAAAAAGCGGTGCTAATTTGCAGCACCGCGCTTACTATTTATTCTATCCCGCCAATTTTTTATAGTGGCTAATTATCTTTTTCCGGTCATCCTCAGCAAATATTTTCAGCGGGATCTTACGCGTGATCGTTTTTTCCTTTGCCGCAACTTCTAAGTGCAAAAAATCTTTTATTATTTCAGCGGAGTTTATATCTTTGTTTTTGATAAACCACCTTGGTCTTGCAATAGCTAACTTGACCTCTGAGTAGTCTTTATAAAACCTCACTGCCTCTAACTTACTATGAAAGAAAAATATGGCTATCATAAAAATACCCATGCCGATTAAATGTGGCACAATAAGTAGTCCTATTACCAATGCGGCAATGCCCATATATAACAAAATGTTTTTATGTTTATCAGCAACGCCAAATGTTTCAAGCGGCTCGGCTGTAGCATCATATTCACTCACTACGTAAACTCCTTAAGAAATCACGTTTAATTTCATTATCCATCTCACTTCTCAAAGCAAAAACCCCGAGTGCGCCAATAGGCACAAAAACAACACAACCTAGCATTCCTGTGTAAGCTAACCATTTATTTTTAAAAATAAAATACAACCCCCCAAATAAAGATAACAGGATAGCTGGAGCAAAAATCAGTGCTAATGTCTGATAGTTCGGATCTTGATATAAAATGATAATTGCAAAGGTTTGGATCAATATCGTGAGGGTATATAAGTACTTCATCTAATTCCTTTAGTTTGAAAGTATGCGTCCAGCAATAGGCGGCAATTCTATACACGTTAGTGAAAAAGTAAATATCTGTGTATTAGATCAAGCCTAATTAATTCAAAACTAATATTTTTATGTCTTTCATAGCATTTTTACAAGGGCTTAGGTATCCTTTATAAAACGTTTAAGGAACTGCTATTTAAAAGGATAGCCTGATATGAAAAAGCCACTCGCCGCTTTACTAACCAGCCTTGTTTTAACAGGTTGTACGGGACTGACAACTGAACAACAAGCTGCCATTGATAACTTAACCCCTTGCGAGAAAATTAACGCCCTATTAGGTGCTTACGACAACCGCTTTGAAGGCTTAAAACGTAGCCGTGTAAACACTAAATACATGGAAACATGGACAGCAAAATACAACCTTATTGCTGATAACTGTCAAATTACCGCGCTTGATAAAGACAATGTCACCTACCGCTGTGTAGGCAACTATGAGCAACAGCAGCAAGCTGTGGCCGATCACACTCGTGCGGTTAATTTTACTCAAGCGTGTTTAGCTGGTAATAATTGGCATCAAACACAAAAAGAGTCAGCTGAATCGTTGCGCACGACCTTTGTGCTTGACGAAAACAACCCTGTTATCTCAATTCATTCGGGTAAAACCTTATCACGTAAACAGCCTTGGTCTACCACTCTTGAAATTGGTAAACCCGTTGAAGGCAAATAAAATACCCTTGAAGGCTAATAGACAATAGCCTTCAAATTAACTATGACAAATTCAAAAAAACCAACCAGCCAATTCAAAACAGATTGCATCGGCCAATGTCATCGCCTTAATGGCTATTGTACAGGCTGTGGTCGCAGCAATGATGAAATTTTTGATTGGATCATTTTATCCGAGCAAGAAAAACAAACAATTTTAAATACCCCTCGCCCTGACATAAAAAATAAATAGTACTGACATTCAAGCGTCATTGACGATTGCTAGCCTGCTTTAAACGGCTATTTAGGTGATTATCATGACCGCTATTTTTGTAATTAACTTAGCAAGCTCTACTGAACGATTAAACCGTGTTAGCCATGAGCTAAATGCACAAAATTTGGCATTTGAACGCCTTGATGCAATTGATGGAAGAGAGCTGTCTGATACAGAGATAGCTAAGCACTATAGTGCTGATTTAAACCTAAAAAAATACCATAAGCCATTGAGTAAAGGTGAAATTGGTTGTTACCTGAGCCACCGAAAAGCATGGCAAACAATAGTCGATAGACAACTCGACTACGCTATTATTTTAGAAGATGACTTTGTTCTTGACCGCTCCATTCACAGTGCAATTGAAAACATTAATAGGTTACAGCAGCCTTGGCAGTTAATAAAATTGGCTGCTTACAAAGACCGTCAGCGCGACATTGCTTTTACCAAACCCCTGGCTGATGAGCAGCATTTAGTCATTCATAAAAAGCTGATGTCTGGCTGCTGTGCAACAGCTGTTAGCTTGGCCGGTGCAAAAGCGCTGTTAAAAGCCACTGCCACATTTGGCCGTCCCGTTGATTGCGATTTACAGTACGTTTGGGAAACAGGCGTTTATGGTTACTCTTTGCTGCCCTACCCGGTATCGCAACCTGAAAATTCACAAAGCGATATTAGGGATAGATCAGACAAAGTTAAAAAGTCATTTTGGCGACGTAAAAAGCAGCAACTCCACAGTGCATTATTAAACACAAAGTACACTAAGCAGTTTGTGAAAGCGCAGCAAACACCAAACAAAAAGAAAGGAGCCGCAGCTCCTCTCTTACCAGTCAAAAATCATTAAACATTAAATTGGCTGTTATTTTTCTTGGTTTGGGTGATCAACACCCATCCATGCTTTAAACAATGCCATTTGAGCGGGTGTTGCATCTTTTAATGCTTTTACCTTTTTCTCTTTATCAAAGTCTTCGCTCAGTGTCAGCGTCGTGCTTTGCAGGGCATCACGTCTAATGAAATCAACAGTC
This sequence comes from Pseudoalteromonas sp. L21, assembly GCF_021728035.1. Classification (NCBI taxonomy): domain Bacteria; kingdom Pseudomonadati; phylum Pseudomonadota; class Gammaproteobacteria; order Alteromonadales; family Pseudoalteromonadaceae; genus Pseudoalteromonas; species Pseudoalteromonas sp. L21. Next base: position 312,270 of record NZ_JAKKCV010000002.1, on the reverse strand, counting down.
ACGGTGTCGCCTGCTTTAAATGTTTCAAGGCTAGCTGTTAAATCTTTACCAACATGCTTTTTGTTGAATGCAACAATTTTGTCATCTGTCGTTAAACCCGCTTGCCAAGCAGCACCACCACGGCGAACGTGAGTCAAGGTAAGTAACTCACCACTGTTTTTAGCGAACGAATCAATACTCGGTACTGATTTTGCCCCTTCAGGGCGAATTAAACCTAAACCGACTTTTTCAAGTAATGCATCGAAGTCGATAGCTGCTGGTTCATCCACATTCGCTTGCCACCAAGCGCTGTAATCGCGACCTGTAAGCTCTTTTAAAATCGCTTTAACATCATCTGGCGTAAAACCATCTGGTAAACGGTGCTTGTTGTAAAGTGCACGGTGAACATCACGGTAGCTAATTTTGCCATCGCTTTTTTCAAGTAAATCAATATCAAGCGCCATTGAAATCAATGACCCTTCTAGATAGATATTAGTGCTGTAGTTGCGAGCGTGGTCGCCGCCTTGGTTGATCCACTTATCAAAACTGGTTTCGGTTGCGCTTTGTACTTCGCGACCCGGTGTTTGTAAGTGACGATTAATCGTTTTAGTTAGGGTGTCAAAAAACTCATCGGTTGTTTCAATACCCGAGCGCACCATTAAGTGATCTTCAAAGTAGCTGGTTGAGCCTTCTGCTATCCACAATGTTTTCGTGTAGTTAATATTTGTGTAATCATAAGGGGCAATCCCCTTTGGACGATACGCTTTAACATTCCACGTATGAATAAATTCGTGGGCAGCAGTGCTAATAAACGCGAGGTAATCTTTACGAGAACCAAAACGGTCACGTGGACGCTGGATAATGGTTGAGTTTAAATGCTCTGTTGCACCGCCTGCACCTGATGTGGCATGTACCATAAATACATAACGTTCATACGGGTAGCTATCCCAAATAACATTGCCAGTTGCCACTAGCTTTTTAAGATCGGTTAGCATTTGGTCTACGTCGTAGTTGCCATCACCCCAAATAACGAGTTCGTATTCACGACCATCAACAGTGAACTTGTGTAGCTCATTGATACCACTTTCAATTGGCGAATCTACTAAAATGTCGTAATCAGCGGCTTTGAAGCTATGTTTAGAACCCGCATTTTCCATACCTGACACTGAACGCCACGCTTTTGGTACGTTTAGATTTACAGTAACAGGGTCTTGGCGAAATGATTCACTGAACATGAAGAAGCCCGAGGCATCAATAAATGCATGGCTATCATCAATGTGACGAGCACGCTTACCAAGCTCATTGGCATAGACTTGGTAATCAACATTTACTTGCGTTGGCTCATTTAGGTGAACACGCCAAGTGCTGTGGTCAATTTTTTCCCACTTTAACGCTTTACCATCATCATCTTTTGCATCGAAAAAGCGTACGCCATTGGCAAGATTTAAAATTTCGTAACGACCTGTGCGCCAAGCGGGAAGTTTAATATCCAAATGTGCTTGCGCAGTTTCAGGAAACTCAACACGCACATTACCTAAATGGTGTTCAGGTTCAGTAATAGACAGTGAATAATTAACATCAGCAAATGCACTGCTTGAGCACGCCGCTAATATTGACATAGCCAACAACTTTTTCATAATAACTCTTTTTTCTTAGTATCAAAATTACAAGCTAGCCTACCAACTGAGTAAAAAAATGTGAATTAAAAACCGATAAAGTCCCAATGCAATAAGCTTGATAAACAAATTCGCTAAGTTTTTGACTTCGCGCCTACATTTCGCATTAATTTGTTGTAAACTTAGGGTATTGAAATTTGAATCTAAATGGCGGTATTACTCGGTGCAACAGCAGCATGATGTTCTTAATAAAAAGTTAAAACAAGCGATCGACGCACGCATGGTCGTCGAAGACGCTCGTAAGCATCAAGTTGAATTGCTCTCACAGTTTGCGGCAAAATTATCGCTCAGCTGTAAAGGGCTAGACATTGAACTAGACAACCGTCTTGCCAAATACCGTAATGCATTAAGAAAAGGGGTAGACTTTCAGCTACTCGAACCCTTCATCAACGATATTCTTGGGCTGTTAAAAAATCAAGAAACGAAACAAATGGCGCTACAACGCGAGTTGAACGACACTGTCCTTGATGCCGGTAAGCAACTTCAAAAAGTAAAAGGTTTACCAGACGATGCGCGCAGAACACTTCGTCATTTACTCGATCATGAATTAAATAATATCCAGTCAAATCATGACTTTGTTCCATTACTTTCAAAGTTGATTGTAATCTACCATCAAGCATTGCAAGCGAAACTCTCCACAGCAAATGACGCTGAGGCACTCATAAAGCCAGAACTTGCCAAGCAATTAATGCTACTTGCTAATGACCTTGTGCTAGAAGATGAAAGCGCTGAACAAATAAAGAGTATAAAAAACAAAATTACCTACAATGACAGTGTTGATGATCTGCTAGATACAGCAATCGATATTATCACTATCATTACACGTAATATGAGCAAAGAGCGCCAATCTGCGCAAAGCTTTTTAATCTCATTAAACCAAACAATCGAAGACTTACATCACTCGATTGTATCAACCAGCAAACACTCAGAATCACTCAGTGCTGAATATGAAACGCTCAATAAGCAAATAGAAAGTAAAATTAAAAACTTACATAAAAAAACACAAGATGCGACATCTATTTCAGCGCTTAAAGAGTTGGTAGAAGAAGAGCTAAAATCACTAAGTGATGACTTAATTGCAAAAGAAAAGCTTGAACACTCTGAACGTGAAAACTTATTAGCTAGTTTCAACGATATAAATAGTCGAATTGGTCATTTAGAATCTAAACTGACCACTTACAAGCAGCGTTTGAATGAACAAAGGTTCAAAAGCTTGCTTGATGGGTTGACTAAGTTACCTAACCGCGCTGCATTTGATGAGCGCTTTAATCATGAATTTCATTTATTTGATGCCCATGAATCCGACCTGACTTTGGTTGTGATTGATGTCGACCATTTTAAATCAATTAATGATAAATATGGTCATAGTGCAGGCGATAAAACCTTGCAAGTTATTGCTAAAGCTTTGCAAAAATCAATTCGTAAATCTGACTTTATTGCCCGTTATGGCGGTGAAGAGTTTGTCATGTTAATGACAGGAGTGTCTCTTGAAAATGCATCATTACCGCTTGAAAAACTGCGTAAAACGATTCAAGCCATTCCATTTAAATTTAAAGATACTCAAGTTGAAATAACCATTTCAATTGGTGCTACACAACTTAAAAAAGGTGACACACCTATTATCGCATTCGACCGTGCTGACGATGCACTCTATCGTGCCAAGAACGAAGGGCGTAATAGAGTGTGCGTCAGTCGATAAATGAATTATACCAATTTACTTAATTAATTGGGCAACCTACCCCTCAAAATGATTAAGTATTATTGCGAAAGGTATTAGTTTAAGTCTTGTACATACACAATGATATAGGCTCATATATGAGCTAGGAGAGTGCTTATGTTAAAACAATTGAATCCTACAGGCGTACTGGATTTATTATCACAACTAGAAGTAGACTTACTCGAACAATCATCCACCAGCGAGCGTTATAAACTTTTTAGAAACTGTGTGCTTGCCGTCCTAAATGTGGGCAGTCATACCGACTCAAGCTCTGAGATATACGATAAATTTGAAGATTTTGATATTCGCCTTTTAAGCCGTGAACGTGGTATTAAAATAGAGCTTGAAAACCCTCCTGAATCGGCTTTTGTCGATGGTGAAATCATCTCCGGTATTCATGAACATATTTTCTCAGTTATCCGCGATATTTTGTTTATCTGTCAAAAATATGAGAAAAATTTAACCGAACAAAAAGCCATCACGCATATGGTGTTTGACATGCTAAGAAATGCGGGTGCGCTTCGTGTCAACAGTGATCCAAGTATGATCGTATGCTGGGGCGGCCATTCAATTAACGAAGTTGAGTATAAATACACTAAGCAGGTGGGTTATGAGCTTGGCCTACGTGGTTTAAACATTTGTACTGGTTGTGGCCCTGGCGCAATGAAAGGGCCAATGAAAGGGGCAACTATCGGGCATGCTAAACAACGTATTTCAGATAACCGTTATTTAGGGTTAACAGAACCTAGCATTATTGCTGCTGAGCCACCGAACCCGATTGTAAATGAATTAGTTATTTTACCCGATATCGAAAAGCGCCTAGAAGCTTTTGTAAGAACGGCACATGGCATTATTATTTTCCCAGGCGGTGCAGGCACAGCTGAAGAGCTATTGTATTTGCTGGGTATTTTGCTCCATCCTGATAACGAAAAACAACGTTTACCTGTGATACTCACGGGCCCTAAAGAGAGTGAAAATTACTTTATCGAGCTTTGCAAGTTTGTTGAGAAAACACTCGGTAAAGTCGCTCTTGAAAAGTTCGAAGTCATTATTGATGACCCTGCCCGTGTCGGTAAATCGCTAAAAACCCAAATGGCCGAAGTTCGCGATTACCGTAAGAGCCAAGGTGATGCCTACTACTTCAATTGGACATTGAAAATTGATAATGATTTCCAGCAGCCTTTTGTTCCAACACACGAAAACATGGCCAGTTTAGACTTACATTTAAATCAACCTACACAACAATTAGCAGCAAACTTACGCCGTGCCTTTTCGGGTATTGTGGCAGGTAACGTTAAAGATGAAGGTATCCAAGCTATAAAACAACATGGTCGATTTATACTCAGCGGTGAGCCTACATTAATGACCGACATGGATAAGTTGCTTGCAGCCTTTGTTGCACAAGGTCGAATGAAACTCCCTGGCAGCAAGTATATTCCTTGTTATGAGATTAAAGCGTAACAAGGAGACTGTGTGAGCACCCAGTTACTTTTAATCGATGCGCTTAATCTAATCAGGCGCATCTATGCTGTTGATAGTAATCAAAGTCACCATAGTGAAGAGCATATGATCAAAGCAAGTTGTGCCCGTGTGGCTCATGCTTGCAAAAAGTTACGTGCGCAATGTAACGCCACCCATGGCGTTGCTGTGTTTGATGGTGACAGAAGCTGGCGCTATCACTACTTTAAAGATTACAAATCTTCTCGGGCTCCAATGCCTGATTTACTTAAGAAGAACCTTGCATTATTTAAGCAAGCGATAGAACACACTGGCATTGTTGTTTTCTCCCCTGATAACGATGAAGCAGATGACATTATTGCGACTCTCGCCTACAAGGCCGCCTCAAATAAAGTGCCCTCAACCATCGTTTCAACTGATAAAGGGTTTTTACCATTTTTATCTGAATACATAAGCGTTTTTGACTACTTTAAAAAACACTTTATCAGCCAAGATGATATTTATAAGCGTTTTTCAGTGCCACAGCACAGGCTAATTGATTTTTGGGCTTTAGCAGGTGATAAAACCAATGATATCCCAGGCGTTAAAGGTATTGGCAACAAATCAGCACAACAATTGATAAATCAATATAATGTGATTGATGATGCCATAGACGATGAAACGCTTAACGCGACTTTAAAGCGAAAGCTCATTGCCGAGATGGATTTGTTTGTCATTTCCAAAAACTTGGTTACCTTGCGAACAGATATAAACTTAGGCTTTAGTTTAAAGCAGTTAAGGCTCAATTAGTCGCAATCCATTAGCACTGTAAAGCAACTGATCGTATACTGAAAGCAGCGTTCGTATTGAAGAGTGACACATGTTTAAAAAGGTTTTCCAATATCTGATACTAGGATTGGGTGTTTACGCACTTATAGCGGCCCTAGTTATCACTTTTTATAAAGATGATCCTCAAGCAATGATTTGGCAAGATCGTGAAGCGTTCAATAAACGTTATATTGCCAAGCTTTCAATCGATAAACCTGAAAACCTTAATGCCGTACTTGATTATTTAGGTAGTCCAGACCTAACCTATGCGAAACGAGCAGAAGATGTTGTATGGCAAATTGTTTTTTATCGCACGCAACATGTTAAATCTGATGGCATTACAACAATTGATGAGTGTACAGGTCTATTATTTAAAAACGGTCAACTTGTTTTATGGGGCCCCAGTGCCTATGAAAGCTATCAACAAGAAGGCTAACACGCTATGATGGATCCAGTCACGCCACGAGAATTAGCGCGTTTGTTTGATAGCACTCACCAATTATTAAAGCTTTATCATCACAAAAACAAATGGCCACAGATATACCCTCTATTAACTAACCTTGCTGAACGTTACTACCTCATTTATCAAGCTTGTCCTAAAGGCCTGCAAGCGCAACTAAGTTTATATGTTCCAGATCATGGTTATACAACTAATTTAGTCGTTAACCAATGTGTACTCGCCTGTGTGTTATGTCGAGCCCTTAACTACAACCAAGCAATCAGCGAACAAATTATTGCAACCTGCTTGGCTAATTATTTATGTGTGCAATCACAAAGTAATAAGTTAGCGTGTGCACAGACTCTCACCACACAAGATAAAAAACTGTGGCAATGTCGCCATCAGCTCGCAGTAAAATTATTGCATGCCTCTGGGCCTATGACATTAAGTGTGCAGCATATACTTGCACGCCTTAATAAATACAAACAAGCCTTACTGAGTGCGCCAAAAACAATGATTTACGATGGTGCGACGACCCTTGTTGCCCTCGCTAATATCATTGCGATGAATATAACTTATCGTCAAACAGGCGAGCACATTAGTTTACACAAAGCACTGGCTGACATTTACTTACGAACCCCAAATGAATTTGCTCAAAAAGCGATTAAAAGCTTTATTGCTCACACCGGCTCATACCTACCTGCCAGTGAAGTAAATTATGCCGAGCAGTCACTCATTTATTTAGCAACGGATGATCGTGCACGGCATATACTTGTCGATGTTTCTCGCCCTGAAAAGGTGCGTTGGCATAGAGTGAAAGCAACGCTTAGCACGTTTGAGAAACAGCGAGCATGTGATGATAACCGCTTACTCTATACAGTTTGGTTCAGCGACAATATAAATTTTGCGCACCCTGAAGACATTGCTAAATCTCAGCGACAAAAATACCTCAATCTCATTAGCCAATTAAAAATATCGAAAGAATACAGTTTTAGCGCTCTTAATAAGTTACTGAGTCCATTTCCAGAGCTCATTTTGCAATTAACTTTAGCCGTTAAACCCTATAACAAAGAGCATCAACGTGCTAAAGACTTACGCCATTGTTTATCAATGGTGGGCTACGACAATGCCCCTGCTATTATTCAAAAAGTACTTTTTCAGCGTTTAGTCGCAACTATTTCACACCCATTAGAACAGCATCTAGTTAAGCGACTAGAAAATATTGCTGTTATTATTCAAGCTTTTTTTAAGCACTCAACTATTCAACAATTTGAACAAGTTACCCTGCCCTTATACGCGTACTGTGTATTTTTGTGTGAAAAGCATGCTACGGCTTTATCCCGAAAAACATTATTTGCACCAGCAGAATTAAACAATGTTAGTGCCCCTTTAGCTTGTTTATTTGGCGTAAGTGCAATTGATCAAATACCACTTAGTGAATACCTTATGCAATTACTCGGTGATAACCCATGGACTGGATACTTACTTAACAGTGAGCAAAAGGAAAAGCAACAATTAGGTAGTGAGGAAAAACACTGGATTGCGATAAAATTATTCGCTTACTATGTTTTTCAACCCAACGCGGTTTTCAGCAGTTGGCAAGAACAAATCATGGCACAAAGCCTCAATCTAGTTGGCTGGCAATCAAAAGCGGATTTTTATTCATATCTAGAAACCTGTGAGTTTGCCGATAATTTTTAGATTGTGTTGTTAAAACGTGCAAAATCGTTAAATAATTATGAACTTTCGCCTATTTATAGTCAGTATTCACAGGATAAACTGGCAAAAAGCTGAATAAATTGCTATAAAAGCCGCTTAAATTTTCAAACACATCCACGTAAGTTTCTAACAAGTAAAGTCGTGCTCAATTTCGCGATATATTTACGTGTATATCTACTCATAAATAGGAAAAGTAAATGGCTAAACAAACCATCACAGTGATCAAAGGCGACGGCATTGGTCCTAGCATTATTGATTCAGCACTTGAGATCCTTAAAGCTGCAGGTTGCGATTTTGATTATGAATTCGTTGATGCTGGCCTTGCTGCCCTAGAAAAAACTGGTGAGTTACTTCCGCAAGAAACCATTGATACGATTGCGCGTAACAAGATCACTTTAAAAGGTCCTTTAACTACACCAGTGGGTGAAGGTTTCACATCTATCAACGTTACATTACGTAAAAAGTTTGGCCTATACGCAAACGTACGTCCAGTTAAATCTTTTGCAGGTACGAAAGCTCGTTACGATGATATCGATATCATCACTGTTCGCGAAAACACACAAGGTATGTACTCAGGTCTTGGTCAAGTTGTATCTGAAGACGGTAACGAAGCTGAAGCGATGTCGAAAATCACACGTGAAGGTGCAGAAAAAATCGTTACTTTTGCATACGAATTAGCAGTACGCGAAGGCCGTAAAAAAGTAACAGCAGTACACAAAGCTAACATCCTTAAATCAACGTCTGGTTTATTCTTAAAAGTTGCACGTGAAGTCGCTGAGCGTTACCCGCAAATCGAATCAACTGAGATGATCGTTGATGCAACATGTATGAAGCTAGTAATGACGCCAGACGAGTTTGATGTAATTGTTACAACGAACTTGTTCGGTGACATTCTATCTGACCTATGTGCTGGTCTTGTTGGTGGTTTAGGTATGGCACCAGGTGCAAACATCGGTGAAGATGCAGCTATCTTTGAAGCTGTTCACGGTAGTGCTCCTGATATCGCAGGTAAGAACCTTGCTAACCCAACTTCAGTTATCTTAGCGTCAATTCAAATGCTAGAGCACCTTGAAATGGGTGAAACAGCTGAGCGTATTCGTAACGCTGTAGCAGACGTTATTAAGACAGGTGACCGTACTACACGTGACCTAGGTGGTAGCCATGGTACAACTGATTTCACTCAAGCAGTAATCGACCGCCTATAATTTTAGTCTCAAACTAATTTTTAAGAAGCCAGTCATTCGACTGGCTTTTTTTATGGCTAGATTATGCATAGCTAAGCAATGGTTATATTATTTATTACTGTTAAGCCATAAACCAACACAATCAAATTAATGCATAGTTATTCCTCAAAAACCGCCAATGAAAACAAACAAAAGAACAAAAACAACTATAAAAACAAAAATAAGAAAAAATAATGCAAAAAACACCTTTTACAGTTGACATCCCCTGCTAAAAAGCTTAAAAATAAGTCAATCATTTTTTAGGCAGCAACTCTATTTAGGAGTTGTCCTTTTATAAGAATTTAAAAACTATGAATATTCGCAGTCACCTTTTAGTCGTCAACGTTCTCGTACTGGTCTTTTTAACAAGCCCAGCGGGGAGCTATTAAAAGGTGAAAGCATGCTTTTAAAAAACCCCCGCCCTATGCGGGGGTTTTTTTATGCTCTCGCAGCTAGCACACAGAGGAATGAGGATGAGTAAAACACAATACAATGGGTCAGAACTAGTCGTTCGGGCGTTAAAAGAATTAAAGGTTAAATATATTTTTGGCTACCCAGGTGGCTCTGTACTAGACCTATATGATGCACTTTTTCAACAAGATGATATTGAGCATATCTTAGTGCGTCATGAACAAGCTGCTACACATATGGCAGATGGTTATGCCCGCGCCACGGGAGAGGTCGGTGTTGTGCTTGCAACTTCAGGCCCAGGGGCTACAAACTGCATTACCGGTATTGCTACCGCTTATATGGATTCTATTCCTATGGTGGTTCTATCTGGCCAAGTGCCCACAGGCCTAATTGGTGACGACGCTTTCCAAGAAACGGATATCGTTGGCTGCTCAAGGCCCATAGTAAAGCACAGCTTTAACTGTCGTAGCGCTAAAGACATCCCAGCCATTCTTGCAAAAGCTTTCTATATAGCTAGCACAGGTCGCCCTGGGCCTGTTGTTGTTGAACTGCCAAAGGATATGCTAAACCCAGCACTTACTTTCGAATTTGAGTTTCCTAAATCAACTGAGCTAAGAACCTATAACCCCAATACTAAAGGGCATTCAAAACAAATAAGAAAAGCCGTTACTGCGATTCTAGAAGCAAAGAAATTAGTTATCTACTCTGGTGGTGGTATTGTGCTATCTAATACCTCTGAGCAGTTAACCCGACTTGTTGAGTCACTCAATGCGCCTATCACGAATACACTAATGGGTTTAGGTGGCATTAGTGGTACACACCCGAACTTTATTGGAATGCTTGGTATGCATGGCAGCTTAGAAGCCAATAAAGCAATGGCCAACGCAGATGTTATTTTAGCGCTTGGCGCCCGTTTCGATGATCGGGTAACTAATAACGTTAAAAAGTTTTGCCCAAATGCAACTATTGTCCATGTAGACGTAGATCCAACATCAATCTCTAAAACCATTAAAGCCCACATCCCAGTTGTTGGTTGCTTAAACACGGTTCTTGAACAACTTCAAACAGCGATTGATAAAAGTGCTATTGCGATAGACCGCTCAGCACAAGAAGATTGGTGGCGACAAATCATTAGCTGGCGCGAACAAAAGTGTTTAAGCTACAGCACAGATGGCGATAAAATTAAGCCGCAAGCTGTAATAGAAGCCATTTATAAAGCAACCAATGGTGATGCTTATGTTAGCTCTGATGTAGGCCAACACCAAATGTTTGCAGCTCAGTATTACCCGTTCAAACATCCACGCCAATGGATTAATTCAGGTGGCTTAGGCACCATGGGCTTTGGGTTGCCAGCTGCTATGGGCGTTAAACTTGCTTTCCCTGATAAAGAATCTATCTGTGTGACAGGTGATGGTTCAATTCAAATGAACATTCAAGAGCTATCAACCTGTTTACAATACAACTTAGCTGTAAAAGTAGTCTCACTTAATAACCGTTCACTTGGCATGGTGCGCCAATGGCAAGATATGATGTATTCAGGACGTCACTCATCTTCTTATATGGAATCATTACCTGACTTTGTAAAACTAGTAGAAAGCTACGGCCATGTGGGTATTCGCGTCGACCATATCGATGAACTAGAACCAGCAATCGAGAAGGCTATGTCAATCAATGACAGGCTCGTTTTTTTAGATATTTGTGTTGACGAGAAAGAACATGTTTACCCTATGCAAATCAAGCTAGGAGCTGTAGACGACATGTGGTTACGTAAAGGAGTAAAAGCATAATGCGCCGTATTTTATCAATTTTATTAGAAAATGAACCAGGCTCGTTATCACGCATTGTTGGCTTGTTTTCACAACGAGCTTACAACATTGACAGCCTAACCGTTGGCACAACGGATGATCATTCATTATCAAGAATTACCATCACAACCATGGGTGATGACCGTATCGTTGAGCAAATCACGAAGCAAGTTAATAAACTTGTTGATGTACTTAAGATCATTGATCTAACTGAGATGGCACATATTGAGCGCGAATTGTTACTTGTGAAAGTGTTTGCCCAAGACGAAAACACCCGCGCAGCGGTCACCCGTGTGGTTGATGTATTTCAAGGCGCGATTCTTGATATGGGTCGCCATAGCTACACGTTACAACTAGTGGCTAGTACTGAAAAAATAGAATCTTTCCTTGATACACTACGTCACGAGACAGATCTTATTGAAGTTGTACGTTCTGGTGCGGTTGGCATTGGTCGAGGAGACAAGGCGCTAAAAGCGTAACCATTTTTTGAGCTAAAGCAAAGAAACAAAAAAAGGGCTAGTAAGCCCTTTTTTTAATAATAAGCAATCAGTCTTATTAAGGATTAACTTGATCTTTAAGACCTTTACCCGCTTTAAAGCTTGGGATAGTTGCTGCTGCGATTTGAATTTCTGCACCAGTTTGTGGGTTACGGCCAGTACGCGCTGCACGTTCTTTTACTGAGAATGTACCGAAACCAACTAATGCTACTGAGTTACCTTCTTTAAGAGAGTTAGTAACCGCGCCAGTGAACGCATCAAGCGCACGTGTTGCTGCCGCTTTTGAGATTTCTGCATCAGTAGCAATTTTTTCAACTAATTGAGCTTTATTCATTGTTAGATTCCTATTCGTTATTATTTTGCCTTCGCAAAACCTATCTTTATGTATTTTTGAAAAGTTAGCAACAGCAAATTGCTATTTTTACGTAAATTCTTCAAAAATGACTACATTTTAACTATCTGTCACTAATCTAGTGACTTCAGGGTTAATAAAGACTGAATTTAACCATCTTTCAAATGGTTTAGAGACAATTAAACTATCGTTCGATTTTCTCGATAACCAAGGTCACTTCCCCGACCTCGATGCCAAACTTATCAATAGCAGTACGGTTAATCAAGCGTGATTGTGTTACCAAATACATCCAATCATCAAAATTCACTACTAAAGTACTACCATCATAAGGTAATTCTACCGAGTAGGTCCAATGAAAAACACTGCCATTGCTGTCACCGTAGGCTGTACCAACAACATCTGATGCCGTTCCCTCAATGCTGCCATCCTCTTTTAGGGTGATATTCCAAGTGCGAGTTTGCGTTTCACCGTCATCATAGACGAACTGTTCATCAATAATGCCCTGATTGCCTTGCCAGCTCGCTTGCATATCCACCACTAACTTACGTGTTAGCTCGCCTTTATGGTCTTGGACAACACCATAGGCTTTCAATTCGCCATTAAAGAAGCGTTTAAAATCAAACTGTGGCTCTGTTCCTTGGTAATAATCAACATCAGGCGCAGAACAACTGGTGACTAACATTACCATGGCAAAAATAAAGATTACTTTGAGCTTAATCATGTTTCCCTCCAATAAGCTGTTTTCGAAGTGAAGGCTCTGAGGTATCGCTACTGAGCCAAATTGCTAAAAAATGGTCTGCAAACTGCTTATCTTCAACAACACCAAGCTTGTCGTTATTGAAGTAAAAAGTACCTATCCCTTGTGTATTCGTTTCGAATGACAAAGAGTCGTTTTTTTTGATATTTGGCCAAAGCGCTAACAATTGTTCGTCATACGCATTAACCATATCCACCAAACCTAGATGCTGCCATTGCTCGTTGGTCGCTTTTACGATGTCTTTTGCGTCAAAATTGCGCAGATAAGTAAGTGTTAATTTCACCGGATGTTCACCAAACTCATAGCTTCCTGTTGGAGTTTCTAGTTTCGCGTTGTATACATCCCAGAATAAATATTCCATTTTTGCTTCGCCAACGGTCTTAAATCCGTTAGCACTGGCATATGCTGACAAAGTCAACGAGATGGAAAAAAGCATCAAATGTATTAACTTCATAATTGCTTGCCTAAAAGTCAGTTTGTAGACACTACGATTTAAGCGTAAAAGTTGATCATTTCTTGGCAAGCATTCTGTTATTTAAGATCAGAATAGCTAGAAACATTGACGCCCAACCTGCGCCATACATAATCCAAAACTGCCACAAGGGTAACTTGATGTTTAATACTTCAAAACGTGCCCCTGCAAAGTAACTAGCAGGTGCAAATACAGCGCAAAGTAACCATGCTAAGTACCAAGGAAGCTTTTGCAAAAATTGCATTGAAGTATTGACGGTAAGCAGTAACGCAGACCAAAGTACCACCAGCCAAAAAGGAAATGGAGCCTCTTTAAAACTCAGCAAATTAAGTGCTGTAGCCAGCCATTCAAAAGTCAGCGCAATAGGTAGAGCAAAAACCAGTAAAAAAACATCTTGTCTTCGTTGCAATGACAGATACATCATCAACGCAACACAAACGAGGGCCGGTAAAATAGACTTTTGTTCAAGGAGTAAGGCCATAAACCAAACCCCTTGGAACAAGGCAAAATTAATAATTGAGCGCAATGTCATCGCCAGAATGCACAAATCGCGGTCTGCGGGCAACAAGATGAACCGTGCTTATTGCACGCGTTCTAAAAGCCCCCTCGCAGTAAGCAAGATAAAATAACCACAAACGATAGAAGCGTTGATCGAATTTTACTTTATCGATTTCAGGCCAACTAGCAATAAAACGTTCACGCCAATCGGCAAGGGTTCTAGCATAATGCACACCTATATCTTTTACACTGTGTACGACCATGTCCGTTTTCAGTTTTATTTGTTTGTTCATCTCGTCTAAACACGGCAAACAGCCACCTGGGAAGATGTACTGCTGAATGAAGTCAGAATTTTTTAGGTAATGTTTATAACGTTGGTCGGCAATGGTAATCGCTTGAATTAGCATAGCGCCATTTTCTTTTAACAGCGACTGACACTTAGCAAAAAAGCCAGGTAAATACTCATGACCCACTGCTTCAATCATTTCTATGGAGACAAGCTTATCGTAACGCCCTTCAAGCAAACGGTAATCTTGTTTGAGTAAGGTTATTTTACTTTCTAAGTTTAGCTGTCGAATTTTCTCAGCTACATAAGCGTGTTGTTCATCAGAAATCGTCGTAGTTGTAACATGGCAATCATAATGAGTGGCAGCGTATATTGCGAAAGCCCCCCACCCTGTACCAATTTCAATTACCTTGTCGCCCGCCTGCAAATCAACTTGCTCGCAAATAAGCGCTAGCTTGTGCGACTGAGCTTGCTCTAGTGTTGCTGTTTGCGATGGATAGACTGCACAAGAATATAGCATTTCGTCACTTAGAAAAGAGCTATACAAATCATTGCCTAAGTCATAATGAGCAGCAATGTTCTTTTTAGAACCTCGTGACGAGTTTTTATTTTTTAAATGATTAATGCGATGCGCTAAGCCACTTAAAAAGGCAAATTTTTTCTCAAACGCGTCAAGCTGATCTTGATTTAATGCAAATATTTCAATCAGCTGCGTTAGATTATCGCACTCCCAATAACCTAGAATATACGCTTCTCCGGCCCCCACACTACCAGATAATGCAAACAGCTTATACATTGCAGGGTCTTTGACAGTCACTGTCACGTTTAAAGAGCTACTTGGGTTGCCGAATTGAATACGTTCATTTTCTTCAACAAGTGTGATGCAACCAATGTTGATGCTATTAAAAGCACCGGTTACAAGCTTTTTGTAGATTTTTGTTAACCAACTCGTTGTATGAGTCTGTGTTAAGTTTGATACCTTTTCCATCACATCACCTAGTTTGTTTCTCTTGCTTGCCCGAGTGACCAATAAAAGGCACACGTTTACAGAACAACTTCAGCGCATGAATATAAATCCCCTTGAAAATACTGAGGGTCATCGCAGGGAAACGTTTAAGTACAGCACTTACTTGTTGTTTAGTAAGCGGCTGCCTTTGCAGTCTCAATGTTGCATCAAACAAGAGTTTTTCGTCTTTTTTATTTTCAATATGAATCATAGTGTTATCAGAATTTTGTCTGACACTCCAATGATAGTTCATATCTAAGTTCATGAAAGGTGATACGGAGAAAACCTTTTTAAAGTTCACTTTTTTTTGCAGGGGTACGACATAATAATGACGTTCATTCCAAGGGGTATTACTCACCTCAGCAAGCATGTGGCTAAATTCGCCATTCGGTGTCTGATAAAAGAAAAAGTTTACAGGGCTAAAATAAATGCCGAAACAGCGCATTTGCCCAAGCATGAAAACATGACTGAATGTTTGCGTGACGCCGAGCTGTGCGATTTTATCGAGTGCGCGCTGTTTTACAGGTAATTGCATGTCAGTTTGATAGTTAAAATAGTCGCTTTGATTGAACTTCAGCGCTTTAAAACCATCACAGCCAAGCCAAGGATGAATACCGTTCAATTCTTCAGGCCGTGATAAATCAACCCACATCATATAAAGTGGGTATTTGAAGTGGTGCTCCTTCACCGCAAATCGTCGGTGGCGAATATCACCGACATAAATTGCGCTATTCAAACTCAACCCCGAGTTGCTGTGCGACATTAACAGCACTTCTAACACCATCTTCATGGAAGCCGTTATACCAATAAGCACCACAAAAATAACTGTTATTTTTTCCGTCTATGAGTGACTTTTGCTTTTGAGCCGCAATAGATTGTTTATTAAAAACAGGGTGATGATATGTAAACTCTCTGAGAATTTTATCTTTACTGATCCCTTCCCGGTGGTTCAACGTGACACAAAATTGCGTATCACTTTTGATACCCTGTAAAATATTCATTTGATATGTTACTACAGCCGCTTTATCCGTGTTGTCATTCAGTAAGTAATTCCAACTGGCCCAAGCAGCTTTACGTTTAGGTAAGAGCGCAGTGTCGGTATGTAGCACCACTGAATTGGCTGTGTATGGCATTGCAGCTAGCACTGCTTTTTCATCTTCACTTGGGTCTAGTAATAATTTGAGGGCTTGATCTGAATGACAGGCAAACACCACTTTATCAAAGGTTTCAGTATGACCATCGTCAAAATGAATATGAGCACAGTCTTCAGTACGTGAAACCGAGCTAATGTTGCTATTCAGACGAATTTTATCCGCAAAACCTTGTATCATAGGTTTAATGTACTCGCGCGATCCACCTGGTATTACGTACCACTGTGGGCGATTAGTAATGTCCAATAAACCATGGTTATAGAAGAACTTAACAAAAAACTCAACGCCGACTTGGGTCATCTCTTTTATGCTAGTCGACCAAATAGCCGCGCCCATCGGTAAAATATAATGGAAGCGGAAAAACTCATTAAAATTGTGCTCGTCTAACAGCTCGCCCAGCGTTTGATTTTCTGTATACGTTTGTTTTGCATGCAGCGCTTTACAGACATCATTGAAGCGCACAATATCTTTCAATAACTTCCAAAATTTAGGGCGGAAAATGTTGCGCTTTTGAGCAAATAAACTGAAAAAGGTATGACCATTATATTCAAAACCTGTGCCTTCATTATGTACACTAAAGCTCATTTGCGTTTTTTGGCGGTCGACACCTAAACGGTCTAATAACTTCTCAAAATACGGGTATGTTCTATCGTTAAATACAATAAACCCCGTATCAACAGCATATTCAACGCCACCAAGATTAACGTCAATGGTTGCAGTATGGCCGCCTATGTAATCGTTTTTTTCAAATACAGTTACATCATAATGTTTGTGCAGTAGGTGTGCGCAGCTTAATCCTGCTATGCCAGACCCAATTACAGCCACTTTTTTCAACGTGATAATCCTTTTGCAAGCTTCAACCATAATGGCATAGGAAGCATTCTTAAAAATTTTAAAATGAAGGTAAAACGATGGGGGAAGTGCACTTCTTTGCGCCTTTTCTTAACCCCTTTGTAAATATAGTTCGCAGCCTGTTCAGCCGTTACAGCCATAGGCATCGGGAAGTCGTTTTTATCTGTTAATGGTGTTTTCACAAACCCAGGGTGAACAAGAGTGACATCCACATCAGTTAAATCCACCGCGAGGCTATTTGCCAGATAACTCACTCCGGCTTTAGAAGCTCCATATGCTTGACTTCGTGGCAAAGGAAGATATGTCACACTGGAACTTACAATAACAAGCTGACCACCAGATTTAATTCTTGGCAGCAATGCCTCTAAACAATACCCCATGCTAAGTAAGTTGGTGGTAACAACACGCTCAAACAAGCTGCTGTCGAAGTTACGTGCATCATCAATATATTCACAATTACCTGCGTTTAAAATAACGCGGTCAAACTCATTGTAAGCAACTGTACTGGAACGTATATCCTGTAAGTTTGTGGCATCAAATTGACAGCTTTCGATGTGGCTATGTTTACTCAGCTCAGCAAGCTTCTCTGTATTTCTACCACAGGCAATAACGTTTTCACCCTGCTCTGCATATAGCCTAGCAAGTGCTTCACCAATCCCTGAGGTTGCTCCTGTAATTAAAGTAGTCATTATGTACTTGTCCTTTTATCAATATAACGTATTGCCGTACCAAGAAGCGGAATATGCCTATACAGAAGTGCGCCTACATCAAAGTAGTCCTGATGATGAACTATTTTATCTCCCTCAAAAACTAAACGGCTGTGCCCCTCAACGGCAATGCTTTTGCCATTATTTAGTTTTGGGTGGCGATAATGCATCGTCCAATAGATAAAGGCTTTGTTGTCGCTACTTTCAGTGTCTTTTATCGAAAACTGGCAAGACAACACATTAGCGTATAAGTTTTCAAAGTAATGATGGAGTGACTCAAGACCGTTCACGGTATGCAGTGGATCAATAAATTGGATACTTGGGTGATAAATATCATCAAGTAGCTGCAAGTTGTTTTTGTTCAGTGATTGGTAAATTTCAATAAACCTATCGAGAGTCACCTTGTCCATATCACACCTTAAATGCGTTTAGTGCACGTTCTCGTGCTGCTTTATGATCAACAATTGCTGGCCAATAACTGCTAGACTTTCCTTGCTTAGCTAAATAATCATGAGGAAAGTGGATTTGTTTTGCAGGTATTTTTTCCAGTTCTGGTAAATATTTACGAATAAATTCACCATCTGGATCAAAACGCTCACTTTGAGTAATGGGATTAAAAATACGGAAATAAGGTTGTGCGTCACATCCAGTGCTTGCTGCCCACTGCCAGCCGCCATTATTTGAAGCCAAATCACCATCAATCAAGTGCTTCATGAAAAAGCGCTCACCCTTTCGCCAATCAATAAGTAGGTGCTTTGTTAAAAAGCTTGCAACCACCATACGTAAACGGTTATGCATCCAACCTGTTTGCACTAACTGGCGCATTGCAGCATCAACAAGAGGATAACCCGTTTTCCCCTCGCACCATGCTTTAAAGTCACTGTCGTCGTTACGCCACTTAACCGCATTATATTTGTCGTTAAAGTTTGCGTACTTGCTTAGGCGTGGAAAAACCGATATGAGGTGTCGGTAAAATTCTCGCCAAATTAACTCATTGACCCAGCAAAACAAATTGCTTTTCGCACTTTTTAATATATCAGGGTGACGCTGTTGAATCAGCGCAAGAAGCTGATGAACACTGACAATACCTAACGCTAAATAAGGACTCAGACCTGATGTACCTTTAATGCTTGGGATATCTCGCTGCTCTTGATAAGAGGCAAGCTTTTCATCTATAAAGCGGGCACAGACATGACTTAAGGTCTCATCATCAACGGGCCACTTTTGTGAGCTTCCATCTGATGTGAGTAATTTACTTTCTTGCCACTCGATTTTGTCATGCATCTTAGGCGGCTCAGCAAAGTAGAAGTGTCTGTCTTGATACTCTTTGAGCCATGCATTTTTAAATGGAGTAAAGACCTTAAACATCTCACCACTTTGATTTTTGATACTACCTGGGGGGGCAATAACATCACCATCGTAGGTGTAAAATGAAACTCCTAGGCTGTCGGCTTTATCTACAAAGGCACGATCGCGCTCAACTTCATTTAGCTCATACTCGTTATTAACGTAAACATTTTTTACTGCATTTTCTTCGCAAAAATCGGCTAGTTTGTCAACGCAACCGGTATAGTCTCCAGCATCAATGAGATGCAACTTTATACCTTTACTTGCTAATAACTGGCCTAAAAAAGCAAGCCTGCGTTTTAATAAATCTAGCTGAATATCTGCGACATCATGAGCCTGCCACTGCTTTTCAGTTATAAAAAATACAGCATGTTGGCAGCCATTCTCGATCGCTTGATACAGAGCGTCGTTATTAAAAAGGCGCAAATCGCGCCTAAACCAGAATAGTGTGTTCATTAAATTCCGTAGCGTAGTTTAAGTTCGTTCGGATAAGGGTCTAAGTATACTTGTTGACTTAGGTATTCATTTGGATGAACTTTGAGGTGATGCTTTATCAGCGTTAATGGCACATACAGTGGCACCAACCCTTGCCGATATTCGTCTATCGCATCGCGTAACTCTTGCTTTTCAATCTTAGAGAGTGACTTTTTAAAATAACCTTGCAAGTGCATAAGTGTGTTCGCATTATTTTTGCGAGAAGCAGGCTTTTTCAAAGCAGTCATCAAACCAAAAATATAATCACTTGCTAATGCTTGAATATCATGACCATCAAATGTACCCAGTAAATTGCCTAAATTACGGTATGCTTCGTAGTTGTGAGCCATCAAAAGATACTTATACTGAGCATGAAATTGGGTCAAACGATGCACGGTTAAAGGTTGTTCATTAAGGGTTTGCCAATGTTTGTAAGTGTATACACGCATAACGAAGTTCTCTCGTAAATGCATGTCGTTCAAGCGCCCGTTCTCTTCACATGGCAATAGTGGATTATGGGCCATTATTTGCTCAGCAAAAAAGCCCACACCTTCAGAGGTGTTACCTGTGCCTTGTTCGTTGTAAATTTTGATACGCTCCATACCACAGCTGGGGCTTTTGGCGCAAAAAACAAAACCGCTTAACTCAGCTGTTTGCTCCGTAGCAACTCGCTTTCCGTATTCTGTAAGTTTTGGTCCTACATCCCCCGTGCCGTCAGGGCGACAAACTTTAATTGTGTCACCCACTCTCACTTGGCGGATGGTTGGTCGTGGGATTGGTAATCCCACAGCAACTTCAGGACAAAACTTCTTATACTCAACATGCTTAGCGAGCTCGTCCATACAGAAGTTAGATTTTTTATGACCACTATCAAAACGAACTTTATCGCCAGCAAGACAGGCACTAATACCTATTTTAATTGTTGATTGCAGCATAGGATCCCTAATAAATTAAATTACCAATTGGGTTAAGTAATTTGCTAATACCTTTGTTAAAATGCAACGCACTACTAACCACTGTAAAACACAAACACCCTTCAGTTGTTTTTGGTGTATGGTTATGGCGTCCATCCAGCATCATAAAATCCCCTGGGACATAACTGCCATCTTCATCACTAAACTCACCATCAAGTAATAAGGTTAGCTCAAAACCTGTGTGAGTGTGGTCCGGAATTTCACCACCGGCATCGATATGTAAAAGACTGGCTCTGAGCGCCCCATCATCCAATGCAATTCGTGAACGTGCTAGTTTACCTATTTGCATAAAGCTACTGTGCCCAATGCGAGTTAGCGCCCTTGGTAAGGTGTACTCTTTTCCCTTAACCTCTACTTTGATAGCCGGTTGATCATATACTTCATCAATACTCTCATCCGAGGTGATGTTGTCGAACATAACCTGGTCAAAGCAAATATCATCGTCGTTAACTACGTCTTCAAATGCAGTGTTTGCATTTTTAGCTTCAAGTGTAGCGAGTTGCTTTTGACATACAGGACACATCTCAACATGAATAGCAACCGCGACACTTAGCGTAGCCGGCAAATTGCCCTCACTAAATTGCACTAATAATTCGTTGCTCGGGTGATGCTTAATCATGTTGCTCTCCCATTTCGTTGCGTAACTTCTGCAAGGCTAGACGAAGTCGAGACTT
This sequence comes from Pseudoalteromonas sp. L21, assembly GCF_021728035.1. Lineage (NCBI taxonomy): Bacteria > Pseudomonadati > Pseudomonadota > Gammaproteobacteria > Alteromonadales > Pseudoalteromonadaceae > Pseudoalteromonas > Pseudoalteromonas sp. L21. The sequence goes on along the minus strand of NZ_JAKKCV010000002.1, from coordinate 290,989 downwards.
CACTGTACCTACGGGAATGTTTAAATGCTCTGCAAGTTGCTCTTGTGACATATCTTGAAAATAAACGCCGCGTACCACTTCACGTTGGGCTTGTGGTAAACGGTCTAGATATTGTTTAATTTGCTTATCTTCAAGATGATCGCTGAACTCGTGCTGCCCAGGCTCAGCTTCATCAATGAGCGGCCAGATATCTTCACTTATACACTCTTCTTTGCTGCTTTTCATTTTTCTGAGCATATCGAAAGATGCATTTCGCATCACAGTGTATACCCACGTTGTCGCAGCACCTTTTTCAGGATGGTATAAGTGTGCCTTTCTCCAAACCGAAGTGAGCGTTTCCTGTACCAATTCCATTGCTTGAGCCTCAGAACCAAACTGTTTGATTCCAAAACGCTTTATTTTGGGCGAAAAATATTGGAAAAGAAAAGCAAATGCACGCTTGTCACGGGAAGTGGCAACAGCGAATAGCGAATTAGCAAGCTCTTTGCTCGGTGTCTCTGGCATGGCAGTAAATTGACCTGTTTTAGGTTTACAACCTGTTTGAAGTTGTTGACTTACCATTTTAATGTCATCCAATTATTGTCGTAAGATGCAATACGCATTCAGACATGGTTCGGATCATATTAATCAGTAAATTCTGTGTTAATTAGAGTATGGAGGAAAGTGAGTAAGTTTTCAAAGTTAGATTCAAAGGCAAGTTGTTGTTTTTTAACTAGTGAAATAGGTAGAATTTCGAGCCAACGCGCAGCAACCCACGCCAAATCATCGTATTGCGGTGTTGGATAAAGTGCAGACAAGTCAGGCTGACTAGCAAACACTGAACGAAGCGTCTCGCTTAATAAAGCATTGTTCTGATCCAAAGGTATTTTTTTATACCAAACAGGCTCAATTACTGCTTCTACATCAGCGTAACGCAGCATATTTTTGTCTTGAAATGGATTGTGGATTGTGACAGCAGCTTGTGCATAAACATCTATCAAGAGCTGACCGCTGTCGTCTTGATTAAAGTCATTTATTTGCATCAAGCAACCTAGATTAGGCAAGTTGAACTCAGTGTCGTGCTGGTAAGTACATAGCACAAATCCCGTATTATCTTTCGCGGCTTCTTTAACCATATCAAGATAACGTTGCTCAAATATTCTAAGTTTAGTCGCCCCTTCTGGAAGAATAAAAACCGGTAGGGGAAAAATCGCACGCTTCATAAAGTCTACTATTTAAAATACCACATGCCTCTAATTACGTGCGCTTTTCATTTGCCGATCAATATTTCATGAAATCTTCATTTATGCCCAGTAAATTAAAAGTTGAACCATTGTGCAACGTTTCTAAATAATTCGATTGACGCGTACGCACTCAGTAAACTCAAAACGGGTGCAACCATAAGTAAAAATAAACTGATTTCACTACTCATTAGATGTTTCCTTACTGCTTATTTTCTACAACAGGTGCTTTAGCAATAACGGTTGATTTGTCATTTTCCTTAACAACCTCTTCGCTCATGTATTCATTGAGTAATTGCTGAGCATCAAATTCAATACTGTTTGTCACATTTTGTTTAAGCTCATTACTCGCTTGTTGAACATAACTTTTTAGCGATTGAGTAATTGTGTTACTAATATCTAATTCAAAGTCAGTCGCACTTGCTTGAGTAGACCCTAATACAAGTAACGCAGCTGTTGTAAGTTTAAGTGAGTTATTCATAATGATATTCCTTGTCTCTTTAAGTAATTAGTCGTAACTACTTAATCAAAGGTTGTGCCAGCATGAAAATATTTTTCAACCCATTAATTTTTAATGATTTTTTGTAAATTTTAATTTTTCATCCTATTCAGCAGTGGTTAATAAAACCAATCAATTTAATATTTTTGACTAACTATTAGCGAAAAAATAAACGTTGATATTTTCAGCGTACACTTGTACACTGAAACTGTTTTTACAATCACTTTTAGAGAGTTTATGACTGCTCAGTTACCTTACTCGCGTCAAGAAGAACAACTCAATGTACTCACTCATAGCTTGGGCGTGTTATTTGCTTTTTACGTACTGTGGGATTTGATTTCGCAATCAAAAGCTGTGTCAGCAACAGTCAGTGCGATTGTTTATGGTTCGAGTTTACTGGTGCTTTTTATGGCATCAACACTTTACCATGCAAGTACCAAAGCGCGTTTGCGTGCCATCTATAAAAAATGTGATCATTGCGCTATTTATTTGCTAATTGCTGGTACTTACACGCCATACCTCGTCATATCATTATCGGGAATGTGGGCAATTGCAGCACTGGTATTTATTTGGAGCTTAGCAATAGGCGGAGTCATTTATAAACTGGCGGTAAAAAATGGCAATAAAAAAGTATCACTTGCAACCTACTTATTAATGGGTTGGTTTGCCCTTGCCCTTGTCTACCCTCTGTACTTAAATTTAGATCACAGCGCTTTGTGGTGGTTATTAGCAGGAGGCGTTGCTTACAGTCTTGGTACTTTTTTCTACAGTGCTAAAACACGCCACTATAGTCATGCTATTTGGCACGTATTTGTACTTGTTGGGTGTGTATGTCACTACTTATCAATCAGTTTATATGTTTTTTAATGCCATTGGTGTAAACGCATATTGATTTTAGCTTTATTAAAGCTCACCCCTTCACTGATTAATTTTTGCCGTTGTTCAAGGTGTTTACTTGTCCCTTCTGGAAAAGAGATTTTACCTTGGCTATTTACAACACGATGCCATGGAATAATTGAATCACTGGGCATTTCTTTTAATAAGCGGCCAACCAATCTGGCATTTTGCGGGTAACCCGCAAGCGTAGCAACTTGCCCATAACTTGCTACTTTACCTGAAGGGATAGAGGCTATTATTGTAAAAATTAACTCTTCTTTAGTTGCCTGTTGCATGGGCTTGCTCCGTATATTCTTTACTTACCTCACTAAAGGCTTGCCAAATTGATCTTGCAACTGGACCATGATGCACTGAATGTTGCCTAAACACGCGAATTTCTGCGCCAAACTGGTGCTCTCTATCCGTAATTTTTATTTGCTGTAACAAACCTGATTCTATTTCAGCCTGACAGTGTTGCAGACTTATCATTGCCCAACCAGCACCCGAGAGTAAAAACGACTTAACACTGGTAATATCATCTATTTTCATTAAAGCTGAGCCAAGGTTGTAAGATAGCCTGTCAGAGTCAAAACTCAGATCACTTTCAAACATAGCCAGACATGGGTAATTTTGTATCTCGGCAAAACTAATCTCTCTTGGCACGACATGAGGAGCACTCACTATACCAATATCAAACTTACCTATCGGTAAACTTTCGAGGTCCCCTGTTGCATGAAACAAATCAAACCATGGCCCAATGCCTAAATCTGCCTGCAAGCTATTAACTTGTTCTAAAGACACAAATCGTTTTCCTGAAGAAATACTAAACTCAGTACTTGCAAAGCACTTAAAGGTTTCGCTTATCACTTGATTATAACTATGCTGATGACACAGCTGCTCGTAGCAAATTCTGTAACTGGCTTCATTACCCAGCGCAAGTTCTTTTGCTAAAGAAGCCAACTCACTGTTTGCATTGAGTAATTGACGTGCTTCGCGATAAAAAATGCGCCCTTTCTCTGTTAAACATAAGCGATACTGATTTCGGTCTAACAATTCAAAACCAAGCTCTGACTCAAGCTTCTTTATAGCAAGCGTCAATGCAGGTTGTGTTTTGTGTAATGTCACAGCTGCTTGGCTTAAACTAGAGCTTTGCACGATTGCATCTAAAATTGTTAATTGATTTAAATTCATTAATCACCAAAACCATTAAAAAAACTAATGATGTTTCTAAAATTTAATAATTTTTATTTTATATCTTTGCAGCGTATCCTGCATCAAATTTATGCTTTCATATCTATGGAGAAGACAATGAGATTGGCATCCGCCGTATTAATGAGCAGCGTGTTTTTGTTACTTACGGCATGTACAGAGCAAGCAGCACAAAGTGACGTTGAACAAGTTGTTCGCCCTGTTAAACTTTTCAATATAAACAGTAACTCAGATCAAGCAATCCGCAGCTTCCCCGCTGAAGTTGTGGCTAACCAAGGCTCTTATCTTGCTTTTAGAGTTAACGGAGAGTTACTTGAGTTCCCAGCACTTGCAGGTCAACATGTTGAAAAAGGAGAGCTTTTAGCCAAACTCGATCCAGAAGATTTCGAACTTCAGTATGAAGAGCGTAAAGCACGTTTTGAACTTGCTGAATCGCAACTTGAACGTGTACAGAAATTATTTGACCGCTCCATTGCCAGCCAGTCAGAGTTAGATCAAGCCACTGCCAATAAACAAGTGGCAGAATCTGCAATGAAAATTGCCAAAACCAACCTAGATAACAGTGAATTACGCGCTCCGTTTGCAGGCACTGTCGCAAAAGTATTTGTGAAAAACTTTGAGAATATCCAAGCTAAACAAAATATTCTACGACTTGAAACCCGCGACTTAATGGATGTGGTCATTCAAATACCTGAAAAGCTCATCGCTCGTATAGATAAAGACGTGCAATACCAGCCAGAAGTCGTCTTTGATGGTTATCCAGATAAATCTTATCAGCTGACAATAAAAGAGTTTGATACCCAAGCCGACCCGACTACGCTAACCTATAAAGTAGTATTTTCGTTACCTGTGCCAGAAGATTTTAACCTACTTGCGGGTATGACAGGTCGTGTAGATATTGATTTAAGCAAAATCACTAGCTCACAATCAGCCTACACATTACTGCCAGTTGAAGCGGTATTCTCTGAGCCTACAGAACCTGAAGGAAAGAATAGTTATGTATGGGTTTATGATGAAAATAGCGGCCAAGTACATAAACGAGCTGTTAAAGTCGGGCAATTACACCGCGATGGAATTGAAGTACTTTCAGGCATTGAAAAAGGCCAAACAGTTGTCGCGGCAGGCGTTCACTTTTTAGAAGAAGGTATGAAAGTTCGTCCATGGCAAAAAGAGCGAGGCTTATAATGAGTTTTGCAGCACTGGCCATTGAACGTAAAGTCGTAAGCTGGATGTTTGCCCTGTTTCTGCTAATTGGTGGCACAGTGGCCTATTTTGGCTTAGGACAGCTTGAAGACCCTGAGTTCACTTTAAAAAAAGCGATGGTGATCACCGTATACCCGGGCGCCTCTCCCCAGCAAGTTGAAGAAGAGGTCACCTTCCCTATAGAAAATGCCATTCAACAACTCCCCTATGTTGATTATGTAACAAGTATTTCATCTCCTGGTAAGTCGCAAATAACCGTTGAGATGAAAAGTAGTTATCGCAAACAAGACCTACGTCAAATTTGGGATGAACTGCGCCGAAAAATTAATGATCAAGCATCGTCAATGCCTTCTGGGGTATACCCTAGCAAGATCATGGATGATTTTGGGGATGTATACGGTGTAATGTACGCCGTAACCGGTGACGGCTATTCTTATGATGAACTCAAAGATTACGTTGATTATTTAAAGCGCGAACTGGTACTGGTCGAGGGTGTGAGCAAAGTCACCATAGGCGGTGAGCAACAAGCCCAAGTAATGGTTGAAATCTCTACGCGTAAACTTGCCCAGCTGGGTATTTCACCAAACCGTATTTACCAACTGTTACAGACTCAAAATAGCGTCTCTAATGCGGGTAAAGTACGTGTCGGTGATGAATCAATTCGTTTACACCCGACGGGTGAATTCAAGGATGTTAAAGAGCTTGAAAGCCTGCTTATTTCAAAGCCAGGTGAAAACGAACTTATTTACCTAGGTGATGTAGCAACCGTGTTTCGTGAATATGCCGAAGTCCCCACCAACATCATTCGCTACAATCAACAACAGGCTTTATTGGTAGGCGTGTCTTTCAGCTCAGGCGTTAACGTTGTTGATGTAGGCATGAACATTGATGAGCACTTAGCTTCTCTAGAATACCAACGCCCCCATGGTATGGAAATTAACAGTGTATATAATCAACCTGCTGAAGTTGAAAAGTCTGTCAGTGGCTTTATTATCAGCTTACTTGAAGCTGTTGCCATTGTAATTGTCGTGCTGCTGCTCTTTATGGGCTTTAAAAGTGGTGTGTTAATTGGCGTTATTTTGCTTTTGACCGTACTAGGTACTTTCATATTCATGAAGTTATTTGCCATCGATTTGCAGCGTATTTCACTGGGTGCGTTAATCATTGCGCTCGGTATGTTGGTTGATAATGCAATTGTTGTCACCGAAGGCATACTCATCAACCTAAAGCGCGGGCAAACAAAACTACAAGCCGCAACCAATATTGTTAATCAAACAAAATGGCCTTTGTTAGGTGCAACGGTTATTGCGATTACTGCATTTGCTCCGATTGGTTTAAGCTCAGATGCAAGTGGTGAATTTGCCGGAAGCCTTTTCTGGGTACTCTTTATTTCATTATTACTTAGTTGGATTACCGCAATTACACTTACTCCTTTCTTTGCTGATTTAATGTTTAAACAAGCGAAAGAGAAAGAACCGCACCATGACGAAGACCCCTACCAAGGCGTGATTTTTAATGTGTATAAAAGTGTTCTTCACACCTCTATGCGTTATCGGAAAACCACCCTTCTGGTTATGGTTGTGATGTTAGTCAGTGCGGTGTTTGGTTTTAAGTTTATAAAGCAATCATTCTTCCCAGCATCAAACACACCGATGTTTTATGTTGATTACTGGCAAACACAAGGTACTGATATACGCAGTACGATAGACGGTGTTGCTAAGCTTGAAAAATTCTTACAAGCAGACCCGCTAGTTGAGGAAATCACCACCACGGTAGGCCAAGGCGCACCGCGCTTTATGTTGACCTACGCACCTGAAAAATCATACCCAGCCTATGGGCAATTGATTATTCGCGTAACAGATCGAGAAGCCGTTACAACCATGATCGAGAAGGTGCGAGATTATCAACACAAACATGTGCTTGACGCCCAACTAAAAGTTAAGCGTATGGAAATTGGCCCGTCGACTGACGCTAAGATTGAAGCGCGTTTTTCGGGTGCTGATCCTGTCATACTTCGTCAATTGGCTAAGCAGGCTAAAGATATACTGCATCAAGATGCAGGTGCATTTAATATTCGTGATGATTGGCGAGCACGTTCGAAACTTATCCGCCCACAGTTTAACGAGCAAAAAGCGCGTCGCTTGGGTATTGCCAAATCTGATCTAGACCAGCTACTACTCACCAGCTTATCAGGCAAGCAAGTTGGTGTTTATAAAGATGGCACACAAATGCTACCTATCATTGCTCGCTCACCTGCGGAAGAGCGTTTAAACGTTGAGAGCTTACGTGACTTACAAATTTACAGCCCTGTACTAGGTGTATTTGTGCCAGTGACACAGGTGGTTGATGACTTTGTGGTTGAGTGGGAAGACAGCCTCATCATGCGTCGCGATCGCAAACGAACTATTACAGTCATGGCTGATCATGATGTTATTGGCGATGAAACCCCAGCCAAGCTGTTCGCCCGTGTCCGTAAAGATATAGAAGCTATTGATTTACCACGTGGTTATGAGCTGCAATGGGGTGGTGAATATGAATCATCAACAGACGCCCAAAAAGCAATCTTTGGCTCATTGCCGCTTGGCTATCTAGCTATGTTTGCCATTACTGTATTGTTATTCAACTCAGTGAAGCAGCCTCTCGTCATTTGGGCAACCGTGCCGCTTGCCATTGTTGGTGTCAGCGCAGGCTTATTGCTAATGAATGCGGCTTTTAGCTTTATGGCTCTACTGGGCTTACTCAGCTTAAGCGGTATGTTAATTAAAAATGGTATCGTCTTGGTTGATCAAATAAATATTGAACTAGATAGTGGCAAAGAACCATACAAAGCGGTATTCGATTCAGGCGTGAGTCGTGTTCGTCCTGTTGCTATGGCTGCAATCACCACCATTTTAGGGATGATCCCACTGTTATTTGATGTGTTCTTCCAATCAATGGCTGTAACCATTATGTTTGGTCTAGGTTTTGCGACAATACTCACGCTTATCGTCGTGCCTGTTCTGTACACTATGCTGTTCAAAATCAAGGTGCCTAAACAGCGTCATAGCAGCTAGATACGCTCGCTTTAAGTATCCCTTGAAAAGTCGTTTTCAAGGGATACTCTACTCTACAAACTAATAGTATTTATAACCAATTAACTGCTCTATACGATAAGCAATCGCTATTAATTCTTTCTCACTTAATGAGCCACCTGTAACTGATAGCCCAACAGGCATATGATGCACTTTCCCCATGGGCAGAGTTAAGTGAGGGTACCCCGAAACAGCAGGATAACTAGAAAAGCTGCCAGTAAAGTGATCGCCATTAATGCGATCTATTGACCAAGCAGGGGTTAGAGTAACGGTAATAATGGCATCAAGGTCATGCTCCTTGAGCATTTTATCTAGACCGTCTTCTCTGGTCGCTTGGTGAACATTTTGCAATGCCTTTATGTAACTTGGGTCAGTTAACTTGGCTTTTTTCTGAGACTTCTCAAAGATCTCTTGTTGGAAATAAGGCATTTCGTGGGCTGCGTGTGTTTGATTAAATTCGATTAATTTTTTCAGTGTCAGTGTATTGTACTCATTTGGTAATTGAGCGAGGTAGTCGTTTAACGTCGCTTTGAATTCATACAGCAATACATCATAGCTATCTTGATAAAAATTAGCATAAGGCTCTGTCGATAAGCCTTCGACTAATACAGCTCCCTCTTTTTCAAGTACCTTTTTAGTCTTATTGAAAAGTAACTCAACGTGCTCATGAGCGAGTGGCGCAGCATAAAGCACGCCTAAGCGTTTTCCTTTTAGAGAATGTTTTGAAGTTTCAGGCATATAGTCATCGTTCATGCGCTCTTTGGCTATTTTTGTTGCAGCGTCTTTATCATCAACACCTTGCATCACTGAAAGTAAAATAGCTGCATCAATAACCGAACGCGTCATAGGGCCTGCGGTATCTTGCGTATGTGAAATTGGCACAATACCAGTGCGACTTAACAAACCCACTGTGGGCTTGATGCCAACGATCCCATTTGCAGAAGACGGACAAGTAATTGAGCCATTGGTTTCAGTGCCAATCGCTGCCACGCTTAAAAATGCTGCAACAGCTGCACCAGAGCCAGAACTAGAGCCACATGTAGAGCGATTTAAATCATGAGGATTACGTGTTTGGCCACCAATCGCACTCCACCCAGACGATGAACGCTCAGAACGCATATTAGCCCATTCGCTTAAGTTTGTTTTACCTAAAATAATGGCACCTGCATTTCTAAGCTTGGCGATAATCGGCGCATCTCTATGTGTAAAGTTATCTTTTAATGCCAACGAGCCTGCCGTTGTCGCCATCTCTTTAGTTTCAATGTTATCTTTTATTAACAGAGGTATGCCGTGTAGAGGACCACGTGTTTTCCCTTTGCTTAACTCTTCATCCAGTTGCTTTGCAATAGCTAAAGCGTTTGGATTCATTGCAATCACTGCATTGAGTTGCGGATTAAGTGTCTCTACTTGCTGAATAAAAAACTGTGTTAATTCAGTTGAAGTTAGCTGATTAGCTTTCATCGCTTGAATGAGTTGTGGAATAGTACTTTGTTGAACAATTTCTTTTATCGCTTGAGACTTTTGCTCTGTAACGGATGTGTTTTCGTTTGCTGATAATTTAAAACTCAAACACATTGTCATTAAAGATACGCCCAATGTTAACTTTACGAGCATGCGCCTAAACGTGTTTTTTCCTGTGTACATTTTTTGCCCCTTTTTTATAATTTTTATAGGGTTGTTCTGGCAATTACTGCTGCATTGTTCTACTTCTACGCAAGAGCAATCTACAACTTTTAACGCAGTGAGCGTCAAATTAACCCTCTAAAATGATTAAGTATTTTTGCAGATTAGTATCAGTACCGATTTATAGTCTACCCTGATTAGAATGAAGGGCGCTAGTTTTAAGGCTTTAAATATCGAAAAGTAAATAACGAATGGGTGTGGGCTGTTATGCTAAAATATGCTGAATTGGGGCAATGCTAGAGACACCCAGCATTGCTCCATTTTTAGTAGGCTTAAACCTTAAAGAAACTTATAAGTTTAACCATAGCTTGTGTTTGATTTTCAAGTAGTCGCGTTTGTTTGCTGATATCACTTAAGCTCGATGCGTTATCATCCGCAAGCGCCTTTATTTTCACAACATTCGCATCGACTTCTGCGGCAACAGATGACTGCTCTTCAGCCCCCACCGCAACTTGATTATTGGCCTCAACGATATCGTTAATCGAATACACAATTTTCTCAAGTGATGCGGTCGAATCATTTGTTAAAGCTGCAACCATTTGCCCTTTTTCATTTGATGTTTTCATAACATCAACGACATTGTCAGCACCAAGCTTGATTGCTTCGATAATGTTGGTGATCTCGCTAATAGAGTCTTGAGTGCGCTGTGCCAGCGTGCGTACCTCGTCAGCAACCACGGCAAAACCACGCCCCTGCTCACCGGCACGGGCCGCTTCAATGGCTGCATTCAAGGCAAGTAGATTGGTTTGATCTGCTATATTGCGGATCACATCTAATATCCCTTCAATGTTAGCTGTATTTGAGCTTAAGCTTGTTACTACTTCCATCGCATTTAATAACGCATCCGCAAGCTCACTCATTGCAACATCGGTTTGACCCACCACTGCTTTAGACTGTTCTACGCCCTCTTCTGCATTGTGGCTTGTTTGTGAGGCGCCACTTGCACTTTGTGCAATTTGTAACGCGGCTGCAGCCATTTCGTTTATAGCAGTTGCGACCATGTCTGTTTCGAGTTGCTGTTGAGAAACAGAATCTGTTGCGCCCGATACTGAATTCGTTATTTGACAACTTGATGCTTCTATTTCTTTGGTGACTTGAACAACTTGATCTACAACATTACGTAACGCATTCGCCGATTCGCTTAACGCGCTATTTAACTGGCTAAACTCATCGCTGCCTGTAACCTGAATAGTTTGGCTCAAATCACCCTTCGCTATATGAGATGCAAAATCAATAGACAGATTTAACGGCCCCATAATACTGCGAATAATCCACCAGCCAACGGAAATCGCAATGGCAAACGCAATCATCACAACTATAGCCATTATTAACTGCACGGCGTTTTCTCGCTCACTGGCAATCACTTGTTCTTCTTCAACAAGTTTTGATGCTGCCTCTGAAGCGCTGTTAGCAACACGTAACATCTCAGCTTGAATAGCATTTAATTCATCGTAAGTAGCAACCGTCGATTTAAACACTTGATAATAGTGAGTTATATCATCTAATAAGTCATTGAGTAAGGCTTGTGTACTGGCAGCAAGCATTATTTTCTTTAAACTATTAACATTACTTTTAAGTTGGCTAATTTGATTAGAAATATCACTCTCTAGTTGCTGAGTAGGCGCAGTATTATAACGCCACACATTGACACGAATTTCCGCAAAATCGTCCCGTACTTGCTTGGCTTTTAAAAAACGACCAAACTCCGAAAAATCTGATTGATTGGTTGAAAAGTATTGCTCAATGCTGTTTAGCGTCTCGTCTATGCCATTGATGACAGAATGAGCTGCTTGATTAACCTCATCGCGCGCATTGATTTGTTTTTTCTTAGCAGATACGAAACGTTCAAACAATTGCGTGAAATCGTTAATTCCCTGTTTTATTGTATTGACTTGAGTCACACTCTGCTCAACTGCCATTTGGCTTTTAGCCGCATTCAATGTGCTAATTGCTTCTTGCGCTTCGCTCAATACTTTTTTGGTGAAATCAGGGTTTTCCTGAATCATATAATCAGCTTGAGCCAATCGTGATGTATATAAACTTGCATCAGCAAATGTGAGATTTAACATGATGTCTGTTTGTGTTGCTTGAGATTTTAATGAAAATGAAGCGTACACCCCCAACCCCAACATTAAAAACAGCACAGCGGCAAACATTGCATAAAGTTTTTGTTTAATAGTCAATTTTTCGTATCCATCAATAAATTCAGTACGAAAATATTATAAACAAAGATTGATAAAAAAATGACAAAAATTTCAATAAAACTATGTTTTCATTAGAAAATAGCCCAAAAAAGGAACTCGCATATTAGCCAGCAGCAGACCCTTTATTTATAAAAACCATATAATCATTTCCAGCTATATTCATCCCATAAAACTAAGCAACTGATAATAATGCTCTTTTAAATGATCTCGCTCTGAGAAGTTTATTTTTTATTCGAAAATCGAGTACCTAATAAGAAATTACGACCACAACATTTACTTTTTTGAAATTTATGTTAAAAATTAACAGGTGAATATAAAAACAATGTTACTTAGTATCGCATTTTTTTTCACAGACAGGCATAGTCTGTAGTTATGCCTAAAATCGTTACCGTGCAACAAAGTAAATATAATAAAAATCAAAGGACTATAAACATGTCGGCATTTCAGAACAACATAACTACTTACTGTAATAAGCGCACCAAGCTTAGCCTTGCCGTTTCTACCGCTCTATTGAGCCTGAGCTCATTGTCTGTTTTTGCGCAAAACGCGCCACAAAATGACAGCGATGTCATTAATGAAAAAGATGAGCAAATGGAAGTAATAGAGGTTTCTGGTATCAAGGGAAGCATTTTTAGTGCGCAAAACCTTAAACGTTACGCAGATACAGTTAAAGATGTCATAACCGCGTCGGATATTGGCGCGCTACCTGACAAATCGGTTACAGAAGCATTACAGCGTGTTCCTGGGGTAACCATCGAACGATTTGCGTCTTCAGACGATCCTAAACATTATGCTGATGAAGGAACTGGCGTACTTGTTCGTGGCCTAGACCGTGTTCGTTCTGAGGTCAATGGCAGAGATGCATTTAGCGCGAACTCTTCTGGCGGGCTAAGCTATGAAGACTTTCCTGCGGAGTTATTAGGCGCAGTGGAAGTTGTAAAAAATCAAACCGCCGACCTAACAGCAGGTGGTGTTGCAGGTACCGTAAACCTCATTACCAGAAAACCTTTTGATTCTACAGATCAGTTAATATCATTTAATGCCAAAGCAAATTATGGCGATTTTAGAGAAGAAACCACGCCCTCTTTCTCTGCGCTATTTTCAGATAACTGGGAAACACAGGCAGGTAAATTTGGTTTCTTAATTGCGGCTTCATCGAGTGAATATAAAACCCGTGGTGACGGTGTTGGCTTAGGAAACTACCACTCTCGTGGTGACTCATTTGTGCCGACTCTTGACCAATGGGGTGGTATTACGGGGGTTGATCCAAATTCACCCGTAGATGGCCCTGCACTGCCAGGACAACCTGCTGGTAGCACGTGGCATGTACCGGTAGCTATTCATATGAGCACAGCAGAAAATGATCGCAAAAGAAAAGGCTTAACAACCTCTTTTCAATGGGCAAATAGTGATGACACAATTATTGCAACCGCTGAGCATATTCGTTCAAAAGCTTCTTTAGAATGGAATGAAAGACAATTGGGTCAGGCCGCACAAGGTTTTAAAGGCTTCATGGGATCTTCTCAAAACTGGCAAGATGATAGCGAGAATGGCTACCCGCTCACAGTAGACGATAACTTTGTTACGTCGGGAATTGTACTTGGTGTTAGCCCTGAAACCCCATTCTTTTACCGTAGTCGCTGGAACCATAATGAAAATACCGTTGAAGACACTTCATTTAATTTAAAGCTCAAACCGACAGACAGATTAAGCATGGAGTTTGACTATCAGCACGTCGATTCTGAAAAAGTAGTTCATAACTACAGTATGTCGGCACAAACTCGCGGTAATCATGTTCATGCGGTACTTCCTTATTACCTTGATACACGAGGCTCAAGACCAAGCGTTGAATTTTTAAGTAATAATATTTTAACTGCGGGCTGGTCACCCAATGAAGATTGGGACGGACCCGTTCCGAATACTTTTCTAGGAAGTGGTATGGAGCAAGAAGAGCACAATACCGCTAAAGCAAACAGCTATAAATTAGATTTTAAATACGAACTTGATGGCAGCTTTACCAGTGTGCAAGCTGGTGCCTATTACTCAGATAAAGACCTAACGGTACGCGATACTGCTTATGAAGGCTGGTCGGCAATCGGCACGCCATGGATACAAGCAGACCGAAATGCTGCAGCAGCTATTAACCGCCCCGAACTGTTCGAGCGTGTTGATTTCTCAGACTACTATCATGGCCAAGTACTGCAAGGCGATGTGAATAGCTTCCTTTTCCCTAGTATGGATCTGGTAAAAAATTACGCTGACTCACTTCGTCAAGGCTGCCAAGATGGTTGGCATAATGCTACCAATAGCGCAGCTAATAACGGTGTTTGCAGTGGTACCTATGTGCCTTATGAAGACAAACCTAACCGTGTTGAAGGTCCGTTTGCAGCTCATAATATTAGCTCAACCAATGAAAAACGTAGCGAGTTTTATGTGCGTGCAGACTTTGATTTTCTCGTTCAAGACCTACCAGTTGTGGGTAATGTAGGCCTGCGTTACGTGAACTACCAATTAGAGTCAACCGGTGCATTTGTACAACCCATGGAAATAAAGCGTGGCGAGCCTGGCACCTCACTAAATGAAGTGATGCAACAACCTGAATATAAACGCTACTACGATATTGCAACTGGGGAGTCTACTTTAAGTACTGTCGAAGGCACTGATTACAGTACTGTTCTACCAAGTTTTAACTTTAGCGTGGCATTAACAGATGATGTGGTTATTCGTTTTGGTGCCTCTAAAGCACTTTACTTTCCCAACCTGATTGATACCCGAAATATAAACATCGTAAACCTTGATTATACTCGCCGCTTACAAACCCCTGGCGCTGATTATGACGAAGTTAATAATCCTGTTGTAGCTTTGGATGATATTGAACTGACAGCCCTATCTGGTAACCCCAATTTAAAACCTGAAAAGTCAATCAATACAGACCTTTCTGCTGAGTGGTATTTTGCCCCTGCCGGTTACGTTACTGTTGGTTTATTCCATAAACGACTTGACGACATAATTCGCAGCCGTGCATTTGATTTAAATGCAAACTTCAATGGTGAAGACTATGCAATTTCGGCCTACGGACCAGCCAATACAGGTTCAGGTACTATTCGTGGTGCTGAATTCGCTTACTCTCAATTTTACGATATGTTGCCGGGTGCATGGAGCGGACTTGGTTTACAATTTAACTACACCTACATCGACCAAAACGGCTTAGAAGATCCCAATGAAGTATCGACCGGCACACTCGGGTTTGATGAAAACGGTAACCCAATCACTGACAACCGAAATACATTCCGTGTATTTAGTGGTTTGCCACTTCAAGGCTATTCAGACCAAAACATGAATATTGTCGGTATGTACGAGTACGAAAACATTTCGTTTCGTCTAGCTTATACTTGGCGCTCAGAATACCTGTTGACCTTAAGAGAGTCAGAAGAGTACGTGCCAGCCTATGTAAAACCAGCAGGCATGATGGATGCGAGTATTTACTACACGCTGAATGAACATTGGAAAATTGGTTTCGAAGCAAGTAATTTACTCGACACAGAAACTAAAACAGAATATCAAATGGACCAAGCAGGCACCCGCACAGATGCCCTAAGCTTTACGACTGACCGTATGTACGCACTTAGCGTACGAGCTACTTTTTAATTAATGTTAGCCCATCTGGTATTGATTAGATGGGCTTTTAAATTGTAAATGTCCACCTAACTTTATTTGCCGCTAAAAAATAGTTAGAAATTTTTTAGTTAGTTCTGAATTCGAAGCTAAATACGCTTTATGTTATTAGCTATTTTTTAAGACTCAATGTGCCTGCTCGTTTAGTACTACTTCGCTTTGTTTGCGTGTTTTTTGCAGAATGAGTTTTCGTTTGTTTTGAGTCTGTACGCGCTTTTTTTACGTATTTCGAAAAGTCGCGCTTTTTATCGTTTTCTGCACGAGGTTTTGGCGAAGGTTTGGTTTGCTGTTTGTTTTCATCTATGGAACGTTCTTCAGTTTTACCTGAATTTGCAATGGAGTTATTAATTTCAGCCATTTCTTTTTCTGTCAGGTGACGCCATTGGCCTACTTTCAAGCCTTTTAACGTCACATTCATGATGCGCGTGCGTTTTAGAGTCACAACTTCATAGCCTAGGTATTCACACATGCGGCGAATTTGGCGGTTGAGCCCTTGTGTCAATACAATAGTGAATTGCTGAGGGCCAGTTTGTTTGACTTTACATTTCTTTGTCACCGTATCGAGGATGGGAATACCATTTGCCATTTTATTTACAAATTGGCGGTTTAACGGTTTATCAACGGTGACGACGTATTCTTTTTCGTGATTATTACCCGCACGCAAAATCTTATTAACGATGTCACCTTCGTTAGTTAGAAATATTAACCCTTCGGATGGACGATCTAAACGACCAATAGGAAAAATTCGCTCAGGATAGTTTACTGCTTTTACAATATTACTTTGAATTTTACGTTCTGTGGTGCAAGTTATCCCCACAGGTTTGTTGTAAGCGATATAAACAAGTTTAGGCTTTGCTTTGAGTGCTTTGCCATCGATAAGTACGTCGTCGGATTCACTGACTTTAACGCCCATTTCAGGTAAGTTACCGTTAACAGTTACGCGACCTTCTTCAATATATTTATCGGCCTCGCGACGTGAACAGAACCCTGTTTCACTGATAAATTTATTTAATCGCTTTAACTGTGTCATAACGTACTTCTATTGGAATGGTAAAGCCGCTAGTTTATACCAGAATGCTTAGGCAAACCAGACGCAATAGAGGCCGTCTAAAAAGCGGATTCATCAATAGCCACATCGGCGCTTTTTTGCAGCAATAAGGAATGCAGCCGCCCAAAATCGAGCTGATAGGCAGTATTATTTGAACCGCTGAGCAAAAATGCGTCAAAGGGAACCGTAGACCAATCTTCGATGTCTCTTATCCAATTGTAATCGTTTACGTTTTGGTTGGTGATCACACCTAATAAAAACTTTATAGAATTATTATTCGTCCAATATGAGTGACCATTGTGATGATCGACCAGACTTATTAATGCCCATGCCCCCATCATAAAATGCCCACCGGCACTTGCGGTTAATCGTCCTTGTTCAATCAGTCTTAAGTTATCATCAAGCCAGTCCATGCCACCAATAAAGTACTGTTTATTATTTTTCTCTTTAACAGCATCCAGTGCACCAAGCGCCATTAAGTCAGAAGCACACCAAATAACGTTGGTTTGAGGGTAGCGATGTAGTAGCCTGCGCACTTTATCGGTAGCTTCAGTTTTGTTCCAATTAGCATACACCACCTGCTCTAGCTCAACTTGCTGATCTTTTAAAAAGTGCTTTAAGCCGTTACTACGTGTGTCAGATTCGGTGCCATAGTGGCCATTAATAGCAACAAAATGCGCTGTTTGACCTGCATTTTCAGCACTGTCTAGCAGGGCTTTGCCAAGTTGCTCTCCGGCTTTAAAGTTGTCGTGATACACTTCGCCTAACCAATATTTAAAATGCTGTTTTGGCTCACCGACTTGCTCTCTCTCAGCCCCTAGAATAGTTTCTTCTAGGGTAATAAACTTAACTTTGTGTTTTTCTAACAAGCTCATCGACTGCTCAGCGCCACCTGGATAGTTAATTAAGACAACATAATCAGGTGTCGCATTGTATTTGAGGTATTGCTTGAGTTCTTCCAGTTGAATATGGCGATTCGCCCCGCCATAGATAATATCCAAATCGACATTAGTTTGCTTTGCAGCCGCCTGCATTACGTCGGTCACTTTTTGCCAAAATGGTTCTTCTTTAATGGATGGATTTACAAATAACACATTAAATTGCTCGACTGCGCAAAGTGGCATTGTGCATAACATTAGTAAGCTAATTATCCAAAACCGCATAACATCCCCGAACAATTTTCTTTAAGTTAAGTGTAGTACACACAGTGGCGACTATGACGATAATTTACGCCATACATATTCACATGGACCATGCTTAAATAAACGTAAATATAAGGCACTAAAGCTCAGTTGAAGCAGGGCAATAAAAACGCTCAGTAGCCAATAATCAATCCGATTAAAGGTAACTACCCAGGAAGGAAATACAATTCGAAAGCACAACAAAAAGATCACTGTTTGCATTAAATATAAGGTCAATGACATACGACCTGCATTTTGTAAGGCCGTATATTTATTTTTATTATTTCCGACAAGCTTCACAATTAAATGAATATAGAGTAAAGCAGTACTAAGGGCTGCAAACCAGTTAAATGGCTCAGCTAAAGCATATGTTAAAACGCTTGTGCTAGGCTCAACTATTAACCTCAAAAGCGTAAATCCAACGGCAGCTGGTAAAATAAAGTTAAGCTGTTTTGTCGTTAAACCGTTTACAAAAATGCCTTGTTTATAGAGTGCAACACCAATAAGCATAATACCCGCTGCCATCCATAATGTTATAAGCGGGAGCGCTATTAGCATCACAACAAACATGAGTATGTTACTCATAAACCCAGAAAAAAATGATGAATGCCAGTCTTGGTAAGCCTCTACAAAAGTATCTGATTCACGTGTTAAAGGGCTCATGTCAGGTTCAATAAAAGCCAGCAAAAATGAAATGGCTGCGCCAAGCGCTAAAAATCCAATGCCTTGTTTTAGTTGTTGATTATAGGGTTGGTCAATAAACTTTAATGTTAACCAACCTGCACACGCATAAATTAATAGAATATCGCCAGCCCAAAGTAAAAGACCATGTGCTAGACCAATAAAGGCAAGTATTTTTAAACGATTATATTGTTTATCACGTAACTGAGGATGCTGCCGTTGAATAACTAAGCCTGCGCCAAATAACAGGCAAAAGAGTGTTCTGAATCGCCCATCAATAAAAATGAGATCGGCTGTATGAATTATATTATCAGATAAAGGTGGTTGTGGACTTGGCACATATCCATATTCAAAAACACCGAAAAAATAGGCATTCATGAACATCAGGCCAAGTACCGCGATACCCCGTAAAACATCCATATTTATATTGCGCATAAATCACTTATAAGTTTTGCCGACAGCTATCGCTCCAATTTACCGCATTTTCATAGATTTTGGGAAGATCTGCACTATCAATATTAATATAGACAACAGCTTGCTCTAATGCCCACCAACTGCCTGATTCGTAAGCTTTAACAGTCTCAAGTATATAGTAGAGAATGTTCTTTTCCTGCATCAATGCCGCATGGATATCATCAGGAAAAGGTAGTCTATCAAGCAGCTTTTCCATCGGTTGGTCAAGTATAGCATCCAGCAAAGAAAACAAACCTGTTAGAAACGCTTCGCCAGTGTGTTCTTTAGCGACTTGCAAGGCTATTAACTCACAAAAGCGTGCCCTAACAACACAAAGCCGAGTTAACTCGGCTGGTTTTGATTGCGCACTATGGGCGGTAATTATAAGACTTACAAACTTTTTCAGTCGTTCATTACCCAAATAAACAAGTGCCTGTTTCAAAGACCCTATTTTGCTTTTTATTGGAAAAACACCACTGTTGATCAGTCGCAATAGTTTATAGGCAAGGGCTGTATCAAGAGAAAACAAACCTGCCACTTCGTTAATATCGGGTGAAGGTCGCATAACTTCAGCGTAAATCGACAACACTAAGGCGTAGTTATAGTTAATGTCACGCTGCTGAATCATGGTTGGTTTTGCAAAAAAATAGCCTTGGAAAAAATCAAAGCCCATTTCATAGGCTTTTTTGTAATCTTCTTCTGTTTCCAGCTTTTCAGCGAGTAGTTTTATTTTTTTGTGCTTTTTTAGCTTATTGACGACAGGAGAAATCTCTTCGAAAGGCGTTTGTTTTACATCAAACTTTATTAATCGTACTAATTTTAAAAAACGATCCCATTCTGGTTGATAAACGAAATCATCCAGAGCAAGCTTAAAGTTATTATGAAAAAGTTCACGACAAAAAGCGTAGTTTTCGTCTGTTGGCTCCATGGTTTCCAACAGTTCGATAACAACATCTTGGTTAGGCAAAAAAGCGCATAAATCCAGTTTCAAAGACTCTGGACCAATATTAATTAACGCTTTTTTCCCCGATGTAATATGACGTGTACCTAAGTTGAGCTGGTTTTCCATAATAAGTCGTGCTGTCGCAGTACTTTCAGCAACATTCGGAAAACAGTTTTTCTCACTATCACGAAATAGTAACTCATAGGCGACAACTTGTTGACGACGATTAAAGACAGCTTGCCTAGCAACAAATACAGCCACTTTACCTACTTTTTATTTATTATGTAACACTAAGTAATTAATAACTGAAATTGAAACAAAAGTCACCCTATTCCCAATAATAGTCCATTTTTTATTGATATAAGTCCGATAAATAATTTGTGGCGACTTGCTGCCAAGTAAAACGAGCACTTTTCGCTCGCTCGCAAATTGTACACCACAGCTCAGAATCTGTTTCCCTTAACGCTAATACCTCACTAAAACGATTAATGAGTGCACTACTTTGCTCGCTAAGATTAGCGCCTTCAAAACTAAAACCATTTTCTGAATCAACGACTGTATCTTTAAGCCCCCCCACACTATGAACAAGACATGGTTGGCCTGCTCGCATCGCTAGCATCTGGCTTATACCACATGGTTCAAACGAGCTAGGCATTAAGAATAAATCGCCTAACTGGTATAGGTATTCGCCTGTTAAGTGTGCATACCCTTTTAAATATAATAAGTTAACATTTCGTGCCATCGCCGCGGTCATTAATTGCTCAAGCGAGTCATCACCGGAGCCCAATATAATCATATAGCCATGGTATGTACTTAAACGAGCACACAATTCATCAATAACACGATGTTGATTATAAGGTTGCCGCAACAGCAAGGCTTTTTGATCCGTTAAACGGCCGACACTGGTTACTAATGGGCCTGAAAAGGGACGTGTTTTAAACTGTAAAAGCCGTTGATGCGCAATGTAGTGGGTTGAGTCAAGTATCGGACTTTTTGCCATCCATTGAAACAATGCCAACTCGGCATGCTGATACAGGCTAGCCAGTGTGCAATTATCTGGCTCTGCGACTGAGTATTCACAGCCATTGAGTATGCCAACTACTCGCCCTTCTTTATTAGCCGCCTGTAAGTCTTGCTCTAATCCTTCGCCACCAAAAAAACCATTGTCAGCATCGCTTGCTTTAAGGACCTCTTGGCAATAAGTTGGAGACACCAAGTGAACTTTATCAACTAAATTAATCGCTGTGCGCATCGGGTTAAAACAATCTGGGTAGCGAGGATCACACAATGTTTGACCATCGTAGCCTAAACTTGGAAACCATGCTTCTAAGCTCGAGCTATCCCCCTTAAATGGGCGAATACCTTGTAGGGCTAAATTATGAACCGTGTAGGCTAAAAAGAGGTTTGAAAACCGATTAAATCGCTTATCTGTTTTTAATAACAATGCAACACACGCACTATGCCAATCATGTAGGTGTAATACATCTGGGGTATTAATAACCCCTTGTAATAAGGCCTCACAGACTGCCGCATTGAACAGAGCAAACTTACTGGCATCTGTTGCAAATGGGCGGCCTATTTCATCATTACAATACACAGCACCGTGATGTCGGCTAAATTCCCAATGCGAAATAACAAGTTGCTTTATGCCCTGTTCCGACTGAGCTAGCTGCCACACTTCTAATTGCTCTATTTTGCCTGCAAATGAAACCGATATACTGCCTAAGTGCTGACGCTCCAAATAATGAAAACCATAATCAGGTATAACAACATCAACGGTTAAGCCTTTTTCAATCAAAGCCTTTGGGCAATCTCTCACAACATCAGCAACGCCACCTACTTTGGCATTGGGTAACGCATCATTCTCTGCAGCCACCATCAACACATGCATGTTTGCAGTACTCCTTTTGAATATGTTTAAATCATGCAGCCACGGCAATACGCGCTAACTGCATGAGCACGGCATTAAGCAAGACGTTTGTTATCCTGCTCTTGTTGCTTTAGTTTCTTGGCAAGTTCATGCAACATGTCGCGGGTAACAAGCACAATGCCTTTTTTGGATACCCTAAAGCCATTTTCTTTGTCGACCTTATGATCGTAGCCAATTTCCAGTCCTGCCGGAATTTCACAGCTACGGTCGATAATTGCGCGTTTAATTCGACAATTACGCTGAATTTTTGCACCGGGTAGAATCACCGACTGTTCTATTTCACAATAAGAGTGTACATGCACATTCGAAAACAGCAGTGACTTTCTCACTAACGAGCCCGAAATAATACACCCACCTGAAACAGTGGAATCCACTGCCATACCGCGCCTGTCATCATTATCGAAAATAAATTTAGCAGGTGGAAGTTGCTCTTGGTATGTCCAAATAGGCCAACTTGGGTCATATAAATCAAGTTGCGGTTCAGGCATTACTAGCTCCATATTGGCTTCCCAAAACGAGTCTAGGGTGCCAACATCGCGCCAATACGGCTGACCTTCAAAGCCTGGATCTCTAAATGGATACGCATACACATTATGCTCTTCGATTATGGCAGGAATAATATCGTGGCCAAAGTCTCTGCCAGAGCCTTCTGTTTCAGCATCTTTTTTTAGCTGTTCAAACAAAAACTCGGTATTGAAAACATAATTCCCCATTGATGCCAAACATGTGCCAGGTTTGCCAGGTACAGAGCTCGGGTTTGCTGGCTTTTCATCAAAGCGGCGAACCCGTTTAGTATCATCAACTGTCATCACACCAAAAGTATTTGCGGCTTCTTCACAAGGTACTTCAATGCAGCATACTGTCATATCAGCCCCTGTTTCCACGTGCTTAGCTAACAGGCCGCCATAGTCCATACGGTAAACATGATCCCCAGACAAAATCATTACATACTTAGGTAGTTCATGGCGAATAATATCCATATTCTGAAAAACAGCATCCGCAGTACCACAATACCACTCATCACCATAACGCTGAGATGCAGGCAGTATTTCAACTGATTCTCCCAGCTCTTTCTTAAAGTGCCCCCAAGCACGATTTACATGACGAATTAATGAGTGTGATTTGTACTGAGTAGCAATCCCCACTCGACGAATTCCTGAGTTTATACAGTTGGACAATGGGAAGTCGATAATTCGATGCTTACCACCAAAGTACACAGCCGGTTTCGCTCGCCAATCTGTTAATTCGTGTAAACGTGAACCTCGCCCACCCGCTAAAATTAGGGCATACGTTTCTCTTGTTAAACTACTTATATATCGATTTGCATAACTTGGCATAACTCTCTCCGTCTTAAGTTAGCTACTTTTTTCTGTGTGTTGCTGTGTGCGAGTATCCAAAAGTGGTTCCAAATGCCATATGTCGTCACTGTATTGGCTTATGGTTCTATCGCTCGAAAACATACCACTGGCGGCCGTATTCAAAATGCTCATTTTGGTCCAATGTGATGTGTCTAAATAGGCTTGCTCAACATGTTCTTGCGCTTGTACAAAGCTGGCAAAATCATGGGCGACTAACCAAGGATCGTGTGGGCTTTTAATCGCGGCAATGATGTCGTCAAATAAATTGGGTTCAAAAAGATTAAAATGCCCACTTTCAATGAGCTGCATCACCTTATATAAGCTGTCAGTTTGTTGAATAATTTGCTCAGGGTTATAATGGGCTTTAATATCGTCAATTTGTTCTGCGCGGGCACCAAATAAGAAAAAGTTGTCTGCACCAACCGCATCTCGAATCTCAATGTTTGCACCATCTAATGTGCCAATGGTCAGTGCACCATTCATCATGAATTTCATATTACCCGTGCCTGATGCTTCTTTACCTGCTGTTGAAATTTGCTCTGATAAATCCGTTGCAGGGCAAATAGTTTCCATTGCGGTGACATTATAATTAGGCAAAAACGCAACACGTAAGTAGGGCTGAGCGAGTGGATCTTTATTGATAACCTCAGCGACGTTATTAATTAACTTAATGATCTTCTTCGCCATGTAATAGCCAGGTGCTGCTTTGCCACCAAGTAACACACAGCGTGGCACAATATTGTCTGTGTGGCCTTGACGAATTCGATCATATAAATGAATGATATGCAGTACATTCAAAAGCTGGCGTTTGTATTCATGAATACGCTTAACTTGCACATCGAACATCATTGAAGAATCAAACTCAACACCACAGCGGGCTTTAACTAAATCAACTAAACGCTGTTTGTTAGTGCATTTAACTGCTTGCCATTGTTTGTGGAAGGCTTCATCGTCGTAATAACGACGTAGCAGGCTAATTTTGCTGAAATCAGCAACCCAATCATCACCGATTTTGCTGGTAATTAATGTGCTTAACGCAGGGTTACAATGAGCAAGCCAGCGACGAGGAGTTACACCATTTGTCTTGTTATTGAATTTGTTAGGCCATAACTGATAAAAGTCATTAAATAAGCCAGCTTTCAATAGTTCAGTATGCAGGGCTGCTACACCATTGACGGAGTAGCTACCAACAATCGCTAAATACGCCATACGAATTTGCGGCTCGCCACCTTCTTCAATTAACGACAAAGCTTGTTGCTTGCCAACATCGCCTGGCCACGCTTGTGCAACCTCAGCTAGAAAACGAGCATTAATCTCATAAATAATTTCTAAAACACGGGGCAGTAAACGAGAAAATAATGACACCGACCACTTTTCAAGTGCTTCAGGTAACAGTGTATGGTTTGTGTATGCCATTGTTTTTGTGGTAATTAGCCACGCTTCATCCCAATCAAGCTCATAATCATCGACAAGTAGTCTCATGAGCTCTGCTACAGCGATACTAGGGTGAGTGTCGTTTAACTGAAATACATGATGATCGGCAAAGTCAGAAAAGTCTTCACCGTACTGATTAACCCAAATATCAATGATGTCTTGAATACTGGCCGATGATAAAAAGTATTGTTGACGTAAACGCAGCTCTTTACCGTTTTCGCTACTATCGTTGGGATATAGCACCATGGTAATTTGCTCTGCTAAGTTCTTACGTGCCACAGCCTCAGAGTAACTGCCTGCATTGAACTCACTTAAATCAAACTCATCGGTGGCTTCTGACTTCCACAAACGCAAGGTGTTAACTATGTCATTTTTATAGCCAGGAATTGGCACATCATAAGGTACGGCGAGTACGTCTTGGGTATCAAGCCACTGACGATGTACTCGTCCTTGTTTATCTGTATAGCTGTCTAGGTGACCAAAAAATTTAACCCGTTTTGACTGCTCTGGTGCGCTTAATTCCCACGGATGGCCTTCGCGTAGCCAGTTATCTGGTTGCTCAACTTGATGACCATTTTCAAGTGCCTGATTAAACATACCGTATTCGTAACGGATACCATAACCAATAACAGGCAGAGCAAGACTGGCGCAGCTATCCAAAAAACACGCTGCAAGACGCCCTAAGCCACCATTGCCAAGCCCTGCATCGTGTTCAGCTTCTGCAACTTGTTCAAGTTCAGTACAATATTGCTGCAATGCTTTTTCAACTTGCTCATCTAAATCAAGATTCAAAATTGCATTGCCAAGTGCCCGTCCCATTAAAAACTCCAGTGATAAATAGGCAGTTTTTCGACGCTTTTGTTCATGTATTTGCTGCTTAGTTACACGGCAGCGAGCCACCAGCCTGTCACGTATTGTTAATGCTAACGCATGATATAAATACAGTTGTGACTTGCCGACTTTGTCACGCCCTAAGGTGTAGTAAAAATGGCGTGATAAATCATCCTCTAAGGTGCTTTCATCAATAATTGGCGCGTCTTGCCACCCTTTTACAACACATGCTTGCTCAGCATTTTTAGTCATGACTTTAGTCCTCTGAATTGGCGGTAAAAACCCAGCTACTCATTGCAGCTATTTGTTGTTTCATATCTTCATTGGCGGATATTGGATGAATACTGCTAACAGCGAGCTGCCACTTCGCTTTTTCTAAATGAGGAAGTTGACAGCTAACAGCCTCAGACCCTGCATTTAGAATGATTAAGAGTGCTTGGTGTGTATGTTTATCGGTTAAGCTATACATTAGGAACTGACGCTCAGCTTCATGCCAGTCGTCCTGTTGCATTGCGTTACCCTCTTCGGTAAACCATGCGACGTCATACCGCGTGTCATCATCGTGCACAAAGAAACGGTGCTTAAAGACACTAAATTGTTTGCGTAAACGCAGCACATCATCAATGAATCGAGTCAATGGGTGGCTTAATTGAGAATCTTTCCAAGCAAGCCAACTGGTGCGGTTATTTTGGCAATACGCATTATTATTACCGCCCTGTGAGTGAGCCATTTCACTGCCCGACGCAAGCATAGGCACGCCTTTGGAAAGCAATAAAGTTAGCAACATATTTTTTTGTTGTTGTAATCGTAATGAGCTTACTTTTGCATCGTTAGTAAAGCCTTCAACTCCACAGTTAAATGAATAATTAGCACTATGACCATCACGATTTTGTTCGCCATTAGCTTCATTATGCTTTTGTTCGTAACTGACTAAATCTGCCAGCGTAAATCCGTCATGGCTAGTGATAAAGTTAATACTGTTTAAAGGGCCTCGTAAGTTATGCTCAAATAGATCGAAAGAACCATGTAAGCGTTTTGCAAGTTCACCAATTAAGCCTGGCTCTTGTTTCCAAAAACGTCGAACGGTATCGCGGTATTGATCATTCCACTCACGCCAAGGCGCAGGGAAAGCACCAAGTTGATAGCCTCCAGGCCCAATATCCCAAGGCTCAGCAATTAACTTTACTTTATTAAGTACAGGGTCTTGGTTTATTGCCTGTAAAAATGAATGGGCTTGATTAAAACCGTTTGGGTTGCGCCCTAAGATAGTCGCAAGATCAAATCGAAAACCATCCACGCCCATTATTTCAACCCAATAGCGTAAACTGTCGAGTACCAATTGCAATGTGCGTGGAGAGTCAATGTTGAGCGTATTGCCACACCCCGTGTCATTAATATAATGTGATGGTTTTTCAGGCACTGTTCGG
This sequence comes from Pseudoalteromonas sp. L21, assembly GCF_021728035.1. Taxonomy (NCBI): domain Bacteria; kingdom Pseudomonadati; phylum Pseudomonadota; class Gammaproteobacteria; order Alteromonadales; family Pseudoalteromonadaceae; genus Pseudoalteromonas; species Pseudoalteromonas sp. L21. The sequence continues at coordinate 264,063 of NZ_JAKKCV010000002.1, read as the reverse complement.
TAATAGCCTAGATTATCTAAGCCTCGCAGTGATAACAAAGGACCATCCGTGCCAGCCTCGGCAGTATGGTTGTAAACAACATCTAAAATAACTTCAATGTCTGCTTTATGAAGGGTTGCCACCATATCTTGAAATTCACTGACATCATCTTTAACCAAGTAATCTTTATGGGGAGTGAAAAAGTTTAAGGTGTTATAACCCCAATAATTTTGTAACCCTTTGGCAGTAAGAAACTGTTCACTGATAAAAGCTTGCACAGGCAATAACTCCAAGCAAGTTATGCCCAACGTACGTAAATGCTCAATGAAACGAGGATGGCTCAAGCCTAAAAACTTTCCTTGTAATGGCTTTGGAATGTCTGGGTGTCTACATGTTGCCCCTTTAACATGGCACTCATAAATCACGGTTTTGCCCCAGCTGTGATTTGGTCTTTTACCCGAATATGGCTTAACTTCTCCGACACGCGACTTAGGCATATCAATGGCATTATTCACTTCACTTAAGGTGCCTACCGGCATTTGCCCATAGTGGCGTTCACTCCAAGTAAATTCACCGTAAAAGTCCTGCGCATATGGGTCTAACAGGAGTTTGTGTTTATTAAAAAACACTCCTTTATCAGGTGCATATTCACCATCGGCACGAAAGCCATATAACGCTCCTTTTTTTAATGGGCTGACCAAAAGTGTCCACACACCTCCTTCGTTCATATTCATCGGTAGCGTTAATACTTCCGAGTGACCACTACTATCAAACAAGCACAGTGAGATATGCTTTGCCTGTGGCGCATAGACGGCAAAGTTAACCCCCTCTTCAACAACGGATGACCCCAGAGGCTGCGTAAAGCCGATTTCCAACCGCACACTATGACTCATGATTCACCTTTTTAAGGTAAATTGTGGCAAGGCCAGGTAAAGAAATACTCAAACTTTGTTTAAAGCCGTGACTTAGCGTCGTTTGCGTACTTATTGTTTGATTTGCCATGCCTGTCACTTCTACACCTGAGCCAAAATAATCTTGCTTATCGGTGTTAAAAACAACCTGATAATCACCCGCTTTAGGTACACCAACGATGAAGTCATGATAGACCTGCGGGGTTAAATTGCTGATCACAATTACAAAATCATCGGCTTGTTTTGCATAGCGAATGAAACTAAAAATACTTTGCTTTGCATTGTTGCTATCGAGCCAAGCAAACCCAGCAGGGCTGGTGTCTTGTTCGTACAGTGCGGGCGTATTGCGATAGAGATCATTTAACTCTTTAATGGTTTGCTGCACACCACAATGACTAATATGCTCAAGTAAGTGCCAATCTAACGATTGATCGTGATTCCACTCGTTACGTTGCGCTATTTCAGCCCCCATAAAAAGGAGCTTTTTGCCTGGATGCGCCCACATAAACGCATAATAGGCTCTTAAATTAGCGAATTTTTGCCAATCATCGCCGGGCATTTTTTCAATAAGCGACCTTTTGCCATGTACAACCTCATCGTGACTGAGAGGCAAAATATAATTTTCACTGTAAGCATAAACCATTGAGAAAGTCATTTCGTGGTGGTGATGCGCACGGTATAGTGGGTCTCGCTGCATGTAGTGCAGACTGTCATTCATCCAGCCCATATTCCATTTGTAGCCAAATCCTAAGCCATCATGATCAACTTGGCGTGTAACACCAGGCCATGCTGTTGACTCTTCTGCCACCATCATGATGCCTGGATTGTTTGCGTAGCAGCGCATATTCACTTGCTTTAAACACTCAATGGCCCCGAGATTTTCACGGCCGCCATATTGATTAGCAACCCACTGCCCTTCTTCTCGGCTGTAATCTAAGTAAAGCATTGACGCCACAGCATCAACACGCAGGCCATCAATACCAAATTCATGCAGCCAATACATCGCATTCGCAATCAAAAAACTGCGTACTTCAGCCCGATCATAGTTGTAGATATAGGTATTCCAATCAGGGTGAAACCCCTGACGAATGTCTGCGTGTTCATAAAGGTGAGTGCCATCAAAACAATGCAAACCATGCGGGTCACTTGGAAAATGCCCAGGCACCCAATCTAATATAATTCCTAAGTTTGCTTGATGACATTGATTAACAAAATAAACAAAATCTTCAAAGCTACCGTAACGGCTTGTTGGCGCAAATAAACCTACCGGTTGATAACCCCATGAACCATCAAATGGGTATTCGCTAATTGGCATTAACTGTAAGTGGGTAAAACCAAGTTCTTTGGTGTAAGGGATCAGACAATCGGCAAGCTCTCGCCATGTTAGATATCGATTATTATCTTGTCGCTGCCAAGAGCCTACATGCACTTCATATATACTTATTGGCGCATCAATGCTATTGCGCTTGGCGCGATTAGCCAGTGCGTGCTTGTCAAGGTGTACCTCTGCCTTGCTACACTGTAAAACAGAAGCAGTGCCAGGCGCCTGTTGCATTTTAAATGCAAATGGGTCCGCTTTTTCAAGCACTTCACCACTAAGAGTGGTAATCGCAAACTTATAACATTGGTCTACTTTTAGTGCAGGAATAAATAACTCCCACACACCACTTGCAGGATGAAACCGCATAAAATGGCGGCTGCGTTGCCAATAATTAAAATCCCCAATGACTGAGACACTCGCGGCGTTAGGTGCCCACACTACAAAACGGACTCCTTGTACACCCTGCTGATCTGTAAAATGAGCACCAAAGTGTTTATAAGCATGCTCAAGGCTGCCCTCATTGAACAAATACATTGCCTGTTCGTCGAGTGTGCTTACAAAGCTATATTCATCGTACTGTTGCTCGCACCCTTGCTCATAGTTGACGTCAAGTTTGTACTCAGGAGCAGACTCTGTATGGATTGTCGCAACAAACAAATCACTTTGCCCTTGCCTGTGTGCTGGTACAATGAGTGAATCGAGCACAACGGATACTGTTTTTGCTCCTGGTAAAAAGCAACGTACTTCATAACTTTCACTATTCACTTTATGTGGCCCTAAAAAGCTGAATGGATCTTTAAAGCAGCCAGCAGTTAAAGCCGTGATCTGTGCCTGATAAATCAGTGGTTGTTCAATGTGCTCTTGGCGGACACGACTTTGCATTTATTGCTTCCTTATGGAGATTAAATTGGCTAACAATGATGCTTTAGAATCGATAATATGCTTTGCCGAACGTGACAATAAACGCCGCCAATTTGGGTATTCTTGATCAGTGCCAGGGATGTTTACGGGCAATACTTGCTCGTCTAAATCATCTATTTGAATGGTAAATAACTGTGCAGGAGCCTTAGCAAGACATGTCGCTAATGCTTCATACACTTCTTGTGCCTGTGCATTAGGGCTTAACTCCTTCGCACTTTGACGATAAATAAAATGCAACATCCTTTGTTTTTCAATGTCTCGCGCTGCGATAAGTTCATAGCTCTCGGCCTCATTTATCAATCCATATTGCTGTTTTACAGTGATATCATAACCAGTCCACCAACCAGAAAATGGCGGGACATCATGATTGGCAATCATTAATAAACTGTGCTGCGAAAAATGTTCAGCCAAGAGGAATTCCCCATCCTGATCTTTTTCAAAATAAAACAAACCATTTGAATAAATAGCACTTGCTTCAAGTGCCTCTCTTACTTCATTAGGGACAACCCCTAAATCTTCACCAATTACGACACACTGATTAAGATGAGATTCTATTTTTAAAATGGCAAGAAGATGTTCAAATGGGTAATAAACATAACAACCATCTTGCTGTCCTTGGTTCTCAAAACACCACCATAATCTGCGTATAGCCATAACATGGTCAATTCTCAGTCCGCCTACATCTTCCATATTGGCGCGAATTAAAGAACGGTAAAATGCAAAGTGATCTGTACTGAGTTTTTGTGGGTCTAATGCAGGTAGCCCCCAATTTTGGCCTCGCTCTGCCCAAGGATCCGGTGGTGCACCAACATAAGCACCATGAGAAAATAACGTATATTGACTTTTAAACTCACTGCCATCTCCAGCGCAGCCCACTGCCAAGTCGTTTATTAAACCAATATCCATATAGCAATCAGCAGCTAGTTGTTGGCAAAAGTTTAGCTGAGAGTGCGCAAGCCACTGTAAGTAACTTGCGTATCGGCTATCTTCTGCATCCAGTGTTGCTAGGCTTTGGCTATGTACGTTACAAAACTCGTCGAATTGGGCTTTACGTTCGTCCGATGCGGTATTGCAAAAGTGTGCGTATAAGCAATCGAACACGTTATATTTAAAATCAGTGACTAGGGTGTAATCTATGAACTGTTCTGAGTTGATTGGCAGCTCAGCCAATAATTTTTCAAGCTTAGTATTGTGCTTTGCGTCCTCACATAGAGACACCGCTATATACAGCGGGTTTAACAAAGCACGGCTGTTTGGGCTGTATGGGCTTGCCCGCTCTGGGGCGTGTTCAAAAAGTAAATGTAGTGGGTTGAGTAAAATATAATCCATCCCATGGCTGGCCGCATCACGAATAAGGGAAGCCAAGTCAGCAAAATCACCAATACCAAAGCCTGCATGATTCACTAAACTGTAGAGCTGAATAGATAAACCCAAACGTTTTTTATCTTCAACTTGAAAACATGTTTGAGGGGTTATCCAAAGTTGACTACGACTGTGTTGATCTGCCACAGATATATACGCATCATGATAACCAATAGGCATAGGCGGCACAGGTAGCGCGACCTCGATATAACGAACACCATTTAAACCATAGTCACCTAATACATCTAAACCTACAAAGCTTTCTCTGTTAGCGGTTATTCCGAGTGACGGGATTGATAGCTCACAATGATGCTCAAGTAAGCGCTCATCTATACGCACTTTTAACAGTCGGTTTTCAGCGCTGACAAGGCTTACCGGCGGCAATAAATTGAGCCAATTACCTGCATCAAGCGTAAAGTTTAGCTGTTCAATTGTATTTATGTCGTCAGTATGAATACCGCAGCAACGTAAGGCACAAGCGCGAGTATTCTCATCGAAAACAACATGCTCGCCTGTGTACTTTGTATACTCGTAGCCAATACCATAAAGATAAAATAACTGCGAAAGTGACTGCATTAATGCACCTATTAAGCGCGTTGAGTGTTTACAACACTATTTTCAGTACCAAAAACATTAGGAGTATAAGCGTCAGCTTGATGGTCGTTATCCCAAACATGACCATTGATGAGGTAACGAAAGTGAAATTGTTTATCGAGCGGTAAACGCTGCTTGCACTTGAAAACCTGTTCTTTTTTGTTGTATTTCATTGGCACTGGCTGCCAATCTGTAAACTCTGCAACTAATTGCACATTTTCAGCGTCTGGGTGCTGAAATTCAAAAGTAACTTCGGTTTCGTCTTTGGTTTTAAAAAAACGTTTACTTAACATAGTGGGCTCCAATTCAACCAGATGGTTAATTAATCCTTGCCACAGTGCCGTGTTCAACTACTCAACAGTCGGGGCTGTGTATTACATGCGCTAAAAACTGCCTAAAAGAACATGTACCTTACTCAGTAAATCAAATCTTTGTTTACGCATTATGACAGTGCAAAATATTTGTGCACGCACCATAAAAGTGCATAAAACAAACAAAAACATGATTAATCAAACTTCTAACCTTAAGTCAGCAATAAACGAACCAATTTGAAAGTTAAATTCTCATTTACTCTAAATACTGAACTTGAGTCATTTCTCAGTAAAAAGTAGTTAATAAGTAAGTGTTGGTAAAGTGAATTAAATTGAAGTTAATCGTGTAGTAAAAAGTATTTTTAAGAGATTAAAGACCTGATTATTGCACTCAACAAATACAACTTTTTACTTACTTAACAGATTAACATTCTAATTACATTACAAAAGGTTTGTCTATTTTAGTGACAAGCCATATACTGAAAAAATTAACTTACGGGTTGGTAAACAATATAATAGTGCCCAGGACGGTAGTGAATAATGGCCAATGCTCTTCGTATAGTATGCAGTTGTATGATAACCATAGTAGCTTTTTTTTATGGTTTAAACATTTTATTAGTTAAACAGGTTAACGATCTTTCTTATCAACCAAATACAACTATGCTTTCCACTTTCGCAATCCCCCCATCAGGTATAGCACCGGCCCCTTGGTACAACATTCTTTTAACTGGCCAATACACAGTCACTCATAACAAGCAAAATTACGTTGTCGTTGAAGCCGATACAAAAACAGTCACGGCTATTGAGACAAAGCAGCTCATTACTTCTACTTTGATGGCGCCTATTAATGTTATCATTTTGTTGCTGTTAATTATTGCTATCACCTGGTTGGTCAGCCTAAGACGTCAAAGCGATAGCATGAAACAGACGATTAAAGAACTTAACGTTCAAACTTCAGCCCTACTCTCCAACCTAAACCTTACTAACACACATTCAGCTTCGCAATCTACACTTTGTAATTTACAAGCAAATGTTCACGCTTTGAGCGCGCACATTACCACTTACACCCGTGAATCTCAGGCGAGTATTTGCCAAGACAAATTGACCCTACTGATAGACCGCCATGCATATTTAGAGCATTTAGCCAGACAACTAAGTGTTGCAGAGATAGATAAACTCAATTGTGCGCTTTTATTTATCGATTTAGATGGTTTTAAGCAGGTAAATGATTCATTTGGCCACAGCTTTGGCGATGAAGTACTTATTCAGGTAGCTGCTCGCTTAACGGGTGTGCTTCGCCATCACAAGCTCAACAATATTTCTGCCACCAGCCAGCTTGAACAAAACTTAGCTCGTTTGGGAGGAGATGAATTTTCTATCTTTATTAATCACCTGACCTCAAAAGAGCAAGCACTTGAAATTGCTAAAAATGTTTTAAAAGAAATCGAGAGGGATTTTGTACTCGGTAATAAGCTGATTAAGATCAGCGCAAGCATAGGCATTGCAACTTACCCTGACAGTGCAGCGACACCTCACACATTACTGCAAATGGCTGATGTGGCGATGTATCGTGCCAAAACTGATGGCCGTGGTATTTTTAAAGTGTATTCCCCTGAAATGGGCAATAAAATGCGTCGCTATCATTACTTACTTGAGGAAATGCGCCTTGCAATTGCCTCTGAAAACTTTCATTTATTCTTTCAACCGATTGTAGATGTTGACGATTGCGCAATCGATTATTTTGAAGCTTTGGTACGCTGGGAACATCCAGTTGAGGGCGCTATTTCTCCTGTTGAGTTTATTCCTATTGCTGAAGAATCGAATCTTATTTTAGAACTCGGCGATTGGATCATGCTTGAGTCATGTCGGCAGATGGCTGCATGGTATAACGCGGGGATGAAGAAAGTGAAAATATCGGTGAATATTTCTGGCATTCAGTTAAAACACCGGGCAATTTATGATTGGGTAATGGCCAAACTTTCTAAAACAGGACTGCCAGCAACTGCTATTATGTTGGAAATAACAGAGTCGACATTAATCACCGCAAGTAAAAAAATTATAAACGACCTAGAGAAATTACGCCGTGAGGGTATCACTATCGCCATCGATGACTTTGGTACTGGTTTTAGCTCTTTAAGTACCCTTGCTGACTTACCGATTGATGTAATAAAACTGGACAGACTGTTTATTGCGCAAGCCAATGACAACCCAAAATATAATAAGATACTTCACTCTGTCAGTGAGTTAGGCCATAAACTAGGTTTAAAAATTGTGGCCGAAGGCGTTGAAGAGCTTGCACAATTTGAACTAGTTAAATCAATGGGTATTAGAAGTGTGCAGGGTTACCTTGTTAGCCAGCCCGAATCATCTTTTAATGTAGGCCACAAAGTACTCCACGATAACGTCAATTTTATTGCAACAACAGGCACAAGTGTTTGGAATATACAGAGACAACATTAATAAGCTATAATCACATTTAATATCTAAATCCCAATCCCTTGTTAATGTTGAAAAAAAGTCTATTAATTACACTAACCCTGAGCGTGACGCTCGCCGGTATTTTTATCGGTACATCAATTTATACTTTATACAGTAAAAAACGCTTATCTGTTGATCCTAAAGTCAAGGAAATATCAGGGATAGAATTTGATAAAAAGCATCGCCTTTGGGCAATTAACGATAGTGGCGACCAGCCAAAACTGTATCGTTTAAATGAGGATGGCTCAATCGCAAAAGAAGTGTTAGTCACCAATGCCAAAAACATTGATTGGGAAGATATGACTCAAAATAGGTTCGGGCATTTCTTTTTAGGGGATTTTGGCAATAATAACAATGACCGAAAATGGCTAACCATTTATAAAATAGAAAACCCTATTGATATAAAGGGTAATACAACACAAGCTGAAATCATAAAATTCACCTACCCTGAAATGGATGGCAGCCCAATCCTCCCCAATAAACGTAACTTTGACTTAGAAGCATTTGTTGCTTTTAACCATCATTTGTATTTATTTACCAAAAACCGTACCGAGCCATTCGATGGCATTACCAATGTTTATAAAGTAGGCGACCATGCCGCAAATTTCGATGCCGAATTAATTGACTCATTCAAAACCTGCACGACGATGGAAAAGTTATGCTGGGTCACATCTGCCGCGTTAAGCCCTGACAGAAGTAAACTTGTTTTACTTGATTCGACTAGCATCTGGTTATTTGAAAACTTTAAAGGCGATAAGTTCTTCTCAGGTGATGTGTCACGTATAGACTTAGGTATCGTCACTCAAAAAGAAGCTATCACATTTTACGATGACAACACCATCGTGTTTACCGATGAAGAATTTAAAGGTATCGGTGGCAATGCATATGTTATACAACTTGATGAAGTCGAAAAGAAAGTCATTCGCAAAGCACCTCAAGCAGATACAAATTAAATATCTATAGCCAAAAACTGAATGAGTAATTTCTGAACCGAGTAAAAACAACCTTGATCCAAATTAAGGGTTAACGTTTAAATTTCGTCTCTAAAATCACTGACGATGTAGTACGCTCAACCCCATCTAAGTTACCAATATCATCTAAAAGGTGGCTCAGCTTTTCAAGGTTTTGTGCTTGCACAACTGCAATCAAATCAAACTCACCGCTAATTGCGTAGAGCTGCGAAATGGCATCAATTTGCTTCAACTCAAGATTGGTTTTAGTGGTCAATTTTTGTTTTACTTTAATTGAAACGTGCGCCGATACCATTTGGCTCAAATAGGCATCACCATAGTCAACACTGTAGCCTTTGATCACACCTGTTTCTTCTAGTTTTAACATTCGGCTTTGCACTGTTGAGCGCGATAAGTTAAGCGCCCTGGCTAGGTCAGAGATACTGGCGCGGGCATTTGTTCTTAGTATAGATAATAGCTTTTCGTCTTGTGGCGTTATCACTTTGACTACTCTTTTCGTTAATTTGCTTTTTATTTTAGTCATTTTTCACAAAATAGCACTGCAAATTTAAGTTTCTAACCCAGATAATAGTAAAAATAGATAAGAAAAATAATCTCATCGTGCTTAATTAGGCAGGAACGGCTTAACTGACCTATTTTTTGCAATTTAACTTTTTTCATACTAAGCCATATTTAGGTGCAACAAATGCAAGTAACAAGAGAACTTTTCAACGACGTAATGGTACCAAACTATAACCCATCTGAGGTTATCCCTGTTCGCGGAAAAGGCTCACGTGTTTGGGATCAAAACGGTAAAGAATTTATTGATTTTGCAGGTGGTATTGCCGTTAACTGTTTAGGTCATTGTCACCCTGCTCTTGTCAATGCGCTTAAAGAGCAAGGTGAAAAAATTTGGCACTTATCAAACGTAATGACAAACGAGCCTGCACTTCGCTTAGCTAAAAAGTTAACGGACGCTACATTTGCAGATAAAGTGTACTTTGCAAACTCAGGTGCAGAGGCTAACGAAGCGGCATTAAAATTAGCGCGTCGCTGGGCATTAGATGTACACGGCGAGCAAAAAAACCAAATCATCGCGTTTAACAAAGGTTTCCACGGTCGTACATTTTTCACTGTTACTGTAGGTGGTCAAGCTGCTTACTCTGATGGCTTTGGCCCTAAACCTGCTGCCGTTGATCACTGTGACTATAACGATTTAGCTGCGTTTGAAGCACTTATCAGCGACAACACATGTGCCGTAATGATGGAGCCATTACAAGGTGAAGGCGGTATCATTTCACCAACAAACGAGTTTATTAAAGGTGTTCGCGCGTTATGTGACAAACACAATGCTTTACTTATTTTTGATGAAGTACAAACAGGTGTTGGTCGTACCGGCGATTTATACGCATACCAAGGTTTAGGTGTAACTCCAGATATTCTTACTACAGCAAAAGCGTTAGGCGGTGGTTTCCCAATCGGTGCGATGATCACAACGGCGAGCATTGCAGAGCATTTAAAAGTAGGCACACATGGTTCAACTTACGGTGGTAACCCGCTTGCATGTGCTGTAGCTGAAGCGGCTTTTGATACTGTCAATACTGAAGAAGTACTCGCAGGTGTTAAAGAGCGTGAACAGCTTTTACGCGACGGCTTTGCTGCAATTAACGACAAATACGATGTATTTAGTGAAGTACGTGGTAAAGGTCTATTATTAGGTGCGGTACTTAACAGCAAATTTGAAGGCCGTGCACGTGACTTCCTAGTAGCAAGCACAAAACACGGTTTAATGAGCCTTGTTGCGGGTACAAATGTTGTGCGCTTTACGCCATCTTTAGTTATCCCTCTTGAGGATATTAAAGAAGGTTTAGCTCGCTTTGAAAAAGCGGTTGCAGACGTTGTAAACGGTTAATTCTAGTTGGCGTGCTGCTAAACCAGTGCGCCATCGGAGAGCAATGAATGCAAGTATTACGTCCTATCACAGCAAATGATTTTGCCGCGTTAAAGCAAATAGCGATGGAGTCTGGTCATGGGTTTACCTCATTACCTGTTGATGACACCTTGCTACAAGAAAAAATCGATCGCGCCGAGCAAAGTTTTGCAAAAAACATCAATAAACCACAAGACGAAACCTATTTATTTGTTTTAGAAGACAGTAAAACGGGTGACGTTATCGGCACTACAGCGATTGAAGCCGCTGTAGGTATGTCGGTGCCTTTGTATCATTACCATCTTGGAAAAACTGTTCACCATTCACGTACTCTCAACGTGTATAACACCGTTGATATTCTGAGTATGTGTAATGACTACACAGGCTGCTCTGAGATTTGTACCTTGTTCTTACGTGAACAAAACCGCAAAGGCTTAACAGGTCGCTTTTTATCGCGTTCGCGCTTTCTATTTATGGCGCAGCACAGCGAACGTTTTGCTGATACCATCATCGCAGAAATGCGTGGCGTAAGTGATGAAAAAGGCCATTCACCTTTTTGGCAATGGTTGCAAGAGCACTTTTTTAGCATTGAGTTTCCACAAGCTGATCACCTAGTCGGTTTAGGCGATAAAGTATTTATCAGCGAATTAATGCCTAAATACCCAATCTACGCCAACTTACTGAGCAAAAAAGCGCAAGCTGTGATTGGTAAGGTTCATGAAAAAACAAAGCCTGCACTTAAACTGTTAGAAAAAGAAGGGTTTGAGCACCGTGGGTATGTCGACCTTTTCGATGCAGGGCCCACTGTTGAAGCAAAACTTGGCAATATTCGCAGTGTTCGTGAGTCACAAGTGTGTCCTATCACCATCGGTGAGCTTGCACACATTAATGAGAAAAGCTCAGATACATTAGCTATTTGTAATCAAGGCGTGAATGACTTTAGAGCAACATTCACCAAACATGCTCATTATAACCACGCTAAGCACACGCTAATCATCAGCCAAGAAGTGGCAGATGCACTTAAATTAAAACAAGGGGATGCAGCACGGTTCTTCCGTTTGTAACCACTTAAGGAGTTTAAAATGAGTGTCACAACTCAACTTATCGATAACCAATGGCAAGCTGGCCTTGGTCATGATTTTAGTTCTATCAACCCAAGTAATGGCGAGGTTGTGTGGCAGGGTAAAACAGCCACGGCTGGGCAAGTAGCTGATGCAATTAAAGCAGCTCGTAGTGCGCAGCTAGGCTGGGCTGATATGACCCTTGAAGAGCGTATTGTTATTCTTGAAAACTTTGCAGCAGAGCTTAAAGAGCATAGCGAAGAGTTTGCAACAATTATCGCCCGTGAAACAGGTAAACCACTTTGGGAAACACGTACCGAAGTAGGCGCAATGACAGGTAAGATTGCCATTTCTATTAGAGCCTATCACGAACGTACGGGTACCACAGAAAACCCAATGCCTGGGGCGAAAGCGTTTATACGTCACAAGCCACATGGTGTTGTTGCAGTGTTTGGTCCTTATAACTTCCCAGGTCACTTACCGAATGGTCATATTGTGCCTGCTATTTTAGCGGGTAATACGGTTGTATTTAAACCATCAGAACTCACCCCTCATGTTGCAGAGTTTACCTTAAAACTTTGGCTAAAAGCCGGCTTACCTGCCGGTGTCATTAACCTTGTACAAGGTGAAGTCGACACAGGTATTGCACTCGCTTCTCACCAAGATATAGATGGCTTATTCTTCACGGGTAGCTCAAATACAGGTCACCTATTACATAAGCAATTTGCAGGTCACCCTGGTAAAATCTTAGCGCTTGAGATGGGTGGGAATAATCCACTTATCGTAAAAGATGTTGCTGATGTAAGTGCCGCTGTTCACGATATTATTCAGTCTGGTTTTATTACGTCTGGCCAACGTTGTACCTGTTCTCGTCGTTTATTGATTGAGAACTCGGCAAATGGCGATGCAATTTTAGAAAAGTTAATTGCTGCAACCAAACACATTAAAGTAGCCGACAGCTTCAGCGAAGATCAACCGTTCATGGGTGCAATGATCAGCGAAAAAGCAGCACTCGGTATGGTTGCAGCTCAGCAGCAATTACTTGATATGGGAGCAACCTCTCTTGTCGAGCTTAAGCATCTTGAACCGGGTACTGGTTTTGTAAGTCCAGGTATTATTGATGTAACGGCTGTTAAAGACATGCCTGATGAAGAACACTTTGGTCCGCTTATCAAGGTATACCGTTATACAGATTTCGATAGTGCGATTAATGAAGCAAATAACACCTCATTTGGTTTATCTGCTGGTTTATTAAGTGATGATAGTGATGACTACCAGCACTTCTTAAAACGTATTCGTGCCGGTATCGTTAACTGGAACCGACCAATTACAGGCGCATCAAGCGCTGCACCTTTTGGTGGTATTGGTGCCAGTGGTAACCACAGAGCAAGCGCTTATTATGCTGCTGACTACTGTGCATACCCTGTTGCTTCTGTTGAAGCCGATAAAGTTAACTTACCACAGACCCTTGCGCCGGGCTTAATTATTGAATAATTGTTTGGCGGTCTCGCCGCCTTAATTGAAGGAATTAAACATGCACACAGATGTAAACGCCCTATTTGAAAACCTATGGGACAACTATTTATCAGTTACGCCATCGGCGGTAAAAGTACATGAGCTACTAGGCTCTACACAAAAAGATGACGTGATTAACGATCACATCGCTTTACGTACCTTTAACCATGAAAAAATCGGTTTAGAAAAACTAGCTGCGCACTTCTTAGCAGTTGGCTACAAAGAATGCGGCGAATACCACTTCGAAGCGAAAAAATTATACGCTAAGCACTTCGAACATTCAGATCCGAAGCAACCTAAAGTTTTCATTTCTGAATTACTTGTTGAACAATGCTCAGAAGAGCTTCAAGCTATTGTTAACGATATGGTTGAACAGATTGACGAAAACGCTGTAACAGCGGATAATTTCCTTTACTCAGGTACGCACTGGCAAGTAAGTTCAGACACCTACAAGAAACTGCTAGCAGAAAGCGAATATGCAGCATGGATGTCGGCGTGGGGTTACCGTGCTAATCACTTTACGGTGAGCATCAATGAATTGGCGAAATTCGATGATATCGAAAGTGTTAACCAAGCACTTAAAGATGCCGGTTTTGCACTAAATACATCGGGCGGCGAAATCAAAGGTTCGCCAGAGGTATTACTTGAACAGTCTTCTACGCTTGCTGATGATAGCGAAGTTGAATTTAGCGATGGTGTTGTTGCCGTACCGAGTTGCTTTTATGAGTTTGCGCTGCGTTATGCAAAACCGGATGGCGAACTCTACACTGGTTTTGTTGCAGCATCAGCTGACAAAATTTTTGAGAGCACCAATGCTCGATAAATAATTAAAGGATATGCATGAGACTAGGTTTGCTTTTTTTAATAATGCTGACCTTAAGCACAGCTTTCGCTAGTGATAAGAGTAAGCTTATAATTCTATCTCATGCATATTTCGACAATGAAACTGATAAAAATAGCGTTAACTACCATCTAGTCAAAGCAATTCAGCCAGCACTCGGTAATGAGTTCCATCTTAAGCTACAGTTTACAAATCATGCACGCCAAATTAAACGTTTATCAAGTAACGAACCTAGCTGTACTTTTAATGCGATAAAAACACCAGAACGCAAACAGAACATGTTGTTTTCAACAGTTCCAACATTTATGCATGTGCAACGACAGTTATTTGGTCTTAAAAATGAACTAAAAAGTAAACCTTCTGACATTTCAGTGGAACAACTCCTACACAAAAACTATATTTTCGGAATAATTGGATCCACAAGTTATCAACAACTGGACAAATTGTTTGCAAGTAATGCCTCAAATGTAGCTGTTATATATGGTGAAAACCCATTTTTACAACTAAGTAATCTACTCATGAACAATCGTATCGATTTCATTATTGGTTACCAAGAAACGTTATTTGCTCATTTAACCGTTGAGCAACAGTCTCTTATTGAATCCCGTCCTATTATTGAGTTACCTAAATTTATAAATGGGTATTTTGCTTGTAGTAAAACACCGCAAGGTCGCAGGGCCATGGAATTAATGAACAATTACATGAAAACCCATGATATGGCTGCCTACCTTAAAGAAATCCATACTAATAATAGCCGCCCAGAAGATACCCAAGCAATGCTCGACATTTATACTAAAACATACGGGATAAATTTTAAAAACGCCCCTTCACCTGTTCAAAAAACACACTGAAAATAATTCAAAAAATCTTTGAAATAATGCTTGCGCAAATAAAAAAGCAGATCTATTATCTCGCCGCTTCTTGATGATAGCCAATCCGAGTACATTGCAAACCTAGTTTGTAGCAAGGCGATAGAGCAACTATCCAAGAGTGTATTTGATTGCACAGAACATACGGTGCGCTTAATAACACTCAACTGACTTGGACTTCCATTTTTTTCCGAGCAGTTGCTTAATTGCCGGAGAGTAAAATGGCTATTTCAACACTTACACAAGACTTAACAATCAAAGTACCTGCAGCATCGGTTGCTGCAAACGAATCAATAGCACAACCATCAAATCAATTTATTGAGCAACTTGTTGCCCAACATGGTGCGCCATTAATGGTGCTAGATTGTGAATCTGTACGCCACCAGTACCGTGCACTAAGCCGTGCTTTACCTGGTGTTGTTTTACACTTTGCATTAAAGCCACTTCCTCATGCAGCAGTTGTTCGCACGCTTTTAGAAGAAGGTGCCAGCTTTGATTTAGCAACCAGCGGTGAAGTTGACTTAG
This sequence comes from Pseudoalteromonas sp. L21, assembly GCF_021728035.1. Classification (NCBI taxonomy): domain Bacteria; kingdom Pseudomonadati; phylum Pseudomonadota; class Gammaproteobacteria; order Alteromonadales; family Pseudoalteromonadaceae; genus Pseudoalteromonas; species Pseudoalteromonas sp. L21. Next base: position 248,495 of record NZ_JAKKCV010000002.1, on the reverse strand, counting down.
TTGCCAGCCAAGGTGTACCAAGTGATCGTACTATTCACACGCACCCTATCAAGCGTGACCGTGATATTCGTGATGCCCTTGAATATGGTTGTAACGTGTTTGTGGTTGATAACATCAATGAACTAGAAAAGTTCATTGCATACAAAGACCGCGTTGAGTTACTTGTTCGCTTAAGTTTTCGTAATGCAGAGTCATTCGCGGATTTATCGAAAAAATTTGGCTGTAGCCCTGCAATGGCTATTGAGATCATTACTTACGCGCAACAACTAGGTATTCGTATCAAAGGTTTGTCGTTCCATGTTGGTTCACAAACAGCGAGCCCTGCTAAATACGTAACAGCAATTGCTGCATGTAACCAAGTGATTAACGATGTAGCTGCATTGGGACTACCTGCACTTAGTACGCTTGATATCGGCGGTGGTTTCCCAGTGCCGTACAACAAAGACGTGCTGCCAATTGATGAGTTTTGTGCGCCGATTAATGATGCCTTAGCACAGTTACCAGAGACAGTTCGCGTCATTGCAGAACCAGGTCGCTTTATTGTTGCCAGCGCTGTAACCAGTGTTGCATCGGTAATGGGTCAAGCTGTACGTGAAGGTAAACCTTGGTACTACCTAGATGATGGTATTTATGGCTCATTCAGTGGTTTAATGTTTGATGAAGCCTCATACCCAATAGAGTCGCTAAAACAATCGAACGAACGTGTAGAGTCCGTATTGGCAGGCCCAACTTGTGACAGCATCGATGTGGTGAGTGAGTCAATCATGCTACCCAAATTAAGCAACGGTGATTTAATCATCAGTCGTATGATGGGTGCTTACACATTAGCAACCGCAACAGATTTTAACTTCTTCAAACGTGCTGACGTTATTGTACTGAATGATGTAGTACAGGTTGATGCACTTACTGGTTAACAATTTCCTCGACTAAAAGCATGTAAGTCAACATGCTTTAGCTTTACAAAACGCAGCTGCTCATTCCAGCTGCGTTTTTATTTCATGCAATTAAACAGTACCTTCTAAACACTGTTTCTTTCTTAGCTGATCTTCGATTACTAAAGGACGTTTCAGCTCCTGGGTAATTACTTCTGAGGCTTGATTACCCGTCTCTTTATCTGCGAACCAAATAGAAATTTTATCTCCCTTTACTTCACGGTTTAACGTGTAGTTTCCGCCTTCTTTAAAGTTCATATCAAATCGAGCAAAAGCATTCTTTTCAGAAGATGGGAAATCTCTTTCACTAATTACGGCTTTAACCCAAAGAACGTGGTCGCCAGCTTCGTACTGCCTTGCTTGCTCCCAAGCTGAAACAGACTTGCTATTACACATTAAGTACACATAATCTCTTTGCTTACCATGCTCATATTGAAAGTTTTCAACTCGAAACTTTCCTTCGTCTATATCCTTTTTAATAGGCAACGCACTACATGCTGTCATTAAAACTGCTGAAACTACTAGGCTTGAATGTTTAATCATATTTTTTCTCCATAAAAAAAGCGCCCTCTTATAAAGTAGGCGCTTTCTGTTTAAAAATCAAGCAATAAGCTTACGTTTTTAGAACGTCATGTTGAAAACCATTTCAACAGTACGTGGTGTCTGCCAAGAAACTGGTGAACCGAACTGTGCATTACCATTGAATGCAGCTTCCGATTCAGCAACCTCTTCATAGTTAGTTACATTGCTCGCATCGAACAAGTTTTCAATTTGAAGAGATACGAAAGCAGAATCAAATACGTCTAAGTAGCTAAGGTCATACTTGAAGTTAACATCTACTGTCGCAGTCCAAGGAGTTCTACCAAAGCTACCACGTGAGAATTTAGTGTCACCTACATAGTAAGTATCACCATAGTGATAGCTTCCTTGGTCTGGGTAGTAACCAGCACCCAGTGCGTTACGAGGACGGCCTGAAGTTAGACGCGTATTCATACCAACGATTAGATTGTCTGATATCGCATATGAACCAAAGATTTTCAGTGAATGGCGACGGTCATTAGGTAAGTAACCATTAGCGCCGTCCATTAGGTATGGGTAATCCCAGTCTGTTGTTAGACCAGCATCATCCTGACCGTTATCAGATTTAACGTAACCTTCCGCATTACCATAGCTTTGTGACCATGTGTAGTTCGCTTTAAGCATCCATTGACCATCCCATGCTCTTTCAAGCATTAAGTCAACAGCGTTGTAGTTACGTTTTGCTTCTGGGTAACCTAGCTGTTCAGCTGTGAAGTTATAGTCCTCTAAAACACCGTCACCGTCAGCGTCATATTGGAAAGATGCGCCTTTACCTGGGTTAAGCAATAAGAAATGATCATCATCAATACCGATGCTTTCAAATGCTTTTTCTGCACTCGCATCATCAATTACACTCTTAAGTTCACGACGAGTATATTTGATACCTGCTGACCAGTCTTCATTGATCATACCTTGATAACCAATGATGAATTCATCTTGATACATTGCTTCAAGGCTTGAAGAACGAACACTTACAGGGCTAGGTGCTGTACCGTCACCAAATACAACTGTGTCACCAAGCTTACCACCTAATTGTGGAACATCATCTGAGCCGATGCTGTCAATTTGGTAATAGTCATGTGTATAAAGCTCTGCACCTGCTAAACGAACGTTAGTATTTGATGCTACTGGTAAATGATAACGACCTGCATTGGCAAATACTTTATGCTCACCATCTGCAAAGATGTCGTATGCGATACCTAAACGAGGAGCAAACTGATTGCTCATTTCAACGAATGTTTCACCGTCAGCATTTAAGTTTTCGAAACTTTCCCAACGGAAACCGATGTTTAGAGTTAGTTGATCATTTACATTCCAAACATCTTCAATGTAGAACGCTTCATTGTTGATATCAAATTCGCCACCAACTTCATAGTTACGTACACGAACATAACGACCAGACTCTTGGATTGTATAACCATTTGGTAATACAGCACCTGCTTCATAGTTTTGGTATGCGTAGTAGATATCACCAGAAAGGTTTACAACACTCGTTGATGTATTTTTCTCAGCGTCGTAACCGAAACGCAAGTTGTGATTGTCTGTTACTAACCAGTCAACGTCAAAACGATATTGCTTACGTTCGTCACTATTATCTTCAATAGTAAAAGACGCCCAACAACCTAAGTTTTGACCAGATGAAAGGTCATAAATTACTGGACAATCTGCGCCATCAGCTGTTGTAGTATCCGTAAACTCAACTTTACCTGCCATTGCAGAGATTGATAAATAATCTGTAATGTTACCGTTATAACGAACAGACCAGCTTTTACCACCAGACAAGGTTTCAGAATTTAGAGCCGTGTCTTTGATGATATTGCCATCTGCATCCAAGTCGTAATCAGTAGTCGCAAGAGTACTTTCGTCTTTGAACATCCATGCAGATAAAGAGTGATCTTCATTAATATTCCAATCTAAACGTGCCAAGTAATAAGGGTCATCATCCTTACGAATACGCATACCGTTACCACGATTGATAAGATCTTCGTATTCATTATCACGCATTTCATAAAGACCATAGAAGAATAATGTATCTTCAATTAGAGCACCACTTGCAAAAATATCTGTTTTGCTTGTTTCACGCGCATCACGGCTATTATCAACAATAACGTCACCAACACGGTTAGCACAAGTCTCAACTATGTCACCGTTTACAACTTTTTGCTGACAGTCATCGGCTTGATAGTACGAACTAGGGCGGTCACCGTATAGCGAGCCAAGATCTTGTCTATGTTGTAGACCAAATTTAAACTCATTAGTACCCGATTTAGTTACAGAGCTTACTACACCACCTGTTGAGCGACCAAATTCAGCTGAGTAACCACCCGTTTTAACTTGGAAAGATTCATAAGCTAAGAAAGGAATAGTCGCACCACCAACACCATTACGGAAGTTTGTCATGTTAAGACCGTTCACGTAATAAACGTTTTCAGCTTGAGATGCACCACCAAAGCTTGCAAGTGAGTTACCTTTCGCATCTTCGAAACGAGAATCACCTAAGTTAACACCTGGAGCAAGTAATGCTACTGATGTGATATCAGGCGCAACTGGTAAACGGTTTAGTTCATCAGCAGAAATATTGAAAGAAGCCTCTGAGCTTGTTGTATCAACGCGAGCAATTCGGCTACCCGTTACAGAAATAACCTCTAAGTTACCCTCTATCATCTCTACTTCAAGCGCTGCAACTTTACCAATTCCGATTGTTACGTCTTTAAGTTCAGATGTTTGATAACCACTTTTTTCAATGCGGATATTGTAAACACCTACAGGAATTGAATTTAAGTTGAACTGACCTCTAGAGTCTACGATAAGCGTTTTCGTGAAACCATTTGTCTCGTTCGTAATAGTAACAGTTGCACCGGCAATTGGTGCATCGCCTTGTTGCTGTGTTACTACCCCTTTAATTGCACCATCAACGTTACTTGCTAGTGACTGCGCACTGTAAAGTGTTAAAGATGAGCAAACGGCAACGCATAAAGCCGCTTTTTTGAATATGTTGTTTTTATGTATCATAATTTTCCCTGAATTATTATTTTAGTTACTTTCGCACTTTCGATGTAACAAAATATTTTTACCATTAACACGTGGTATATACAAGTGTTTATTGAAACTTTCTGATAACATTTCATTAAGAAAAAAACACACTATATTCAACAACATCTATAAAAACACCTTTTGTTCCTAATAACAAAACAATATAAAAATTGTAAATATGAGGTTTACTAAAAAGATTTTCGAGGGAAAAACCAGAATGAATTAGGTATCACTTTATGCTTGAAATGACTTTTTAGTACATAAAGTTAACAAAAATTTTGGTAGTTTGAATTAAATAATCACTTGAAAGTGTGGAGCTAAATAAATTATCGCCACTCCACATTTAAATAGATCAAATAAACAATGGTTTGTAATCGTTTTCTAATTGCTCAAACGACAAGTTGCCAATAAAACGACCAAAGCTCAGCCACGTTGCTAGGCCTCGCAAGTCTTTAAAGTGTGGCGGAATAAATTTAGGGTCTTCAATCACACCTAAATCATGCAATTGTGATATCAGTCTGAAATCATCGATTGAGATTTTACCAACCAATAGCAAGTGCAATTGATCAATTCGGCCTAACTGAATAGCAACTCGTATTAGGTTATACACCAACACGAAACCTTTAATATAGGCAATATCTTTTGTAAAAGGTAAGCCTGTTGCTGTACTTCCTCTAAACACGCGTTGAGTGAGTGTGTAGCTGTCGTCCTTGCTCAAGCCTTGTGCTACATAGTCACGATAAATGTCTACAAATTCAGCGCCATCAATAACCTTGGTAATCCCTTGAATACGGTTAACTAATTTTGCTAAACGTCGAGGCGTCGACTTTAAGGTAATAATTTCGGTCAACACCGCAAGGCCTTCTTGGGTGACCGTAGAGCTCGGTGTGCCTTTACTTAAACAGGTCAAATAAGGCTGCGCAAGACCATTTTGGGTCGTCCCCACATGGATCCAGCCTTCATGCACTTCAAGAATATCAAGCTCCCGCTGTGAAAACTTAACATCTTGATTAAGTTTAATGTTGTTTGCACCCGCTGCCGCATCACTGACAATACCGTCGCTCAGAATGACCTCAACATCGATACCCGGCATTGTTTGAGCCACTTGCGATGCTAAAATTTTAACTGCATCTTCTGCATCAATATTTTTGGGATCATCAGGTAAAATATCGGCATCGAGCATACTCTTTAGCGGCTGCTCAAGCATGGTGGCAAGCTCAGCAAGTGAAGGCTCTCCAGCATGGAATAAATCTTTTGGATGACCAAATAGTTCAACAGAAAGATCATGAAATTCAGGCGTGCCACGATACTCAATCATACTAAGTACAGTTTTATATTCAGTACACATCTTGCTCATGTATTGGGCTATCGGATTGAGTTGCCCTAACTGGCTGATGATATCGCGATTTAAATCAGAAAACGCACGGCGTAACTCACTTGGTACAAAACCAAGATCACGTTGCTGGTAATAAGCTTGATCAACCGTTGGGTTTTTCTGGCATTTATGCTTAAAAAACTCTTCTTTGATCTGTTTATCCCAATTGATCGCATCAAGAATACGAATGGGTGTTTGCAGTGCGATTAATCGGTCAGATAACTCGCGTGTTTTTGCTAATAATGCCTTATCTATCATGCTCTAGGCTCACTGTGTAATGAGCCTAGAGCATAGGCTAAATTTGTATAATTACAAAGCTAAATTAATCGGTTTTTAGCTAAAATTTAGCCTGTGTAGTGGCTAACTTTCCATCGTTGTAGATAAGTAAAGTTGGTACCGAATTAATGCCATTTTCGAGAAATAAATCGTTACCATAATCGATTGAAACCGGCATACTTGCAGAGAATTTATCAACATATTCTTGCACTGCACTTTGATCGGTCCACAGCTGGCTCACTTTAACTTCCACATCAATTCCTTGCTCTGTCAACTTATTAACATGTTGCTGTGCTAATACACATTGCTTTGCCATAGCAGGGCGAGTGTCGGCTAAGTACCAGTCGCACCACGTTGCGGTGAATAGCACTGCTTTTTTGCCTTTTTTCGGAATAGTCAATGGAGTTGCTTGGCCTTGTTTTTCGCTAAGCAGTCGTGCTTTTTCAACTTTGCCATTGTGTGATAACAAACGTAATGTGTTATCAAGCGGCTTATCGGCTTCGTGGCCTTGAAAAATCACTTTCTCATCGCTATCAATTAACACATGAAAAGGGGTGCCCATAAATTCATAATGTTTCGCAACTTGGCCTTTGTGATCCGTAAATAGTGGCATACTAAGTGAGAAACGCTCTTTAACCTTAGCAACAGCGTGTGCATCATCATTGAGGTCGATATTAATAGCTACAAATTGAATTTTATCGCCATATTGCTCATAAGCATGCTGAAAATGCGGCATCTGCTCCATACATGGCTTGCACCACGTAGCCCAAAACTTTAAGTAAACTGGTTTCTTGCCTAAGTAACTGCCAAGTTTAACAATTTGTCCTGCTTCATTTTCTAAAACAAGGGGGGGTGTATTCGCCGATATTCTTTGGCTAACAAGCAACAAGCCTGTTAGCAGCATCAAAGGAAAAAACTTATATTTCATTGTGCGATCCTCAAATAAAACGTAGCTTAAGCGTAAGGTAAGCCAAAGGATTGTAAATTTTCGACATCAGCCATGCTAATGTCATTTTAATGATTTATCGCAAAGTAAAGCTTATTAACACTCAAAACATTAAGAATAGCACTAAACTTTTTATAGATAGTAAACGTATTACACCAAAAAGGAGTCATCATGAAAAACGAGTTAGACGGTAAATTAATTCTTTCTGTGTATGAGAAAATTATTCAACACGGTGAAGATCACGAAGACGGTAAACTCTATGAAGGTATTTGCGCTTTTTCAGATATCGATGGCTATACAGTATATCTAAAAGGCAGCGGTGTATTACTGCGCTTTGGTTTTCACAATACCTATCACCTTGACTATCAACACGAAAAAAATAAAGAAGACTTTTTAAAGAAAGTGCTTTATATCGCAGAAAAGGAACTATGAATACATAATGAAACGACGGGTAAAAGCTGAGTCAAAACAACAGACTGTATTTATCAATGAGGTTATTAATGAACTTAAAAGTAATCCTGATAAGTTAGATATCATCCGCGATAATCTGAGTTACTATCGTGAGCAACAGTTTCTTAAGCGTGGTTTTCTGCTCGCGATTGAGCGCTTTGATTGGGTGTTTGAAGCAAGCAATGATGTAGAGCAAATTTGCGCGCAAATTCTAGCTGATGATTATATTGGTAAACGTTTGCGCCGCTACCCCTTGCTATATAAGGGTGTCATTGAGCGTACTTAGAACGATTCCCACCGCTAAAACATGATCTGTCCGGTAAAAAATGCTAGGTTAGCGCCATTTTGAAAATACGAGAACTGGACATGTCAAAAACAATAAACTCTCACAACACCCATGAGGGTGGTAACAATGGGTTATTTAACCGATTTTTAGCCACCGTTGAATTTCTGGGGAATATGTTACCCCACCCTATTACATTATTTGCAATGTTCTGTGTTGCGATCATCGTATTCAGTGGTATTGCCGATTGGTTTGGCCTAAGTGCCATCGACCCACGCCCAGAAGGTGCTGCCGGTCGCGACCCTGATGGTGTAATTGAGGTTGTCAGCTTACTCAGTGCCGAAGGCCTACAACGTATCGTTACAGGGCTTGTGACTAACTTTACCAGCTTTGCGCCACTTGGTACGGTACTGGTTGCTTTATTGGGCGTCAGTGTTGCAGAGCACTCAGGTTTACTCTCTGCAGCTATGCGTGGCATGGTAATGGGTGCATCTAAACGACTAGTTACCTTTATGGTGGTGTTTGCTGCGATTTTATCAAATACGGCATCAGAGCTTGGCTACGTAGTACTTATTCCACTCGCTGCAATGATCTTTCACAGCCTTGGCCGTCATCCGCTTGCGGGTCTTGCTGCCGCATTTGCGGGTGTTTCAGGTGGGTACAGCGCTAACTTATTACTAGGCACCATTGACCCTTTGCTGGCTGGTATCACTACGCCCGCTGCACAAATGATTGATCCGAACTACCAAGTTGGCGCTGAAGCTAACTGGTATTTCATGATGATTTCAGTATTTTTAATCGCTATTTTGGGTACTCTCGTTACTGAGAAAATCGTTGAGCCGCGGCTTGGCAAATACAACCCAGAAGAAGCTAGTAATGATTTGCCAAAAAATGATATTGCCGGTTTAACCGATAAAGAAAAGTCAGGCCTTAAGTGGGCTGGTGTTTCATTGTTAGTGGTTTCATTATTACTTGCATGGACAATTGTTCCTGACGACGGCATTTTACGCAACCCAGAAACAGGCCTTGTAGCACACTCGCCATTTTTAAAAGGCATTGTAGTATTTATCTTTGTGACTTTCGGTATCCCAGGGTTTGTTTACGGCCGCGTTGTTGGCACCATGAAAAACGATAAAGATGTCATCGATGCCATGAGTAAAAGCATGAGCTCGATGGGGATGTACATTGTGCTGGTATTCTTTGCAGCCCAGTTCGTTGCCTTCTTTAAATGGACCAACTTAGGCACAATTTTAGCGATTAACGGCGCTGCTCTATTACAAGCGCTAAACCTAACTGGTCCTGAAGTTTTCGTGCTATTCATTTTAATGTGTGCGCTAGTAAACTTAAGCTTGGGTTCTTCATCAGCACAGTGGGCTGTCACTGCACCAATCTTTGTACCCATGTTAATGCTAATAGGCTACGCGCCAGAGACTATTCAAGCAGCGTATCGTATTGGTGACTCGGTGACAAACCTTATTACTCCAATGATGAGTTACTTTGGCTTGATACTAGCTGTTGCAACTAAATATAAGAAAGACATGGGTATTGGTACATTGGTTGCGACCATGCTTCCTTACAGCATGATATTCTTTGTTGGTTGGGTCGCGTTATTCTACTTATGGGTATTTGTACTGGGATTACCTGTGGGCCCTGAATCACCGATTTATTATCAGCCTTAAGTGAGCACCTCTTCTGAAGAAAAAAGCCAAGCACTCGCTTGGCTTTTTTGCCTGTGTAATTATCCTGTGGCACTCAGCTTTATAGTAAGAATCAGTTAGCAGCTTCGACAATCGAGTTTGACTTCAATCAAATTTAAGCCCATTTTTTAAACACAATCTATATAAACAGACTATATTCTTATATTGCTCAAAGACATAATTAATAAACAAGGACGCTACACATGAATTATCACCTCGCACTCGCTTGTTCATTACTCGCCTTAACGGCCTGTGATAAAGCCCCTGTGCAAACAGCTAAAACTCTGCCACTGCAAGTTAGCTATGCAGATGCTATTTATTATGGTGGTGATATTCTTACTATGACCGATGATAAACCAGAGTACGCACAAGCAATCGCAACAAAAGGTGAAAAAATTATCTTTGTGGGTAATAAAGATAAAGCACTTGAATATAAGTTTGGCAAAACAAAGCTCATTGATCTGCAAGGTAAAACTTTAATGCCTGGTTTTGTAGATGGCCATAGCCATGTATATGGTGTGGGCTTGCAAGCCATGGTCGCCAATGTTCTACCTAGCCCAGATGGTGATGCCAATAGCGTTGAGCAAATCGTCAACATCCTCAAAGCAGCACAACATAACCCTGACTACACTACATTTATCGAAAAAACAGGGGCAATTTTAGGCTTTGGTTACGATGATGCTGAACTTGATAGGTATCCAACTAAAATGGATTTAGACCTAGTTAGTACAGATAAACCTGTAATTATAATTCATACCTCAGGCCACTTAAGTGTTGCAAACAGTAAAGCGTTAGCCATGGCTGGCATTGATGCCAGCACTAAAAATCCTGATGGCGGACTGATACGCCGAATGCCTAACTCACAAGAACCAAGTGGTGTACTCGAAGAAAACGCACACTTTGCTTTATTGTTTAAACTCATGCAATCTTTTGATCCTGAGTTACAAGACATGATGCTTGAAGAAGGCCAAAAAATGTATACCAAATACGGCTACACAACGGCGCAAGAAGGCCGTGCAACCCAAGAAGCTTATGATTCAATGGTAAGGGCATCAAAAGCGAATAAATTCGTGATTGATGTGGTTGCTTATGCGGATATGGCTACGAGTAGTAGTTTCATGAACTCAACCTATAATAGTAAAGACTACACCAACCATTTTCGCATCGGTGGGGTAAAACTAAATTTTGATGGCTCACCGCAAGGTAAAACTGCGTGGTTAACTCATCCTTATTTAAAAGCCCCTGAAGGCCAAGAGCAGGGTTATGCAGGCTACCCTACTTTTAGCGATGAGCAAGCCTATAAATATGTTGAAACAGCCTTCGCTAATGGCTGGCAAGTTATGACCCATGCGAATGGTGATGCCGCCATTGAACAATTTTTAAATGCTGTTGAAAATGCGAATAACAAGCTTGGCAGAAAAGACCGTCGCCCTGTGCTCATTCATGGTCAAACAATTCGTCAGGACCAAGTTAACCGCCTTAAAGAGTTAGGCGTTTTTCCATCACTCTTCCCAATGCATACCTTTTATTGGGGCGACTGGCATGTAAACTCGGTGCTTGGTCACCCCCGTGCAGATTTTATTTCACCAACCCATGCGGTTCGCAAGCAAGGGCTAATGTTTAGCACCCATCATGATGCGCCAGTGGCACTGCCCAATGCTCTTCGCGTATTAGATGCAACGGTTAACCGCACCACTCGTACTGATCAAGTATTAGGTCCTGAGCAACGGGTTTCTGTGTATACTGCATTGCAAGCAATGACAATATGGCCTGCGTATCAACACTTTGAAGAAACCTCAAAAGGGCAATTAAAACAAGGGATGCAAGCGGATTTAATTATCCTTGATAATAACCCTTTAAAAATAAAGCCTGCAGAGCTTCATAACTTACACGTGTTAGAAACCATCAGCCGTGGTAAAACCGTCTACAGTAAAAATTAAACACATTTGAAGGAATAATATGAATAAGTTCATACAGTTAGTATTAGCCTCTATGCTGTCATTTTCAGTATTAGCAACACAAACAATCACCACAGAGCTAGATATTTATAACCTGAAAGCTCAATCTGAGTATGTATTGACCTCAGGTCAGCCGAATCAAACCGATTTTGCAAAATTAAAAGAGCTGGGAGTTAAAAATATCATTAACCTACGTGGGGATAACGAAACTAATTGGTCTGAGCAAGATTTAGTCACCGAGCTTGGCATGAATTATTACCATATTCCTGTGCAATCGAAAGCTGATATTACGATTGAAAATGCCACTAAGCTACAAAGTTTGCTCAATGAACATCAACAGCAAACAACCTTGTTGCATTGTGCTAGCAGCAACCGTGTTGGTGCACTTGTTGCGCTTTACAATGCTATTACCTTAAAAAAGCCAATTGATGAAGCTGTCGAGATTGGAAAGCAATGGGGCTTAAAAAGCCTTGAAGAGGTTGTAAGAAGTAAAGTAAACGAAGAAATTGGTCAGCCCTAAGCTGACCAATTTTTAACTGAAACTAAAGCTGCCACGCATAACTTAACTTTGTAAAAAAGGTTCGTTGGTCTCTTTCTAGCCCTTTAAGAGAGTCATCCTCATACCCTCTATCTGAGTAGCCTAAGTAAAATAAAGTTTGGGCATTAATTTTGTAGGAATAGACCAGTTGACTACCATAGTCACGATTCGTTTGGCTTACATCATAAAGATAAGCTTCATGATTTCGATCCACATCTTCAAATTGTAAAACGAGTTTCAGCATCGAGCGCATATTAAATTTATAATAAACTCGCAAATCCGTTAAGTTAGCGGTATAAACACGGTCGTTTTGTTCGTTATCTAAATAGCTGTAACTGTGCTCTAATTGAACTTGCCAATGGTCGTTAATGTCCCATGTCATTTCTGGCTCAATTCGTACCATAGTACCAAGGGCGGCATTGCTATAATCTATTTTGCTACCGTATTGCGCATACAATAAGAAACGCACGTCACGAATTGGTCTAAAACCACCGTAGATATAGCCAATATTTTGATTAAAGAACTCACCAGCATAAAACTCATTACGGTGAATAAAACCAATTTCTGTTTGTGACTGCATTTTGCCTTTAAAAGTAATAAAGCCATCGTACTCTTCTTCGAGTAAATCACCATTTTGCGCCCACGTTTTATCCCACTCAGCATTATAACTGTACTCAGTAATTGCATCCTCGGCGTCACGATACCAAGTTTGACCTCCACCAAGTTGAACTTGCTCATAGTCAGCCTTTGCTTGATAACCTAAGTCAGGGCGGTAGTCTTTGCCTATATTTTCATAGTTTGCGTAAAGCTCGTAATCACGTTTATTGCGGCTAAACTCAATATTGTAGGCTTGGTCTGATTGATTTTTTTCAAGACCATACACATCAACTAAATAATCAGAGTTCTTAGTGTCTGTTGTTACAGCTTGATATTGAAGGCTATCCGTTTGATTAAACCAATAACTACCATCAAGGGATAAAACTGTGTTGTGATAATCACCACTTTCACGGTGTGTTGTCATCAACCCAATCGTCCCCTTTTGGCCTATATCAAGTTGATAACGTCCTACAGCTGAATGTGTTTTATCACCAAGATTGGCAAAACCAGAGCCTTGGTTAGTCGGTAGCAAAACGCTGGTATTTTCATCATCCGCATACATAAAGCCATAGCTGTGCGTCCCTGTTTTACCTGTTAACTTAACACCGACTTCTGGCTCTGCAATGGTACGTGTATACAGTAATTCAAGTTGGTTAGTGTCAAAATAAGACGCACCATCTAAGAAGAATGGACGTTTTTCGGCGTAGTAAATTGAATAAGTGGTATTCACATCAAGCTCAAGTGAGTCAGCCTCAACTTGCGAAAAATCAGGGTTAATTGTAGCGTTAATGACCGCATCTTGAGTCACACCCCAACGTAAATCAAGGCCAGCCTCAGTGTCGATATCTCCATTTTGCCAATCTCCTGGCACAGTGTCTTTTGTATCATGGCGAAGTGCTGTTAATGTCGGTGTGAGCTGAATATTTTTACTCTCACTCATATTTCTAAAACCAGTTAATTTATCAAATTGACAAAAACTGCACTTAACATCACGGTCAAAACCGACATTCGACATTTGATAAAATACGTCTCGCGGGTAGTTACGCCAAACAGCAAAGCTCCATGTCAATTGCTCTTGGTTTTTAGGAAAGCGTAATGCAGTAAAAGGGATTCGCATTTCCACCACATAGCCGTTTTCAGTGATCTGCCCTGCACTATCCCAAATTGCATCCCATGAAGGGTCTTCAGCCCAATCATCAGTGTCTGTCATACGCATATCCCCTTGAGCACCAAGTGGATTTACATAAAACTCATACCCTGTACGCTCGTCGTTAAAGGTATCGATCATTAAGGCGACATTGTCATCTTGCCACAGCGTATCACGGTCCCGAAGTGCTGCACGAATTTGACTAGGATCATTATCTTTGGCAACAAATCCAACATACAAATACTTACCATCTTCATACATATAAGCATCAGTTTGTACAGGTGGCTCACCTTTTTCATTGGGTTCGTTTTGATATTTAAGAGGTATCTTAGTTGCGTGCTGCCAATGTGCTTCGTCCATGACACCGTCGACACGAATAGACTCATTGATATGAGCTAATGAAAATTCGACTTTATCATAAGCAACAGCTTTGAGGGGTACATGTGCAAGGCTAAAAAAAATGCCAGGTAGAATAGCACGGGTAATTATTTTTCTTACGTACTGCATAAACATCCATTTAAATACAAGCGTGACCTTCACGCCATTTGAGCTTTTCGAAAAGCGATTGTAATTCAATGAGGTAGAATTGTTAATGATTTTGTCTATAAAAATTAACAAATAAGTAATTTTTATTAGTTTTGAATAGGTAACAAAAAGCCCCGTAGCGTATTCGCGACAGGGCCTTTCAAAATTAACTAAAATTCAATTAGTTATTTTTTTAAGCTTAGTTTTCCGCCTTTTAAGGACTTACGTACATTGGCAATACGCGAGCGATTTTTAGCACGTGCTTCGCCTGTCGCCTGACCAGACGGCTTATTTGTACGACTACGGCGTAGATGCGCGGGCTTTTTACCAATTTTATCAATCAATACATCACGATTACTCACTTCATAGCCGGGTAACACTATGCGTTTAATGCGCTGGCCGATTAACTTTTCGATATCGAATAGGGTATTTTCTTCTTCACGGCTAACGAATGAGATAGCTTGTCCAGGTTTACCAGCACGGCCTGTACGACCGATACGATGTACATAATCTTCAGCAAGCCAAGGCAGGTCAATATTAATAACACGTGGTAAGCCTTCTATATCAATACCGCGGGCTGCCACCTCAGTTGCAACTAATACGCGAACTTTACCCTCTTTAAATTCACGTAATGCACGACGGCGATTGCCTTGGGTTTTATCGCCATGACATACAACCGCAGGAATACCATCTAGGTTTAGCTCTTTAACAAGCTCATCGGCGGTTTCTTTCATGTTTACGAAAACCAAAACCTGTTGCCAATTTTTCTTACCAATAAGCTCTGACAACAACTCTTGTTTACGGCGCTCTTCTACTGGATAAACTACGTGCTGAACGGTTTCGGCTGTACTGTTCGTTTGATCAACATGGATAATTTCAGGTTGCTTAAGTACTTTACTTGCAAACTGCTTAATTGCGGCAGGAAAAGTCGCCGAAAACAGTAAAATTTGACGTGCTTCATCACAGCCATTAATGACTGTTTGCATGTCATTAATAAAGCCCATGTCAAGCATGCGGTCAGCTTCATCAAGTACAAGGTGTTTAACACTTGCTAAGCTGATATTACCTAAACGTAGTTGATCTAATAAACGCCCTGGTGTTGCTACGACAATGTCAACACCTGCTTTAAGATCATTTGCTTGGCCGGCTAGGTTAATTCCACCAAATAAACACACTGTTTTTAACTCAGTGTATTTTGCAAATGCTTTAAAATTATTGGCAATTTGCTCTGCAAGCTCGCGAGTTGGCGCAAGCACTAAGGCACTCGGTGCATTATTATCACTCAGTGTGGTCTCTGACAGCTTTTGAATAAGAGGCAGTGCAAAAGCAGCTGTTTTACCCGTACCAGTTTGCGCACTGACAAGTACATCTTTGCCTTTTCTTATTGCAGGAATAGCACTACGTTGTACGGGAGTAAGCGTTTGGAAATTAAGTTCTTCTAATGCCTGAAGAATCTCAGAAGAAAAACTAAATGATTTAAAATTCATGCTGTATAACCTGCGGCCATCTTATCAAGGGTCGCAAATTATACAGAAAAAAAATGGTTTTAGTTAGTTATAACTTAACTAAAGTGCCTTTTAATGCTACGCCAGCGATAAAAGTACCCGCACCACACTGATATTCAGTCTCACTCACAAACTCGCGCTTTTTATAATAAGATTGAATATTCACGACTGCATTCATGCCTTCACGTTTAGCACGCTCTTGTAGAGCCTTAAGCGCACTTAACATTACCCACTCACATGCTTCGCGGTCACTTTTGTTAAACGCATTGGTTTTTTTATTTGTTATCACTTCACCATAACTGCTTTTGATTTTGCTATGACTTTGACTGGCAAAATAAAGAGGAATATCAAGCAGCGCATTTTTTGCTTTCGTTGTTTGCAATAATGCTTCAACTGGTAGTGTTTGCAGATCATCGCGCGCAGCGCTATTAGCAGAAAATAAACAACCGATAAGAGCCAAAGTGGTAATAATTAATTTCATTTAAAGTTCCTTTTGTGTCGTTTCCATGCACGCTTTAGTGAAATAGAGTTGTTGTTATTCTGTTTCACTAAGACTTGCATACAGTTCGATGTTGTCGATAAATCTCATTTAACATTGCAGTAGGTTATGCCTGCCACTTCTTAAAAATCAGCGAAGTATTAATGCCACCAAATGCAAAATTGTTACTCATTATGTAATTAGTTTGTATGTCTCGGCCACGACCTTTTATGTAATCAAGGTCTGCACATTGACTATCAACTTGACTCAAATTGATAGTCGGTGCAAACCAACCATCATTCATCATATTAATACTTGCCCACGCTTCAATCGCACCACAGGCTCCTAATGTATGTCCTAAGTAGCTTTTTAGTGAACTAATCGGCTTTTTACCAAGCGCATTATAAGTTGCATGAGACTCAGCAATATCGCCTTTGTCTGTTGATGTACCATGGGCATTGATATAACCAATATCATCTGCGGTAAGATTGGCATCGGTCATTGCCATATCAATGGCCACTTGCATTGTATCAGCAGTTGGTTGGGTTACATGCTGACCATCTGAATTACAACCAAAACCAACTAGTTCAGCGTAAATAGCTGCACCACGCGCAATTGCGTGTTCATATTCTTCTAAAATTAATGTCCCTGCCCCTTCACCGATCACAAGACCATCTCTATCTTGGTCAAAAGGACGGGGAGTTGTTTTCGCGGCATCATTTTTAGTACTGGTGGCATATAATGTATCAAATACAGCCGCTTCGGTAATACATAGCTCTTCAGCACCACCCGCTACCATCACTTTTTGACGTCCATACTTAATTGCTTCATATGCATAACCAATGCCTTGTGAGCCTGATGTACACGCTGAGCTCGTTGTAATAACACGCCCTTTTAAGCCAAAAAACACACCAACATTGACCGGTGCAGTATGTGCCATCATTTGAATATAACTCGTTGCTGTCACCCCCGTCATTTCGCCTGTTCGCATCATGTTTGCAAAAGCAAGTAGCGGCGGTGTTGACCCCGTTGATGAGCCAAAAGCGATGCCCGTAGAACCATCGGTTAAACTTGGGTGCTCTAAAAGTCCAGCCTGTTCAAGTGCAAGTTCAGTGGTGCGCGTAGACATCATAGCAACGCGGCCCATTGAGCGTACTTGCTTACGCTTATAATGACTAGGCTTTGTAAAGTGCGTTACAGGCGCAGCTAAACGTGTATTTAAATCAGCAGCACAATCCCATTGCGACATGTATTGAACTGCGTTCTCACCTTTTTTAAGCGCACCTTTAAACTCACCCCAAGTATCACCGAGTGCAGTAATTGCGGACATACCTGTAACAACAACGCGCTTCATTACACCATTCCACCGTTAACTGAGATAACTTGTCGAGTAATATACGCGGCATCTTCAGAGCATAAAAAAGAAACCGTGCCAGCCACTTCGCTCACCGCGCCCATACGCTTCAATGGAATCATTTTTAGCATTTCATCGACAGGTAAATCATCTGTCATTGCCGTTTCAATTAAACCAGGAGCCACACAATTGACGGTAATTTTACGCTTAGCAAGCTCTAGCGATAATGCTTTTGTGGCACCAATAATACCCGCTTTCGCCGCGCTATAGTTAACCTGACCACGGTTACCGGCAATCCCCGATACAGATGCCATCGTAACAATACGTCCCCCCTTACGTGTTTGCACCATAGGCATCACGGTTGGATGAACCACATTGTAAAAACCATCAAGCCCTGTGCGAATTACTTTATCCCAATCATCGCCCTGCATCGCTGGAAATGCCATATCATTGGTTATCCCAGCATTACAGATCACACCGTAGTAGGCACCATGCTCAGCAATATCTGATTCTATTTGTTCTTTTGCTAATGCTCTGTCACATACATCAAATTGTAATAAACTGGCATGCCGACCCAATGCGATAATCTCGTCGCACGTTTGTTTAGCTTCAGCCAAACCGCTTCGGCAATGTACGGCAATATCAAAGCCGTCGCCTGCTAATCGTAATGCGATTGCTTTACCTATACCACGGCTAGAGCCTGTCACTAAAATACGTTTTGTCATTAACTTTCTCTTATAAACTGCATTGGATCTTGTGGCTGAAACACATTGATTTTTGCTTCTGCTAATAGCGTTTCGTCGTGGTGAATTTGACACTCAAATACACTTAATCCTGACTCTTCTTGATACAACTGTGTAACCGTTACCTTAAGCGTTTGCCCTTTTTCAAAGATCGGTGCATAGGTTTGGTATTTACGCGTACCAATTAGAAAACCTATTTGTACATCGCTCCCTTTATCTTTTGCCAGCGCACCCGCATATGCGGCAATGGTTTGTGCCATATATTCACAACCAATATAACTGGCAACCCCGTGTAAAGACGTGTTGTAAAATGGACTCTGAGGGCTAATATCTACCTCACAACAAGCACTCTCTTCAGTATAATTGGCAAGACGATTGAGCAAAATCATAGGCGCACTATGAGGTACAACCTGCTCAATTTTATAATTCTTCATTCAGATGTCCTAGTACTACACTGACATTATTGCCACCAAAGGCAAATGAATTTGATAAACAATGGCTAACCTTTACGTGTGTAGGCTGAGTTATCAGGCCAATATCAGCTAGTGTTTCGTCAGTTTCGATTTGATTAAACACCATACTCGTAAATTCAGGATAAGCTAAGTACAACCAGCAAAGGCCAGCCTCTAGCGCACCGGCAGCACCTAATGTATGACCCGTCAGATGTTTTGACGAACTGACTGGCGTATTGTTGCCAAACACATCATTGATTGCAAGTGACTCCATGGCATCATTTTGCGGTGTTGCGGTGCCATGCGCATTAATATATTGAATATCTGAGGGGTTAATACCTGCCTCATTCAATGCAGCTTTCATTGCTGCTATAGCGCCTGAACCATCAGGAATAGGCGCTGAGATATGATGGGCATCAGAGCTCTCTCCTCCACCTAGAAAAGCAACACTGTGATCACTCAGCTTTTCTTTACTCATTACGAAAAACGCCGCGGCTTCGCCAATATTGATCCCTTTTCTATCCTTACTAAATGGCTTACAGATATCATCACTGATTGAAGACAGTGAATCAAAACCGTTAATTGTAAGCTGGCAAAGACTGTCTACCCCACCACATATCACCACATCTGCTAAATCCGCACTCAATAAAGCGCGAGCACTTATCATCGCTTTTGCGCTTGAACTACAGGCTGTAGAAATACTGTAATTTGGCCCTGATGCATTTAGTTTTTTTGCGATATAGGCAGCGGGTGCAACTAAAGCTTGATCATAATAATCAAATTGGCTTGGCCACTGCCCACTTTCAGCTTGTACTTTTCTGGCTCTTTCGCCCTCTTGTATGGCAGCTGTACTGGTACCGATTACCACTGCAATACGTTCATTTGGGCACATGATTTTTGCTAAAGTATCGGATAACTGTGCAAGGGCTAAGTCAATTAACTTATAAAAACGCATCGATTCAGATAAAGGTATCTCATGGACTAACCCCACACAGGTAGGTCGCTTTTCAAATGCCAGTGAAGTAACTTCTGTTAGTGTTTGCTTAGGCTGAGCACACACACTTTGCATAGTTTGCTCTTGCCCTACGCCCATCGCGCTAACAATTCCTAAGTCATTTAGCCAAAATGGCATAATTAATTAACCCTTTGAAAAATTATTGAGTAGTCTCGCTCGTAGTTAACAAGCTTGGTTTGACTGTCTAAAAATTGAATTTCGCTGATCAGCCGTTTTCCTTGGTAAAGGCGTCGTGTTGTCCCTTGCTCATCAATTACCAGGCCATAAAGCTGTGCATTAAGTACATCTATAGGCCAATGCACAAGCATAATGTCAGCTAAAATATAACGTGGATCAACCCCACTAATCGGCAACATTTTTTCACTTTTGACCGCTCCTAATGGAACTTTTTCGAGTTGAAAAATTGGCATGCCTTGCACCGACATTACGACTAAATTTATACCCGTTTCACTGCTCAAATTTAACTGCGCTAACAGAGTATGTTGTTCTGTATTATGTTTTACTGTAAGCACTTGCTGCCAATTATCAACGTCTAGTGAAACAGGCGGATCCGATAGATAGATACCTGCGTTAGGTGCAAGATCAAGCCCTGTTTTAACTGCATACTCACTGGCACAGCTAACTAAAAATAAGCTACAAATTACAATGATATAACGCATTATTGCTGACATAACTCGACCAAGGTGTTTAAACGTTTATCGCTTTGTTTAACAAATGGGTTATCAAGATCCCACGCATAACCCGCTAAAATGGCACTGATCATTTCGCGTATTTGTTGATTTTGTTCACTATAAAAAATGACATCCTGAAATGAACCATTATACCAAGCACTCACATAGGTTCTAAAGCAATTGACGCCTTGTTGCAAAGGGATGCTGTACTGCTTTTCAAAATCAACTTTCTCACCCCGTAAATAGCTATCAACCAAAGGAGCCACCAATGAAGCTGATTTTAAAGCGATAGTGACACCAGATGAAAAAACAGGATCTAAAAACTCCCCCGCATTCCCCAGTAACGCAAAATGCTCACCATATAAAGACGACACATTCGCTGAATAACCTTTAATGGCACGCGCCTCACCCTTTACGACACGATTTGCCAGTAATTTACTTAAGTAAGCATCTTGTTCAATAAGCTGATTTAAGCAAGTTAACGGTTCTTGCTGCTCAAACTGACTCGGTTTGCCAACCACACCGATGCTTGCTGTGCCATCGCTAAATGGAATAAGCCAATACCAAATATCTTTAAATTCGGGGTGAATATTAATGAGTATTTTCTCGCGGTCAAACTGCTCGTCGCGAATATTATCCTTAAAATGACTGAAAAAAGCCCAGCGCACCGGAAAGTTTGACGGTGTTTCTAAGTCAAGTAGTCTTGGTAACACTCGACCAAAGCCACTGGCATCGAGCACAAATCGACCTTTAATTTGATACCTTTGCTGATTTTCATCAATAACGCTAAGTAGAGCACCATCTTCACAATCCGTGTAAGCTGATACACTATGTTGATAGCGAATTTCTGCCCCCTGTTGCATCGCACCATCCGCCAAGCATTTATCAAAATCAGCACGTTTAACTTGAAACGTTGTGCTTGGGCCCGCACTGAATTTTTCTGTAAAGTCGATATGTGTATGCTGGCCACGGCGCTGAAACGCCGCGCCGTTTTTAAACTGAAAACCTAAATCTTGAGCCTGCGACTGCACTGCCTCTTCTAGGTTTGCTTCAGCTAAAAAGCGCATGCATTGGGGTAACAAGCTTTCACCTATCGAAAAGCGAGGGAAAACTTGTTGCTCCAATACCACAACACGCCACCCTTTTTTAACCAATAAACTGGCTGCCACGGCTCCTGATGGACCCGCACCAATGATAATCACATCTGCCTGTTGAATTTGCGTATTCACCTATTATTTTTCCTTATTATTAGGTAATGCAACACTAAGTGGTGCGAGTATATAAATACACATTAGCCCCACTAAAACCGTTAAACCAAAGCTAAAAATAGCGGGGGTTTTTGACACTGCGAGCATACCAAATACCCACATTGATGATGCTGCTGACAAACTAATTGCCAAAACATTACTCGGTACCAGTTTATTGATTTGATAAAATACGAGGTAATCAATTGCTAACGCTAAAATCAATAAACAGCCCAATAAGTTAAAAATCGATAATTGGCTTTGTATCAAACTGCACAACAATAGTACTGCGGTTAAAGTTAAAGCGAGTATCAAGCCTTGTTTGCATGCAGTTTTAAACCCAAACTTAAAGGTAAATAACAAAACAGCGAAGGTCATAGCAATCAGTAATGTGACTAATAATGACTGTGAGTAATGACTCAGCCCCTCAGTGATCAGCGCCACTTTATCATACACAATTAAATCGCTGTCGGCGGCTGCCCACTGCTTTAATTGCTGTTTTTCAATGCCAGTTACCATGAACCAACTGGCCACAAATGAGTTGTTTATAAACACTTGATTATGTATCAGTGGTGCTAGTGCTGAATCAAGTGCGCTCTCTAAAGTTAAGGTCGACTGGCTAAACTGCACGGGATTGGCGGTCATTTGGCTAACGATATTTATAGCAGCTTGATGGGTTAATAAATCCGCTTTATTCTCGCGTTGTCTATGAGTACTTGGTACAAGATCACTGAGCATCACAGCCTTGCCTTTATACTCATTAATTTTGCTTTTTAACGTTTCTTGCTTTTCTAAAAGTTGCTGTGCATTTTCAGCAAATAAAATCATTATCTGGCCATTGTCTTTTCCTAACAACGTCATGTGCAGTGCTTCGTTATCCATCAATGCTTTTGGGCTTGCATTTAATAGTTTTACATCATCATTTACTACTGGAGGTTTAAGTAGTGTAAATACACTTAACAGCACTAGTAGTCCTATTATTAGTGCTGTTTTATACTCGTTTACCTTCTGTAATTGCTTGCTAAGAGATGAAGTAAGATGATTAGCACTTTGACTCACTGCTAACCTGTTTTGCCAGTGGGGTAGTAAAAATCGCGTGCTAAACCAAGCAGTAACAAGCCCTGCAACAACAAATACACCGACTTGAGTTAACAGCTGAACGGGCGAGAAAAATAAACTTGCATACCCCATAGTCGTAGTCAGTAAAGAGAGCGCTAACGCAAGCTTGAGTCCACGACTAAAACCGCTTTTATGCTGCGTTAAATCAAGCATGCCATGAAATGCATAATCAATAGCAATGCCAATCAGTGTGACCGCAAATACAAGCGTCAGTACATGGATCTGATTAAATAAGCTAACGAGCACTATCGAGCCACCAAGTGCAGCACTGACCACAGTCACCGATGCAAGCCACAATGCATTCACTGATCTAAATACCCACACAACCATTATGAACAGTGCAATTAAGCTCAAGGAGCCAAATAAAGTCATTTCAAATTTTGCTTGTTTAGCATTTGCAGCGGTATGAAATAAAGCCCCTGAATAATGGACGGTTGTATTTGGGTACTGACTTTCTAATTGGGTAAGTTTAGTTAATATTTCATCATTTAAAGCGATTGCCTTATTAATCGAAAAGGCATTATTCGTGCTGTGAACAAACAAAAGTAAGTAATCTTCGCCTTGGTAGTTAGCTGTTATTCGGCCATCTTGTAATTCAAATTGTTGTATATTGGCTAAAACATGCCTCAAAAAACTTGCGGTACTAAGCGTAGGATCTTGATTGATAGTGCTAGATACAAAGGGATCAGCAATTTGGCTCAATTGCCCCAAATAATACTGCTCGAAAACTCTAGGTTCACGTAGGCTTTGTTGGTACTCGGGTGCCAACAAGTAACCTGCGTATTGGCCATAAAAATGGGCAAGGGTCTCAATCTTCGGCAGTGTAAAGCGCGGTTGAATGTTTTTGCCAGCTAACCAACTCACCATTTCGTCATAAGCTTGGGTATTATTTTCACCGCTAAACGAAAAGCTCAGTTGTTGCTTGTTTGCTGAAAAAAAGTGCTCTTCTACCTGTTGTAACCTTGGCTCCGACTTGGGCAGCAAGGCTAAAATGTCATTATTTAAAGCTGGTTGTTTTACCGCAAAAACAACAACTAACATAACAGTGAGTAAAGTTAGCCAAGATAATGTAATTGCCCACGCTTTCACTTTTGCTGCTCATTTTCAGTATATGAGAAACGCAATAAGGTAAAATTCTCATTTGGCTCTTGTAAGCGCACGGTAGTCACCTTATTAGCATCAAAACAAAGTTCAAACTGACTAAAAACGTGTTTTAGCAATGCTTGGTTAGGCAAGAGGATTTCGCAATTAGGCTCAACGCTTTTATTTATTGTAAATTGCTCTGCTAACGCCGCTCTGTCGTGTTTTAAAATTGCTCGTAGCAGGCTCACATAGGGCTCAGCCCCTTTTTGTAATTGTTCGTTTCCTTGACTGTCAAGAGTATATACTTGACCCTGTTTAATAAATAAAGTGCTTTTTACCGGTGATTGCACTTGCCACGTTAAGCCCTCTTCATTAAGTTCAAAAATGCCTTTTGAAATAAAGGGCTTGCTAAAGCCCTTAAAGTGTTTTTCTTGGCTGAATGAGCCATGCTCTATCACATTCTTAGCAAGAGCTGGCGTTATAAAAAACATACTACATAGTAGAAAAATGCTCATTCGCATTAGATCACCTTTTGTAATTTCTCATGCAGTACAGGCGGTGATACAAATTGCATCTCTTTGTTTTCTATATCAACCGCCACCTGAATAGTCGTCGCTTTCGTTAACTTTTTGCCCGTCGCAACATCGCTGATAATATAATCAATACGTAATCGCGTTTCATATTCTTTCAAATATGCATCAATCCGTATCTTTTGCGTAAACAATGCAGAACCCACATATTTAATATGCATATCAATAATTGGCCACGCATAGCCAGACTCCTGCATTTGCCCGTAATCATAATCAAATAAACGCAGCAATTCGCAACGTGCCACCTCTAAATAACGTGGGTAATTACCATGCCATACCACGTTCATAGGATCACAATCATGAAAAGGGATTTCAATTTCTACATAAGTACTCAATAAAGAGCCACGACTATGCATATAAACTCCAACGTTTAGTTTGAATAGCATCAACGGTAAAACGTAACACCGCCTCAAGTGGGCGATCTTCATCAAGCTGTGGGAAAAACTCACTAATGTCTTGATACATACTCTGCACTTCTGGGGTTAAGCTTGCGTAGTCAAGCTCACCGTTATTAATACGCAAACGTAAACCTTGAATACACGCTAACAATGTACTGGCAACCACTTGTTCGGTTAACTGCAGTACACGTAAACAATCACGTGCCGCAATAGTTCCCATGCTTACTTTGTCTTGATTATGACATTCGGTTGAGCGCGAAAACACACTGGCAGGCATGGTCAACTTTAATGCCTCAGCGGTATAGGCACTGGCACCAATTTGCACCGCTTTAAAACCATGATTAATATAACGACGTTCATCTGTACTTGCTGACAAGTTTGAAGCTAAGCCATTGTTATAACGAGTATCGACAAGTGAAGCGATTTGTCTGTCTGCTAAGTCAGCTAAATTAGCCACCGCCGTTTTCATGCTATCCATTACCATTGCAATGTGGCCACCATAGAAATGACCGCCATGCAGTACGTGCTCACCTTCACCATCGATGATTGGGTTATCATTCGCCGAATTAAGCTCATTCTCGATCATTTGCCTAAACCAAGGGAGGCTATCTTGTAATACACCAATGACATGTGGTGCACAGCGGATTGAGTATCTATCTTGTAAGCGGTCAGCATTACGTGGGTGCTCTACATGGTTTAAGTCACCACGGATCCACGCGGCCACTTGCTGTTGGCCTAGGTGAGGTTTTACCGAAAACAAAATATCATCAAAATGATGACTATTACCTTTTAAAGCAAGACTGGCAAGCGCTGTAATTCGGCTGGTTAATTTAGCAAGGTAATCGGCTCTATCGAAAGCAAGGCATGCTAAAGCAGTCATTACTGCGGTACCATTCATCACCGCAAGCCCTTCTTTAGGGCGAAGCGTTAATGGTTTTAAGCCAAGAGATTGCATAACCGCTAAACTGTTTTTAATTTCGCCTTTGTAATATACATCACGCTCTCCCACCATAGCGCCAGCGACATAAGAAAGCGGTGTGAGGTCACCACTGGCACCCACAGAACCTTCTTCGGGAATAACTGGCACGATATTGTGATTTAAAAAATCACGTAATAAATTGAGCACATCCCAGCTAACGCCTGAGTATCCTTGCGACAGTGATGCTAGGCGAGTCGCTAAAATAGCGCGTCCTTGCGTTAAGTTAAATGTATTGCCTAGACCACAACCATGAAATCGAGTTAGGTGAAGAGGTAGTTCATTAACCAAATCAAGGGGTACTTTTACAGTCACCGAGTCACCATAACCTGTGGTGACACCATAAATTACGCCATCGTCTTCTAAGAGTTTATCTAAAAATGCTACGGCACTGTCGATTTTTTTGGCAAATTGGTGATCTGAAGTTAATGCAACAGCCCCTTGTTGCAAGGCAATATGAACAATATCTTCAATCGATAAACGTTGCTCACCAAATAATGTAGTCGTGTACTCTGACACTTTAGTTCTCCTTGTTTTGGTCACGAGACACTTGCTCGTCATTTTGCCAAAAATCATAAAAATTAAACCATTGATATGGATAGGCAGCTGCGTAATAACTCAACCTTTGTGCATAATCGCTCACAATTTTTTGTAATGTTTGCTGTCTAGTTTTACGTGGCAGCGCTAGTTTGTCTGCGTATTTTTCAAATACCACCCGATAAACTCTCTTTCCACCGGCTAATTTATCTTTTAAACAGAACAAGTGAAAAACAGGGCAATCTAATAACGCAGCGAGTATAAAAGGGCCCTGTGAAAATGGCGCTGGTTTTCCTAAAAAGTCAGCCTCAACCACACGTCCGGCTGTTGTAGTACTGGTTCTATCTCCTACAATGACAACGATTTCGCCTTGCTCTACTTTATCTTTGAGCATAATCGCCATATCCGGTCCAAGATCAGTGACTTGAATTAAGTTAATGCCTACATCAGGGTTTATACTTTTTAGTAATTTGTTAAATTCGACCGCATGATGAGTAAATACCAATACATTGATGACTTTACGATAGCGATGCTGACTAAGCGCACGACAGACTTCTAAATTACCCAAATGTGAGCCAATAAAAATAGCCCCTTGCTGTTGCTCGTCAAGCTCTTTAAATAATGCCTCATTAGTATAGATAATATCGCTTTGCTGAATACGGCCAAGCCAAGCATCAATTTTATCAAACGCACTGTCAGCAAAAGAACGAAAGTGGCGAAAGCTGTCACGCCATGTAACCGCTTTATGGTTACCATTTACCTTACGTGCTTGAGTTAAAAATGCATAAGATGCTTCACGAGCTGTTTTACCTGTTAAAAACAAATAAAACACAACTGGAAACAATACGAACCATAAGCCTGAACGGCCAAAAACACGATAGCAAATTAATAAAATTTGCATACCGAGCCAATTGCCACGCTCTTGCATTTTAGACCAGTGCTTAACAGCCATCAGCCAACCACCTTACGCCAAAGTAGCTTAGGTGAACGCAGTAACATGCCGAAGAATAAACGCGTATGCAGCCAAGAAATACCCACGTTATCGTGTAAGGCTCGAAAGTGAGATACGCCATTTTCGGGGTAGATCACCTGCGTTGGCAAGAAAGTAACCTTCACACCTTGCCAATATAATCTAACTAAAATTTCGATATCAAAGTCCATGCGTTTGCCTAACGTCTGTTTAGACATTAAATCTTCAACAGCCGAAAGTGGATAAACACGAAAGCCACACATAGAATCAACAATATCAAAGCTTAAAGTTTCAACCCACACCCAAAAATGAGTAATGTAGCGACTCAAATAACGGTGTTTTGGCACAGAGCTATCATAAATAGGGCAGCCACTGATCACATTGTTGGGTGACTCATTACTCAATTCTATCAACCTACTAATATCTGCTAACGAGTGCTGACCGTCCGCATCAACTTGAATCGCATGACTAAAGCCGTGCTTATGTGCATACATTAAACCGGTTTGAACAGCACCGCCCTTACCTTGATTTTGAGCATGGGTGAGCAAAGTCAAAAAATCGTACTCGGCGTCAAGTGCTGAAAATACTTGTTTCACACTTTCGTCACTGCCATCATCAACCATAATAATCGGCAATTGTAATGCCTTTAGCTCATCAAGTACCGCAGCGATAGCATGGGTGTGATTATAATTTGGAATAACAATACAAAACTGGTTCATTGTTTAATCACAAAATACGATTCGGCCAGATGCATGCTGCCCTTTATCAGAGGAATAACTAAATAAGCATTTGCCTTTTGCATTGCGTTCTAGGCTTAAGTTAACCGTCATATCAGGCGTAGTAACCACTTGAAATTTCAATATTTCTAGATTTTTTACTAAAGAGCCAAAACCAAGGTATTGCTGCGCATATTTAACGGCCCAATCTAACTGTACGACCCCTGCTAAGATAGGCGCATTAGGAAAATGTCCACGAAAATAATCTAAATCAGCCGTAATCGTTAACGCTAAGCTGACGCTATCTTTTGCTTGTGATAAAACGCTCACCTGTGGCGTAACATTATTCAGACTTGGCAAAGTACTGCTCCAATATTTTGATGCTTAATTTAGCTTGGCTGTTAAAAGGAAGCGCATCGATATAGCGCCATTTACGTGGCAGGCATATGCGTTCAAACCGATTAGATAAATAATTTTGTAAAGTACGATTTATGATTAGTTTCCCTTGTTTAAGGCGTTCACTATTTCCATCATCTGTTAATACAACAACAGCACCTATTTGTACTCTTTTCGCGGGTAAAACAACAACTTTAGCCTCTTTTACCCAAGTATGACTTATTAAGTAATTTTCTAAGTCATCTAGATTAAGCCGTTTTTCTTCTATCTTGATTGTCCTATCAATACGGCCTAGCAATTTAAATTGACCATTGCTATGCACGTGTGCCCTGTCATCTAGCGCAAAGCCAGATTGCTCAAGAATATAAGAATCGAGTATTAAACGGCCTTCTTGATTAATTGATAAATAATTACCGCTAAAAGGCTGCCATGGAACCTCAACCGCTGCTTGAGTAACTTGCCTATAAGCAATGCCGCCTGTTTCTGTACTGCCAAAAACTTGTGTGACTGGACGAGCCAATTGATTGAAAAGCGTCTCTGCATGCTGATTATTTAACGGACCACCCGATGAAAAAAGCCACTTTATGCGTGCTCGCTCGGGTATCAGTACATTGTCTAAGCATAAGCGTCCAAGCTGTGCGGGGCTGGAAACTAACACGGCTTGTTGAGTCTTTTTCAGCTTTTGCACTATGTGCTCTGGGTACTGGATTTGTGTGCTATCAATAATGTGCCCTTTTGCCAGGGGCCAAAGCAACCTAAATAACAACCCATAAATATGCTGATGTGATACCGTTGCTAAAAATGTAAATTGCCCCTGTAAATCAAAGGCCATAGACAACACTGACAGCTCACGATTTAACACTCGCCATGGCTTAACAATCGGCTTGGATTGGCCAGAAGAGCCTGAAGTATAAAAAATCACCGCCGTGTTTGTTGGCCACTGGAGCTGAGTTAGGGGTGTAGGCGCACAAGACGCTTGCTGCTCAAGATTAGTAATCGCAGACTGCGTATCTAAATCTGCAGTATCTCCTGCAAATACCGGGGTTTGAGCCAACAACAAGCGTAATGTTTCAGGCTGGCCATTGGGCGGTAAAATGACATTATGCCCAGCACAAGCAAGTGCAAACAACCGAACGGCAAATTGATAAGTATCAGGGTGAAATAAAACGACATGACATGGGCTTTTTAACGTATGTAATTTCGCTTTAAAGGCCGCTATGTCAGCAAAAAACTGCTGCTGGTTAACGATTTTATCTGAAACAACAAAAGCACCGCTTGGGTGAAATTGTAAGTTATTAGCCAACATTATTTTTTACCTTTTGTCGGATCAACCACTCAACTAGCATTAAACCAGCGATAAGTATGTATGCGATTAAACCATTGTAAAGCGTCCACACTGATAACGAGGTGAATAGACATGTATATAAAGCCACTGAGGCGTTAAGCAGGAAAAATACGCTCCATACTTTCGTCACTTGACGCGTGTAACGTACACCGTTTTCATCAAGATCACCTTCCTTTAACCGCGCTAAACTCTCTATAACTGGAGGCCCCTTTTTTAGTGAATATAAAAAAGTAGCTGCCATGACGCTGTTAATTATCACAGGATAAAGCTTTAATCCTAATTCGCTATTAAAAACCTGTGTTACCACTAACGCCACAATTGCTAGTAAAGAGGCTGGTTTTATCCATGGCATTTTATTCGCTAAGCGCTTGCTAAGTATCAATCGTAAAATTAATAAAGCAATCAGTACTAGACTAACCTGCTTAATTGAACTGTGCTGCAAACCAAAATACACAATGAATGGGTATAAAGATAAGCCGATGATAATTAACGTAGTGGTAATTGCTTTAAGCATATTGCTGTATTAAGAAACTAGTTTTTCTACTTCGCTAACAACATCTTGCACTGTGCGTACTTGCTTAAACGCATCTGGCTCAATTTTTTTACCCGTAATTTCGCGCAATTTAACGACCAAATCAACAGCATCAATACTATCAAGGTCAAGATCTTGATATAAATTTGCATCAAGGCTAATTTCATCCGCATCGATTTCAAATTCATCGACTAAAATGCCCTGTAAAACGGTGTAAATTTCGGCAGCGGTTTTCATGCTTTTTCCTACTTCTAAGTCTATATTACGATTTGTTTTGATTAATAAAATCAGCAAGTGCATCTACTGAAGCAAAATGCGCTTTTGTTTGTTCCGAGTTCGCATCAATTTTCACATTAAACTCTTTCTTGATAGCTAAACCAAGTTCAAGGGCATCAATACTATCCAGCCCTAAGCCATCAACGAATAACGGTTGGTCATTCTCGATATCATCAATGCTAATATCTTCAAGGTCTAAGCTGCTAATGATTAATTGTTTTATTTGGTTCTTTAGTTCAGTCATAGTTGCCTGAGTTCCTCTGTAAAATAATCCTGTAAATCACGGGTTAATTGTCGCGCTTGCATTGCAGGCTGCTCATCTTTAAAAGAATCTGTGTATGCAAATTGTTGATTAGCAAAGCGCATCTTAAAATACGCCTTCGTGGGAGCGACTTTATACCAAGGTGTGTCTTTAGTTAGTGTACTTGGCTTCATACTAATCACTACTGTTGTTATGGGTGCTCGACAACGTGTTGCAATATTCGCAGCACCACGTTTGAATTTTAATGGTTCATTAGGCGTTGTTCTCGTTCCTTCAGGAAAAATAATCAAATTATTACCTGATGCAAGTGACGCTGCACATTCCTCTAGTAACTCTTGTGGATCTTCGTTACTAATATACCCCGTGCCCTTTATAACTCCGCGCATAAACGGGTTTTTAAATAAGTGTGCCTTAACGACACAATCTGCATTTTTAATCACTGATATGAGAACAACAACATCAATCAAAGATGGATGATTAGCCAACACGAGTTGACCTTTAAGTTGTTTAAAGCGCGCCCTATCATGCACAGAAAAATGAATAGCGCCTGTGTAGTGCATCAAAGCAACAAAAAACTTAAATGTGTAATGCACTGTGATACGTGCTTTTTGCTTTTGTTTATGGGCTGAGGGCTCAATACAACGCTGCAAAGGGAATACCAGCAAGGTTAAAACTATGCCACCCATACCAAATACAACAAAACAAAACCCAGTTGCAAAGATACGCCAAACTTTACCCAATAAGTTAAGAGCCATGGTATTGAAGCATCCAAGCCGACTGCTGATGTACAAGCACTGTTTTCGGTTCCTTGCGAATAAACGCATCTGCAAGTTGCACGCTCAATGGTAAACAATCGCTAGGAGGAGACACATCATGATTTGATAACTTGTTTAGTTCAAAATATGCATCGTTACCAAGTTGTGTTGAAAGCAAAAACGAGACACTATGATCCACTTGCAACTCATCAGCAAAGCAAAGATATTCTTCAGGCAGCACACTGTCTGTATGGTTGATTAGAATTTGACTTTCAAGACCTGATTTGACGCGGGCATAACCATCTGTAATAGCATCAATGATACTCTCTGCACCGCCGGCAATGGCATTCATAGCTGCTTTGTTTTGACCTGTTATCGAGAAAATACCCGTGGTCGCATTATGCACACTTAGCCCAAACGCAGTAGGAGATAAAGGCGCTTGTTCAACGAGGGTATTGAGTAACTTAGCTGTTTTAGGTAAGTCACCATGACGTGATGAAAAATTCACAGCAACTTGAGTGTGTTCTGCTTTTGCGTTATGTAAGGTATGCAATGCCATTTTCATGTAAGGGCTTAACCTACGGCGTTGCATGGCAGGGATCCAGTTTAAATCAAGTTCGCTGGAGCTTGATACTAATCGTTCAGGTATTTGTTGCCCGGGTGCAACCCAATAACACAGATTATTAACAACAAATTTCACAAACGTTTATTCTTTTAGCGCTAATCGATTGCTAATTTTACCCATTGTCCACAAAAAAGTAAAACTTTGACACTTAATTGTAACCAAAATTAAGTGTCAATTCAGTTTTATCGTAAGATAACGCCTTTTTCGTTTAAAAGTTGAGCTTTATCGCCCACAATATCAGCAACATTAAGCTCATTAATTAGGTGTTGTCCAAGCGCTTGTTGTGCTTGCGTTAACGGCACATACGGTAAACGGAAAACACTGTTTACTGCACCAGTCATCATTAAAGCGGTATTAATAGCAATTGGGTTTGGTTCACAGAATAACCATTGCATTAACGGCTGTAACTGAGTGTTAAGACTATCGTTTTTGTTATCCATTAACTGACGGAACAAGCCTGGAATTAAGTTGGAAGTTACCGAAATAACACCATGAGCATTATAGATATGACGAGCATCATGACTTTCATCATCATTGCCTGACCAACACGCAATACCTTGTTGTTCATAATGAGCAATTCGCTCATTACCACCACACTCTTTAACACCGATAAAATTTTCATGCGCTGCTAGAGGTTCAATAATATCAGGTGTAAGGTCTTGCCCTGTGCGGCCAGCCACATTATAGATAAACGCAGGACCAATATCTAATAAACGTTTAAAGTGCTCTTTCACACCAAGAATAGACGTACGACCATAATATGGATTAATTTGCAGTGCTGCATCCATACCAGTTGCAAAGCCATATTCGGTAGCTTTAATGGCTTCACGGGTATTATTACTACCTGTGTTACCTATGATAACTAGACGATCTGAAAATTTACTTACACTATGTGCAATAAGCATCAAGTGCTCTTCCCAATTCATTAGTTGGCCTTCACCTGTGGTACCACCAACAATAATCCCATCGACTCCTGCTGAAATTTGTTGTTCAACAAGCTCATCGTAACAAGCCAGATCAATATCACCGTTGTTGAGATAAGGTGTTTTAATTGCTGTGATCAAACTTGCTTGTTTAATTGTTTCTAGGCTGCGCATAACTATTTTTATGTTTGGAAAATTTGCGCTAGTTGTAACATAAATACAGGCATTTTCCGAGTAGTACATGCTAATAAATAAAAATACTTGATAAAATGTTTAGGGTAAGCCAGAATTAAACACTGTACAAATAAACAGTATTTATTGCGAGTAATTGATAATGCAACTTTCAAAATTTTTGGCTAATTACTTTTACACCACAGAGGAGCTTTGTCATGCACTATCAATTGATGAAGAAACACTAACTGATTGGCAACAAAAAGGGCTATTCCCGAAACCAAGTTACTGCTTACAAAGCCAATTAGAATGCAGCTCTTACTCAGGTATTTATCAATGTGAGGAATATCAAGACTTTTATCCTCGTGGTGCGTCTAGCTGGGGCCAGCACATTATTAAACATGATGTAAAATCATCATGCCAAGCCTTCAATCACTTTGCCCAACAATATTCGACTCAACTTAGTAAACTGGCCGAGCAAGGTTACGCCCTTAATGAAGACTTATTTGGTTCTGAGAT
Organism: Pseudoalteromonas sp. L21; assembly: GCF_021728035.1. Lineage (NCBI taxonomy): Bacteria > Pseudomonadati > Pseudomonadota > Gammaproteobacteria > Alteromonadales > Pseudoalteromonadaceae > Pseudoalteromonas > Pseudoalteromonas sp. L21. The sequence continues at coordinate 214,504 of NZ_JAKKCV010000002.1, read as the reverse complement.
TGACGAACATTTGCAACAAGTTTGGCAGCAGTTTTTATGCAGCAAATATGGGGTATTAACCCAAAATGGGTTGATTGAAGAAGCCGTGCAACTTGATGTAGCAAAGCTACTCATTGATGATATTACCGAACTTCGTACGAAAACAGGCTTAACAGTCGATGAGCGCCAAGCACTTCACAAAGCTTTAAAACTTATGAACAAAGCATTGAGTCACGGTACTGGCAACGAAGGTAAAAACACCCTGCGTCACAAATATATTGAAGAAGTTGTCTGCAAATATGATCTATCTGTAAAATAAATAAAGCCGCCAAATGGCGGCTTAACCTTATTATTTATTGATCCCACTGTGGTGCAAAATCAGGGTTCGCTAAACGTTTGTTTTGGTCTAACGCATTAATTCTATCTATGTCTTCATGATCAAGTTTCACTGAATCATCAAAATTATCAGCCAAATTTTCTCGCTTAGTTGATGATGGGATTGTCGTCATCTCATTTGCATTTACCCAAGCAAGTACGATTTGCGCAGGTGTAGCGTCATGTTTTTTCGCTATATCCAATATCACATCATCTTTGAGGGCTTCACCTACGGCAAACGGCATATAGGCGGTAACATGGATATCATGTTGTCCACAAAAAGCGCGCAATTTAGTATTGGTAAGATACGGATGAACTTCAATTTGATTGGTGAAAATTTCTCTCGCGTCGAGCGTTTGCATCGCCTCTTTCAAGTTGGCAATGGTAAAGTTTGAAACACCAATGTGTTTTGCTAAACCAAGTTCTTTTACTTTTTTGAGCTCAGTTAAATATTCACTCATTTTTTCTCCATTACTCGGAGAAGGCCAGTGAATAAGTAATAAATCAACATAATCTAGTTGCAGCTTTTCAAGGCTTTGTTTAACACTATCAACAAACTTGGCTTTATTTAGTTTGTCATTCCAGACCTTGGTAGTAATAAAAATTTCACTGCGGGGCACAGAGCTGTCTTTAATTGCTTTACCGACTTGCTCTTCATTACCATAAATTTGCGCTGTATCTATGTGTCTAAAGCCAATATCAAGCGCCATTTGAACTGAATTGTAAGCTGTCTTTCCTTCTAGGCGAAATGTACCAATACCTAAATCTGGCATTTCAATAACATGTTGTGACATAACCTCTCCTTTTGAAGTAATTCGTTATAAGCTTACTTACTTCACTGAGGCCAAATTTTAGAGTTTCAAGGAGGGATTTAAAATAAGTTAACTTAACAGGAAATTATTAACCGTAAATAAGTACTTCCTAAATTGCTCAAGATTACCTATAAACATGTATATAGATAATACACACGCCCTCATTGGGAGTTTTATACTCTTCTATTTATTAAATTAGTCTAAGTGCTCATAGTGACCGCGGTACACTTCAAAGGTTTTCACTACCGTATGCTGCTCTTTAGTGAGATTATCAAACCAAGTATCAAAACGCTCATCATCATCTTGCTCACCCAGAGCAAGGTACTGTGCTAAGAGTTCAATTATATCATTGTGACTGAAGTTTAAAGTATCGACATGGCTCGCAAGTGTTGAATGATCTTTATCACGAAGCGTATTCATTACATTTTGGTCCAATTGCTCAGTTTGAATTTCATCGTTCACTGCCTTACTCCTTCTTATTATATGAGCACACATACCTAGTTATAACAGCCTTATTAACAATAGCCAGCTTTTTGAATTCAAGTGGTCAGAGTTTGTTCAGACTGACTAAAATCAAACCACAAACATTAAATAAGAATTATTTTTATCTTGATCTTACCAGTTTGAACACTTATTATTTGATACATTATCACATAGCAAAAGGTTATATAATGAAACCGAATATACACCCTGATTACCAGCAAGTCGCCTTTCATGATACAGCAGCAGATAGCTACTTTATTATAGGTTCAACAATTAAAACATCGCGAACAGTAGAGCTTGAAGGCAAGACCTATCCCTATGTGCCTATCGATGTATCGAGTGACTCACACCCTTTTTATACTGGTAAACAAAAAGCTGTGGCAAGTGATGGTCGAGTTGCTGCATTTAATCGCCGATTTAAAAATTTAGCGAGCAAATAAAAAGAGAATTAAATGAAGGTATTAAGTTCATTAAAAAGCGCAAAAAATAGACCTGGGTGTCAAATCGTCAAACGTAAAGGGCGCGTGTACGTGATTAACAAAGAAAACCCACGCTTTAAAGCCGTACAAGGGAAAAAGAAAAAACGTTAAAAAGGTGCAAAGGCACCTTTTTTATTTGCCAAATAGTAGCTCCCAAAAACCAGGTGGCTCATGAAGTTCATGGTATTTTTTTCGTAAAGTATCTATTTCTTTTAATGGTACTTTTGCCGCTAGTATTCCCTGCTTATTGGCGAGCCTTTTAGCATCTTCTGCTTTATGGATAACTTTATCGATACCCTCAATAGAAGCAGATTGATGCTGTTTAAAGTCAGCCGTTTTTGCTTTCTCTAATAGTTGAATAAACTCATCAATTGCGTGGTTGAACTCGCTCAACTCACTGGCTTGCATAGCATTTTTGTATGCTAACCCCATATTCTTCATGTTAGCTTCTAAATCGATGCCTTTAGCAAAGCTAGATAAAGAGGTAACTAAAAAAAGGGCACTCAAAACAACTCTCATACTACTTCCTATTAAAACTAACTTCGCGTTAATTATATCCTTTTTGGTCGATAGAAACGAATTTATACAGCCTTTTTTATAAGCCAAACAGCTAATCGAAACTTCTGCCAATAAGCGCTATACTCACTTCATTGTTGTATTGTTTTTAGTTGTTTATGGCAAAGGCCCTTTCTTTCTTATTTTGTTTATTTTGCATTCCCAGTGTTTTAGCACAGCATAAAATTATTTTTATCAATCCGGGTTACGCCGATACCAATACCACAGGGCCTTTTTGGTTTGAAGTATCTGAGCTCATGCGCGATGCAGCAGATGATTTAGATATAGACTTAACAATTGAGTACGCTAATCGTAATCATATTTTAATGAAATCGCTTGTTGTTGAAGCGATAGACACTAAACCTGATATGCTGATTTTAGTGGATGAAAAAAGTGTACTCAGCCAACTACTTTTAGATCTGCCAAAGTTTGATACCCCGATATACTTTTTACTAAATCGTCCTACTGATGATGAACTTGCAGCCTTAAGTAATAAAGGGCTTAATATTTCAGGCAGTGTTGTGCCAAACAATGTTCAAGCAGGAAAGTTGTTAGCTCAAAAGCTCGTAGAAAAAAATAACGGACAAGCTAACATTTATGCAATTCATGGTGACTATACAACTCACGCATCTATTGATAGACAACAAGGCATAACTGATTATATTTCAAAAGCAAATAACGCGAAATTAGTCGCACAAAGTGTTGCCAATTGGTCAGCAACGCAGGCTTACCGCCAAAGCATTGGTTTTTTAAATCACCAAAAACAAATAAACATTATTTGGAGTGCTAATGATGCGATTGCGCTTGGAGCGATTAGAGCACTTAATGACAATAAGATACGCGATAAAGTCTTAGTAGGCGCGATTAATTGGCCACTCAAGGCTGCGTCGGAAAAAATCGACATTTGTATCGGAGGGCATGTCACACTTGGTGCTCTAGCAATGGTAAACATATATGACATATTCCAACAACAGCCTTTGGAGCTACATCAAAACATTGCTATTTTTACGCCTCACACAGCTAGAACAGTCACGTTCGTTGAGCAAATTCATAGCAATAGTTTGGCGATAGATTTTAAGAAATTTAGTAAAACTGAGCAGAATTCTGAGCCGTTCTCCATAGCAGCACTCCTCCCCTAGCCTTTAAAAATAAGCTGTAAAGGGCATTTACAGCTTATAAACACTACTTATTACTTAGCCAAATAGCTTGATAAGGTGACAACACTATATTTTGCGTGTTTTCTTCTATAACTTGCCCTGAAATCAAATCTTTCCAGCTTTCAGTTTCAATCAGGTTTAGATCTGCGAAGGTAAGGGTTTTTGATTCATCAGTAATGTTATAAATACAAAACATGCTCTGTGAACGATTAATACTTTGTCGCCAAAAGCCAAATAGTCCATCGCTAATATGTAAGGTGTATTGCGTCGCATTAGGATGAAATGCGCTCTGTGCCTTACGAATAGTCATCAGGTTTTTCATTGCTTTAAACACGGTACGATGGTGAGTATTTTCATTACTAAGTTTTGCCAATAGCTCTGACTCTTGCCAGCGATGGCGGTTAATCGCTCGGTTATGTTGGCTATTTTCAAAACGCTCGTAATCGTTAGTAGTACCTAACAAGCTATGAATATACAGACCCGGAATACCTTCAAGCGCAAACATTATGGCATGCGCACATAAAAAGCGTTCAACCCCCCATTTGTCTGGTCCTCGATGCGTACCTTGTAATGCATCAAACAAAGCAATGTTCAATTCGTAAGGGATATTGGTACCATCTGGTGCGGTTCGTAATGATACTTTACCACCATATTTAGCGGTCGTGCTGACCATTTCCGCTATTTGCGCTTGATCAAGTAAACCTTCAACAGGACGCAAACCAATACCATCGTGAGAGCCAATAAAGTTAAAGTAAGCTGTACCGTGCTGGGCTGGCGGCATACTCATCATCCAATGCTTCAATGCAGTACTGTCACCACTGAGTAAAGTGTGCAATAACAGCGGTGGCAATGAAAAATTATAAATACAATGTGCTTCGTTAGCATTACCAAAATACGACAGGTTTTCTCGATTAGGTATGTTAGTTTCTGTGATAATGATCACGTTAGGTTCAACATGCTCAATTAGGGTGCGAAGCAACCTAATCACTTCGTGAGTTTCAGGTAAGTTGATGCAGCGGGTATTGAGCTTTTTCCATAGAAATGCCACGGCATCAAGGCGGAAAATACGTACGCCATTGTCTAAGTAATGACGAATAATGCCCACAAATTCATTAAGCACATCTGGGTTGGCAAAATCAAAATCGACTTGGTCATGACTAAAGGTGCACCACACATGTTGCAAACCATCTTTAGTTTCAACTGCTTGTAAAAGAGGCGATGTGCGCGGGCGAACAACTTGAATAAGATCATCACTCGGACTCGCCGTTTTAAAATACCCTTTCCCAGGCTCTTTGCCTTGAATAAAGTTTTCAAACCAAACACTTCGACTTGAACAATGGTTGATCACTAAATCAGCCATCAACCTGACATCCTTCGAAATATCACGAATATGCTGCCAACTGCCTAACGCTTCATTCACTTGCACATAGTTCATCACCGCGAAGCCTTCATCTGAGCTATACGGGTAAAACGGCAAAATATGCAGGGCATTGAGTTCAGGCAAACATTGATTCTTAACAAATCGATGTAAGGTATGCAAAGGCGGTTCTTCAGGCTTAGCTACCGCATCATCCGTATTAGCATGACGAATGATTGAATCACCGTAGGCAATTAAGATCATGTCTTGCTCATCCCAACGGTTTTTATGCGGCGTCGGGTCGCGGACAGGATCATCACCTTGCATGGTGTTGATTAGCCTGTTTGCGAGTTGTTCAAGGGTTGTTGGTAGTTCAACCTCGCCGTAGATACAGGTTAAATGCTGTATAACCCGTTGTTGTAAAAGCTCTAAAGTCACGCGCCTTCCCCATTAAATGTAATCTTTGTTATCAAGCTCTACGGCTTCTTCTAAGCGCGCAAACACATCTGGCATGGCAGAGGCAACACGGTTCCAGCTCGGCACAAAGGGTGCTTCCATTGGGTACTCTAGAAAGTGCTGACCCGCATTCATAATATTTTGCGCGAACATCTCAACAGCTTTTTCTTCTTGGTGAATATCGAGCGTTAAGCCATTCATGAGCGCATCGTTGTGATAGGTTTCAATAAAATCGAGTGCAATACGGTAATAGGTCGCTTTTAATGAGCGAATTGTTTCTGTTGTAAAGGTCACCCCTTGTGTAGCCAGCTTTCTAAATAAAGCTTTAGTGATATCAATCGACATTTTGGACAATCCGGTTGCTTGATTACTGAGCGATAGCTCTTGGTGTTTATGATCGTAATTATCCGCAATATCGACCTGACATAAACGGTTATGCGAGTAGTTTCGATACATCTCTGATAGCACACCAATTTCTAAGCCCCAATCACTTGGAATACGAATATCGTTGAGTACATCACGGCGAAACGAAAACTCCCCCGCTAGCGGATAACGAAACGAGTCCATGTATTCTAAATAATCATTGCTACCTAAAATTGTTTTAAATGAGCGCAATAACGGCGTTACCAGCAAACGTGACACGCGGCCATTAATTTTGCCCTCAGCGGTGCGCGGGTAAAACCCTTTACAAAATTCATAGTTAAAACGAGGGTGAGCAACAGGGTAAATTAAGCGTGCTAAAAGCGCTCTGTCGTAAGTCAAAATATCACAGTCATGAAGCGCAATTGACTCAACTTTTGACGTTGCCAACTTATAACCCATGCAATACCAAACATTGCGACCTTTACCTAGCTCTCGTGGTGCAACGCCCAGTTTTTGGAGTTCTTTATCGAGCGCTTGTAAACGCGGGCCATCATTCCAAAGTACTTTATGATGCTGATCAAGCTCAGCAAAAAACTGTAGTGCATGGCGATATTGGCTTTCGTCGGCGCGATCTAGGCCAATGGTAATTTGCGATAAATAAGGCACATGTTTGAGCTCAGCAATAATATTTTGCAAAGCGGGGCCTTCTAACTCACTGTAAAGCGACGGTAAAATCAGTCCCATTGGGCGTTGTTTTGAAAAGCCCAATAATTCTTTTTCTAGCTCTTCTACTGGGCGGTCAGCAATATTGTGTAAGGTCGTGATAATGCCATTTTGATAAAAATCAGCCATGAGATTGCTCCTGTTTTGCTGCAAAACGCGCTTTGATGATAGTTAACGCAGAAACTTCTTGAACCCAACCTGCTGGGGCTGGTTTTTCGCTGAGCTGCCAGGCTTTTTGTAATATTTGTGATTGCACCTGGCTGCCAGGATTATTGATTAGAATGGCGGTGTCGGCCGCTTTTAGCATGGCCACATCGTTTTGACTGTCGCCGAGGGCTATCACAGTAAATGGATTGCGATAGGCTTTTTTAAACTGATTTAACAGCCATTTTTGTGCAAGACCTTTATTGTTACCTTTGGTTAAATGAATAAAACGCCCGCCAACAAGCACTTCGTAGCCTGCTTGGCTCATAGCATCTATCAAGCCTTGCTTTTCTTCATCGTTGCCCGAGAAACAAACCGGATCTGAGTACTGGCGCTGTAAAGCCAGTTCACTTTTACCAACAGGTAGTCCTGTTAACTCGGCTATTTCTGGTGCACTAAATTGGCTAAATAAGCGCACACAATGACTGTAATCACTCGCATATTGCTTAAGATCTTCATGCAATTTATCGGTGCTTTGTGTCATAGCAAAGCGCCAATAACCTTTATATTCATCACAGCCAATCGGTTTTACTTTGAAAGTGTCTTTTGGGATATAAACGGCCGCGCCATTTTCAACAATAAAAGGGTGATGATGATTTAAACCTTTTTGAATATCAGTAACTTCAGCAAAAGTTTTGCTGGTGTTAAAAATGACATTGACACCACTTTCATTCAACTTTGCCAAAAAAGGTTTGATTACCTCACACTCGTAACTATCGTGATCAAGTAATGTGCCGTCTAAGTCTGTAAAAATAAGTGGTTGTGCAATTTGGTCAGCCAGTAGTTCCATCTTGGTGATATCACGCTCGGTATCAAGCAATAATAACGCATCCACGCTGTGCGTAAGAGTGGCTAAGTTTTCACGCGTAATTCGTTCAAAATGAGAGATAAAACGCTTTAAACTCACTTCGTCAAAGGTGCCCTGCCCTTGGCCTTTTTTAGCAATTAACTTTTGCTCTTGCTCCAAGCGCCACGCATACACATCTTCAAATGAAGGCGCTTTTAACATAATGGTGTAATCAGCCATCGCGAATACATGTTGATATTCATTCGCTAAGCAACTATTGACACAACGGCGCCAAATGCCGTCGGCATCTTCTTGTTGTTCTAATTCATTAACTGGAGTTTGTAATTGATAAGGTTGCTGCGGTGTACTGGCTACACACCAGCCTTCAAAAAACACGATATCAATCGGCTTTTGGCTACTAGGCCATTGCTCTTTTGGCACTGGATCATCAGTTAGCTTATCAAATTGAGGTAATGGCACATCCACTTTACCTGCCAACAAGGCTGACAAGGTTTGCTCCATTAATTGCGTATCATGCGTCCCTGGTACCCCACGACTTGCAAACAAAGGATGAACGTCTTTAGCAAGCTCAGAGCGAGCATCGCGACTTAAATAAAAGTCATCGATTGATAATGACACGCTATTGAATTCGGTATTACTATTAACCCAGGTCACTAAAAAATCAGCGAGGGTTGTTTTACCTGAGCCTTGGCAGCCGTTGATAGCCACTAGCATAGGTTGGCCAGTTATTTTTGCACTTAAGATATCGTGCGCGAGGGGTATAAAAAACTGCTCACTTAAGTATTGATACTTCAGTGGTAACTGATGCTTCGCTAAAAACGGGGTAATATCCACAACATTTGCCTCTTGCATAATCGCTCCTACCAGTATGACATAGAGATAAATGCAGTTAGTAGACCAGTTTTATAATTCCTTATTTTTTAAATAGTTACAAAAAAAGCGCATATTTAACGCGCTTTTTTGGTGCAATATTCAAGCAGTTTCTAAATTCTAATCAGGTTGTTGCACTGCTTTGGGGAGAACAGCATTTAAGATAATCCCCAAGATTGCGCATAAGCTCACACCTTGCAAACTAAACTCGTTACCACCGATATGCATGCCACCAATACCAAACACTAAAATCAGTGCGATGATAGTCAGATTGCGAGGCGCGGTAAGGTCTTCACCCGATTTTACTAAGGTATTTAAACCAACCACGGCAATAGAGCCAAAGAGTAAAATCATAATGCCGCCCATCACAGGCACCGGAATAGTTTGTAAACCTGCACCCATTTTTGCTACAAAAGCGAGCACAATCGCAATAATAGCAGTCCAAAGCATCACCCGTGGATTGAAGTTACGGGTAAGCATTACCGCCCCCGTTACTTCAGAGTACGTTGTATTAGGTGGACCACCAAAAACCGATGCCGCGGAGGTAGCGAGGCCATCACCTAATAAAGTGCGATGTAAACCCGGTTTCTTCAAATAGTCTTTACCCGTTACTTGGCTAATTGCCATCATGTCGCCAATATGTTCTATGGCTGGCGCTATTGCCACAGGTACCATAAACAAAATAGCTTGCCACTTAAACTCAGGGTAGGTAAATGCCGGTACTGCAAACCAGTTCGCTTGAGTGACCGCATTAAATTCAACAATACCTATAAATAACGAAGCGAGGTAGCCTGCGACCACACCGGCAAGAATAGGAATGAGTTTAAATACACCTTTACCCCATACAGCAAAAATCAGCGTAACCAGTAATGATAAAGCTGAAACCCAAATAGCTTGCTCATAAGGGATTAATTGCGCACTGCCATCACCAGCTTTACCCATTGCCATGTTCACAGCGACTGGCGCTAAAGCTAAACCAATGACCATAATCACAGGGCCAACAACCACAGGCGGTAACACTTTATGCAGAGCATTTACGCCTTTAAACTTTACAATTAAACTAAGCGCAAAATAACAAAAGCCCGCCACCATTAAACCGCCCATTGTTGCAGGAATGCCCCACATTTGTACCGAGGCGATAATGGGTGCAATGAAAGCAAAAGACGATGCTAAAAAGATAGGAACTTGGCCTTTGGTAACCACATGAAACAGTAAAGTCCCTAAACCTGCGGTAAATAAAGCCACATTGGGATCAAGGCCTGTCAGTAAGGGCACAAGTACCAGTGCGCCAAATGCTACAAACAGCATTTGCGCGCCGGTAAGAATGGTTTTTAACGAAAATGGTTGATGATTTTCCACGTGAGCGCCTTACACTGTGCCAAAAATCTTGTCACCGGCATCTCCTAAGCCTGGAATGATATATCCTTTTTCGTTTAAGTGACTGTCTAATGATGCGGTGAAAATTTCAACATCAGGGTGTGCCGCAAGGGTTTTTTCTACGCCTTCGGGGGCTGCCACTAATACAATGACTTTAATATCTTTACAGCCTGCTTTTTTCAACATATCGATAGTGGCGATCATTGAGCCACCTGTTGCCAGCATTGGGTCAATAACAAGGCTTAAACGCTCATCAATTTTGCCAACTAACTTTTCAAAATAAGGCACTGGCTCAAGTGTTTCTTCGTTACGTTGAAGACCCACAACACTCACTTTTGCAGCGGGTAATAATTGCATCACGCCATCCATCATGCCAAGGCCGGCACGTAAAATTGGCACAACAGTAATTTTTTTACCTTTAATGTGCTCTACATCTAATGTTGAACCATCCCATCCTGTGATTTGCACGCTTTCTAGTGGTAGGTTTTTAGTTGCTTCGTAAGTAAGCAAAGTACCTACTTCAGACGCCAGCTCACGGAAACTTTTTGTACTAATACCTTCTGCACGCATAAGGCCAAGTTTGTGTTGAACTAACGGATGAGTAATTACATTAATAGACATAAGTAGAACCTAAATGAAATAAATTACGCCTATTTTAGCGTATAATAGCCCGCGCTACCGCAAAAAATGCGTTGTTATTGCATTAATTTCGTTAATAGGTCTAATATTAATCAAAAGGCCGAAATATTAATTTTTTTGCAACAAACTGGTGTGGCACAACATCACAATTTATTTAATTTTTAGGTATCAACGTAGCATGAAAATACATTCGCTCGTTTTTTTAATACTATTTAACCTCGCTTTTTTAAGTCCGACAGCTAATTCTGAGCCTTTAGAAATAAAAGTGATGGATGACTATATTCCGCAAGCCAGTGGTAAGCCGAGAAATGAAGCAACAATTTTCTTACTCGAAGCTGTAAAAGAAATACAAGATGAAATAAACATCCAGTTTGTTCCCGCAAGCAGGTTACGAGAGTGGAAACAACTCAGTATGCTTCCTGATGTTTGCTTATACAATAAGTTAAAAACGCCTGAACGAGAGGCTAACGCCCTATTTACTCGCTACCCAATTATGGCATTTCCTGCAAATAGGCTCATTGTATTTAATATGCCTACCTTACCTGATTCACTGTCACTGGAAAAAGCAATCAATGACTACGACCTCACAATTGGCATAACAAGTGGGCGCTCGTATTCCGTAGATATAGATACCTTTATTAAAAATAATGAAAAACACTTTTTTAAACTTGAAGGTGCAACCAATGCGAGTCGTTTGGGGCAGATGCTCTTTCAAAATAAAATAGATGCCATTATTGAATATAGAGACGTGTTTATAGACAGATATCAACGCGCTGCTAGTACGGATAAAATACGTTATTTAACCATTGAGCCTGATCAAGCAGCTGTTTTTGGTTATATAGCATGTTCACCTTCGCCGCAAGGAAGACAAGCCATTGCGTTATTTGACCGTGCTCTTCAAAGTGAAAGAGTCAAAACTCTTATTAGCAAGCGGCTATCGGAGCTGTTTCCAGCTCCTGAGCAAAAAGTCATTATTGAGGCATTTAATAATGCTTATGTGCATTAATTAGCTAAAATGTGTTCCATTACCCAGCTTGTATGAAGTGCGGATTCCCCTGTCGATGGGTGTGGCGCCCCTTGGTCAAAAAACCTCGCTATATTTTCAACATGGAACTGTTGAATATGAACGGGGTTTTCGATGGAAAATTTACACTTACCAGCAAGGTTATTGAGCTCAATTGGTTTTTCATCAAATACACTAAAGCGTATTTCACCTTTGCTACCATAAATAACCACGTCATCGAAACGCTTAGCAGAGGCAAAATTCCAACTGCCAACACCTGTCACACCAGAACTGTGCTGCCAATGAGCCGTAACAGCATCAAATGCTGAGTACAACCCCTGTTGATTTGAACTAAAACCATGAACCCGAGTAAACTCGCCCAGTAAGTAAGCGAATAAGTCTAAGCCATGACTCGCTAAGTCATCAAAGTAGCCACCACGAGCAATACGTTTATCAGTGCGCCAATTATATTCACCAGACAAATCAAGCTCACTTGGCACTTTACTTAAGTGCCAACTTACATGGCGTACTTGGCCAATTTGGCCATTTTGAATAAGTTCTTTAACCTTATTAAACCGTGGTAAAGAGCGTCGATAGTAAGCGACAAATAATGGTTGCTTAGCATCTTTAAACGCCTCAACAATTGCATAGCTCTCTTCGTAACTAGGAGCGAGTGGCTTTTCTATGCAGCAAGGTTTGCCTGCTTTGGCAACTTGAAGCGCCAATTCTTTATGACTATCGGGTGGCGTTGCTATATAAACAGCATCAACCATTTCATCGTTTATTAGCTCGCTATTAGTTGCGAATACTTTGGGTACAGTATGGCGTGTAGCATAATCATGCGCTTTGTTTAAATCTCTGCGTGTAACGCCAATAAGTTCAATACCGTTTACTTGCTGATAAGCAGGGCCACTTTTTACCTCAGTTACCGCTCCACAGCCAATAATGGCAAAACGAATAGGCTTATTCATCGTATTCCTTATTTTTGTTCAGGTATTCATTGAATTGGTTTTGCATATAACCATTTATCTTTACATGCTGAGGGCTCCAACCTGCTAAAAACCGATAAAAATCAGCCCATGCATAACACCAAAGACCACGCCAATTACTGATTAAATCGCCTGCGTTTATAGTAGGTTGATACTGTTTAAGTGCTGCATTTAACTCTGCAAAATATCGATTTAGGTAGGTTTGCGCATTTAACTTTAGTGCGCACTCATTTAAACAACTTCCCAAAAAGTACATTACATCGATAACGCCAACCCCTTTTCCAACATATTGAAAGTCATAACCAAGTACATGATTAGTCTGTGAGTTGATAGCAAAATTAGCACGCTTTGCATCCCCATGTATTAGTGTTTGATATTTGCATTTATAAAGTGCGCAATCAATATGTACAGCTGCGGCTTTAAGAGGTGAGTCGGGCATTCGCGCGTATTCATCAGGACGCGTGGCTAAATGCCAATAACTGCCTCTGGGCCATAACCCCTCGCCTGGGGTTGATAAATGAAAAGCATGAAAGTGCGCTAACCATTTAAGTATTGCATGAATATGTTGAGTGTGGTCTTGAGCTTGCTGATAGCCAAACGCTGTAAAATCATCAAAAATTAAAGCAAATTGATTTTGCTTCTGTATCTGATTAAAACAAGGAATGGCGGCAGCTTGGTCTGGTAAAGATGAGCTGTATTGCTTATACCAATTGTATTCAACTAAATAAGATTGCTGCTTTCTGGCTAGGGCAAATTGACTTTGCTCAATTCGCGAGTGTTCAATGAAATCAGGCATAGAAATCAATTTAATGACCCGTGTTTCATCGTCTAATCGACAACGAATAATTTCGCCACAGCCGCTCCATAGAGTGCTAATCACATTAATAACTTCAATATCTTGATAGTTATTTTTTAATAAAGAATAAAATTCTGACATCAACAAACAATATAAAAATACACAGCCAGATTATGTCAGGCAAACCAATAAAAAAATAGGCCTGTTAAGGCCTATTCATTATGTGCTACCACGTGTAGTTTACAGTCAAACTAACGGTACGTGGATCACCCACAAATAACTGCCCGTAACCATAACCACCACTCCAGTGCTGTTTATCGAGTGCATTATCAACAAGCAATGCAGCACTCCAACTTGGTTTCTTGAAGTATATACCTGCTTGCAACAGTGTATACGATGGCAAAACAGCTTCGTCGGTTGTATTGCGCTTATCAACATAGCTTGCCCCCGCCGCTAACTGCCATGTATCGTTTAAGCTATATTTACTCCAGAGTGTAGCTGAATTTTTTGGTGCATTTTCTTTTTGTTTACCAATTAAAAGCGTATTCGTGTCTTCAGTTATTTCAGCCCTATTGTAGGCGTAATTAGCAATCACTAACCAATTATCAGAGAGCTGCCCATTAATATCGATTTCGAAACCTGTGGCTTGCTCCTCACCCCTTTGACGAAAAACTCGGTAACCTAATTGCTGTGAACGAGCAAAATCTTGTACTAACACATTCTGCTTTGTTATTTGATAGATGGACGTTGTTAGCAACACCTTTTCGTCAAATAACTTTGCCTTATAACCAATTTCGTAGAGGTAACTATCGATTGGTCCAAATGGCCCACCTTGCTCTTTGGTATTTAAAAATGTGGATGGGGGTTCAAAGCCAGTTACCCAACTGGCATAGACACTCGAGTCTTGAGTAAGATTATAAACAACACCTAAGCGAGGTAAGAAATCACTGTCTGAACTTTCATTGCCATTTAGATCTGTTAACTTATAACCTTCGCGACGTACACTGGCTAAAATTGACCAGTCATCGAATTTAATATGATCTTGAATGTAAAGGCCGTTACTTTTTAATCCACCACCAAATTCAAAACGGTCGCCTAAATTGTAACTTGCTATATCGGGTTGCTCATAGGTTGGATTTAAAATATCAAATGTACCTGCCGAGCGACTCATTCGTTGCGCATTGAGTTTATGGTTATCAATGTAATCGCCACCAATGACAATATTGTGCTCAACATCACCGATATAAACTTTGCCTGTTATGTAAGCAGTCACATTATCTGAATCGGCATCAATATCCCGGTCTGTATACCAAACATTAAATACGGAGTCTGATCCATCAACATATGTCGCTGCACGATGCTCAACCAGCTTTTGCTCACTATCTAAATGCATGTATTTAAAACCCAATGACCAGTAATCATTAAAATGATGGTCTAAAGTCACACTTGATGATAACGAGGTTGTATCTAGCTTATCCCCTGGCTGATTTGACGATAAAGATATAGGCACCTGAGATAAATCGGTCGCGTTACGTAAATTGGGCTGACCGCGGTCGAGTAACCCCTTGCTGTCAGAGTAAACCACCTCAACATTCATTTTAGTATCGTCGCTTAGTAAATATGTAAAACTGGGTGAGAGTAATAAACTCTCATTAAAAATATTATCTCTAAACGTTTCTGAATCTTCGTAGCCAGCATTAAATCGATAAAGCCAACGCTCATTGCTAGCTACCTTGCCTGTTGTGTCTAATGCGACATATTTATCAGAATAACTACCAAGACGAGCACTAATGCTATGACGGCTTTCACCAAGCGGTTTTTTAGTTACTGTATTAACCGTGCCACCAGGGCTCGCATCACCAAATACAGCAGAAGCCGGCCCTTTAATAACTTCGACACGTTCAACATGAGCAATTAAGGTTTGATTCCAAAAGTTATTATGAGTACGCATACCATTGACGCGGCGATCGTCTTGGCTGCGAAACCCCCGAATTGTAATGTCATCGTAAACAGAGTATTCATTCGCGCCGCTAATAAAAGGTGTAACATCGTTTAAGCGCATCATTGCTTGATCCTGTATCACCTCCTTGGTTACTGCGCTTACTGATTGTGGGATCTCAAGAATATCAGCAGCAGTGCGGGTAACTGAATAACTGTAATCAGAGAATGTTGTTTGCGCGCTTCGCCCTAAAACCTCTATCACTTCAATATCAGAAAGTGCTTTTTTGCTTGGCTGCTTTTGAGTTTGCGACACGGCTTGTGTGGTAACAAATGCAGCTGATATTAGTAAAACCAATTTTTTAATTTTCATTTCCCCTTCCTTGTACCTATAAAAGAGCAAGAGATTAATTAAAAATAACTATCATTTCAATTGTATTTTAGATGTGTGAGAAAAAATGAAACCAAAAAATGAACTTAGTTAGTAATAACTTTTATAGAGGAAGTGTGGGAAGTCCAATGAGCGATATTAACAAGCATATCGACAACTTCGATTAAGTGGTTAATGTAAGGTGAGCCATCTGATTTACGCTGTTGTTGAGCGTGGTATTGGGCAGCCAACCGAAGTGATTTAGCCAAAAGCGCAAAATGATTCATCATGGCAACCTCAAAGTTTTAGAGCAAAATTAAGCGTAGACCGTGTTGATGTATTATGTCACGTTAAAGTGCAGCTATGATAAATCACCTGCACGCATCAAGCTATTTGAGTCAGCGCCACTAGGAAGTGGCACTAACACATTTTGCACGACCTGCGGACAGTAAGTGCGCAGTTCTACTGGGATTGGCTGCGCGTGATTGTAATTGTCATATTAAGAGCCATTTCTATTTAGGTAAAATTATCTAAAAAAGTTTTAGAGCTTTCTACAATTAAGGGGCTAAACCAAGCAAAGCCATCATTCATGGTTAACAACCAAGCTATAATAGATAGATTACTTATACCGACAACTAGCATGAACATGAAAGCAAATATATCGAGTTTACTTTCAATCACCCCGTCTGAAGGAATGAAAAAAGCTGTGAACCATAGAAAGGACGAACCAACAAACCAAATAAGAAAAAAAGTAATATCCAATGTTAGTAGCTCACCATTTCTAAACATTATAACTACATAAAGCCCAGACAGAATCATTCGATAATAAGCATAGTAATACACTTTACTGAACTCGCAGAGCGATTGTTCATCAATATATGTATCTGTTGATTTATACTCTTTTGCTATAAACCTAGAAAGTAAAATAGCAATTAACAAGAAGCCCCCCGTTTGCATTGGTTCTATAAGAAAGATTCCTGCTAGGAAAAATAAAGTTAAAATAAGGATATTTTTCCATTTTTGAGAAAATGAGAATATTGGCATTTTATGATAGTTACCTTGTTACCATGTTTTTTCGTATATAAACCTTTTAGGGTCCAAAACCACACTTCCAGCAGGTTCATATTTGCTAGGCCCAGGCTTCGGTGTTGAGTAAGGAACTTTTGGTTTCAAAAGTTCATCCGTAGCACTTCCTGGACCGCACAATCCCAGAAACATACTTATACAAGCTTCTTTTTGTTTTGTTGGAAGTTCGTTGAACTTTCTAAACTGCTTAAATGTAAATGAAGAGATATTATAAATTATATGTCTCGCAGAGCCTGCAACCCAAATTGAAGAGTAACCAGCTGCATACCCCTGATACTCTCTCATTCTTAATCTCATGATACTACGTGAAATGTCAGTTGAGGTTATTCGCCCTTGGTCGATAGCCTCTTTCTGACAAACAGAGTCGCAAGTAATAGTTGCCTGAATTGTATTTCCATCTTCATCCTCTTTAAAATCACTATATGAAGCATTTACACTTCCAAAGTATTCATTCGATATACCTCCTACCCTATCGATATCTAAATCAGAACCACTTAATTTAGAACTCTTCTCTTTGCTTGTTCCTGAAAAGCTATTGGGTTCGTTTATAGCTTCTTTTTGATTGCTTGAAGAACTCCCGATATCACTAATAGCTCCTTTATTTTTAGCTGTAACTTTTATTGAAGAGCTTCCATTTTTTTGTATCTGAGAGTTAATTTTTTTGAATGCAGCTTCAGTCATTTTAACTGATTTTTCTTCACCACTCTTAGTTGTTACAACCGTATCTATGGGGCACGTCCCGCTAGAAGCACAGACTGCAGAATACCCTGTTGGGTCAGTTCCCGCTAAGGGGTTATTCATAATATATGAATAAGGGTTAATACTCTGGCTATTCGTTGGGCTTTGAATAACAGGGTCAACTGACATAAACCGACCAAGGTTATAATCGTACACCCGACCGTTCATATGAATAAGCTCAATATCATCCAAATGCTCGTGATCAGTAAAGCCACGTCGTGTTTTTGCATCTGCTAAGTCATTTAGCTTTGCGTTTCCAACCGGCATTAAGCCACCACTGGCTAAACGTGGTTTACCAAATGGGTCATAGTTGCGTTGAGTACTCACATAACCATTATAGTCTGAGATTATGCGCGCACTTTGTAAACGGTCTCTATGTGTGTAACGATTCTAATGCTTCTATTCTCTATTTAGCTTACTCAGATTGCGTATATTTTTACGGGAAGTTTAGGCAATAAAAAAACCCGTGCTAAGCACGGGTTTTCGAAGATAAAGTCCTAATACTGCTCAGGACTTGCATTGTTGAATTACTCGTTTACCACACTCTTAAGTGGGTTAACTGGCTTTGCATTGTCATCAAGCAAGTTCATATCAAAGTCGAACTCATCAACACGAATCGCTTTTTCACGTTTCTTGTTGTAGTCAATCAATTTTGCATACTCTTCTTCGTTAATAACACTTGCCACAAGTGCATTATCAAGTGTTTCTGCAAAACGAACGCCCGGCTTGATTGTTTTAGCACGCAGTGCTTTTTTAACTTTTGCAAGTAAATCAAGGCATGCCATTTTCGCTTTGTACGCTTGCTCATTGATGTAATGACCATCACCTTCAATTGGTTTAACCAAATGAGTGATTTGCGCTTTAAATGCGGTATCCATTTGCGCTTGAGTCGCAAGTTCACGGATTAAATCATCGCTGATTTTAGGCATTTTCATTGAGTAGTTCATCGTAATGAAACGCATAAACTTACGAGTACCACTTGCAGGGAAGTTGTCTAAAAACTTATGCAATGCTTCTTCTGCGCTTTGTAGTGCAAAGCGAGTCGCATAATGGAAGTAAGGTGCGGCTTGCTCACGTTCACTGCTTGCTACTTTTTGCTCGTAGTATTTAATCGACGCCATCGCTGCGTATAAGAAACTCATTACGTCACCTAAACGTGCAGATAACATTTCTGCTTGTTTAAGCTTGCCGCCAAGTACTAATAATGAGAAGTCAGCGTAAACTGCAAGTTTTGCAGATAGTTTATGTGCTGCTTTTTCGTATTCACGTACTTCTGGTAATGACGATTTAGCACCCGCAGTAAACGGTAATACACCTAAGCGGAAAGCACGCAAACTGTTAGATACGCTGTAGCCCACTGTTTTACGTAAGATGCTGTTGAATTCTTTATCTGCATTTTTGTCTTCGCTGTGGATAGACTCAACCATAGTTTGTAGATATGGGTGACAACGCATTACACCTTGACCAAAAATCATTAGATTACGAGTAAGAATATTTGCACCTTCAACCGTGATTGCGATTGGTTGTGCAACATAACCACTTGCTAATGTGTTTTGTGGACCATTTTGAATCGCTTTACCCGCTTGAATATCCATTGCTGAATCAAGCACGTTACGACCAATTTCTGTCATATGGTATTTAGCAATTGCAGTGACTACAGATGGTTTTAAGCCCATGCCTAAACCTTCTGTTGTTAATACACGCATCGCTTCTTGAAGATACGTTTTACCCGCAATATCAGCGAGCTTTTCTTGAATGCCTTCGAATTGACCAATCGCAAGACCAAACTGCTCACGTACTGCTGCGTACTCAGAAGCACCTTTAAATGCAACTTGCGATGAGCTAACACCTAGTGCCGGTAACGAGATACCACGGCCTGCACCTAAACAGCTAACCAGCATTTGCCAGCCACGACCGATATTCTTTTGACCACCAATGATGAAGTCCATTGGTACAAATACTTTTTCGCCGCGTGTCGTACCGTTATAAAAACGGATACCCATAGGATCGTGACGATTTCCAAGTTCAACACCTGGGTGCTCTTTAGGAATAAGCGCACAGGTAATACCTAGGTTTTCTTTGCCACCGAGTAAACCATCAGGGTCAACTACTTTGAATGCTAAACCTAACACTGTCGCAATCGGCGCGAGTGTGATGTAGCGTTTGTCCCAAGTAATTTCTAAACCTAACACTTCTTCGCCATTGAACTGGCCACGTTTAACAACACCAATATCTGGAATGCCACCCGCATCTGAACCCGCTTCTGGGCTAGTTAGTGCGAAACATGGAATATCACGACCATTAGCAAGACGTGGTAAGTAGTGATCTTGTTGCTCTTTAGTACCAAAGTGCAGTAATAGCTCACCTGGGCCTAATGAATTAGGAACCATCACGGTTACCGCAACCGCAGAACTCTTTGTCGCGATAGTCGCAACGATTGTTGAGTTTGCGTAAGGGCTGAATTCTAAACCGCCGAATGATTTAGGAATGATAAGCGAGAAAAAGCGCTCTTTTTTCAAGAAATCAAGAATGTAATCAGGTAGATGAACACCGTTTTGAATTTCAGAATCATCAATCATTGATAATAATTCTTTCACTGGACCATCTAAGAATGCTTGCTCTTCAGCACTCAGCTTAGCAGCTGGAACATCACGAAGTGCATCGAAATCAGGTTTACCTTGGTAGATTGAACCTTCTAACCAAACATCACCCGCATCTAACGCTTCTTGTTCTGTAATTGAAATACTAGGTAATACTTTTTTTAATTTTGTACGTAAGCTCATAATAAACTCATCCGACCAGATAGTAATACCTACATTACGTCATAAATTGAACAATAGATCAATTGGTCCAACCAGTTTTTTAAACATTTTTTTATATTTAATTTTCTTAATGATGCTAAGCACTTGAATATATTAAACTTACACGTGTACGCTCAATTGGCATTTTTTATCCCGAAAATGTTAACAACTAAAGTATGAATACAAAAAAGCCCAACTAAAAAACTTGGGCCGAAGATTAGGTTTGCAGTTATAACTAGAGTTCATCCTCAATCGGAAACAGCGATATAAACCAAACTTGAAAACGCCGCCATGATGAGGTTTGTGGTTCTTTTTCAAACTGTTTGTTGTTTACTGTATCAAGCCAAATTAGCTGGTCATCATTTGGATTCTTCAATTCTACTTTCCAAGCATAGTCTGGCATTTTTTTATCAACCCAGTGCGCTAAAAAATGACTGAGTTTTTCACTATTAATTAATACGCCCATTTCAGTATTTAGGTCAAAAGAGCGCGGATCGAGATTCATAGTACCAACGAAAATTTTCTTATCATCGATCGTCATCGTTTTTGCATGAAGGCTTGCCTGTGATGAGCCCGTCACCTTACGCCCTGCTTTGCGTTTAATAGCAACTAAGTCGCTAGGTTTTAATTCCCAAAGTTTAACGCCACCACGAATTAAATCTGCACGATACTTCTTGTAACCCGCATGCACAGCAGAAACATCAGTCGCTGCTAATGAGTTAGTCAGTACGGTAACATCTACCCCTTTTTTTACCCAACTGGTTAGCAACTCAACGCCCTGCTCTTTAGGGATAAAATATGGTGAGACTATAATTGCTTTATGCTCTGGTTGACCCATCTCTTTGAATAAAGATGGCGACATATTAGCTGATTTTTCACTCACATCATTGAGCAGCTTATCAGGGTGGTCGAAGAATAAAGTCGACTCTTGCCAATCAAACTGGATCTCATCGTTTTGTAAACGCTTCACAAACTCACTTTCACGAAGTTGCTCTACATAGTTGCTGTCTTGGTTTTGCAAAACATAGGTTCGTAAGCTTTCTGTGATATTAACAAGAGATTGTTCATCACGACTACCATGCAAATCTTCAACGGGGTACGATAATTGATGATTCCAATATAAATCAAACGCTTTTGATGCTTTGGGTACAATGTCACCTGCGCTCATTACGTCTAAATCAATAAACTCTGAGTGATCTTCCGCGGAAAAATATGCATTACCAATATTTCTGCCGCCAGTAATAAAAACTTTATTATCAACAATAAAGCTTTTGTTATGCATTCGTCTTGAAAGCAGGCTGTAATTACTCACAAAACCCAATGCTCTAAAGCGGCGATTAGGAAACGGGTTAAACAATCTCACTTCGATATTGGGATGGACAGCCAACGCTGCTAAATCAATTTCACTATCGGCTTGAGATAAGTCATCAAGTAATAATCTTACTCTTACGCCGCGATCAGCCGCTTTGAGTAAAAAAGCGGTGAATAAAATTGTTGTTTGCTGCCTGTGATATAAATAATACTGCACATCAATGGTGTGCTCTGCAGAATCAATGAGCGCCAACCTTGCGACAAAGGCATCGACTCCATCTACTAAAGGATAAAACCCTGATAAACCAGGATGAACATTCCCCACTGCATCTCCTATTGTACTGGGTGTATCAGCTTTAATAGCATAACTTGGTTGGATAGACTCTCGAGAAGGTAATTGCGCACAACCTGCCACTATCATAAAAAAAATTGCACAAAAAAGATATTTGGGAGAGTCAATTATCATGGCTTCCTACCCGTGACTGTGTGATACACACATTGCTTTGATATAACCCTAATAAATGAGGGGATTAAAAGCAAATAAAACGCGTACGAAGTGATAAAGATAAGGCAGAAAGGTAAGAAAAATAGTTAAATAAACACGTTTAAGAGCAAGTAATTATGCTACTTGCTCTGTGATGTCTGCGATTTCAATGAGTTTACGGTTAAGAATCTTTTTACAGCAACCGCAACATTTACCACATTGGCTACCCACTTGTAGCTCTTTTGACAGATCGCGCATCGTCATTGCGCCATCATCAATAGTTTGTTCGATTTTTTTATCAGTCACACCATGGCATAAACAGATATACATGAATGCAAACCACTCTCATTTCTCTTGATGGTCAGCATATTAATCTAAACGGTAATAGTTCGCAATAGTGTTTTAGTGAAATTTGTATAACTTTCATACTGGAACTTCCTAAATGGCATACAGCTGAAAAATTTCTTCTTATATTTTGAGTGGTTAGTTGATGACGAGTACACAAAAAAATTTTCAACGTTGAGATATGTTTTAGCTTATGAAAAAAGAGGTAATCAGGTTTTGTAAAGGATATAACGAATAGCTAAGCTAGAGTGAACAATTTTGAATGACAAAGCATACTCACTTTCAAGGGAGCAGTGTTAAGATAATAAACTCTTTATAAATAACAAACGATAGTTAACACTTTAGTTGATAATAAAACTCTGTTTTTGCTATTTTATCTCAAATGCTTGATTTTTAAACGAGGACACATGGAAGCGCCTACTATTGAATTAACACGCGACAATTTTAAATCCATCTTTTTTCAGACTTTAATAAAAACAAAAGTGCAGCCTGAGATACCGATTTTAAGATGTGCTGTGCCCTTACCTAAAGCACAAAGATTAAAAGCAAAAATAATCACAGCTGCTGTATTCATTATTGCATGTCTACTTGTTTGGCAAACACAATCCGGTGCGGTCGCTATTGGCGCCGCGATCATTACCTATCTTAGTTACTTTTTAATTCAGATGTTTATTGCCAATAAACGTTACTTTATTCAAGAGTCCCCACTATGCGAAATTAAAATTAACCAAGAACAAATTTACTTACCAGCTCTTTTATTTGATGACAGAAAAGCACGGACACTTGAAAGAGAGGATTTACTTAATGTTGAAGCCGTATGGAATTTCACACGCTCCAAAAGCGGCTACGATATTAACGACCCAGAGCCAAGACGAGCCTACCTATTTTCTGTTATTTTTAAAACTCGTTATGGTAACACGATTCCTTTAAATGACTGGAGTATAGAGCATCCTGAACTATTCAAAACACTTGTTGAATATAATTACCCAGTAACCATGATAAGAACAGCCAAACGCGGGTCACCTATAACGGTTCACACTAAATGGTTCTTCCTATTTGTTTTTATGTGTATTCTCATACATTCACTTATAAAGTATGTTATTTAGCGAACGTATGAATATGCAATTGGCAAAGCAACTACAAATTACCAGTACTCTGCCTATAGTTATAGCGATAAAATTTTGTAGCTTGATGCTGAAACAATGCTTTCTAACAAAACATATCTGAAAAGACTACCACTTAACTTTAAAACTTATGCTTTATTATTGAACAGCATACCAGAGTGAGTACTGGACGTAGGTGCGAATAAAGAGTTAATCATCGTAGAAACATTCCTTTTTACTGTAAGCTGAACTGCATTGATTTCTTCATCAAGCTGTTTATTAAGTTCAAATAAATCATTTTCTCGTTGTTCTGGAGCTAGCTCTTCGTTACTTTTTAAACTATTAATCTTATTTTGTAACTCCTTTATTTTAGCTACTAGCTCTTGTTGTGTTTGTGATGTTTTCGATTTAGCCTCTACTTCAGGATCAGAATCGACATCAGTTTCTTGTTGTTTTGAGTTTTGAAGGTTTGTTGCTTTTTCACTTGCTGGGTTTAGCTCATTTTTATTCTGCTGGTCCAATTTTTTATTTTGCTGATCCAATAATGGCTCTGTTAGTAATGAAGATGTGTATGAAGTTAACTGCATAGTTTTCCTATCGCGAATTTTTTGACGTTTTACTAAGTAATTAAAAAACTAATGCATAACCCGTACCTATATCAAAACCTATCAGCACTAAATTAAACTGCTATAACTGTTCAAATTATCTTTGCATGTAATTGCTATCTAACTCTTACTTCTTAAATTCGTCAAAAATCAATCCTAAAGGGGTGTGTTTTAACTTTTTAATAACCTTTTGTGATCGCTTTTTAAACACCTGTCGTAAGCCTTATTGAAATGGACACGTCGTACCGTCCGAACATACTTAGATATAAGGAAGAACGATGAAATACATACTCTTGGTAAGCAGCTTACTCCTAGTCACTGCTTGTAGTGATGATGACGACGATAATGAAGTGATTACCCCTCCCCCAGTACAAGAATTCAGTCCCAGCCAAACCTACTCTGTCACTTTGAGCGGCAAGCAAGAAGTACCAATGAATAACTCAATGCAAACCGCCACAGCAACCGTAGAGCTTGATGAAAGTTTAATGCAATTTCGTGCAACGCTAGATGCAAGCTCAGTAGAAGGGTTTAGTGCTGCGCACATTCATGATGGTGATTTGGGTGAGAATGGCGACGTTGCATTCGCTTTTGAAGCAACAAGTGAAGGTATGTATGAAGTGGCTATTACCGACCTTGATGAAAGCTCGATCGCTGATTTAATGGACGGGGATTGGTATATCAACCTCCACACTGAAGCATTCGCAGACGGCGAGCTCCGCGCACAAATAGTGCCAGATACAACGAGCATCATCACTTTCGCCTTAAATGGTAATCAGCAAGTTCCTATGAACGACACCGATGCGATGGGTTACGGTTACGCATCTTACGATAGTGCAAGTACAGAACTTAAACTTCGCGCAGTCACTATGGGTGTAGATGATGCAACAGCAGCGCACATCCACACAGGCAAATTAGGTTCAAATGGTGATGTGTTTGTGGTTTTAGAACAAGACGATGAAATTATGACTGATTGGGTTGTGCCTGAGGGAACCACCATTGACAGTGATACTCTTGCGGTGCTCTTAGATGGTGGACATTATGTGAACATTCACACCCCTGAATTTGCTAATGGCGAAATTCGCGGACAAATCCTGACTGATAATTACGCTGTGGCAACATTTGATCTTAGTGGTAAGCAAGAAGTGCCTATGGTAAACACCATGGCCAGTGGTGATGGCTACGCATTAGTAGACACAACTGACTACAGCGTAGAACTCACGGTTGTTACTTCAAACTTAGACGATGCAACTGCAGCACATATCCACACAGGTCGAATTGGCACTAATGGTGATGTACTCGTCGCTCTTGAACAATCAATGGGTGACAGTAACGTTTGGATGACTCCTGCAAATACCATGATAAATGCTGACATTTTTGCGGTGCTTGCTTCTGGTGGTCATTATGTAAATGTTCATACACCTGCTAATGCTGGCGGAGAACTACGAGGCCAAATACTTACCAACAACTTCGCGTTCACAAGCTTTACACTCAATGGTGAGCAAGAAGTACCTGCTGTTACCACCAATGCTAGTGGTGAAGCGTATGCTCTTATTAATATGAATAATTACGACCTCGAGCTTCGTGTAAACACAACAGGTGTAGATGACGCAACAGGCGCTCATATTCACACAGGTCGAATTGGCACTAATGGTGATGTACTTGTTGCACTTGAGCAGTCAACAACTGATGCCGGCACCTGGGTAACACCTGCCAATACAATGATAAACGCAGATATTTTTGCGGTACTTGCATCAGGTGGTCATTATGTAAATGTTCATACACCTTCTAATACAAGTGGTGAAATCAGAGGCCAAATTCTGACAGATAATTATCAATTAGTGACTTTCCCATTAACTGGCATGCAAGAAGTACCCGCAGTCGATACCATGGCGTCAGGCAGTGGTTATGCACTAGTCAATATGGATAATTACCACTTAGAGTTAAGAGCATTAACAGAGGGCGTAAGTGATGCAACTGCTGCGCACATCCACACTGGCCGCATTGGTATGAACGGTGATGTACTTGCGGCGTTAGAACAGTCAAGCGATAACATTAACCTATGGCAAACACCTGAAAACATCTTGATAGATGCAGATACTTTTGCAGTACTTTCATCAGGTGGCCACTACGTTAATGTGCACACGCCGGCTAATCCTAGCGGTGAGCTACGTGGGCAAATTTTAACTGATAACTATGTATTTGTGACCTTCCCGCTAAGCGGTGCACAAGAAGTACCAAGTGTTGTGACAAGCGCATCAGGTGATGGCTATGCATTAGTGAACACCCATGATTACAGTGTTGAACTACAAGTACTCACCTCAGGTGTGAGCGACGCCAGCGCAGCGCATATTCATACCGGTGTGACAGGTGAAAATGGCCCGGTATTGGTTGGCCTTGTGCAAGATAGCGATGATATGAATCGCTGGATGAGCAACGCTGGCTTGATGATTGATGCCGACACCTTTTCAGTACTCGCCTCTGGCGGTCATTATGTAAATGTACATACACCTGCTAACCCGAGTGGGGAAATTAGAGGCCAGATCCAGTAATCTATTCCTAATCCTGCTAATCCTAGTTGTTCTGAGGCCAATGTGATTTTGGCCTCTTTTTTTGTATCTGTTTGCTTAAAAGTTAAACTTAACCAATCTTACAATAACACCCTTTGGCATTAGAATTAACGAACTGACTATTAAAACCAGCACGTAAATTTTTAATTACCAACTCAACAAAACCGTTCTGACTCGAGCATGCTAAGCCTTTTGATAATGGCCCTGCATATGCCAACTCTTGATTATCTGAAATAAGTACCGCAGCCGGTTGCGCGGGTATAAGTGAAGACAAAGCCATACTCGGGGCTAGTTTTACTACTTTCACTCCCTGCTCGATAGCGTAGTCTGTTAAGCTCTGAATGTGCGCTTGTGAGCGCGCGGAACAGACACAGGTGTTTTCATCCACAATATACAAAGTATCGCCTTCGACTGCATTAAGCCCAACGGTATTTTGAAACAATGACAGCCAGTTTGGTTGCGACAGCGTGTTATCGGGGTCAAATGTTTCTGTTTGCTGGGTGTAAGCAAAAACTAAAGTAGCAAGCACAGTAACAACCCATAAAAGGGTCGCCACTGTTAATCTTATGCTATTTGAATTTAGCAATACCCTGCTCCAGCACATCAATACTGACATCAATTAACTGCACACGATCGGTTAGCTTTTCAATCATATGGTTATCATTGTCTTGATTAGCAATTAAGGCTTGTGAGTTCTCGGCAATTGCACGGGTGTTACCCGCTTGGTTTTGCACTACATGCGCAACCGATTGTGAGCTAGTGGCAGCACTATTTACTTGCTCCGTCATTTCAGTGATTTGTTGCTTCATTTGTGTGCTAATTGCCGATAGTTGCTCAATCAGAGTGATACTCCCTTGCATTGACTGAGTCGATGAAGCACTATTTTGCATCAAACTTTCAAGGGTTGTCGTTATTTTATCTGTGGTGTGTTTACTACGCGTTGCAAGGTTTCTAACTTCATCTGCGACCACAGCAAAACCGCGCCCCTGCTCACCGGCACGAGCCGCTTCAATAGCCGCGTTTAAAGCAAGGAGATTGGTTTGCTCAGCAATCGATGAAATCTCATTCAGTAAGTCTGAGATATGGCTACATGCACTTACTAATAGTGCAATATTTTGATCTGCCTCTTTAAGGTTACTAGCAAGCTCAGCGGTTTTGTTGTCTGTATTCGCCACCTCATTTAATGCCTCGCTCGCACTTAAATGAAGCTTTTCAAACTGGGTTTGTAGTTCATTACTTTCTTGCTCAACATGGGCAAAGCCTTCAGCAACGCGCTCACCTGATTGTGCAATATCAGCCGATAACTGCTCTCGGTGCAGTGCTTGTTGGTGCAGTTCATCATGTACTTCAAGCAATTGTTTAGACTGATTTTTTAAAACACTACTTTGACTTTGTACATCACCAATTACACTTGAAACAAAACCAAGAAGACGATTGAAGCCCGCCACCGCTTCACTGTGACTCTCATCGGCTCTTAGACTAATATTAATACTGTTTTCATCCGCCATAATTTGCTCTGTAGTATTACTTAACGAGAGCCCTGCACTGCGTTCACGGTGCAATGTTTTAGCGATGTAGCCCGCAACAATAGCTTCAACAATGGCATATACAGCATGGATAAGTACGGTACTAAAATACAATCTGTCAGGGTCAAAAACATATAAACCCATTTCATTGATTTGTAAAAAATAAAAACTTAAATGATGAACGGCAACAAACGCAAGTGCAGTAATAAACACTCGCCACTCAACAAACATGATTAGCACAGCCATCAATATAAAAATTTCAAAGTGAACTTCAATAAGTCCATAGCTTTGTTGGATGTGTAAAAACGAAAACATCATGCAGCCAGCTGCAACCACATGAGCGGTCAATTTACTACTTGGGAAGCGGTACAGCATCCAAAGCGGCAAAGACAGCAAAAGTAAGCCTGTGACCACACCGGTTAACAAGGTTGAGTAGATAAACCCTAATACCAAAGACTCTACAAATAAAAGAAGAAACAAATAGGTAAAAAGGCGGCGCACACTTGTCATAGTTAAAGCCTTAATTATTAAATTATTTACAAAAATACAATTAACCGAGCCTATACGGTTTGATGCGTATCATGGTTCACTTTATTAATGGCAATAATGCTCTAAATTGTTCAGTTCCTGCTTTTTCTAACCATTGAAATAACACACTTTCGGTACAGGTTATTATAGCTCCAGCCTGCGTAAGTTGCTTTGTTGCTATGTTTTTATGGTGTGAGTTGCGCGATGCAATAGCATCATCCACAATGAATAATTTAAAATCGGCAGTTAATAAATCTAAACACGTTTGTAAAACACAAACATGCGCTTCTGTCCCTGCAACAACAATTTGGGGACGATTAAAGCGCGATAGCGACTCTATAAAGTTTAACTCTAAACAGGCACTAAAATGTATTTTTTCTATGTTACAGCTTGTTGCCATAAAGTGGGCAAGCGATGGGTCGGTTGCACCTAGTTTTTCAGGGTTTTGCTCCGTAAAAACCACTGGAATATCAAAAAGAGATGCCCCTTTTAAAAGCTTTTCGGTATTATTAACAACCTCTGCAAACTCGCTAATAACAGGAGAAAGCCCAGCTTGTTCATCAATGATAAGTAAAATCGTTTGCGTTTTTTGACATATAAATGGATGACGCATAAAAGGCCTTGGGTCATTTTTAATTAATGTATTTATAGCACATAGATACATTTGTGTGCCTTAATTAACATTATGCTAAATTATCTTTTCTTACACGTTAATTACGTGCATATTTGTGCTATATTTTACTAAAAGTTTTGTGCAAATAATCATTTAGGGTTCAACATTCGGTGCCTAAACACTTTCTCCTAATTTTCATTTTTACTCTATTTGTATTCCCTAACGTTGCGAATGCGCAAAATTATGCTTTGCAAATTCAGCGACTTTCAACAGATGAAGGCTTAACTCAAGGCTCTGTTACTAAAGTTGTTCAAGATGATCTCGGTTTTATATGGATTGGTACTTACCAAGGTTTAAATCGTTATGACGGTTACCAGGTATCTCCATTTTCAGGAGAGCACATACTCGATCAGCGACAAATTGCCTTCATGGCAAAGACTAACAATGGAAAACTATTTGTAAGTACCGAGTTTTCAGGGGCTTTTTTAATTGACCCAAAATCTTTGCATGTTGAAAAAATCTATTCAGGAAAACTAAACCCTGAAGATAATTTTTTCTCTCCAATATTGGCTTTCGATGAAAGTGATAACGATTACTTTTTCGCTATAAACCAACACGTTTACTCCTACCACAAGCAATCAAAAAAGTTTTTACATGAATTCTCGATAAATAAAGAGGAACATTTTGTTCGCTCTCTGAAACTCTATGAAAACTCTCTATTTATAGGTACCTCAAATGGGCTGTTTTCTAAGAATCTCGCAGATGAGCATATTTCGTATATTCCATTGGCAAGTCAAAAAACCATCAACGATGACAACAAAAACGTTAAATTTTTGCATATCGATAAACAGCTAGGACTTCTCGCCGGAACGGTGGAAGGAATGTATAATATCCCTTTTAACAACAAAGAGTTACTTGAATTTGACAAAGCGAGGTTACTCATTTCAAAGCTCAATATATGGGATTATACCGACAGCCCTTTTGGTGAATATATAGTGACCGAAAAGGGCTTATTTGAATTTAATCGACAAACACTAGACGCTGAATTTGTTTTACGTTTCGACCAAAGCAAATTCAACATGACCGATAACACTATACCAGATGTCATGGTTGATAAAACGGGTCTGCTTTGGCTTGCGTCACGTTCGCAAGGGGTATTCACTTGGTCTACTTTGGCCAAGCGCTTTAAACATATCCAGTTGAAGAATGAACAAAGTTATTACGACAATAACATTTGGTCAATTATCCAAGATGACAATAATACCCTTTGGATTGGTACCGATAACGGCTTAATGAAATACAACCAGTTAACTAAAAAAACCACTGCGTACTTAGTTAACAATGATGAAAAAGCATTTCATGGTGAGCATGGTATTTATGGTATTAGCAAAGCACAACTAGATGATAATAACCGTTACCTATGGCTGATGAAGTATGTTGGATTGACGCTGTTTGACAAAAAAACAGGCAAAACAATACCCATTAACGGCAGTGAAAAAACAAAGGCATTTTTATCAACAGAGCCTAGTTGGGGTTTTCACGTTATAAAACCTGATCAATTTGCCTTTATAACGAATGACGAGTTTTACACTTATAACGGTAAAACTGGCGAATTAAATGTCATTAAAGGGCTTAAAGAGCAAGTAGATATAATTAATGCAAATTCATTTTTAAAGCCTTTCCCCAATTATCCTGATGAGTATGTGCTTAACCTGTCGGGTAAGCTCTATCGTTACAATGAATCCACCCAAAAGTTAACGCTAATATATAAAGTAGAAAACTATAACCCTTTAGCTTTCTTTCTAATAGATGACTGGGTCATCGATCACAATAATATGTTATGGCTAGCTTCATCACATGAAGGTTTAATAGGCTTAGACGCTGAAACCTATGAAGTTAAGCATCGTTTTGGGCAAGCATCTGGCTTACAGGCTAAATCAGTTTTTGGGCTTCAAATAGATCGTTTTGGGTTTTTATGGTTTAGCTCTCAAAACGGTTTATATCGTTTAGATTTGAGCTCATTTACGTTAGATCGCTATTTTATACGAGACGGTCTATCCGTTAACGAGTTTAATATAGATGCAGATACAACACTCGCTAATGGGCAAATAGCATTTGGTTCAACCCGTGGCGTCTTACTTGTCTCGCCAGAAGATTTTCTTTCTTCGCCAGTCAGTACGCAGAAAAACGCAACTGAAATTACCAGTGTTTCACTCTTATCAAGAGAGCTTAACTATCACCCCTATAAATACGCTGATAATGCGCTGCAACTCACCGCAGATGATATAGGCTTAGAGGTCACTTTTTCTAACTTTGACACATTAAATAAAGACACCACACGATATAAAGTGACTTTAGAAGGCCCTACGTCATTACAATACGACAAACTAACGACTAATAAGGTACTTTTTACAAAGCTTCCTCCTGGTGATTATGTGTTGTCGGTTTCATCTACTTCAGAGCTCACTAAAGCTGACACTGCAACCCGCCAGTTAAGGTTCAACGTGGCATATGCAATGTGGTCCTCTCCGTTTGCAATCGCTTGCTACACAGTGATTGTTTTGGCTATTTTATTTATTATTTTTTGGCAGTATCGTGCTCGTCAGCAAACGATCCGAAAAGCGCATGATGAGATCGTAAAATCCCAGCAACAAACTGAGCTTGCACTAAGTAGTAATAACAGTGGTGTATGGGAAGCTAACCTTAAAAATATGACTATACACCATAACCGTATAGCGGCTGAATTAGGTTATAAAGAATACGAGGATACAATTAAACTCACTGAATTTTTAAACCTGATTCACCCTCATGATCGACGCTTATTCATCAATCAATGGGACTCTTTTTCTAAACAGCTCAATCAACAACAGTGGAATGTAACCTACCGTCTAAGACACAAAGCAGGTCAATGGTTATGGTATCAAGATCTTGGCCGTGTCGTTGCAGCGGATGAAAATAATACACCGCTGAAAATATCAGGAATATATAGCAATATTACTGAGCAAAAAGCAAATGCACAGCAAGCCGCCGTGCTTGGGGAAGCCTTCGGTCAAATAAATGATTGGCTACTTATTTTAGATAATCAATTAAAGCCTTTTTCAGCTAATGCCAGTTTCAGCGAAGCCTTTGCCACACCGAATAACATTGCAGACTTGAGCTTAAAAGACTTCTTAGGTGCGATAGGAAAAGCGCACTACGTTGAGTTTTTGACTGTTTTAAAAACCCTCAAACCCAAACAAAACTGGAAGACAGAGGCATTTATCCGCACCTTAAAAAGTCCCGCTCACCCAGTACACATAAGTGTTACAGCCGTAGCAAAAGATCAGCAAACAATTAATTACTACGTTATCGTAATATCAGATCTAACAGAGCAAAAACGTGCCGAAGATGAGCTTAGATACCTAGCTAACTATGACCCTTTAACAGGCTTACCTAATCGTACGTTAATGCATTCTAAAATAAATATCTGTATTAATGAGGCCAGCAAAGAGAATAAATTAGCCGCTCTGTTGTTTATCGACCTAGATAAATTTAAACCTGTCAATGACTCTTTTGGTCATGCGGTGGGCGATCAGTTACTGTGCAACATCACCAGAAGAGTGAGTTTAATTTTACCTGACAATGCAATAATAGGCAGGCAAAGTGGTGATGAATTTTTAGTGCTAGTGCAAGACTTACACTCGCCTCAAAGCTTAAGTACCTTAGTTAAATCACTCACCGATGAACTAGGTAATAAAGTGGTTATTGAAGATTTTTCTATCAATATATCGGCCAGCATCGGGGTTGCTCTGTATCCATTTGATGCAACAACTGCGGATGACTTAATTCGCAACGCTGATATTGCAATGATGCATGCAAAACAGTCTGGCCGTAACAACTTTAAATATTTCACAGAGCAAATGAATAACCAGCTCACTAAAAAGTTGTTACTCGAAAACGCACTAAAAGATGCTTTTAAAGATGACGAGCTATTTAATAACTATCAGCCGATTGTTAATGCTAGGAATAAAACCATCAACGGTGTTGAGCTTTTAATGCGCTGGAAAAACGAGCAAGGATTTGTCTCCCCCGCCGAATTTATTCCTATCGCTGAAGAAATCGGTTTAATTGATGTCTTAACAGAGCAAGCACTTGAGCGCGCATTAACCGAGCTCAAGCCCCTTTTACGTGCAAACCCTCGCTTTTATTTGTCGTTAAATTTATCACCGATGCATATTTTGAAGTCAAACCTTACAGAGCGTTTGTTGATGATACTGAATAATCATTTGGTAAAACCAATTCAGCTGCGCTTGGAGATCACTGAGAGCACCTTACTTGAGGATAAAATAAAAGCATCAAAGCAGTTACAAAAATTAAAAAATGCGGGTTTTAAACTGTTACTGGATGACTTCGGGACAGGCTATTCTTCATTAACCTATTTAAGCCAATTTCCTATCGATGTTATAAAAATAGATCAAAGCTTTGTGCGTAACATTGGCCAAGATAAAAGTAACGAGTCAATCATCAAAACCATTCATGCGCTATCGACAAATTTAGGGCTTTATTGTATTGCTGAAGGTGTCGAAACCACAGAACAAATTAAGTTCTTAGAGAAGATGGGTTGTGAAGATCTACAAGGATATTATTTTGCTAAGCCCATGCTGATCGATGAGCTTAACAAGGAGTCTACCATCCAAGCTATTATTAGCCGTCTAAACGCGCTTTAAACCACTTATTTAGACAATTATATAGCTCATCTTTATTAATAGGCTTAGAAATAAAATCATCCATTCCTGCTTCAATGCAACGCTTTTGATCATCTTCAAAAGCGTTTGCGGTAATCGCAATTATAACAGCTCGCCCATAGCGTTCTGGCGCTAATTTAATCGCTTGAGTGCACTGATAACCATCCATATTTGGCATCTGACAGTCCATTAAAATAATGTCAGCCACAAAGCTCTCTAAGGCTTTAAGTGCTTCTACACCATCACTGGCTTGTTGAATTGTACACTGAGTTTCATGCATCATTTTATTGAGTACCAGTTGATTAACTGGATTATCCTCAACTATCAGTACATTGACACCTGCTAGCTCTGGCTTCTGAACAGATTGATTATCTACAAGCGTGGATTCACTTATTTGAGCAGGTACACAAAGTGTAAACACACTGCCCTTACCTTGTTCACTTTGAAGTTTCAGCTCACCTTTCATTAACTCT
Organism: Pseudoalteromonas sp. L21; assembly: GCF_021728035.1. Lineage (NCBI taxonomy): Bacteria > Pseudomonadati > Pseudomonadota > Gammaproteobacteria > Alteromonadales > Pseudoalteromonadaceae > Pseudoalteromonas > Pseudoalteromonas sp. L21. The sequence continues at coordinate 179,867 of NZ_JAKKCV010000002.1, read as the reverse complement.
ATAATACGCTTTGAAATCGCTAAACCAAGCCCAGTACCACCGTACTTTCGGGTTGTAGAAATATCAGCCTGAGTAAACTCAGTGAAAAGTATAGCTTGCTGGTCTGGCGAAATACCAATGCCCGTGTCACGAATACATACTTCAATTATTCCATCTTTGTAACGACTGGATAAAGTAATTTCACCTGAATCGGTAAACTTACCCGCATTACTTAAAATATTATTAATAACTTGGCTGAAGCGAAGCGGATCTAAGCTAACGTAATCGGGAATGTCTTTTGATATATCAAGTTCAAACGAAACGTTAGGCTTCACACACGTATTACTAAACACTTGCGCTAACTTATATAACAGCTTTTTCACCTCTACAGCACGATATTCTAATTTTAGTGCTCCAGCTTCAATTTTTGAAAAGTCTAAAATATCGTTAAGTATCAATAATAAATTGTTGGCACTTTGATGCACCATTGCCAGCTCTTCGCGTTCTTTTTCTGGTAAGGTTTGATTATCAAGAAGCAACTGCGTCATGCCTAAAATACCATTTAACGGCGTCCTTATCTCGTGGCTCATATTGGCTAAAAATTGCGATTTTGTTTTATTGGCATGATTTGCAGTTTTAACGGCCTCTACCAACTCATTTGTTTTATCACTAACTTGGCGTTCCAATTGTGCATTAAAGTCCTTAAGCTTGCTGTTAAGGTGCTCATTTTCATGGTTTACTTGACGTAGGCGGCTAAAGCTCAGTGTTAGTTTATTAGCTAAATTAGCAAACTGTGATTGCAACCTGCTTACTTCAAGCCAAGTATTAGGCAAATATGCATCTGTATTTGCCTGCTCAGGTTCAAATTTATCAATTTGTTCAGCTAACTTTGAAATAGGCGCAACCAACCAGCGGCTAAGCTGGGTTATAAAAATACTGGTCAATAAGATAATAAATACAATCATTACAATTGACTGCCCCCAAGCATGCACTGCAACATTGTTAGCATACTTGCGATTAAGCATAGTCAACACCACCCAGTTGTGCTCTGATGATCGTGCTTGACGAACATAAAACTGCTGCTCACTATCAGGGTTAAGCACCTTAAAGCGAGTCTCATCTGCAAACCCGCTCAACTCATTGTCTTTAATTTCCTGTAATTCAATAAAGTCATCTAAGGAGCTGTAAACCACTTTATTCATTGAATCTAACACGACTAACTCACCTTGATGGCTGAATAAACTAGGTCGTAACTTTGAAAAGTAATCAAACATCAATGAGCCTTCAACAATTCCTGTAAAGGTATCTTTAATATAGATAGGAGCAGAAACAGCCACGATAGGAAGCGCACCAAACCCACGTCCTTTAAAAATAGAAGACACATACCCAAGCCTATGGTTAGGAGCATTAATAAAGTAGTCTCTATCTGAAACATTTGGTTGGATCTTAGATTGCTCTAGGCTAATTGCTAAAGATTTAGGATAAAAATGAGTCACATCAGCAACTGCATTTGTAATGATTTGCGTTCTAAAATCAGGATATAACTGCGCCATGTTCTCTAACATTGCTTGTTTAGGAGCGCCTAAAGCAATACTTTTTGCAGTTAAAAGAACACCTTTTTTATGGTGCTCTAAGTGAGTATCTATGGTCTGCGATATTTCTTGTGCTTTTTCATAAAGTTGAGAATTGATCTCATACTCAATGCGTGAATAGTGATTATTGGTTAATACTATAGACGTTAAAATAACGACCAAAATAATGAGTAAAGTTACTATATAATTGAGTATTTTATATAACGAAGAATAGTATTTATACCATGAGTAACGGCTAAAGAAGAAGCTCAATAAATCAATGACAGACAAGTAAATCGCTGCATTGAGGCTGTATTTTGCCAAGGCTATGGCAATAGTCAAAATTGGCAAGCCCAATGTGAAATGACCAAAACTCCAAAGTAAGGGCAAGCCGACTATAAACCAAAATATCATACCGCGCAGGAACACAGGTCGGGCTTTACTTAAACAAAAAACGTGCAAAAAGATAAGTTCAAGAGCAAATACAACTGAGGGCCATGCATGCCCCCAACGATAAAAAATAAAGCCAGTGCTTATCACAAATGTGATAAGCGCAAATCGCCAACCAAATAGCAGTAAACTTAGGATGACAAAAAATTGCCCTAACAAAAATTCGGAGCTATCTAAGAAAAAGATAGGAAGTAGATTGGTAACACCCGCAACAGCTCCTAACAACACAGCTGCAAAAAAGCTAAAATATGGCGGTTTATGGACTAGCAAAGGCGGTACCCTATCTTATAGTGATACCTTTAAATTAAAAGAAAAAAAGGTAATTTGCCACCTTAATTAATAGGGTGGCATTCATGGCTTTCAATTTGTAAGACACTTTTCGCAACTTTAAAGCGCGAAAGTAAAAGCTTTTCGACTTTTAGGCGACACGCTTCATCATGTTTTTCTACTGTACAGTGCTGTTTTAACACGACATGCGCGCCGACAATGACAGTGTTATCCTGACGAACAACCGTTACATTATGCACATTTTGAACATGCTCAATTGAAGCTATGCTTTTTTCAACCTCAGCCACATTAGGCAGTTTACTATTATTTTCAACTAGGCCTTTAATGCAACGTATTATTACTTTGACACCCGTGAATAAAACGAAAGAGGCAATTAACATGCTCGAAATAATATCGATTTCAGCCCAGCCAGTAAGGTAAATCAAAATTCCTGCAAAAAAAGTTGAAACCGTTGAAATTAAATCAAAAAACGAGTGAAGAAACACCGCGTATACATTAATGCTCGCTTTGCGCCCTTTGTAAAGGACCCAAGCTGCGGCACCATGAAATAAAAAGCCAATAGCTGAAATAACAGACATTAGATAGCTATTAATTTCGAGATGATTACCTTCATTATGGTGTAGGTATCGCTCACCACCTTCGTATAAAATAACCAAACTAATACTTAAGTACAGAATACCATTGATTAAACCGCCTGTTAGTTCTGCACGTTGATAACCATCATTAAAGTTTTTGGCAAAATGTATCGCCATTGACGACGCTATTAATGCGATAAATAAAGAACTATTATGGACAAACAAATGCCCCGCATCAGCAAGCACTGCTAACGAGTTTGAAAAATACGCACCAATGATCTGAATTACCATAAACGAGCAAGTAATGGCTAAAGCAATTAGCAAGCGACGTCTAGATGCTTGGTGAGTCGTAATATCTGTCATGAAGAAGAGATAAACCTATTCGCTGGAAAAAGAGTAATGATATACAGTCTCAATTGTAATACGTGACGCCACTAAACGCACTAAAAACTTATTTATCTCTTACGCTGCGCATGTTTTTAGCTTTCTGATTGAGAGAAAAGAAAATTTTATATCAATATTTTGTTAAAAATTGTAACCTTATACCGTGTATTGGTTTTAGGTCGTTTTTTAATGAGTTCAATTGAGCAAACATGGCAGACTCTCGCAGCATTACCGATAGCTATCATCATGTTTGATCAGCAACACAATCGTTTCTATTTTAACTTACCGGCACAGTCGCTATTCTCAATTGAAGAGCAACTAAGCTCAGATGAACTCAACCTAACTCATCTTGCACTTAATAACGCGCTAAGTAGCGAATCACTAGGCATTACCGACTTATTGCCAAGTTCGTACAACAAATATCCCTTGTTTGTAACCCTCACCAACCGACGTACTCAGTCAGCCAAACTGCTCGACCTAAAATTTGCAACACTTTGTGATTCCCTTTATATCACTGTGTGTGAACCTCGTACATTACCTAGCCAAGCCCAAAGCCAAGACTTCGATGAGCTGATTTCTCAGATTTCAACAGAACTTATCGATATCCAAAACGAAAATATGAGTCAGCAAATAGAGAAGGCACTGCAAACAATAGGCTTAAATTGCCATGCTGACCGTACTTACATTTTTGAATTTAGTGATGACGGATTATCGATGAGTAACACCTACGAGTGGGTAAACGACGGTATTACCCCCTTTAAGGAGCACCTTCAGAATATCCCAAAAGACTCTTTACCTTATTTTTTTCAGCAAATGCACACTCAGCATATTTTTAACGCATCAAACACCGCTGAATTACCCCCTGAAGCCAGCGCAGAGAAAATGGAGTTCACTAACGAGGGAATTCAATCTGTTATATGTATTGGCTTAGTCGTCGAAAAAACATTATTTGGCTTCATCGGTTGTGACTGCGTTAATAAAGCCCGTCAATGGTCTCAAACAGATTTGTTAAGAATAAAACTCGTCGGCGACATGATCACAAATGCATTAAAAAATATGCAATATAAAAATAAACTTGAAAAGATACAAAAGCTGTTACTTGCTGCAAATAAAGAGTTGCATGAGCAAGCTCATAGAGACAGTCTGACCGAAATTGCTAATCGTCGACAACTCGATACTACCCTACAACAAGAATTAAAACGCTGTGCCCGCAGCAGACTCTCGTTAAGCTTAATTCTGTGTGATATTGACTCATTTAAATTGTATAACGATACGCTAGGTCATCAACAAGGTGATCAAGCATTAAAGCACGTTGCTAAAACCCTTGAAGAAAATTGTCAGCGTCCAGGAGACTTAGCAGCCAGATACGGTGGTGAAGAGTTCGCTATTATTCTCCCCGCTACTAATAAGCAAGAAGCCTTTTTATTCTGCCAAAAGTTACAGCTAGCGATTAAACGACTCGCAATTAAACACCCTAATTCTAAAGTGAACCCGTTACTAACATTAAGCTTTGGTATTTACTCATGCCAACCTAACGCGCACAACGTAGCTGATCATACGCTTATTATGGCCGACAAAGCACTTTACCGAGCAAAGCAAAATGGGCGTAACCGCATAGAAGAAATGGCTGAGTAATTTAACTTTGAGTTTTAAATTTTTTTACACTTTAAACTGGTTTACTTATTATTCTTTTTTTACCGATACGCTTAATTAAGCGAGCTATTTTCAGGCAATCAAAGCTCGTAGGTAACAAGGCAAGATTGCGTTCTTTAAATTGTGCTGTGCAATTGCTCCTACATTGCTGTATCTCCTGCATCCATACAACCCAAAATGAGAACTTTTTAACGCAGATAGCGAAAGGTTAACCCCATAAAACAATTAAATATTACTGCGAATTTGGTTTTAATTCTTGCCTGTATGTCTTTGGTGACACGCCATACCAACGATTAAATGCATGATAAAATACGCTCACTTCTGAGTAACCACATAAAAACGCTATTTCAGTGAGTGATAAGTCTGTTTCAACTAAAAGTGTGGTGCTTCTTTGTTGTCTTAAGTTCGCCAGTTCTTGGCTGAAGTTAGTTCCTTCTTTAGCAAGACGCCGTTGCAAGGTTTTTTCACTCATATTGAGCGCCTTTGCCATATCTTTACAGCCAAACTCCCCTAGGGTTAAATGCTCTTCAAGTAAAATACGCAAAACATGACTGACATTACTTTGTGTAGCAACTTTGATTTGACCCGCAATAAATGGCTGCGCATCGGTTTGCTCACAAAAAAATAAGCTGTGAGTTTTGGCTCCATACTCGACAGGGCAATTAAAATGTTCATTTATTTCAGCAAGATGCTCTTTTCGCTGTAAACAAATACGCGATGGATGCCAGTTTTTTCCTTTTACAGTACGTGCTATTTTCAAACAAAATGCCATTGGTGCCTCATAACTTAACAATGACATATCACGCTCACCATCACTGAAATTAAAGCGCAATTCATACTCAGCACCATGATCAATTAACGACACATTATGCGTATCACCCATCAACTTTTGATAGCGTAAAATAAGCCGAAAGGCACTGAGTAATTGCGTTGACTGAATAATCGCCATCCCTACCACAGGTATGGCTCGCACATTCATAGTACTACCAACATATATGCCTAAATGAATATCAGGCAACATCGCCTGAGCTTGCTTCCAAAGCGTACTTACACTAGCTTGCGGATAACGAGCTGTTTGGCTGCTTAGATCATTCAGCGATATATGGGCTTGTGAAAATAGCGCATTGATGGGTAAACCTTGCCACTTGAATGACTCAGCCATGGCGCGTAGCCACCAGCTTGATAAGGTACGCATACGTGTCTCTAACAAACAATTTAATGACCTATAATATCAAGTAAGTTAGAAAACAAAAGCCTATTGTTAACCTGTAATTAACAACGGAGACAACAATATGGGCACCGTCGCAAGTAAACGCGAGTTCGCAAACTTTAAAGAGTTTTACCCTTACTACTTACAAGAACACAAAAATAAGGTATGTCGACGCTTACACTTCATTGGCAGCTGGTTTGTGTTGGCTATCTTGTTTGCTGCACTTTATCAACAGCAATACAGTTGGCTCATTTTCTGCCCGCTAATCGGCTACGGTTTTGCTTGGGTAGGTCACTTCTTTTTTGAAAAAAACCGCCCCGCCACATTTACTCACCCTTTTTATAGCTTTATTGGCGACTGGGTGATGTTTAAAGACATTATTGTTCGTAAGGTCCCATTTTAGGAAGTAACTATGACTATAAAACACACAGTATCAGAGCAATAATGGCAAGCTCGCCATATTAATTGCCAGTAATAATGATGGGTTATGGCTATTCCTAGCGCTACATATAGCATAGTTATGTTCGTAACAGGCTATGTGTTTTGTACCTTGTTTAATGCCCATCCGAATATACAAACTCCTATTTTGGGAAAACGCTAAAACTGATCACCTGCCTCTACTCATGCACCTAATTTGGGGTGCATTTACATAAATAAAGCCACATCTATTTTTTCAATATATTTATCTATTTATTTAAGTGCTTACGTTTTTTAGCTATTTAGCTTTAGCGTATTTAAGTAAATACAATTTTTACAACTAGAGCCAAAACTCTATTTTGTTTTTAGCCTGTGTTTGCTATGGTTTGGGTATAAACAGTTTGAAAGCAAGGTAGCTATTATGACAATTAACAAAGCTCTGGTTGTAGAAGGCGGCGCTATGCGCGGTATTTTTGCTACAGGGGTACTTGATGCCTTTTTAGAAGCGCACTATCAACCTTTCAAACAATGTTATGGTGTATCGGCGGGAGCAACAAATATTGCAGCTTACTTATGTGCTCAATACAAACGTAACCATGCCGTTATTACTGATTATTCATGCCGTCCAGAGTTCATTGATTTTGTTCGTTTTATTAAAGGTGGCCATTTATTTGATTTAGATTGGCTATGGCAAGAAACCATGCGAGATATTCGTCTCGATTTAGAAACCTTTGAGAAGCAAGCTGCTGAGTTTTATATTGTTGCCACCAACATAAACACTGGAAAAGCAGAATACCTAAAAGGTCATGCTCAGTCCCTCGAAGAGCAATTAAAAGCATCCTGTGCTTTGCCTATTGCTTATCGCCAATACCCAAGAGTTGACAATCTACAGCTTGCTGATGGCGGTGTTGCTGACTCTATTCCCGTTCGAAAAGCTTATGAGATGGGTAATAAAGATATCACGGTTATTCTCTCTCAACCTTTAGGCTACAAGAAAAAACCATCAAAAGCCCCTTGGCTTGTAAAACGCCTGTACAAAGACAACCCCGCGCTTGCTATGGCCACGTTACATCGTGCCGAAAACTACAATCAGAGCATTGATTTTATAATGAATCCACCTAGTGATTGCCATATTAATATTATTGCTCCGCCACCTACATTTGCTGTCGGCCGCACCACCAAGTCGTTTGCCAAATTATCATCGGGATACAATATGGGCATTGATGCAGGGCAACAATTTTTAACTCAAGCGGCTTAAAAATAAAATCAAAGCCATACAAATTAACCTAGCTTAGTCATATTTTGCGAGGCTGAGCTTACACTTAAGCCATATCATATATAAGGGGCTTAATTAGATGACGTTCCAAAAAGTAAAACTCTAAAAATAGAAGGGTTAGAAGAGATTAAATGAAAAAAATACTGCTTTTAGTATTAACCATGTTATTTCTCTGTGCTTGCGATGCTCAACAAATTGACCTTGATGTACCGAAAAAACCAAGTGCAGTACCAAATAAAGCATTTTGGGTGGGCGGTTTGGATGGCGGCGTATTTGTCTTAATTGCAAAAAATAAAAATTTAGAGCCAGATGAATACGTTGCCAAAATATATTATGCATCCGGAGATATTGCTTATGAGGGAGGAATGAGACTATCCCCTAGAGGAAGTACTGCCATAGACCACATTAACCCCGCGATTTTTCAAGGTTGGGATGGCGATACTTTATACATTGAAGGCAATAAGCAACTTAAAGCTCAAAACTAAAATTAGTACTTGAAGCTTTAGTTACCACCATCTTGTACACCGTCGATTCAACCACTTTCACATTTACTATTGCAAAAACTTGATTAAATACATTTCTCTATTAGCTTTAATAATACGTCCTTATTAAAGTTTGTATTCCTACCATGTTAAATAACTACACCGTTCGTACGCGATTAGCCGTTTTGGCTTTGTTACCGGTTACTGTTTTTGTGATCACTTCATTTTTTGCAATGTCTATAATGTCGAATATGGTCAAAGGGATAGACAGCTTATATGATGACAGGGTCGTCCCTCTTGAGCAGATAAAGTCAGTGTCTGACAACTATGCAGTTAATATTGTTGATTTATTTCATAAATACCGCGCGAATCAAATAGCTAAAAATGAGTTTTTGACTTCAGTTACTGAAGCAAAGAATATCGCTGATAGAAAATGGCAAAGTTACCTAAGTACAAAACTTACGACGGAAGAGACGCGGCTCGTTAGCGTTGTAGAAAAGCGCTTAACTGTGGTCCAACAAAAACTAACGGCTTTATTGAACCAAGTTAAAAATGATGAGTTTAAGGCAATCCCTTCAGATACATTCGTCAAAGAGTTATATGATGTATTTGATCCACTAAGTGCCAGCTACCAAGGGTTAATTGATTTGCAAATTACTGAGGCAAGTAAATTCAGAATGTCTGCAGACAAAGATTTTAGCCAAGTCAGTATTGCAATGACAGCATCCATTACAATACTTATTATTCTCTTATTATTTATAGCCTTTATTATTTATCGTTCGATTCATAATCCACTACTCTCGCTCAGTGAAACAATTGGTTCCATCTCTGAAAATGCCGACTTACGACTTCGCGCACAGCCTCATGGCAGCGACGAAATAGCGCAAGCCGCACACCATTTTAATGCCATGATGGAGCGCATTCACGCCCTTGTAAACGATGTAACAAGCGCAACGCTCACTCTCTCTTCTGCGGCAGAACAGATGAACTCAATCAGCGACCAAGTTGCCAGCACAGCCACTGAACAAGAGCACCAGTCTGCGATGATAGCGACCGCCATTACGCAAATGAGTAGTGCAATTGAACAAGTCGCGGCAAATGCATTGGCAACATCAGAAAAAGCATCTCACACAGATCATACTGCAAAGCTTGGACAAAAGTCGGTGCAAGAGAATATTGACGCAATCAATCATTTATCACATATCGTCAATGCCAACACCCAACTTATCAATGAGTTAAACACACAATCAACCGATATCAATCAAGTTGTTATGATGATTCAGGGTGTCGCTGAGCAAACTAATTTACTTGCTCTTAATGCAGCGATAGAAGCAGCACGAGCCGGTGAGTCTGGTCGAGGCTTTGCTGTCGTTGCTGACGAGGTAAGGCAATTAGCTCACAATACACAAAAAGCAACCGCAAGTATCAATGACATGATCACTAAGTTACAATCTATGGCACAACAAGCTGTTAGTGCGATGGGGAACGCAGATGACAGTGCAAAGCAAAGTGTTGAATATGCTGAACGATCATCACAACTTTTAGCCGAAATAACACAAGAGATGGCCCAAATAGCTGAGATGAATAATCAGGTTTCGACTGCAACCGATGAACAAACCACTGTCGCTAATGAACTAAGTTGTAATATTAACGAGTTTAGTAGTAGTATTTCATTGGTAAGCGAAAGCTCTCAGCAAAATGCGCAAGCAAGCCAAGAATTGGCTTCATTAGCATCGCGCTTACAGCAACAAGTACATGTTTTTAAAGTGTAAATTTAAATAATTTAGAAATCTTAACAAAAGTATAGCCATGAACAGAGCCATTTTATTGTGTATTTTTTATTTTGCTCTGTTCAACTTTTCAGTCACAGCTCACGAAAGGCTTGTTATTCAACTCGCCAAACCCAATTATACCGATGCTACTAAAAACCAATATATCCATGCAATTTTAGAAAAAAGCTTTGCCGTAATGGGTGCTGATGTCGCCTTAATGTATAACGTTAAACCCATGAACAATAAGCGAATTATAGAGCAGTTAAGTCATAATAAGGCGATTACTCTTGCATGGTTATCAATGCCTAATGAACAACCTCACGCGCTTATTAGAACATCAATTCCCTTGTACAAAGGGCTGCATGGAAAACGCTTATTAATTATTCGCAAACAAGACCAAGAAACCTTCAAACACATTACCCACCTTAACGAACTAAAACCATTTGTAGGTTTACAGCAACAAAGCTGGTCTGATTACACTATTTTAAAAGCGAATGGATTGAAAGTTAATGGCGAGTTAGACTACCAAGGAATGCTCAAAGCCTTAGAAGTGGGCCTTGGGGATTACTTCCCCCGCTCGGTGTTGGCTATCGAGTCAGAATTTAACAAATTAAATTCGTTTGATTTTGCTATTGCGCCGCAAATTATGCTGCAATACCCAAGTCACTATTATTTTTATTTAAGTAAAGAGAACGTTGAAGTTAGAGATCTTCTTGAGCAAGGCATGCAAAAACTCGCAAAATCGGGCGAGCTTGAAGCACTCTTCATACAGTATTTTGGTGATGTAGAAAAGCAATTTAAGCTCAATCAGCGACACGCAATAATTCTCACTAACATGGAGTGACAATAATGCTCAAAAAATTACTGATGTTGATAGCTGTCATTATCATTTTTGCAGCCGGTTTTTTCACTGGCATATACAGCTTACCTATTTTGACTGAAGCACCCGCTCCTAGCTCAAGCACCCTAACGCAACACAAAAACCGTGCTTTATTCAGTGGTGAATTTAAACCTAACTTAGCGGGGTCTGATCGTTTTCACTATGGAAACGGCACAGTCTACTTAACGAATGATGCCATCTCAATGCAAGGTGAGCTATCACCTGGCCCTGATTACCAATTGTATTTTTCGCGCAATTTTATTGATAACGAAGCCGATTTCTTAGCACAAAAAGGCACCATGCAACATGTTGCAGCCGTGCGTTCGTTTAATGGTTTTAAAGTGCAAATACCGCAAAGTATTAATATTTCTGATTACAATACGGTGATTATTTGGTGTGAAAGTTTTGAAGAATTTATTACTGCAGCGCAGTATCAATAGCTGTATTAATAAAAAGCAAAGCCGCCTTTGGAGAGGGCGGCTTTAAAACGGCAGCTATGGGTGTAAAGCTGCCTAATCAAGAGGCATTATTAATACAACTAATTAAGCTGCATCTTCCGTGCTTTGAGTCTCATCGCTGTGGCGAATTAAGTAATCAAATGCACCTAAACTTGCCGTTGCACCACTGCCCATCGCAATAATGATTTGTTTAAATGGCGTTGTTGTGGCATCACCTGCCGCATAAACACCCGGTAATGATGTTGCACCCTTGCTATCAATCTCGATTTCACCAAAGCGAGTCAATGATAGCTCTGAATCTTTTAACCATTCAGTGTTTGGCACCAAGCCGATTTGCACAAAGATACCTGCAAGCTCAAGTGATTTTTCATCGCCAGAGATGCGGTCAATATAGCTTAAGCCTGTTACTCGTTTACCATCACCAATAACTTCTGTCGTTTGCGCATTTTTGATAATAGTAATGTTGTTTAAACTATTTGCTTTACGAATAAGGACTTCGTCAGCACGTAAGGTATCGGCAAACTCCAGCACGGTGACATGTTCAACAATGTTTGCAAGGTCGATTGCAGCTTCAATACCTGAGTTACCACCACCGATAACCGCTACCGCTTTGCCTTTAAATAACGGACCATCACAGTGAGGACAGTAAGCAACGCCATGACCGCGATACTCTTTCTCGCCTGGTACATTCATTTCACGCCAGCGAGCCCCCGTTGCTAATACCACTGATTTAGCATTTAAAACTGCACCATTTTCTAGGGTGATTTGATAATTACCTTGCTTAGTCAATGATGCCGCACGTTGATTTTGCATCACATCAACATCGTATTCTTTTACGTGCTCTTCAAGTTGTGCAACTAATTTAGGGCCTTCGGTCGCTTTAGTTGATATAAAGTTTTCAATGGCTAAGGTGTCTGATACCTGACCACCAAAACGCTCAGCAACCACACCTGTGTTCAAGCCTTTACGTGCTGAATAAATCGCCGCAGAAGCCCCTGCCGGACCACCACCCACAACAAGTACATCGAATAACGCTTTGTCGTTCAGTGCTTCGGCTTGGCGTGCAGCCGCTTTGGTATCCACTTTGTTTAAAATGTCGGTCAGGTTTACAGCACCTTGACTAAATAACTCGCCATTTAAGTAAACAGCGGGTACTGCCAACACATTACGCTCGTTCACTTCGTCTTGGAACAAGGCGCCGTCAATCATAGTAGCCGTAATATTTTCATTGTGCGCTGCCATTAAGTTAAGTGCTTGCACAACTTGCGGGCATGTTTGACAACTTAATGAAATGTATACTTCAAAGTTAAGCGGCCCAGGTAATGATTTAATTTGTTCAATTTCAGTCTCTGATGCCTTGCTTGGATGACCACCTGTGTGAAGAAGTGCAAGGATCAAGCTGGTGAATTCGTGGCCCATCGGCACACCCGCAAATGTAATTTGCGTATTGTTTATAGGTGAAGACACCACCATAGACGGGCGACGCACGTCTTGGTTAGGGTTATCTCGCACCGAAAATTTGTCGCTTAACGAAGCTAAATCGTTTGCTAAGCTTTTAAGTTCTGTTGATTTATTGCTGTCATCCAAGGCGATAAGCAGCTCAACAGGGCTGGTAATAGAAGCAAAGTGGCTTGTTAATTGGTTTTTGATATTCGTATCTAACATGGCTTAGCCCTTGAGTTCAGAATAAATAATCTAGAATAAATTTAGGGATAACTGCCCATCACCCGCTAATGTGCTTAATGTGAGTTGTGATGGGCAATTAAGATTGCATTGGGATAGCAAAGCAAAACTTTGCTATCGTTTAATGCTATGGCAAATTAGATTTTGCCAACTAGGTCTAGTGAAGGAGCAAGTGTCTCTTCACCTGGCTGCCATGATGCAGGACATACTTCACCATCGTGGTCAGCAATGTACTGTGCAGCTTGTACTTTACGTACTAACTCTTTCGCGCTACGGCCGATACCTAAGTCGTGAGTTTCGATTACTTTGATTTCGCCTTCAGGGTTCATTACAAATGTACCGCGAAGAGCAAGACCTTCGTCTTCGATCATCACACCGAAGTTACGTGTAATGCGACCTGTAGGGTCACCAATCATTGGAAATTTGATTTTACCAATTGTGTCAGACGTATCGTGCCATGCTTTATGAGTGAAGTGCGTGTCAGTTGATACTGAGTAAACTTCAACACCCATTTCTTGCAGTTGCTCATAAAAGTCAGCAACATCACCAAGCTCTGTAGGGCATACGAAAGTGAAATCTGCTGGGTAGAAGAAGAAGATTGACCACTTACCTAGCACATCTTTTTCAGTTAGCTCAACAAAGTCACCATTGTGGTAAGCTGTTGCATTGAATGGTTGTAATTTTGTGTTAATTAATGAAGTGCTCATATTTTTCCTCATTGATGTATTTAAAAAGTTTAATTAACGCAGCCTTGCGTCTGCTTGATTAATACAATAGAGGTGTGAGCGAACAAAATAAAATTGATTGTTTAGATTAAAACGATTGATTTTTCAGATTAAACTATAAAAAAATAAAAAATAATTAATAATTCAAATAGTTAGATAATAAATAGCTTTGTTACTTCTGTGTAAAGTTAGTAAAACCCACACCCATTCTCAGAATCCAGCATCAATGGGTAATGGATCGTTAAAAAAATCTTAATGATTAATAATGTCTGCCATGCCAAGGTCTGCCTCTCCAATGCTTGTTGGTAATGTAGTTTATTGTTGTCGTTGATACATAGTTTGGCTGGTCACAATTTCGTTATTGTGGTTAGCCCAAACTTTGAAATGCACAGCTATTTGCTATTAATAATACCGATAAGAGTTTATACCCAAACCTTCACCCAGTCTAAGTCGCTAAGCAAATGTTACACAGCTTGGATAGACAAAAATCTATGGTGATCCTAGGCTTACAATCTAGACTAACCTCTATCATGAGCCGTTATTTGCCTAGTTGGATAATGGGTTCTGTAATGGATCGCCTCATCAAACAACAATTAATAAAAACAACACGCTAAGGAATACCCATGAACACACATGATAATCTCGCGCAATTAATTGAGCATACGTGTAAAACTTATGCCAGTCTCCCCGCTTATAATAGTGATGATAAAACAATCACTTATGCCCAAGTAGAACAACAATCTCGTTACTTAGCACAGTGGTTTCAACAACTAAGTGGCTTAGTTACAGGGGATCGAATCGCCATTCAACTGCCTAACATTGTTGACTACCCTATCGTTACCTACGCAGCATTTCGTGCAGGGTTAATTGTTGTAAATACCAACCCACTTTATACTGCCCGTGAAATGCTACACCAGTTTAATGATGCAGGCGTAAAAGCGGTTGTTATTCTTGATGCCCTCACCGATAAATTAGCCACCATTATCGATGGCACATCACTGGAAACAGTTATTGTTGCAGCCGCTGTTGCTGAACCGACACTGCAAGAAGGTCAGTTTTCGTTAAATGAACTCATTCGCCTAGGTGAAAGACTCGCACCACTCAACGCTCATCAGGCAAGTCGCGATGATATTGCAGTTTTACAATACACGGGGGGTACAACAGGCATAGCCAAAGCTGCGATGCTAAGCCATGGCAATATTTTAGCCAATGCAGAGCAAATGAATGAGCGCTTTGACGACATTTTAAAGCCAGGTGTAGAAACAGGTATTTGCCCGCTACCGCTTTATCATATTTATGCCTTTACTGTGAATATGGTTGGCCTGTTTGCCATGGGGCAATTTAATGTACTGATTCCAAACCCTCGTGATTTAGATGCCTTAGTAAAGCAAATCGAACCGTTTGAAATTAATTACTTTTCAGGCATTAACACCTTATTTATTGGTTTGTGTATGCACCCAAGGTTTAAGACACTGAATTTTTCGAATCTAAAAATGACAGTGTCAGGCGGCGCAGCCCTTACACATGCTGCTGCCGATGCATGGATGAGCACCACAGGTTGCACTATTACTGAAGGCTATGGCTTATCAGAAACCTCACCTGTTGCGACACTCAACGACTTTAAAAAAGAAGAAATTGGTAGTATTGGCCGCCCACTATCGAACACCACTGTCGAAATTTGGGATGAAAACGACGAGCCCGTTGCAGACGGTGAGTCTGGCGAGATAGTTGTTAAAGGTCCGCAGGTGATGATGGGTTACTGGCAACGCCAAGATGAGACTGATAAATGTATGAAACATGGTTTTTTCAAAACCGGTGATGTAGGTCTGAAACTACCAAGTGGTAATTACAAGATTATAGACCGTCTAAAAGACATGATTATTGTCTCTGGTTTTAATGTTTACCCTAACGAAGTTGAAAATGTGCTGTGTCAGCACCCTGCTATCTGCGAAGCGGCCGTTATTGGTGCGAAAGATGAAAAAACCGGTGAGCGTGTATGCGCCTACATTACCTTAAAAGAGCATATTGATGAGCAACAAGTGAGTGACTATTGCCGCGAAAACTTAAGTGCTTATAAAGTGCCTAAATCAATCATTTTTATGGAGGAGCTGCCTAAGTCAACGGTAGGCAAAATTTTACGTCGTGAGTTACGCCAATAACAAAGCGATCGTTTTAGCCGCATAACTGGTATAAAATAGTTAAAAGATAAAAGCATACCGTTAGGTATGCTTTTTAATTTAAGCGGTTTTAAGGTCATTATGGAAAAGTTTATTAATCACATTCAACTCGGTTACTTAGGTTTACTGCCGTTTTTAGGCTGCGTAGGCTGGCCACTCATAGCAGGGAGTAATGCTGTCAACTTAGACTTTTTCACTTATTATAGCATTGCTATTTTAGCCTTTATGGCTGGTAACTTATGGCATGCTGGCCAACAGACGCATGCTGATGCCATTAAAGCCATTATCCCTATCTTACCGATTGGCTTTTTAAGCTTTTTACCAGCGACCTGGACACTTGCTTGGCTCGCTGCGAGTTTTTGGTTAGTGCTTTTATTCGAAAAAAGCTCACCGCAGTGGCAAACCTATCATGTTGATTACCAAAAGATGCGATTCGTTTTAACCTCAGTGGTATTTGTATGTCATATATTTGTGATTGGCATGAGCATCTATCCTGAGTAGCCCTTTTCTTGCGTTTGCGGTAACATCCGCGGCTCAGATTTTTAAGGACTTGCTATGATAGATCAACTACGCGCCAAGCTAGACCACCTTGGCGAAAATTACGTTGAAAAAGGTGCTCACTTCAAAATTAAAGTGATCCCATTTTTTTGTGCGATTCACATCAAAAAAGACCACAAAAACCAAGGTTCTTTAAAGCTATATTCAAATCAGCTGATTGAAATATTTTTAGCAACCATGTTTTTGCTGTTTGGATTAATGCTTTTTGATACAGATGCGGGCTTTACGCATGGTCCTATTCATATCGTTATTGCCGTTTTGATTAGTTTTAACTTAATCTTCAAACAAATTGCCATTGAAGGTTTAAAAACTCGCTTAGCCCTTTGCCCTGAAATTGCAGTTGAAACACCGTCAGAGCAAGGCAAATAACAGCATGTTTTTAAACCCAAGTTGGCGTATTTTAACGGTAGGCGATGGTGACTTGTCTTTTTCGCATGCTTTAGCGAGTCATTTAAAACCCAAAAAGCTTGTTGCTTCAACCTATGATGATGCAAAAACCGTAGAACAAAAATATGCCGACAATGCACTTAGCGCCTTGCAACAACTCAATATACAAACACTTACCGAGTTTGATGTAACAAAACCTAAGTCGTGGCAGCGCTTAGGTGGTGAATGTTTCGATGTGGTTATTTTTCAATTTCCACTTATACCTGCGTTTGTAGGTGAAGCCGCATTTAAAGCAAATACAAAACACGGTGGTATGAATGTGCTAAACCGTGCCTTACTGCATCGCTACTTAGACTACGCTAGCCAGTTCGCATTAGATAAAAACGGCCCAATGCTATGTTACATCACCTCTAAGGATGTAAAGCCCTATCGCGAATGGAATATTGAAGGCAGCTTAAATCAAGGGCTCGATTGTCAATACTTGGGGCAAATGCCATTTGATATTAACCTGTTCCCTGGCTATAAGATTCGCAATGTTGACCGCGATAAGCACGTTAAAGACACCAGTGGCATTACCTATGTCTTTAGCGAAAAAACGGACACCGAGATTGCCTCTAAGCTTGCTTTACCTGCTTATTTAGGTGATAAACACTGTGCATTATGCCGCGTTGGTCCTTATATGGCACAAGAAGATGAAGACAAACATTTGTTAAGCAAAAAGCATAAGCAAATGGAAAAATTTGAACAGGATTGGCAAGCATGGCTTGCACAAAACAACGAGGAGTAACCATGAACTTTGTGATTGTCGGTACCAATTTTATAAGCGACACACTACTCAGTGCAGCCAAACAAATTGAAGACTTCTCCTTATATGGTGTGTGCTCTCGAGAGCAGCAAACAGGCAAGGCTTTTCTTGCAAAACACGACATTACTGACGCTAAAGTGTTCACCAATATTGAGCAAGTATGCCAAGACCCATTGGTAGACGCTGTCTATATAGCAGCACCAAATAGCTTACACAAACACTACGCTGTCATGTGTTTAGAAGCCGGTAAACACGTTTTAGGTGAAAAGCCTTCGGCTGCAAATAGCACAGAACTTGAGGCCATTATTCAAGCGGCAAAAACACATCAATGCCTATACATGGAAGCGATGATGACCACGCATTTACCAAATTTTGCACGCTTAAAAAATGCCCTCACAAAAATTGGCGTACCGCGCAAATATATTGGTCAATATAGTCAATACTCATCACGTTACGATAAATATAAAAATGGCGAGCGGCCAAATACTTTCTTGCCAGAATTTGCTAATGGTGCACTGGTCGATTTAGGCATTTATCCGCTGTATATTTTACTCGCTTTATGGGGCGCGCCTCAAAGTGTAAAAGCCAGTGGTGTGTTGCTTGAAACGGGTGTTGATGGCGCTGGCGATGTGTTATTGAATTACGCCGATAAACAAGCAGTGATCAGCTACTCTAAAATCTCGCAAGGTGATAATTTTACTGAAATTCAAGGTGAAAAAGGCCGTATCCGTATCGAAGCAGTATCACTATTAAGACGTATGCAGTTTATTGGTAATGATGGCACGGTTGAAGAGCTCTCAGAACCATTTGATGAACACTTTATGCGCCACGAAGTGAAGCACTTTATTAATGCAGTAAAAGCAGGGCAGATTGAGTCGAGTGTAAATACACATACTTTATCAAAACAGGTTATGGCTGTGCTTGATGAAGCAAGAGCTCAATTAGGTGTTGTGTACCCTGCTGATAAATATAACTAAACTTTCATTTAGGCTTTATAGCTTTTAGTAAGCATTAAGTTTGAAATTATATTTTATTATTGTGATCGTGTTTACTCTCATTATTTTTGCACTATGGTTAATAATAACCGTTGTAAATAAATGAGAGTTTACCTTTGTCTATTAGGTATTTATTAAGAGCTGTTTTTGCAGCAACGATTACCCTAGCAGCTGGACTATTAATCATTATCCTAATGCTAAAGTCAGGTCAAACAGACAGCCAACAGGCAGCACAACAAAGGTATCAATTAAGTCACCTCGCTAAATTATCGTCGTCTAACTCTATCAAGTTAACAGAACTTGCTCGACAGTATGTTGTTACTCTGGAAAGCCAGTATAAACAACAATACTTTGAACTGGTTGGGCAAATACAAGGAGATATAGCTTGGCTCAATGGCGAAAAGAAAAGCTATTTAGCAAGGTTACAAGCCTATAATGTCGATAAATCTGATTTAGCATTACTCGCAGAGTCAAACGAGCTTTCCCTAAAATTGGTCAAAACAGAAGAGCAGGCATTCGCTCTAGTAGATCACCTTGTAGGGCAAGATCCTCATGTAATCAGTGAGAAAGACAAAAGCCAATGGATTGACGCTATCGCATTACTTACCGATGAAAATTACATGGCTGAAGTGGACAAAATCCAACAACCTGTCAGTGCATTTTTGTCTTCAATTGAGCGAAAAAGTGCCGAACAAGTCACACAAAACAATGATAAGGTTTCAACGTTCAGTATTATCAGCATTGCTTTTGTTATTGCAATTATATGCACTTTAATACTTTGCTATATTCAGCTAGAGAAAAAAGTGATTAAGGCCACACAAGGGCTGATTAGTGAGGCAAACCGAATTTCACAAGGCGATTTATCACGCTATATTGACCATGTCAGCAATGATGAAATTGGTAAGCTTGCTGCCAGCTTTAACTTGATGGTTGATAAACTTTCAAACCTTTTAAAAGAGATTAACAGTCTTTCTGATCAAGCACAGATTTCAGCAGCTAACCTCGATAGCGTATCTCAGCAAGCAAAAATACTTAATGATAGACAAAGCCAAGCTATCGAAGTTATATCTAGCTCCGTTTATGAAAACTCCACAGCTGTGAAAGAAGTATCGCAAAACTGTTCAGAAGCAGCGCAAAGTGCAACAGCTGCTAATAACAAAACGCAAGAAGGCTTAACCATTGTCGATAAAGGGATAAAGTCTGTTGAGTCCGTTGCCGCAACACTCAATCAATCATTGAATGACCTCAATAACTTAGAGTCATCAGTCAAAGAAGTAACCGTAATTCTGAGTGTGATCAGTAACATTGCAGAACAAACTAATTTATTAGCCCTTAATGCTGCAATCGAAGCTGCTAGAGCCGGCGAACAAGGTAGAGGATTTGCCGTTGTAGCCGATGAAGTGCGCACACTGGCGAGCCGAACTCAAAGCTCGACGCTTGAGATTCAAGATAAAATTGATTCGCTGCAAGCCGCGAGTAATGCCGTAACAAATCGCATACGCTCAAGCGATTCACAGATCAAAGAAGCTGTTGTTAATTCTGAAAATGTGGGGCTTATGCTTGAAGAAATAAGTACCCAAGCTCATTCAATTTCAGATGCAAACTTAACAATAGCGTCGGCTTCTGAGCAGCAATCTCAAGTCACTGAAGATATTGCTCAGCGTTTGAATGATGTTCAAGAAACAAGTAAAGAAGCTCAAATGCAAACTGAAAAAATTTCTGTTTCATCAAGTGAGCTTTCTAAGCTAGCCAGTAGCTTAAATGCACAAATAAACCGTTTCAAATTAAACTAGCCAGCCAATGAGACTGGGTGACTAGTTTAATACCATTTAAAATCTATAGGTAACTGAAGCCCCTAAAGTTTGTGGGTTCACAACACCCACATAACCTTGCGGGTAACGACCACTGGCAGGCTCTTTAGCTGTGTACTCTTGTTCATCGAATGCATTATTAATAAATGCGCTCATCAACCATTGCTCAGTATCATAAGAAATCGTTAAACGAGTAAGGGTATAATCACCTGCAACGCGCTCTTCTGTGTTTGTTAAATCACCATAAAACTCATCAACATAGTTAGCGCTTAAATTAACTTTTAGGCTGTCTGTAAACCAGTGCGATAGACCTAAACTCGCTGTTAATTCTGGCGCTGAGTTAAGGTCATTATCCACCGCCTCAGGAAATGCTGACGATTCATCAATTTTAGTTTTTAATAATCCTAAACTACCATGTAATTGCCATTGGTCGCCCAACATACTGTATGCTTCAAGCTCTAAGCCGTAGCTGTGTGCATCTTCAATATTAGTAATTCGACGTGCCGCGCTCAGTGCCTGATAACCGTTAAAGTTGTTATAAAACACGTTAGCACTAATATTTAGATCGCCATTATTTAAAACACTACGGGAGCCAATTTCATAGGTGTTTACCGTCTCTTCATCGTAGTAGTAATAATCTTCAGCAGTAAAGTCTAATGCGCCACCACCGGCGTTGTAACCTCTGCGGGCACTTGCAAATAATGTTGTTTCTTCGGTAATTTTGTATTGCAGCGCAAGCTTAGGTAAACGTAGAGTATGCGAGTCATCTAATTGCTCAACAAGCATGTCACCGCGAAATGCCATATTGAAGTTACGTACTTGCTCTTCACGCTCAATACGCAGCCCTGCTGTTAAAGTAAGTTGGCTATTCAAGTTAAAGCTTGATTCACCGTAAATTGCCGTTGATTTGCTGCTATCATCACCGAAGTAATAAGTAGCCCCTACACTCTCAAAATCTTGATCACGGTCAAAATAAGCAAGCCCGACAAAACCTGAGTAAAAATCACTATTTAAGCCAAAGTTTAATTTAGTATCTAGGGTTACATTTGATTCATCCATCGAAACATCTGATTCAGCACTTTGTTGCGGCTCATAGGCATCAAATGCCCATTTGTAATCCATATAGGCAACGAGCACATCCAGCGAGAAGTTTTCATTAATTTTGTAGTCAACATTGACCTGTGTTGTATCTGATTCAGTATCCAGAATACGTTGAAATAGCGGTATATAATCGGTTGGCTCAGCAGCTTCAAAGTATTTACGTCCAGCGTTACCCTCTTCGTTGTATGTTGAATAGGTTAGTTGTACAGATAAATCCTCGAATGGGGTATAAAGGAGCTTGGCACGGGTGCTACTAGTATCCAGCTTGTTTAGTTCTTGATCTGTTGGGTTTGTGTCGTACACCGGTGGGTTAGAGAAAGTCTCGCCATCAATATATTGCGTTGATAAGCGAAATGCTAACACATCTTCAACGAGTGCCCCCGATATAACCGCCGCCGTATCAAAATAATTATCTTGATTACGATAACCAACGCGCACTGCACCCTCAAATTCTTGCGTTGGTGCTTTAGTTTTCATGTAGACCGCACCAGCAATACTATTTCGGCCATTGCTTGTAGATTGCGGGCCTCGGTATACTTCGATCTGCTCCATATCCCAAAGACCAGTATCACCCGTAAGATCTGCAACAAAGGGCTGGCTTACCCCATCAATTAATGTTGAGACACGCGCTTTCGAACCACCACTAAACGAGTTAAAACCTGTTGCACCGCCATTGCCAGACACACCCCGCATATCCGGAACTGCGCCAGTTAAAACAACCACATTAGCCATCTCTGAAAGTGCTTCTGATATAGATGCAAGCTGACCATTTTCAATTAATGACGTATCAACAACAGCAACTGATGACATGGTTTCTTTCAATGATTTTTCAGTTTTTTCACCGGTGACAACAATCGTATCCATCGATTTTCGATTACTTTCGTCATCAGCTAATACGGCTGTATTAGTAACAAGTAATGAAGCTGTAATCACAGCTGATAGTGAGTTTAATTTAAATGCAGTGGCCAATTTTCTTTCCCCAAAAAGAGATTGTTAGTATTTATGAATGTTTGAGCTAATAGAAAAGCGCGAAAAATCTAGCACAACAAAAACGCTATTGCAATTGAGTTTAATTATCATTTAGAATTAACAAAAATAACTACAACTAACTACCTATGTTTTTTACTTTATCAACCTTACTGCTTTCGCTCGCGGTGGGGATATTTTATTGCACTCGAAAGCAGCAACGCTTGTTAGTAAAACCTTTGAATAAACGTGTTCGAGGGGTCGCTGTGAGCTTAGTAATCACCGCTACTATTTTAACCTCTCAACAGTTTTCAAACACCGCAACTGTGTTTCTAGTCATTTTTACACTGATGATGATGTTAATGCTGATCCCACTTCTAAGCTTGTTCTATAAAAAGGATAATTCATGACTCGCCCTCAAAAATATCAGCCAACATGGTTAGGTAAGACCTTCGCAGGCGCACTACTAGGATTAGCGCTTGCTTTTATACTTATCGCTTTTTTTGCGTGGTATGGTCCAGGCGGAATTGATGCACGCGATAAAGTACAGTTCAACATGTGGATGATTCCCCCCTTGTGGTTATCTATTTTTAGTTTCACTTACTTATTTAATTCTGCAAAACAGGCATGGCTACTTTTAGGTGGGTTAACTGTACTGCTTTACACAGGCTTTTTTATGCTTAGAGGTGGGCTATGAAAGTAAGGTCTGATATTTTACGTACCTATCAAGGCGTACATACTTGGACAGGGATCATCGCCGGTTTAGTGCTATTTATTGGCTTTTATGCAGGCAGCTTAACCATGTTCAAGCATGAAATCCAACAATGGGCAGCACCTCTGCAAGCTTCTAAAGTTACGGTTGAGAACTATGATTACCAACCTTTAGTTGATGCTGCAATAGCTGAAAAGCCAGTGCAGCTGGCAAAAGGATTTAGCCTCGATTTACATACTGAGAATGCGCCTCTTTCTTGGTATGTAAAAGGTGGCCCACGGGGTATGCACCTAGATAATGAGTTACAAACAGCTTATTTAAGCGCAAAGGGACAACTCACAATAGAACAACAAACAGAAAACAAACTCGCTGATTTAGTGGACTATTTACATCGCACTGCAGGCATTGCAGGCGAAATTGGTCATGATCAGTCAGGAGTTTATGTGTTAGGTATCGCTTCTGTCTTGTACTTTTTGGCGCTTGTCTCTGGTGTAATTATTTTACTGCCTACCTTAGTGAAAACATTTTTTGCCCTTCGTAAAGAAAAAGGCCCTAGCCGCTTTTGGCTCGATAGTCATAATCTAATCGGCATTGCCAGCTTACCTTTTCATTTAGTGATTGCATTTACTGTTGTAGTGTTTGCTTTTCACGACTTTATTTATGGTGGTCTCGCTCAATTTTATGGCGATAAACCTTTATTTGAACGCACTCCCCCAGCAGCACAAAGCTATCATATTAAAGATTTACCACGTATAAATGAGCAAATTTTAGCTGCTAAAAACTATGCACCAGGCTATACACCGATTCATGTCCGCTACAGTAACCTAAATTCAGCCACTCCATCCGCTGTATTTATGATGAGTAATAAACAAGCCGTCGTGCGCGGCCCAGTAACTGATTACTTGTTTATGAATCCGTATACTTTGGAAGTGGTAAACTCAAGCTACCCGCAAGGTGATGAAAGTATTTGGGGCAATATGGTCGCCAGTATATTTTCTTTACACTTTGGCACCTACGGTGGTGAATGGGGGCGCTGGGGCTACTTTATTATGGGCCTACTGGGCGCATTTTTATTCTATTCTGGTAATTTACTATGGATTGATAAACGTTTTAAAAAAGACCCGACTAAACGCAGTACTTTATTCATGGCAAAGCTTACAATTGGTGTGTGTTTAGGCTCGATGCTTGCTGTGGTAAGTACCTTGATCACCGCCAAATGGCTACCCAGCATTGTTGCGAATACTAATTACGGCACATTAATATGTTATTACGCAGTATTTTTTGTATTTGTTGGATTCACCTTTGTAAAAGGCACAAGCAGAGCAAGTGCTATGGGCTTATATTTACTTGCAGCCTTATGCGCAATCATGGTTATTTCTAGTTTTGTGATATTGCTGACAACCCATAATGGTTTTGCTTTGTATTCAAGTTATTTAGTGGATGCTGTCGCCATGATATTCAGCGTTATTTTCTTTGCACTTGCTAAGCGAAACCAGCGCAAAGCAGAGCCTGACAGGATCATGCCTAGCTTCAATAAACTTAGTCAAGCTTAAGCTAGCACTTTGCTAGGGTAGTAAAGGAGTTTACTACCCTATTCACACTACTAATAACTGAATTCATTTAACGAAAAACATTTCTTAAAACTAAAAACATCAGTAGAATCGCGGCAAATTCAAGCTTAAAACTCTCATAAGGACAGTGATGCCGCGCACTATACCACCGTTTCTAATTGCTGTTATTTGCGTTCTTCTAGCCATGGTTACGATTCAATCAGGCGCTTCTGTTGCTAAGCAATTATTCCCTTTGATTGGCCCTGAAGGCACAACCGCTTTACGCCTTGGTTTTTCTGCCGCCATTTTATGTTTAATTTTTAAACCTTGGCGTGCCTTTCCTCCTGTTGGCCAAAGGATGCCTGTTATTGTTTACGGGCTGAGCTTAGGCGGTATGAATATTCTTTTTTATTACGCTATAGAGCGTATTCCTTTGGGTATTGGTGTCGCGCTGGAGTTTACCGGTCCACTAGCAGTTGCCCTACTCTCATCACGCAAAAAACGCGACCTTTTCTGGGTTGCCTGTGCGATTGCTGGCATTATTTTGTTACTACCCGATATGAAAGGCGAAGACAGTTTAGATCCTGTAGGTGTTATATTGGCATTAGCTGCCGGTGCTTGTTGGGCGTTTTATATTTTGTTTGGCAAAAAGACCGGTAATCAAGGCTCTGGCGGTATGACTGTAGCAATGGGTATGAGTGTTGCTGCTATTGTGTTAGTCCCCTATGGTGCAGCGTCACAAGGTATGGCCTTATTAAGCTGGGAAGTTCTGCCATTAGGTATTTTAGTTGCCGTTATGTCCAGCGCACTGCCCTATACCCTTGAGATGGTAGCACTAAGAAATATGCCAGCCCAAGGCTTTAGTATTATGATGAGTTTAGAACCTGCCATAGCGGCACTCGCCGGATTTATAATCTTAAGTGAATTTTTAAGTATATGGCAATGGCTTGCTATTTTACTTGTAATAACAGCATCAGTGGGCAGTTCAATGTCTCACAGTGACACTAGGAATTAACTTTACTCATAAGTAAATTATTGAAAAAAGACGCTCAAGAGCGTCTTTTTTGTTCATATTAATCACTCCTTTTAAAATCTTTTAGTTTTTACTCTATTTAACAATTGTTAACAATAAGTCTCATTGATACAATGATAACGATTCTTATTACAGTATAAATGGAACCTACAATGCTTATTCTAAGAAAAACAAAGTTAGCTGCCGCTATAGCAAGTTTTTTAAGTGTCTCACTTCTTTCCCATACCGCGCTTGCTGATGAAGCTGATATTGAAAAAATTGTCGTTAAAGGCCAAAAAATAGATCGTACATTACAAGAAACCCCAGCAAGTGTAGCCGTTATTACAAATCAAACTATAGAACGTGAAAACCTAAACGACTTTTACGACGTGCTTGCTCGCACACCAAGTGCCTCAGGCATGGACGGTGCAGGTTTCAATATTCGTGGTATTGACGCATTTAATGTTACTGGCGGTGGGTCTGGTGGCTTAGCAAGTGTGTATGTTGATGGTGCTCCTGTGCCTTATCGTATGATGCAACAAGGTGGGTTTTCGACTTGGGATATTAGCCAAGTCGAAATTTTGCGTGGCCCACAATCAACGCTTCAAGGACGTAATTCACTGGCAGGTGCGGTGGTAATGAAAACCCGTGATGCCATGCACGAATACGACTTTAAAGGACGTATTGGTGTTGGCGAATATGGCACACAAGAAGCCGCCGTTGCGTTTGGTGGGAGCCTTATCGAGGACGAACTAGCATTTCGTGTTAGTGGCGAAAAACGCGACTTTGATGGTTACAACACAAATGTAGCAACAGGTGAAGAGTCTGACTTTGATAACAACGAATTTTACCGTGCAAAACTACGCTATACCCCTTCAGCATTGCCCGAATTCGAAGCCCAATTAAGCTTTATGCACGGTGAAAATGAAAAAGGGATTGATTGGGTCATGGTCGAAAGTGGTCACGAGGACTTCCCTATTAACGATATTTATGACGACCGTTATGTATACCTCGACTCACCGACGTATGAATGGGTTGATACCGATTTATATATCTTAAATCTCGACTATGACATTAATGATCAATGGTCATTTTCATCAATCACCACTTATTCTGACGCCAAGTATGGTTATGAGTGGGATGGTGATGCCAGTATGAATCCGCCACAATCAACCCTAACAGATGTGCGAACAGATGAAACAAGCACACAAGAATTTCGACTAACCTACGACGGCGACAAACTTTCGGGATTAATCGGCTTTTATTACTCTGATCTTGATGTATTTGATAGTAGTGGTGGTGAGCGCGGTATTACATTCGCGGATTTAGGTGTGCGTTCGCTCTTAACAGCGCCCACTGAATTTGGAGGTCTAGGTCTACCAGATGCATTAGCGTCGCAAGTCTTACAGTTTTACGCTGGCGCAGATCCTGTCTTTATAGGTCAAAATTCTGATTACATTCAAAAAGTAAAAACAAAAGCTTTATTCGCCGATTTTACCTATGAAATTAACGAGCAATGGGATGTTTTTGCTGGTCTTCGCTACGATAAAGAAGAACAAGCCAACGGAACCATTGCTGATATTTACATCACAGAGCAAACCCAAAACGCTTTACCTAAGCCTGAAGATTTTGCGAGTAACCCAACGCTTGCGCAACTCATTGCAGGTATTAATCAGCAGCTTTTTGCAATGGCCGATGGCGCATCAGGGGATGAACCTGTAGAAGATGCTGATTTTGACTCATGGCTACCAAAACTGGGCGCAACATACCGCTTCAATCAAGATGTTTCTACGAGCTTCACAGTACAAAAAGGCTATCGCTCGGGCGGTGTTGGTACCAACATAGCAAAAGCGACGCCATTCACTTTTGATCCTGAGTATACATGGAACTACGAATTAGCATTTCGCTCTGTTTGGCTTGATGAAAAGCTGGTAATCAACGCCAATGCGTTTTACTTAGATTGGACAGATCAACAAATTGCTGTGTTTTTATCTGGCAATCAATATGACAGAGAAACTCGCAATGTTGGTAAATCACATGTGCAAGGCTTTGAAACAGAAATTAGTTATGAGTTAACAAATAATCTTAACCTTTACGGCGGGTTAGGTTATTCAAAAACTAAAATTGATGAATTTATCACTGACGTGAATGGTTCAGACGAAGATTATCAAGGCCGTCCTTTCGCAGGGGCACCAGAGTGGACTGCACTTTTTGGTTTAGATTACTTTAATGAACAGGGTTTCGTTGCAAATATCAATGCAAGCTATACAGGAAGTTCACAACGTTTATCTATCCCAAAAGAAACAAGTGATGGCAGCGTTATCGATCCACGAAATGACGCTTATTGGTTAGTCAATACACGTGTTGGCTACCAATGGGATAACTACGGCATTTATGCACTTATAGAAAACTTACTTGATGAGAAGTCTGTGCTTTTAAAACCAGCAGGGCTTGGTAATCAAACTCTTACTTCACCTAGAACAGCGAGTCTTCGTTTCGAAGTAAGTTTTTAATTAAATGCGGCGGCTACGGCCGCCTTTTTCTTTGGGACACAATAATGACAAAAAACCACACATTTACTGCAACCAAGTTCCGCCATTTTATGGCCTGCTTACTCGCACTACTCACAGCAATTGTAATGATCCCAGCGATGACAACCTACCTCCCTTTTGCACTTGAAGAGCAGATCCTTATTCCTATTATGCTGTTTCCGCTAATTTGGGCAGGGTTATTTATTTACGCTTATATGGCTATTAAAGCTTGGCACCCTTTTCTATTAATGCTGCTCATATTACTCAGCCATGGTGCTTTAAGCTATTTCGCTGTCTCAGGGGGGCAAGCATGAAATCGATCACGTTAAAAAAGCTATTTTTACTCCATAGTTGGGTAGGAATTATTACCGCTATTTTATTATTTATTGTTTGCTTTACTGGTGCGTTGGCTGTGTTAAGCCGCCCAGAATTAAAGATTTGGGCAAACCCTGAGCTGCATCAACTCAGTACACTTCCTAGCGAAAAAATTACAGAAATAATAAATACATACCATAAAACCGTACCAAAAGAGTTTGGTGAAAATATTCATGTGTATTTACCAACGGGGCACAATACACATTTACTGACCGTATTGTTTGAATCACACCATGGCGATGAAAACTACAGTGAAGCCGCTGCCTATGCTTATCAGTTTGATCCACGAAATTATCAACTAGTTAATGAATATTATGGAACGACGAGTTACTTTTATGAACACAGAAAAACTGATGCTCCATCATTTATCGGGCATTTTCACGCTGACCTGCACTTAGGTAGACCTATTGGCCTAATTTTAACCGGATTTCTAGGATTAACATTACTTGTTTCTACAGTGACTGGTTTATTTATACATAGACAATTCTTTAAAGAGCTATTCACGTTCAGACGCAAAAAGCCGCTTGATGTCATTATTAACGATGGCCATAAAATTATGGGGATTTGGGGCAGCTTATTTCATGTAATCATCGGTTTTACAGGTGCTTTTTTAGGTCTAGCAACTGTTATTTTGCTGCCCGCTGCGGCTTTTGTTAGTTTTGGTGGTGATCAAGATAAGTTAATAGAAAAGTTCACCGCCATACCAGAACCTGTCATAAGTGAGCAATTTCAAGCCACCGATATCAATACCATTTTGCACGATGCACAAACTCGTTATCCAAAAGCTAAAATCGTCGATTTAACAATCATGGCGCACAACGATGCAAATGCAGAAGTCTACATGCGACTAATTGGTGGTGAGCAAGTGGCTTCACAACTGTTGAAGTACCATGGTTCAGGCGAATTTGTGAAGTCGATGAGTCGTTTTGGCGATATACCAGGCACATCGATAAAGGTATTAGAGCTGCTATTCCCATTGCATTTTGGCAATTTTGCAGGGCTATTTGTAAAACTCATCTGGGTATTCTTGGGACTTACAACGGCACTTTTACCCTTGTCAGGCATGATGATGTGGTTATCTAAACGCAGTAGAGGTAATAACCCAACATTAAGCCAACAAGCCTACCAACGCTGGAACAGAATTATTATTGGTACTTGTGGTGGCCTTGTAACCGCTTGCGCAATCCTATTTCCTACTCAAGTAATACTGAATAACTTCGTTGACAGCGCATTACACAATAATTACTTTGCACCACTGTTCTTTTATAGCTGGGTAGCTTGGTGTTTAATTGCCTTTATACCACTAAACTACTATCGTTTTTTACAGCTGACACTACTCACTATAGGCCTAGCATGTTGTGCAATTTTGCCATTAAATTTATTGTTTTCGTCAAGCCATGCATTCACTGCAAATAACCTTTTAATTAGCGTTGTCGATATCAGCTTTTTTGTTATTGGCAGTGTAGTCATTTACTGTGCAATAAGTAAGTTATCGGCTCGACTAACCACTAAAAAAATGGCTAAACAGGGAGTTGTTGTATGAATGTTATTTATTTGCTGATTGCGATGATGCTACTTATCACTAGTAGCTTATTACTTAGAAATACAAAAAAGTCTCACAGTTACATTGCGCTTTGTCTGTTTGTGGGTGCAAATATCCCGCTCATAATACTTTATGGTGCTATTGGTGGTATTTTTATTTCTATTGCAAGTTTTCTCGTTATAGGCCTGTTTACCGCACTTATTATGGGGAAGGCACAATAGCTCAATTTATGCTTGTCTGATTAGGTAAGTTATTCAGCATCGACAATAAAAAGCCAACCATCAAAAAGCCTGGTGGTTGGCATCTTTATAACTTTAGTGCCTAGTTACTAACAATTAAAAACTAAACCCAAGTGATACCCAATAACGGCGACCATCTTCAACATAGCCGTATTCATCTTCAGTGATTTCTTTATCAAACAGATTATAAACACCAAAACCTAACTTAATGCTGCGGCTTAAATCATAGTTACCGCCAATATCAGCCAAGGTGTAATCTGGTGCTATTAGGCTGCTTTGTGATGGCCCTGTTGTTGGCTGGCTTTCTTCACCACGGTAATGAACGCGTAACCACGTGCCTAGCTTATCAACCGGACGCCAATTAACAGAGGTTTGGACAATATGCTTAGGTAATTGGTTAAGTGGACTGCCTTTATATTCACCGGTTTTTTGCTCTGAATCTGTGTAAGTGTAATTTGCACTTACATCAAGCTCACTGGTAATATCGTAAGATACAGATAACTCAAAACCTTGCGTAACGGCTTCATCCACATTGACATAGGTTGTTGGCATCGAACCAAACTGGTTTGGTCCATCGGTACACTGTGTTAATGGGCATGAAATACGGGTAATTTTGTCATCAAATTCATTGTAGAAGATGGTGCTCGAAAGAGTTAAATCACGATTTGCATCATAATAAATACCCATTTCATAGTTTACTGACTTTTCAGGGTTCAAATCAGGGTTACCGTAAATGTTACCGCCACGGCTCACTTGCCCCCAAGCTGCGGTAGACTGACGAATATTCGGCGCTCTAAAGCCTGTTGAAATTCCCCCTTTAAGTGTTATCGCTTTTGATGCAGTGTATACACCATATAATCGAGGACTAAAATGGCCTGCAAAGTTACCATCATGATCGTAACGAAGCCCTGTTGTTAGCTTGAAACGCTTAGTTGCACTCCATTCATCTTCAGCAAACACCGACCATTGCTCATTCTCCACATGGGTTAAATCACTAATGCGGTTACTGGTGTAATCGTCCAGCTCTTCTTTTAAATACGACGCACCAAATGCAGCGTTATGATTGGTAAAAGGTAAAGTCCAGCTTGTTTGTGCATCCGTATTTTCAACATACATTTCACGAGAAGTATTATCGAATTTATCGTATTTTATGTAACTGCGTGATGAGCCAAAATCATAAAAGCCATTATGACTCAATGAATAGGTCTCTTGCTCATATTCAGTTGTTGATGATTCAGGGCAACCATTGCGCCCACAACTTTCGCCCTCAGCTAAAGGAGCAACCGTTTTACCCAATGTTTCATCGAGCTTTTGTCGTGCGCCGCCTATCTCAAGCATCACTTCGTGACTATCTGATGGGGTTAAGATAAACTTCGCTTTTAAGTTACTTTGCTCTTTGCCACGAAAGCCTGCTTCAAAATCGTCTTCATCACGCTTTGAAAATTGACCCGATAGCTGCATACCTAATAACTCAGGAATTAAACCACCCGCAGTAAAGAAACTGCCTTGATTGATATTACCCGACTCACTTGACTCTTGAATGGTGCTGTCTAAACGCAGTTCGCCATACCATTTTTCTGGTGTTTTGCGGGTAATAATATTGATAACCCCACCAATCGCATCTGAGCCATATAATGACGACATAGGACCGCGGATAACTTCAATACGTTCAATCGCTGAAATAGGTGGAGTCCACGCCCCTTCAACACCTGGGCCATCACTGTTTGGGCGGGTTTCGCGTGAGGTTTGGCGTTGACCATCAATTAAAATTAAGGTGTATTGGTTTGCCATACCACGTAGGCTAATGTCCTTTCGGTCCCCGCCGCCTGTTACAACAACACCGGGCACGTCAGTCATGGCATCTGTTAAGTCACGATAAAAGCGTTTTTCTAGTTGTTCACGATCAATCACACTAATACTCGCAGGCGCTTCTTTAAGCATTTGCTCATAGCCAGATGCTGATACCACGATTACTTCCATATCTTGTTTTTTATCATCTGCATTTGCGTAGCTAGACAATCCAGCTAACACTGCTGCGCTAAGTGGTAAAAGCGTAGAAACTACCCTCGACATAATAATACTCCGTGACATTTGTTTTATAAATGATAATAATTAGCGTTTGCGATATTAATGAGAAGTCCCTATTTCTACAATTTACGATTTCTTAAAACTGAATTAAGAAGGCCTGAACAATGAACTCAAAATTAGTTAAAACATTACGAGTATTTTCTCGAACAGTTGAAACAGGCAATATGAGCAGTGCCGCAACAGAGCTGGCAATGACCACATCTGCGGTAAGCCAACACATCAAACATTTAGAACAAGAGGTTGGGTTAAGTTTATTTAATCGAAGCCCAAGAGAATTGACCCTAACAGAAGCTGGGCATGTGTATTATCAAAGCTGTTTGAAAATGCTCACACTGGCAGAACATGCCAGTAGTAAATTGCAAAATTTGCAAAGAAATCCAAGTGGGGAGCTAAAACTGGTTGCGCCGGTTGGTTTTGGCAGTGGTTTATTGAGTGAGCCGTTAAAACAGCTGATCCATCAATTTGATGATTTAAGCATTCAGCTTGTTTTAACAGATGAACCTGTCGATATGATCAAATCTGGTGCTGATTTGGCCATTGCAATCGGCCCTTTAACAGACTCTAATTTAGTGGCTCGTAAACTCGCAACATGGCCACTTAAATTATGCGCCCATAAAGATCACCCGCTCAGCAAAATTCAGCACGCAACATGGAATGATCTTGAATGCCATGCCAGAGTTTCCCATATCAGCGCCGACAGTAATGCATTCAATGCACTTACCCTTGACAGTAAACCATTACCTAAGGCAAAAATTATCGTCAATAATATGCAAGGTCTAACCAAGCTAGTGTGTGATGGCGTAGGTTATGGTGTACTGCCTGAGCCTGAAGTGAGAAGTTTATTAAAAAGCAAAGAGCTTATAGAAATTGCTCCTGAGTGGTCTTTACCTGACTATACTGTGTTCGCCGTTACACCCGCTAGAGATAGCCTTGCAGCGAAAACAAAAACAGCAATCGAGACACTAAAGCAATGCTTTAATCTCGTAACCAACGATAAAGAGCTCATTTAATTAGAAAAGTGTATGGTTAGCCCAAAGCTAACCATACACCAACAGCCATCATCAAAGCACCGGCAATACGGTTCAACCACTTAACGTTATCGCCTTTATCTAAAAACACCCGCAAGCTCTTACCACCAGTGGCATAAATAAGCATACAAATAAACTCACTAAGCATAATAATACTCAGCAATATAGCTAACTGAGGTGCCACGGCGGCATCAACATTAATGAAAGGAGGCAAGAGTGATATCATAAATGCCCACCCCTTAGGATTCGCTATCGCAGTAATAAACCCTTGCGAGAATAATTGGCTACGCGCTATTTTCTGCTCAGCCTCGCTGCCAAGTTTAAAGCTTGTTTTTGCGCGCCACATATTGATGCCAAGGTAAATAAGGTAGGCCCCTCCTAAGTATTTTAAAACAGCAAATAACTCAGGGTAGTTAAGCATTATACTGGCAACCCCAATCACTGCAGCAATAGCAACCACTGCAACACCAAGCACTTCGCCTGCCATCATCCAAAGAGTACGTCTAACGCCTACACTCATACCGAGTGTCATGGCAAGTGTCATACACATTCCCGGCGTAATAGAAACAAAGAAAAAGGTCGGAATAAAAACCGCGAGTACTGCCAAATCGAGCATAAATGCAATCACATGTTCGTTGCTTAAAAAGAGAAAGCGATTAAATCACATTCATTTCAATAAGCAAACAAACACGCGATCACTGACATCACAACATGACCAACATCACTACACGCTGTGCTTGTGTTGAGCTAACAACTAATCGAGCAAAAATGATAAGCGCTCATCAGCTTTAGATGGCGTAAACTCAATGATTTCAGGTTTAACTACATTTTCGATTACAAAAGGATCTTCAGCGACAATTTCTTCGATCTCCTGCTTGGAAACACCGACTGCAATAATGCCGCCGCCTGCGTTAGGCTGTAAGCTTCCAGATAACACAAAGATACCTTTATCAAACCCCGACTGAAGCCATTTTTTATGGCCTTCCATGAAATCTTTAGCTTGAGATTTATTATCTGAGAACGTTAGTTGAATTATAAACATTTTTACTCCTTTTTACGTATTACTTGAATTCACTTTCAAAGTACCAGAACTATTTAAAGCACATAAACATACTAACTTTCATATGATGCTAGTTTGGAAAAACATAATATATTTTGTATATAAACATTACTCATGATACTTACGAATTACCGCAACTTTATCATCTTCTAGTTCAAGCACTTCCATCATTGTTTGAGAATATTCAATCAGCTGTTTACTTTGTGGGTGTACACCTTTTGCATAACTTTTGTATCGAATCGCAATGGCTGATTTGTTAAAAACAAATACGTCTAATAACGTCGCTTCATATTCAGTATGTGCTCCCAAGTAAAAAGTCATCCCCTTTCTCATCAACTCTTTGCCATCAGGTAATCTGGAATCATCAACAACATAAGGTAAATGGGAATGCCCAATATCGTCTGTTAGTAAAGACAGGTATTTTTCTAACTCAACACTAGATGCATTAGGAGACTGAGTAGCTGTCATAAGCTTGAAATATGTTTGTGCGAATTTTTCCAAATCTAACTCTTTAGAAGCTAAAGAAAAAGAAGAGGTTAATAATAAGTAAGCAATAAAATATATTTCATTAAAACTCCATTTTTTAAATAAACTTAATATCAAGCCAATGGGCTTTTTCCATATCTAGCTCAATTTAATCTCAATATCTTTAACAACTAATTATTAATAACAGAAAATATTACCTCTATCTACAGCAAATAAATGGCAAATTGATATTTGGCTAATGTAGTAACAAAAACAACTGATTAAATCGATTTCTTTACTTTGAAAGAAACTTTACAACCATAAATACAAAAATCCCCGCTTCGAGGGCGGGGATTTTTAATATAAACATTTAACTAATTACTGAGTGACACTTTCAGCGGCAGCTGGCTCTGCAGGCTCTTCTTCACTTAGTAAGTATTTATCAAGCCATTGCTCTTGCTCCCACAGCACATGCAATAGGCTCTTACGAGCGCGGTAGCCATGAGCCTCATACGGCAGCATCACTAAGCGGGCTTCTTTACCAAGGCCTTTTAATGCCGCGTACATACGCTCGCTTTGCATCGGGAATGTACCTGAGTTTGGATCTTCTTGACCGTGGATCATTAGCATTGGCTCATTGATTTTCTCAGCATGGAAAAACGGTGACATAGCCGCATACACATCTTGGGCTTGCCAAAAATCACGCTCCTCACCTTGGAAACCAAATGGCGTTAAGGTGCGGTTATAAGCACCACTGCGAGCAATACCTGTTTTGAATAAATCACTATGAGCTAATAAGTTTGCCACCATAAAGGCACCATATGAGTGACCAGCTATAGCAATGTTATCTTTATCTGCAATGCCCCTTTCAACTAACACATCAACCGCAGCTTTAGCACTTGCCACCAGCTGTTTACGAAATAAATCATTTGGCTCTTTGCCATCAACACCCACAATTGGCATTTTCGGATCGTCAAATACCGCAATCCCTTTTGCAAGATAAGGCATTGGCCCCCAATAACCAATATAGGTAAATTGATAAGGAGACTCACGTACCTGTGAAGCAACCGCTTTATCTTTATATTCAAGTGGATAAGCCCACATTAATACAGGTAATGTGCCTTGGGTTTTATCATAGCCTGGTGGCAGGTATAAAGTACCGCTTAGCTCAACACCATCATCACGCTGATAACGAATAAGCTCTTTTGTTACCCCTTTAAACTCAGGGTAAGGATGCTCAAACGTCGTTAGTTGTGTCAGCGTATCGTCGCCTAAATCACGGATAAAAAAGTTAGGTTGCTCGGTTTTAGATTCTCTAATGGTAATGAGTCGCTCACCTTCATCATCCAGCATCGCACGAATACGTTCATAATAAGGTGCAGCCGATTGCCAAATACGCGTTTTTGAGTTCGTTTTTACATCATAGCGATCTAAAAATGGGATATTACCCTGTTCTGATGCCCCATTACCACGTAAGAAAATATAACGCCCGCCAACGACTTTGATAACACTTACACCGAGATCGTTTCGCTCATAAATGGGTTTACCTGGATCCTTATAAGCATCGTTATAGCTGCGCTCTGAAAATAACACGCGATTTCGATCAGCATTGCGCGGCTGAATAACGTATGTGCGTAACTGCCTATCACTAAAGCGCCATTCAGATAACAGTGCAACATTATTATTGCCCCACTCTATTGAATCAAAGCGACGTTCGACTTTAGCAAATAATTTTGGGTCACGTTTAAACGGTGCACGCAAGCTATAAAGATAGTCATGATGAGGCACGTCTGTTTTCATATCGCCGCCATCTTGCGCCTGTGCCCAAATAACTTCTGCGCCTTGATCTGCACGCCATTGAAACTCACGAGGACCTGTACGAACACTGTCATAACCTTGTGGGATGTTGTCTGCTAGCGGCTGCTTAGCAAGTTCAGCTAAGGTATACCCTCGCATACCCCATATTTGCCATGTGGCTGCAAACCGGCTGTAAGGAACTTGATATGAGAATGGCTCATCAATCATGCCTACTAAAATATTGGTTGAATCAGGTGAGACTGAAAATGATTTAATTAAGCCTGGTTGGCCAATCGGCTGTGCCTGACCACTAAGCGGAATATAGGTAAGTTGGCTTTGTCCATAAAACTTAAATTGCGCCTCATCAAATGGGCTACTAAGTAAATTTTGATACGTACGCGCAGGGGCTTTTTCACCGCTACTTTGTTGGATAACAGGTACAACCCCCGTAGTGTCATTCGAAAGGCGTGCTTTGCCTAAATTAACGGCTGCATTAGCAACCAAAGCGCTGCTATCTGGTAGCCAACTATAGGGCGAACGAGTAAGCACTGAGTTTAAAGCGGTGTCACTTAACTGCCTTGCTTGTTTAGTACTGACATTATAAACCCATAAGTTTGCAGCAGACGCTTGTTCTACAACGAACGCTAAATACTGGCTATCGCTAGACCAACTTGGCGCGCGAATAATGCCTTGAGGTAACCCCGTTACCTCTATTTCGGTGCCTGTTTCAACATGCTTTAGAACAATGTTTGTAAATTTTGTTCGCTCTCGAGAACGTGAGAAATTAGCAGGGTTAAGCTTTATACCCGCTAACTTAAGCTCCTCTTTTGACAGGTCTTGTAATGTTTCAATGCGTTTCCTATCGAATAACGCCAACCACTGACCATCATTTGATAGGTAGCTACTGGGCGCTAACTTGGCATCAACAACAGCCGCAAGAGCTGGTGACGGGGTTTGGTATCCTTCGTTGGCAAAACTTGAAGTACTCACGGATACGCCAATAACTAGCGCAAAAAGCAATTTAAATGCTTTCATATCGGTTCCTTTTTCGTTTTTATTCTCGATAATCTAGACAGTTTAGGGCAATTCATAAAGAGTTTCGACTCTTTTAGCTGCCAATCAGTGACTTAAACCTGAAAATTACGCTAAAATAAGCGTACTCTTTTCACTACTTCTCGCTAAATATAATGATTAAAAAAACAGGCAAAGTCACGATTTGGGATGTTGCTAAAGAAGCTCAAGTATCCAAATCTACCGTGTCTTTAGTCCTAACAAACAGTGATAAGGTCAGTAAAAAAAGTAAGGATAAAGTACTTAGCGCAATTGAAAAGCTGGGGTATGTATACAATCGTGATGCAGCGGCACTAAGAAGTAAACGCTCAAACTTGGTTGCCCTTGTCATTAATGACTTAACGAACCCCTATTCTGCGCAACTGGCAGTGGGCCTTGAAAAGCATATTTTAGCTTTAGGTATGTTGCCTATGTTGGTTAACATTGCTGAGGATGTTGAAAGGCAAAAACAGGTTGTAAAAACATTAAAAGAATACAATGTCGCTGCCTTTATAATGTGTCCGGCTCCGGGCACTGAGCAAAGCTGGCAAGATGAGCTAATAGAAAGCGGGTTTCCTGTTATTAATATTATGCGTGAAATCCCATTTTCGGCAGCCCCTTGTATTCTGCCGGATAATAAAAAAGGCACGCATGTAGCCACCTCCCATATTCTGTCACAGGGTATTGATGACATTGCTTTTTTAGGTGGTACTAGTGAAATATCTGATTACCATGAACGATTAAGCGGCTTTTTATCGGCTTTAAAACAATTTAACATTCATGATGAAAAATGCGTCATTGAAGCCCACACCAATCGCCAAGGTGGACGCGAAGCATTCGATAAATTGATTACGCAGGCACCCAGTACGCAAGCAATTATTTGTTTTAATGACGTGATCGCTTACGGCGTTATTGAGGCAATGCGCCAACATGGCCTTGAGCCTGGAAAAGACATCAAGGTCGTTGGCTTTGACGATCTTGAAGACTCACGCTTGATGCTCCCCTCTTTATCAACCATTGCTATCAATGCCGATGAAATAGGCAAAAGAACCTGCCAAGTACTCAACGAATTGCTCAATCAGTCGACTCCCCCTGTTCGAACCTTGGTGGACGTCAACCTACAAATAAGAGACTCAAGTAAATGAAAAAAGTGTTAGTGATCGGCTATGTGTGGCCTGAGCCAAACTCCTCTGCAGCCGGCACGCATATGATGTCATTATTGCGGGCTTTTCGCAGTGAAGGTTGGCAGGTTGAATTTGCAAGCCCTGCACAAAAAACAGAACACATGGTCGACCTCAGTGATGATGGCATTAGCACACAGGTTATTGCACTAAATTGCTCAAGTTTTGATGACTATGTGCAATCTTACAATCCCGATATTGTGATGTTTGACCGTTTTATGATGGAAGAACAATTTGGCTGGCGTGTTGATAAATACTGCCCTAACGCCCTGAAAATTCTCGACACTGAAGACCTTCAATGTTTAAGAAACGCCCGCCACGAAGCACATAAAGCAGGGCGCGAGTTTACCACGGCAGATTTACACAGCGATATTGCAAAACGTGAGATTGCCGCCATTTTGCGCTCTGACATTAGTTTGATCATTTCACACTTTGAAATCCAGTTACTGAATGACGTATTCAACGTTGATGCAGCTTTGCTTCACCACCTCCCCTTTTTAGTTGACTTAACAGCATTGCCCCAAGCCACTAAGTCATTCAGTGAGCGCAAACATTTTATGACGATAGGTAATTTTCGTCATGCGCCAAATTGGGATGCTGTTTTGTACTTACAACAAATTTGGCCGCTTATTCGAAAACAATTGCCTGATGCCGAATTACATATTTACGGCTCTTATCCACCACCCAAAGCCACGGCACTTAATAATCCAAAAACAGGCTTTTTAATTAAAGGCTGGGCTGAAGATGCCTTTAGAGTAATGGAAGAAGCTAGGGTGTGCTTATCGCCACTGCGTTTTGGGGCTGGGATCAAGGGTAAATTACTTGAAGCGATGATTATGCAAACACCGAGTGTCACTACCCCAATTGGCAGTGAAGGCATGCACAAAGAGGAACCTTGGCCGGGTGCCCTATGCGAAAGTACCGAACAGTTTGCCGACGCAGCGGTTGCACTGTACAAAAACGAAGCGCAATTTACTCAAGCCCAACAACATGGGCAACAGTTACTGCAAAAATATTATGATAAATCAAAGCTTCAAACCCAACTAATCGCTAAAATAAAGGCCGTGAGTGAATCTCTTATTAGCCATAGGCAAGCAAATTTCACGGGGCAAATGCTGAAACATCACACTATGCGTTCAACACAATATATGGCGCAATGGATTGAGGCAAAAAATAAGTAAATTCCTCTTAAATATTACTAGACATAGTGGCGTTTGCCGCTAAAATCGCGCTGGAAAATTTAACCGATATTGTCTTTAGCAATGACTATATCTTATTGAAATTTGGTCTATCCTTAACTGAACAATTTAACCTTTGGTTCAAAACACCTTTGAAAAACGCAACGTTTACTGAAAAACGAAAATTTATCGTTAAGCTGGGTAAAATGCTCCATAAATATGGCACACCTGCTTACCGACTTGAAGCACACCTAATGGAAGTTGCTACATACCTTGGGCTCAAGTCTTCCTTTGTTATGTCGCCCACATCCGTTACTTTTGTGATCTGGACAGACGGCCACGAAGAAGAATACACCCATGTTGCACGTGTAGATCCTGGCGATCACGATTTAGGCTCTCTGGCTGATACCGATGACTTAGTAAACAAAATGCTCAATGGCGAGTTAACATTACAAGAGGTTGATAAACAGCTCGACATTATTTACACCATGCCTAACCCGTACAACAAATTTACCACAGGTGTCGCGTTTGCAACCTCTGGCGGTGCATTTGCAATGTTAATGGGCACCAGCTGGAATGATGTATTTTGGTCAGCATTACTCACGCTCATTGTTTATTTATTTGTACTTTGGTCAACACGTTCTAAACGTGTCGCTCATATGCTCGAACCATTAGTTGCAATCGTTTCAGCAATTTTAGCCTGTGCAATTAGTGTCTATCTTGATGCCGAAATAAACATACGCTTAGTGGTGCTTTCTGCCATTATTGTGTTTATACCTGGGCTTGCCCTTGCCCTTGGGCTCGCTGAACTTGCAGCAAGACACTTAGTATCTGGCACTGCAAGGGTGATGGACTCCTTTATGCTGTTATTTAAGCTTTATTTTGGTGCTTTTATAGGGATTGGAATTGGCTTTGCCCTCTTTGGACAAACAGACTTTATACAACCTGAGCCATTACCCAAGTGGACAGCTTGGCTGGCTATTTTTATGCTGTGTAGCAGCCTAATTGTCATTTTTAGAACTAAAATTAAACATGCCGTTTGGTCTATTGCCTCTGGCTTCATTGCTTATGGAACCAGTATCGGCTCGGCAATGTACCTAGATTACACATTAGGTACTTTTGTGGGTGCACTTGCTGTGGGTGTGTTTAGTAATTTATTTAACCGTGTAGCAAATGCGCCTGCTTCTATTGTTGCTATGCAAGGCTTAATTGTATTGGTTCCGGGCAGTAAAACTTATATTGGTCTTAACTCATTAATTGAGGGTCAAGATTTCGTATATGCTGATCACATAGGTCAACAAACCTTTTTGATCTTCATGTCGCTCGTGGCAGGCCTTATATTCGCAAACGTTGCGTTGCCACCGAAAAAGAGCTTGTAACACTATTAAGCCCTGGGTTCCCTAGGGCTTTTTGCCAAAAACAACTCATCAATATCAATACGAATAAAGGTTAAAAATTCTTTCCCCCTATCGAGTGCTTCTTTACATTAGTCCATATTACTAGTTTACAAAAGCAGCATTCAATGAAAGTATAAATAAAGTACACATCGTCTTTAAAGATATAGTTATTTGCTTTATTTGCCATGTAACAAGGAGGTTTCATGTTCCCAATCGAGGTTTTTGTAACTTATACACTTGCTTGCTTATTGCTCGTTATCTCTCCTGGGCCAGATAATTTACTCGCGATTGGACGAGGATTAAGTCAAGGTCGAATGGCGGCGGTTATGTCGGGAGTGTCTTCTGGTGCGGGTATTTTATTTCATGTTATTGCCGCTACTTTTGGCCTGACGCTGTTAATTCAAACCTCTGAAGTCGCATTTTATGCCGTAAAACTAGTTGGTGCCGCTTACCTAATTTGGTTAGGTGTAAAAGTGCTACGTACGAAAAACCTCTTTTCATTAGAGCCTGCTAAGAAGCAATCTCTAACAACTATCTTTTCTACCGGCTTTCTTTCAGCTGCATTAAACCCCAAACCTGGGATCTTTGTTCTGGCATTTGTACCCCAGTTTGTGAACCCTAACTTGGGTTCAGTAACGATTCAAATGATTGGTTATGGAGTTTGGTTTGCGATATTAACAGCAATTGGCTTTAGCCTGATGGGTGTTTTTTCATCGCAACTCTTTAAATGGTTGAAAGATAAACCCAAGCTAGTCTCAGGGCTAAATATTGGGGCTGGGGTCACGTTTGTTTCTTCAGGGCTCGCTGTCGCATTTATGAAACAGCGATAAACAATTGGTAAGGAGTTAAAAATGAAATGTCCTGAGGATGGTCAACCATTAAAAGCTGATGAAGCTGAAGCGCATACGGGTTATGGATGTGCATCATGCAAAGGAGCCTGGCTACCCAAAAGTTACGTTCAATCCATTAAATTCACTAAAGAATTTGATCCAAAAGATTTTTTTAGTGCATTATCAATCTCTAAAAGCCAAACGAGCAACAACCAATGTCCCATGAATTGTGGCGCTTTACGTTCAACGAATAATCTTAGCTACTGCCCTTCTTGTCTAGGCGTTTGGTTCAAGCATAAAGCACTTAGAAAGATGCTTAACAACTACCAAACAAAAAGAGATAACGCAAACTCCGCCGATACGCCAATTATGGCTGAAGGTATTTTTTCTTTACTTGGGGCACTGTTTAAATAGCAGCATAGTATGCAGTAAGTTCGCGTAGATAGATTTTTAAAAAGCATCAATGAATCATTAATTTAGCATCTCCATATTATTGGTAATAACTAGCAGTTTTTGCACTTAATGAACGCCAAAATTAGTTCTTGCCGCATAAAAGTAGTGGACGAAGATAAAACAACTAACACTATCTCCACTCTGTCTTTTCATCAGCAAAGGAATTTCAATGAAAACGTTTTTATTAATCATAACCACATTACTTTATTCTCTCCCCTCATTAGCGAATAAAGCGTTAGCTCCCACATTCATCAACGTATTTAATGAAGGCCCGCGCCTTGAGGTCATTGATTATGTTTCTAATAATATGTCTGAAAATGTAATAGAAAGGTTTGGTATTGATGCGCATGTAGGCGACTTTCTAAACTCCCAAAATACCTATGGCAAGCTCAAGCTAATAAAGGTTTTACCACCCGAAGGTAACAATGAAATAGTCGAAGTTATATCCAGCAACAATAAGCTAAAATATAACCTAATTATCAATAAAGAAGAGAACCCTCCTCATAAATTTAATTATTTCACATTACAAGACCCTGAATCGCAGGAAATACCTAAACAGCCGATCTCTAAGCAAGAACTAAAAAAAGCACTGTCTAGCTTTATAAATAACCTAGCTGCTAAAGATGCTTTTTCAGGCTCTGTCTTAGTCGCTAAAGGTCGTGACATCATTTATCAAGACGCTGTTGGCTATGCAAATCGAACATGGAATGAAAAAAATAAAATAGATACACGATTTGCCTTAGGCTCAATCAACAAAATGTTCACTGCAATTGCGGCATTACAGCTAATCGAGCAAGGGAAATTAAAATTTGAAGATAAGCTAATCCAGTATGTTGATAAGAGCTGGCTACCCAAAGAACACGCTGATTTGATCACTATCAGGCAGCTCATGACACATACATCAGGATTAGGAAACTTTTTTAACGACGAATTTAATCAAAGTAATAAAGAAATATACAGAGATCTAGCTGCATACAAGCCACTCATATCAAAGAGCGAACTGCTATTCAAGCCAGGTACACGAAACCGCTATAGTAACTCGGGAATGTTAATGCTTGGCTTAGTTATCGAAAAAGTCTCTGGCGAAAGCTATTACGAATATGTTCAAAAAAATATTTACAATAAAGCAAATATGCCTAATTCAG
The DNA here is from genome assembly GCF_021728035.1 of Pseudoalteromonas sp. L21. NCBI lineage: Bacteria > Pseudomonadati > Pseudomonadota > Gammaproteobacteria > Alteromonadales > Pseudoalteromonadaceae > Pseudoalteromonas > Pseudoalteromonas sp. L21. Next base: position 135,630 of record NZ_JAKKCV010000002.1, on the reverse strand, counting down.
GAAGTTTCGAGCTTGATTCGGTAACAAATAACTTAGCATCTGGTTATTTAAAAAGATCGTATAGCGACCAGTGGGTAGACAGCCGTTACACCAGAGCAGTTAAAGGCAGCCCCGCAGGTGGCGGTTTTTCTACTCTCGAAGATTTACATAACTTTTCTCTGGCTCTAACCGAGTTTAAATTACTCAGTAAAGCTTTTACCGAAGACGCTTACTCTGAGAAGACACAATATAACTCTGCTTTTTGGTATGGCTATGGTTTTTCTGTAAGTGGCGAGCCTAACAATCGTAAAGTAGGACACGGCGGTGCCTATTTAGGGGTTGATGCGCGTTTAGATATTCATCTTGATAGTGGATTCATTGTCGTCATACTAGCAAACCAATCAGATGTAGTCGCCCCAGTGAGAAGAAAAATTGACGAGTTAATCAACCGTTATAATCTATAGGCTAAAGTTTCCAAGGCTCAATATATCTTTCTCAAACTGCTATTGTACTTTGACACCAAACTTGATTAAAAAAGCCATAAGAATAAATAATCCTACGACTGCTAGAGATGAATATTTTATGGCTTTGCATACCCACACTTTATCTTCTCGATAGTATTTAGCTCTGAATAGCTTAAAACCATTATAAATAGCACCTGTTCCACTGTAATAGCTAGTGAAAAGCTCTTTCTCTGCGTATTTTGGAGCTAAAATAAACAAAACCATTAAGAATAAAAATAGAGTCGCTGAAAGTATCATTAGAATACTAAGAAAATAATCTATCATTTCATCTTACCGGTAAGCACCCAACCATTACTCTTGATAAATGGTACTAAAGCCCTTGTATTTACGATTTACCTAGATTTAAAGGCAAACAGGGAAAAGTCAGGCTTATTCAAATTTTAAAGAATTAGCGTAGAATTTGGTTATTTCCGTGTTGTATTCATGCTCAGTTGTGCTGAAACATTGTCATATAACTTTAGCCAACTGGTTTTGTAGCCCCATGTCTTATTAAAGCCTTCATCACTTCTTGAAGCTTCTAGCATCTCTTTGAAATCGAACACATCAGCAAAGTTTTCTTCAGTAACATTAAACCTGCCCCACCCCTTGTTTTCAAACACAATATTTTTTAGGTAACTAGACTTAAATTCATTAATAGCCGATGCTAAAGCTTCTGTGTTGTTTAGCTTGGTTTCTAAAAATTCTTTTTCATTGTCTGTAAGCGCACCCGTTGCTTCTAATTTGCCAGATTGATTAATAGCAATTCCCCAATCTTTATCCGCTAAAGCTGGCTGCTGCTGACTAATATCTGACATCAACCTGTCATAAGGCGACAACATCTTCTCCACAGCTTGTGGTACACTGCCACCTGGCAAATAAAGCTCCCCTAACGCAATCGCTTTTTCTCGCATCGCTTCATCAATTGTTTTGCTCAAATCAATCTTGCTAGCACTCATGGTAAGAGGCTTTGTGTATGTTGGTTCTGTTTCAGATGTTGCGCTTTTTTGGAAAGTATCTGTTGCAAGCTTACTTAACTCATCATTTAAGCGAAGCTCAGTATCGACAGGTGTTGCTAATTTAACTTGTTGATTGTTTTTGCTTTGTTTTAAGCCAAACAACATAGCGCTAGGATTAATCTTCATAACACGTCCTTGATTATATAAGATAGATCTTTATCGGCGACATAAGCCATTACATTAGCTTATTTAAACTTTTACACCTCACATCACTCTCATAAAACCCATCACTTTTAAAAATACTCCTCCCTGCGTTATGATGTACCAAGCGCATTATTACCTCTTAATCTCATGATAGAAAAAACATTTAATCAGTTACTCGCCGCTTCCATTTCGGCAATTAATTCAGTCACGTTTACGCCTAAGTTGGTGGCTTTTATCAATCATATTGTAAATTTTGATTGTGCTGTTGTAACGGGTTTAAGAGGTAATAAACATCCTATTTATTTGTATGACTCAATTAAAGAGTCACGTGAGCTACTTTTTGAGCGCTACTTAACGGCATCGTTTCGTGATGATCCCTTTTATCAGATGATTTTAAGCAACAAAAAACAAGGGGTTCATTCTTTAAAGGATATCATTAACAATAAAGCTAAAATCACCTCAACCGATTACTCACTTTTTTACTTACAAACAGGTTGGCAAGATGAGCTTTGCCTCGTTATTGAGATAGAGCCTGATCGCTGGGTCATTATTTACTTAGGTAAAACCAAAAAAGACCATGTATTTACTCGTGAAGATATAAACACATTAAAGTCACACTTCTGTCTAATTCAGTCACTATGTCAGCAACATTGGCTACAAGCAGAATTTCTTCTCGCTGAATCTTTATTGCAACCTGCGCTTCACACTGAGAAAAAACGCGAATTAATTAAGCGTGCTCTATTCACTTTTGGTCAGCACTTACTTACAAAACGTGAAAAACAAATCGTAACCTTAATTATTCAAGGCCTTGATAGCCAAGAAATAGCAACCCAGCTTGGTGTATCTGAAGGCACTGTTAAAAACCACCGAAAACGCATCTATGCAAAGTTACACGTGGCTTCATTAAGTGAACTTTTCCAACTTTTCTTAAACCACCTCATTACGCAATAAAGCTAAAACTGTCCCTTTTGAGATATACAAATCGCTGTTGTCTATTCGTACTCTGTCAATCTGATAGTAAAAATGAAGACAAGACAGATGACACTTATTCAACAATTAAATGATCGCGGGCTAATTGCTCAAGCCAGTAATCTCGAACAGATGCAGCAGCAACTCAATGATGCACCTCAAACTGTGTACTGTGGTTTCGACCCAACAGCGGGAAGCCTTCATATTGGTCATTTAGTACCACTTATTATGCTTAAGCGCTTTCAAGACGCGGGTCATCAAGCAATTGCGCTTATAGGTGGCGCTACAGGTATGATTGGCGATCCGAGCTTCAAAGCTAATGAGCGCAACTTAAATAGCGAGCAGATAGTCACTGACTGGGTTAAGGCATTAACAAGCCAAATTCAAAATTTATTATCACCTCATTTAGATAAACCCTTACTAACGGTTAACAATGCTGATTGGATAAAGGAAATAGATGTCATCACTTTTTTCCGTGATGTAGGCAAGCACTTTTCTGTCAATAATATGATTAACCGCGAGTCAGTAAAACAACGTCTGCACCGCGCTCAGCAAGGTATTTCGTTTACTGAATTTAGTTATTCTTTGCTACAGGCTTACGACTACGCACAGCTAAATCGTCAGTATGGTTGTAGTATACAAATTGGTGGTAACGATCAATGGGGTAATATTGTCAGTGGCATTGATCTTACTCGCAGGCAAAATAGCGCTCAAGTCTTTGGCTTAACCTTGCCGTTAATTACAAAATCAGATGGCACTAAATTTGGAAAAACAGAAGGAGGCGCGATTTGGCTTGATGCAACAAAAACGTCTCCTTATACTTTTTACCAATTTTGGTTATCAACAAGCGATGCTGATGTTTACACGCTTTTGCGTTATTACACCTTTTTAAGCTGTGAAGACATTAATGCAATTGAACAACGAGACAAAGCAAGTACAGCTAAACCTGAAGCACAGCTGATCCTCGCAGCAGAAATGACACGCTTTGTTCATGGTGAAAAAGGACTTAAAAGTGCACAGCGCATAACACACGCTTTATTTACAGGTCATGTTCAGCAGTTGAGTTTAAGTGAGCTAAAACAATTAGAACTCGATGGTATGCCTTGCATAGCAAGTGCAACGCAAAACGTGTTAGCGTTATTAGTAGAGGCAGGCTTAGCTAAATCAAAGCGTATTGCGCGGGAGCTAATAGACAGTAACGCCATTAGTGTCAATGGCAATAAAGTAACCTCAGATAATCAAGAGCTTGATTTTGGGTTATTTGATCACTATTGGCTAATCCAACGTGGTAAAAAACACTTTTGCTTAATTAAGCGACAAGGTGCCTAGTAGCCTTCACTAAAATGCGGATAAACGTGCCTAAAGCAAGTTTGTTCGCATCGCCACAGCGCTGTTATTTTTCAAACTACCTGCACATGTTTACTCACAAGCGCCACATTCATAAAGAACTGTTAATAATTGCGAGTTCAAATAGCGAACATTTGCACACTTTTTCCTCTATAAGTTATGAATCGTGTGCTTATTTTTACCTTAAAATTAATAAGTAAATTTAACTTATTAAAGAAACGAAACTTTTTAAAAATTAAAAGCACCGTAAATTCAATAAAATAAAACTAAAATACCATTTAATTTAATCTATTTTTAACATTTCACAACTTTTCATTCAGATTCAAGACTCCCTTGCATTTAAAAGCGTTTAATAGCCTCTCAAACTTAAAATGACAGCGCTGCCTAAAAGCAGAGCAAGAAAAATAAGCAACCATTAAGTTGCGTTAGTTTGACAACAATTCAGTGTTATGTGCATTCACATAAGTACAAACACAAATGATAAGACAACATTTCGAATTCAAGGGGATCGACGACAATGTTAAGCTTGAACAAAAATAAATTAAGTTTAGCTATCAGCTTGTCATTGGTGGGTGCGGGTATCAGTTTACCTGTATTTGCTAATGAGGCAGATAAAGCTACCACCGATGAAGTAGAAGTTATTCAAGTCCGCGGTATTCGCGGCAGCGTTGTAAAATCACTCAATACAAAACGCTATGCAAACTCAATTGTAGATGCCGTTACATCAGAAGATATTGGTAAGTTTCCTGATCAAAATGTTGCCGAATCGCTACAACGTATAACGGGTGTATCAATGAGTCGTGCGTTTGGTGAAGGTGAGCGTATTAGTATTCGTGGTACCTCAGAAAACCAAAACCGTACTTTATTAAATGGCCAAGCGGTTGGCTCTGCAGATTGGTGGGTTGATTCATCAGCAAGCAGGGGCTTTAACTATACGATGCTTCCTTCTGAAATAGTATCTGGTCTTGAAGTCTATAAATCACCTGAAGCCGACATTGATGAAGGTTCAATCGGTGGTACAGTAATTGTTAGAACACGCAAACCTCTCGATCTCGAAGCAAATAAAATAGCAGGCTCAGTGCTGATGCAACACAGCGAGGTTTCTGGCGAAACAGACCCACAACTTGCAGGCCTTTACAGCTGGAAAAATGACAACGAAACATTTGGTGCACTTGTCTCTGTTTTTAAACAAAAACGTAATCTTCGTCGCGATGGTATTGAAGCATGGAGTTGGACACACCGTGATGTAACCCTAGAAGATGGCTCTGTTATTGAAGATGTGTACACACCTGGTGGTGGTGGTTCAGCCATGTTCACCCAAGAAAGAATCAGAACAGGTTTCAATTTAACACTTCAATACCGCCCAACAGACGATATTGATATTACCTTCAATGCACTTGATTCAACCATGAAGGCCAATAATGCCAACCAAAACTTCCTTTGGTTACCTGGCTATGGTGGTTCACAATACACGTCTTTAGATGTTGTTGATCATGACAAAGTGGGTCGCTTCGCCCAAGCTGGTACCTTTGGTTTATCTGAAACTGGAAATAATGTTCTTGATGAAACAAAAGTTCGTAATTCAGAGCTAAAAACCAATTCATACGATATTAAACTGGTTCATGAAGGCGAAATGTGGAAATCGTCTTACCACATTGGTGTAACAGAAGGTTCAGGAGGAACTCAAACAGACCGAAGCGTTGGCTGGGAAGGTAACACTGTACATAGCTACAACGCGGCAAACACTGAAAGTATTGAAACAAGTTACGCCAACGATCCTGCCGATGGTAGTTTATGGAATTTAGGCTTTTTACGTTATGACTCAAATGATGCACTCGATAAAGAATACTATGCGCAAACAGATTTTGAGCGTGCAATTGATGTTGCAGTATTCAGTAAAATTAAGTTCGGTGTTAAATACCGTGATCACAAGCGTGAAAATGTTCGCTTGCAGTCACAAACTCGCACAGATCTAAACTGGAGCCTAGCCGACTATTCAAACCCTGCACCAAGCGATTTCTTATCGGATATTGGATCAAGCGGTACATTGCGTGATTATGCCATGACGGATCTTGGAAAAGTACGCCGTGATGGTGATGCCCTCGATTGGCAATATAACCTATTGTTCGATAGTAACTTTGCAATAGAAGAAAACATCTTCGCAGGTTATGTGAAAGCAGATATCGATGTTGAAGGTATGCGTGGTAATGTGGGTGTGCGTTTAGTTGAAACCAAACAAACCACAGGTGCTTATGTAGGGCCTGCTGATGCTAAAGTGTGGCAAGAAGAAGAAACCAGTTACTTTGATATTCTTCCAAGCTTAAACTTAGCAATTGACTTAAATGACGACATGTTACTTCGTATTGGCGCTGCACGTGTTATGACGCGCCCAGACTACGCCGCGATGACGAATGCCACAACCTATAACACAGAAACTCGTGTAGGTACGGGTGGTAACTCAAATATCGACCCATACCGTGCAACACAATTTGATGTTGGCTACGAGTGGTATTTCGCTGATGCAGGCATTTTTTCAGCCGCTCTGTTCTATAAAGATTTACAGTCTACTTTAGGCAATAACACTCAAACCGAAATATTTGACGGTGTGGAAATTGAAATAAGCCGTCCGATTAATGGTCCGTCAGGCACATTAAAGGGAATAGAGCTTGGTTTCCAAACAGAAATAACCGAAGGGTTTGGGGTCGCGGCTAACTACACATTTGTGGATGGAGAATCAAAAGACTTAGAAGGCAACGATGTGCTTATTCCTGGTATTTCTGAGCATACGTATAACATCAGCACTTACTACGAAACTGAACGTTTTGGCGGTCGAATTTCTTATAACTTCCGTACTGGTTACGACACAGGTCGTGCATGGCCTGGTTATCAAGATGATTACGGCCAAGTTGATGCCACTTTTAACGTTAATATCACTGAAAACATCACCGCTGTTTTCGAAGCAACCAACCTAACAGATGAGCATACCTTCAGCTATCAAGAGGAAAGCGTTAAGCAAGCACTTACAGGCGTATATGCTGACGGGCGTCGCTTTTCTGCTGGGGTTCGTTTCAATTTCTAGTCGACACACTTGCTAACACAGGTATCCGACTATCGCCATGGATGGTGAGCCTCAATGCCCTGAGGTCTTTGAGCGGTGGACTTTGTTCACCGCTTTTTTTATTGATTAAATAGCATGTGTTGTTCTAGCAATCATGGCTAAAACAAGTACAATCAACGACTAAAGAGCTTTTAAGAATCTTAAAATAAATTACCAGTGTCGCTCATAACCACTCACCCAAAAGATGCAAAACGTGCAACTCGAACCATGCAACTATTTGCATGGCTGGTCACTTATGCTCTTTTATCTTGTAGTGTAAAAGCCGATCTTCTCGATGCCACCTTAGCTTATCATCAAGGCGATTATAACAAAGCTCAGCAGCAGTTTTACGAGCTTGCTCAGTTAGGTAATGTAGATGCGATATATAATATTGGTGTTATGTATTTACATGGTCAAGGCCGTGAGAAAAACCCTGCCAAAGCCTATGCGTGGTTTAATTTAGCCGCAGATTTTGGCCTAGAAGAAGCACGCGATACTGCAAGGCTTATCGCCAAACAAAGTGAACAACAACACCAAGCACTTGAAGATGCATACGCAGCCTTGTTAACAAATATAAGTTATGAAAAGTATGATCAAGAACTGCGCCCAGAACTAACTGCAGAGCCTGTGCATGAACAAAGTGTGTATCGTAGCTATACCGTTGAACCAACCTACCCCGAACACGCCTACAACAATGGTTTAGAGGGTTGGGTTTGGTTAGAGTTTGATATTGATAAAAACGGCGCTGTTGGCGATATTACACTCGTAGACTCTTACCCTAAAAATACGTTTGACAAGCCTCTCATAAATGCCGTCAAACGTTGGCAATATAACGCGCCTAACGAGATAGAGCACGCATATTATAATCGCTCTTTGCTTTATCACTTTACAACCTTCAAAGGTGAGCAATACCAGCAAAGTTTTCAGCGTCAGCAAAAAAGTTACCAAAGTGAAATAAGCGAATTAATAGATGCAGCCGAACAAGGCAATGCGCTAGTTCAATACTATATTGCTAATTGGTTAAGCTCTGATAAGTACAATGCGAGTAAGTTATTGAAATATCATTGGCAAAAAGACACCGCCAGTAGTGAGTTATTACTTACCTCAGCTCGCAATGGTTACGCTAATTCTCAATACCGAATAGGCGCTAATTTGCTGCGCGGTGATTATGGTCGAGTAGACAGACAAAAAGGCTTAAATTGGGTTTTATTAGCCGCGCAAAATGGTTTTGCTAATGCTCAATATCGCCTTGGTCGTGAGTTATTAAACAAACAGTATGTTGATTATGCGCCTAACAAAGCAAGAAAATGGTTAATTGCGGCAGCCGCACAAGGCCACTTTAGAGCTAAGCGCGATTTAGCAGCACTTCTTTTTGAATTAAACGAACCCGCCGCTAATATTCAACAGGCATTAGATGATGCATTAAAACTAGATAAAAGCCATCCACAACTATTGTTGCTACAGGCCAAACTCCAACAACAACAAAAACAAATCGAACAAGCTAAGTTCTCTGCACAAGCTGCGCTTAATGAAGCACGCGACAGAAACTGGAGTACTCAAGCCATTTCAGCCTTTTTAACGGTACTTAATTAACCACTTGATGTAACAAAATATCAGTTTCAATACCATCAACCTGACTAAACACCAATTGTGCTCCATCCACAGAGCTACTCATTGTCAAACTAACTCCTATGTCTAACCCATAAGCACCTAGCTTTTTAATAAATATATTTTCTTGTGAAGCAATAACATAACAATACAAAGATAACTGATGGCCTTCACGAAGAATATAATACATCCCTCCGTCAAATAACGCCGGCTTATATAAACTAAGTGATGGCAACAGTTGTGATAAGGGAATATGTTGTTCTAAAGCTGCTGACAGATAAACACGCAATGTGTGCTCATAGTTAATGTAAGACGGATTCAATTGCCACAGAGGCTGAGCTGGCGATAACCTTCGGGGTGTCACATTATTTGCCTTTAATGAGTTACTGCTCAGTTGCAAATCATACTGCCAATCTTGCCATTCACCCTGCTGCGATTTTGCTTGATAAAAAATAGTTTGGCTATCATCAGACCAACGAACCGCATTCAATTGCTCAAAGCCTGAAATAACGGGGACCAATCGGCGTGAAAAGGAATTTATTAAATACACATTTTGTCTTTCATCTAGCAACAATAATGTATCGCCATTAGGCGAAAATTGCAGATATTTTGGCGTAATATGGCTGGGTAATTGAGCCACTCGATTGGCTCCTTTTCGGCGTTGATGTTTAATCCAAATCTCTGCTTGAGAATACCGAGTAACACCGGGGCGCTGTACAGAAATAAATGCAACCTGCTCACCATTGCTTGATACGGTAGGCATGAAGTCCATACGGGTTGAAGAGGCAAGCTGAGTGGTTTTATCGACACTTATTCCGTCACTGTCTTTATGTAAACTGAGTTGATAGGCATTTATTTGCGCTAACCCCTCTGCATGGGCAACGTCGCCATTAACAGGGTTTACATCTAAACTGGCAATAAACCCCATAGGTTTATGTAATGAGTGTTTTTCCCCTTGCAATGTGCTGCGCATCAGTTCATCTTCCACTGACCAAATGTGTTTTGCAAACGCGCCATAGATGGGCTGTTGTTTATACTGCTGACGACTAATAATGCGCTGCTCACTCAGGTTATACAAATTCACTTCGCTTAGTGTGTACCAAATGCCCTGCTTTTCAACAATCAGCATTTTTCCTTCGCCACTAATATCAAACGCGAGAGGTTTAAACTCCCCTATCAAGGTTGTATCTTGCACTCTAACTTTATCACCCAAACTCAGCGTGTATTTCATCAAACGGGGCTGGTTGTCGTGCCAAACAATGCCAAAAAGTGCATCTGGCTTATACCACTTGAGCCGTGTGGGAGCGCTACTGGGCTGGCACTGTGTTAAGGTATACTCTGGGCTCAAACGCCATGTTTCAATCGCGTTATTAACGCCTATTATGCGAATATCACAGCGTAACGGATCATAACGATAATATGCCAACCACTGACCATCCGGTGACCATACCGGTGCTTCTTCGGAATAACCTGAGCTTTTAATATTATGAACTGTTTGGCTTTGTTGATCGAATACAGCTAAGTCAAACTGATTTTGTAATTCGTTTGACTGACTAAAGGCTAAATATCGCCCATCTGGGGAGTAACGTAAAAAAGCCTCAGTGCCTGGTGCAGATGTTACGCGAGCACGGTAATTAAACTCTGTCGGTTTGCCCTTTGCCGTGAATAAATACTGTAAAAATAAAGTGCTAATTACACCTACAACAATACCTGTGACGCCAAACAACGCCATCTTTTTTGGCGAATGTTGACGAGCCTTATCAAACAGTGTTGGCGGTTCACTCACATTGGCAATGAGCTGATAGCCGATGCGAGGAATCGTTCTAATAATTTGCGGTGGAGACTTATTGTCATGAAGGCTTTTTCGAAGTTGAGTGACCAATTGACTAACCGAGTTATCACTGACGATCACATCTCCCCATAGCGCATCCATAATCTGTTCTCGTGAAACAGCTTCGCCCTGTTTTTTTAATAACAAAGACAACAAGGCTAATTGCCTAGACTCTACATCAACCCATTCGTTCTGTATTTTTATTTTCAGGCTCACAAAGTCAACGATGACATCGTTAAGCATTACTTTTTGTTGGGTTGACATCGACATTTGTTCAATTGTTACACAGGTTAATCTATGGTTAAATTAATCGAGAAAGCGTAAAATATAAATAAGGTACAGACAACAAGCAACAAACTCTTGATTTTATTATCATGAGGCAACTTGAAGAACACATTAACCGCTTTATTGGATTTGGCATGGCTTTAAGAACGCTCAATTTTATTAACATTTTTACCTATATTGGTTTTATTTTACTTGTATTTAGTTCAACGTACAGCGTTGCTCAAACAAGTGATAAAGAAAAGAACGCTTTAGAAACCATTCAAATTAGGGGTTTCCATGACAGCGCTGTCAAGTCACTCCATGATAAACGAAATAGCCAATCAATTATAGATACTATTAGCGCACAAGATATCGGTAAATTTCCTGATAAAAATGTCGCAGAGGCACTCCAACGTGTGACCGGTATTTCATTATCACGTATTCAAGGTGAAGGTGAGCGAGTGGGTGTTAGAGGAACAACGCCTGAGCAAAACCGTACTTATTTAAATGGTCAATCAATTGCATCAGCCGATTGGTGGATTTCATCGCAACCCAACAGGGGGTTTAACTATACCTTATTGCCCGCTGATTTAGTTGCTTCACTCGAAGTCTATAAAACACCACAAGCGGACCATGATGAAGGCTCATTAGGGGGAGCGGTTAACATAAAAACCATGCGCCCTCTGACAACACCGAATAAGCACTTTGTGATAAATACTCAACTGCAGTATAACGACCTATCAGGTGAGTTTGATCCACAACTAGCGAGTTTCTATAACTGGAAAAATAGTACACAGAGTACTGGCTTACTACTTACTTTTAGTCGCAATGAGCGCTCATTACGTCGTGATGGCCTAGAGTCATGGGGGTGGCACGAACAAAACTACACCTTGAATGATGATAACAGCCTCTCCCCTGTAGACAGGCTAGCCGATATAAATCGAGTTTGGACGCCTGGCGGTGGTGGGTCGGCGCTCTTTAAGCAACGTCGAATTCTTACCACTGCAACATTTGCTTTTGAGCACCAACTTAATTTTGATTGGAATATTCAACTAAATGGCTTGTATTCAGTGCTTGATGCCGACAATAGTAACCAGAACTTTTTATGGCAACCAAGTAGCGTTTTTGCCAGAGGAGGTCGTATTCATGACGCTGAAATCATTAACAATACATTGGCTTTTGCTCGTTATAGCAAAGTCACTGATATAAATAGACCTTATAGCACTGCAATGGAAGCTATTTGGCGAAAATCACAAATCGACACAAGCAGTATACAGTTGGTCGCATCGCAACAGGCTGATTTGTGGCATAATACTTATCAATTAGGCTTTACTCATGGCGGTGGAGGCTCAAAGCAAGACTATACCTCTCAATTCTCAGCGAATACGGCGTTTAGTGTCGACACACGGCAACAACAAAATATCATTGCTAATTATGCCATTTCACCCCTTGATGCCGCACAATGGCAACTCACCGAGGCCAGAAACGACAGTCAAGATTCCACTGATCAAGAGCTTTATATACAAACTGACTTTGAACGTGCCGTTGATCATTCAATTATTTCTTCTATAAAATTTGGCGTAAAATATCGCGATCATCAACGTGACTTTATTCGCTTACGCTCAATTAATGGCTCATACGATCAACTAACAGAGCAACTTGCTTGGACACTTGCTGATTTTCCTGCTGCTATCCCACATGATTTTTTAACCGGTATTGGTAATCAGCACACTTTAAAAAACTATAGCTATGTTGATATCAACTTACTTGCAAAGCAATTTAATACACTTAATTTTGTACAGCAGGAAGAAAAAGCCAGTCGTTTTGATATACAAGAAAGAACGACTGCGGGCTATGTTAAGCTCAATTTAAATGGCGATACATACAACGCAAACCTTGGGCTACGAGTTGTTAATACTCGCCAAGATAGCGCTGCTTATGCTCGCATCGCATCACCTATTGAGCTTCCGGACAGCTATCAATGGCAAACCCACTATAAAAATTACACAGACTTACTGCCGAGTATAAACCTCAACATTGATATTACCGATGATGTGATTTCTCGCTTTAGTGTAGCCAGAGTCATGTCTCGCCCGCAATATAATCACTTAATGCCTTCTACCAACTACAATGTCACCCAAGCACAAGGCCAAGGCGGTAACCCTGATTTAGACCCTTACAGAGCCAATCAATTTGATGCGAGCCTTGAATGGTACTTTGCTGATGCAGGGTTATTGTCTGCTGCTTTATTTAATAAAGATGTTGAGTCATTTATTGAATTTAACCGTGGTGTTGAAGTGCATGAAAACATTGCTATGACAATAGACAGACCAATCAATGGCAGTGGTGGTACGATTCGTGGTTTTGAACTCGGTTATCAACAAGAGCTATTTTATGGTTTCGGGTTAATTGCAAATTATACCTTTGTTGATGGCGAAAGAAGTAAACGTAATAATGCCAGCCTTAACGCCACTCCTGGTACTTCAAAACATACTATTAACTTAACTAGCTACTACGAAAACGAACGCTTTAGTGGCCGTTTAGCATATAATTATCGCACTGACTTTGCGACTGGCGTGGGTGAAACCATCATGGAAAACTTCGGGCAGTTGGACGGTAATTTAACCATAAAACTAAACAAACAATTCGATATTATTGTTGATGCAATAAACCTTAGCAACGAAACAACCTACACATATGAACGTAATCAGTATGCTCCTACCGGCATCTATAAGAATGGCCGGCGGTTTTATTTAGGTATTCGTTACAGCCACTGATCGCATTTGTTACTAATGTGATTCCACACTGCTATAATCACCGCAGAACATAACAAGCGAAGGGAACTACTATGCTAAAAACTGCTTTAGCCTTAGCCGTTGGTCTTTCAAGTACACTTGCTACTGCCAACGACACAATTACAATTGACGACATTCCAACAATACAATCAGTTATCCAAACAAGCGTAAGCCCTGATGGTGACTCGGTTGCGTTTACCCGCTCAGTGCCACGTACACTGTACAAAGATGAAAATGGTCGTAATTACAGCGAACTTTACATTGTTGATGACGAAGGCGTTGAGCGTCCGTACATTACAGGTAACGTTAACATCGGTAGCATTCAATGGTCTAAAGATAGCAAAACCATTTATTTTCTTGCTAAATTAAACGATGAAAAATTCACTTCACTGTATCAAATACCCGTTGACGGTGGTCAAGCTCAAAAAGTAATGTCTTTAAAAGACACATCAATATCAAGTTACGAGCTAAGCCCTGACAATCAAAAAGTTGCTATTTTAGCACTCCCTGCCAAAGATAAGTCTGAAAAAGAGCTAAAGAAATTAGGCTTTATGGCAGAAGTATATGAGCTTGGTCTTGATAATAAACAGCTTTTCATTGTTAGTCTGGCAAAAACAGACACGCCATTAAAGCCAACGGCATTAAACGTTAGTGATTATGTTAGTGATATGAATTGGTCAGCTAACGGTGAAAAACTACTTGTTAAAACTCAACCAACTGCTCTTATTGATGACAAATACACCAAGTCAATGTGGCATTTATATGATGTTGCAAATGACCAAGTAACCTTATCTTTTAAAACCGAAGGTAAGTTAGGCGATGCCGAGTTATCTGCTGATGGTAAATACATCGCGATTTTAGGTGCTGAGGATAAGCATGATCCAGCTACTGGCCGCTTATTTATTGCTGATACAAAAACGGCTGAAATCACAGAGTGGCTACCAAACTTTATGGGCCATATCGTTGATTTTGAATGGTCTCATAAACGCAATACATTAAACTTCATCGCCAATGTTGGTACAGAAAGCTTTATTGCAAGTATTAAAACGGGCAGTAAAAAATATAAAAAAATCATTGAAGAAGGTCGCTTTATTGCCAGCAACTTAAGTGTGTCTGATTCAGATAAAACCTTAACTGTACGCGCGAATACAGCAAAACATCCAAATGAAGTGTTTATTATCCGTGGTAATAAAGCAACCCGTTTAACTGATTCTAACCCTTGGTTAAATAATAAACGTTTTGCAAAACAAGAGACTATCTCACTTAAAGCACGTGATGGTGTCGATATAGAAGGTATATTGGTTTACCCTCTTGATTATAAAGAAGGTACCCGATACCCACTTATTATGTCTGTCCATGGTGGGCCTGAAAGCCATGATAAAAATGGTTGGGTAACCAATTATTCTCGCCCAGGCCAAATGGGAGCCGCGCGTGGTTATGCGGTTTTCTATCCTAACTACCGTGGTTCAACAGGTAAGGGGGTTGATTACTCAAAACTAGGCCAAAACGACTATGCAGGCAAAGAATTTGACGATTTGGTCGATTTTAAAAATCACCTTGTAGAAATGGGACTTGTTGATACAAAACGTGTTGGTATCACAGGTGGCTCATACGGTGGTTATGCCTCAGCGTGGGGGGCAACAAAGCTGACTGAACACTTTGCAGCAAGTGTGATGTTTGTGGGTGTATCTAACCAACTTTCAAAATTTGGCACAACAGATATTTCTAATGAAATGAATCTGGTTCACGCACGCTCATATCCTTGGGATAAATGGCAATGGTATTTAGAGCGCAGCCCTATTTACTGGGCGGGCCAATCTAAAACACCACTGCTTATCATGCATGGTAAAGAGGATCCACGTGTACACCCTGCTCAATCAATGGAACTTTACCGTTACATGAAAGTACAAGGCAAAGATGTACGCTTAGTCTACTACCCAGGTGAAGGGCATGGTAACCGTAAGGTTGCCGCACAGTACGATTACAGCCTCCGTCTAATGCGTTGGATGGACAACTACTTAATACAGGGCAATAAAAACATGCCTGAATTTGAGATTGACCATGCAGCTAAACTAAAGGCCGCAAAAGATACAGATAAATAATCTAAACGCCTTGCTTTAAAAGCAAGGCGTTTTTCTTTTTGCCATTGGCTTTACTTACACTCTAAAACTAATATAACTGATTAAAAGTGTAGGCAAAAAGTAAAAGGAATTATTGAATGGTGCGTGTAGTATGCTTTTTTATTGGATTGACTATATTCAATTTACAGGCCGAACCAGAGTGCGCAAACTGCCACCAAAGCCAAGTACAAGATTGGCAGTCTTCGCACCATTTTCATGCAACGGAAAAAGCCACTGCCACGACTGTGCTCGGTAATTTCAACGACCAAACCCTCGAATACGAAGGCCAGCAAGCGCGTCTCTACAAAGTAAAATGTACAATGCCGACGTAACCTGTACACAAAGCCAACATTATCAGAACAGGAATGCGTTATCTTATCGATGAATATTTTGGCATAGCTATCTGCGCATGGCCCTGAGCAAAATGCAATTTATATACAAGCTGGATCAACATGGTAATGAAAACCCTTTGCTCATGACTCAAACCATCTCAATTTAGAGTATAAATATTGACCTTGTTGAATTCGCTGCTATTATCAAATACTAATAATTATTAACTAATATCAAAGGCTCAGGGATTGAACTAATGCACAGCATAGCCTCAACTAAATATTATCCATACGCAGATTTTAAGCCCCACGGCCTTGTTGAGTTTTATCAACGTCAAAATACACTTTTTACAACCGCAGTCGGCCCATTCAATGAAGAGATTATTGATGCCTTGTCATTTACTCAACACACTTATATTGAAAAAATCATCGCAGAGCATGGTGACTGGTGTGAATTAGTTGAGTTTGAAAACTCGTGCATGGCAACGCCTGGTGCCCTTGAAAAACTAATGATGTATTTAGCTGATTTAAAACGCCAGAATAGTGCACCGAAGAAAACAGCCTTTATCATTAAAGAGGGGCTTGAAGGTGGAAACCTGCTGAGTAATACATACTGCAATTTATATAAAAAAACAGGTATGACTATGCAGATATTTAAATCTAAAACAGCTGCGCTCAACTGGTTATCAAGCGAGACAACCACTGCAATAGCTTAGTTATTTAGCACATGTTTTTCTTCATCACGCAAAGTTAATACTTCCACTCCTCATGCATCACGGCTAGTATGCTCTCGCTGGGCAGAAAGTTTTTTACTTCTCGTAGCAACTATCCAGCCACTCAGCTTTAATTTAACTATTTCTCACTTTACAAAACACTTCGTGCAGCTCATCACTCATTTTTAAAGTGCCTTCAATGCGTGCAAAATACTCATGCACAAATCACATATGACAAGATCCAAAAAGAAAAGTAAGAACTTTTCATTACTTATGGATTGAAATAGCAAGTTTAACTCAGGCTTTTCTCTATAAGTTAAAAAAATTCATCTATCAGGTTTATTTTAATCGTTTGTCGATTTAGAGGGATTACTCTAAAGTTAACTCATCAGCAAACGATGCTGCGATTAACGAGGAAACTAATCATGGTTAAACCACTTTTAAAACGACTTGCTCTTAGCTCATTACTAACATGTTCAGCTTTTGCAATCGCTGAGCAAAGTGACTATAAACTGATGGTAATTAACGACTCAGATTCATCGCAAGCAATTATGCAAGGCCAATATGACGCGGTGTTAAATAGCACAGCGCAAGCAACTGATTTAAATAGTCAATATGAACTTGCATTCAATCGATGCGCAGCAAGCGTGAAATCTAAAAATTTCAGCCACGCGGAATCTTTGTGTACCGAAGCTATCAAGCTTCTAAATAAAAGCGAAGTACGCGGCTATAAACGTCGAGAGCTTACATCATTCGCTTTAAGTAACCGTGGTATAGCACGCATTATGTCGAAAAACGACACAGCTGCACTATCAGATTTTTATGAAGCGGTAAAAATGTCGGGTAATGATTTAGTAAATCACAACCTCAACCGCGCTAAGAAAAACTTAGCACTTTAATCAAATTGTTGTCACAAAAAGCCTAGTTTGTGTGTTCTCTTGGCTTTTTTATATCCGAAGTCATTGCATACGCGGTGACTCAACCATATTGTTGTCGAAAGCTTAGTTTGTGTGTTCTCTAAGCTTTTTTATTCCGAGTCATTGCATACGCGGTGACTCAACCATATTGTTGTCGAAAGCTTAGTTTGTGTGTTCTCTAAGCTTTTTTATTCCGAGTCATTGCACACGCAGTGACTCAACCACATTGTTGTCGAAAGCTTAGCTTGTGTGTTCTCTAAGCTTTTTTATTCCGAGTCACTGCATACGCGGTGACTCAATCATATTGTTGTCAAAAGGCCCAGCTTGTGTGTTCGCTGGGCTTTTTTATTTCTAACGCATTTAAATTTTATTAATAAAAATTTTCATTAAAAATCATTAATATGAAAATAATAAAAATGAATTTACCCTATTTAATTAGGCTAAGAGTATTTAAACTAGTTTATAAAATCACACTACATACTTCACATCTTCATCACGCATTAAATATAAAGTAAAACAGGCTGCCCACATTGGCCATGCAGCAAAGAAAAGTAAATTATTAAATCCATCTATATATTGAGCATACGAAGAAAGTGTGGATGCGCCGTGTAATAAAAAGATTAAACCGTAAGTGATTTTTTTCTTAAACCCCACTACAAAAGCAAACACTAAAATTATTTGCAAACTTCCTAGAATATAAGCAACTGTATCTGTTGAGCCGCTCAATCCATAGAAGTGTTCAAACACAATTGCACTGTGACTTGGATTTACAAATTTATCCAAACTCCACATTAACATAACCACAAATACGCCCAAACGTAATGATAAAAGCGACCATTGCAAGCGATTTTGTGTATCCGATGTAGTTGATTGAATCATTATTTTTTCCTTTGAACTATTCACGCTTAAAAACAACAAGACCGAAAATAAAAAGAAACATTACAAAAATAAAATAAAAATGCTTTGAAAGTATTTTTTCCGGCTGTTGGTCTCATTCATCGTCAATAAATTATTTAATCGCAGAGAGAACATTTTGAAATACGCATTTTTAGCGCTGAGTATTTGTGCAAGCTTTGTATCACTTGCTACCGAGAATAATGAGATTGAGGTTATTCAAATATCAGGCGAGCAATTAAAAAATACCCAAATTTCACCTAAAGATACGCCTATAAATGGACCTTTTGGCGATGATCTTTTTCTGCAAGATATTGCACGAAGTGTAACGCCAATCACCAGAGAAATGATCGAACAACTCAATATTACCACCCTGCAAGATATTTTATCTATTACACCTAATAGCTATTCAGCGAGCGGATTTGGTAATCCGAGCTTACCAACTTTAAGGGGGCAGTTAGGTGAACTATTTCAAGATGGCGTCCGCCGACAAGCAGGTAATAATGGTTTTGGCATTCCAATATCCTTCAATGCGATTGAGCAAATAGATGTAGTAAAAGGTGCACCACCCGTCTTATTTGGTAGTAGTCAACGAAATGGGGGCTTTGTAAACCTGAGCTCAAAAAAGGCAAATACTGAACAATCTCAAGGCAAACTAGTGCTTTCGGCTGGTCGCTGGGATCACTACTCGGCACAACTCGATTACACAGCGCCGATAGTAGAAGGTAAAAGTGGCTTCAGAGTAAGTGCTGAACATATTGATAATGGCAGCTTTTATGATTTTTCAGGTTATAAGAGCGATAGTTTATTTGCAGCTGTGCGCTTCTTGCCTGACGCACAAAGTAGTTTAGATATAAATTTCGAGCTCTATCAAGTTGAATTTACAGATAACGCAGGTATCAATCGCCCTACTCAAGCGCTTATTGATGATGGCCTTTATATTACTGGGCAAGGTATACAACCCAATGGCAGTACTATTGCAGGAGCGGGGGCTATTATTTCACCCACGGGGCAAGTCCGTATACCGCGAAACCGAGTTTTAACAGACCCCGATAATATCAATGAAGCTACGACCTATTTACTTCACAGTATCTATAAACGTGAACTCAATGATAAAACGACGCTTAAAAATACAACTTATTTTCAGCACCTGCAACGTGAAGAAGTCGCTCAAAATAGCTTTGTAGAGATCATTGATGGTGCTGACACAGCCCAAAACCGCACTGAGTTAAGCTACCAATGGAATGATAGTCAAAGCTCTATTTTTGCGTTTGATGTTCGCTTTAACAAAGTAAAAGGGTTCAGCCAATTTACCACAGAAGCAGATTTACCCATTGATTTAACAGGCCCGATTGAAAACCGTCGTATCCCGCCCAGAACAGAGCAAAAAGCAAGATTAGTTGAATTAAAGCCAGGTGTATTTGTATCTCCAGGAGCCCAATACGATTTAGATAACGATGGTGTTGGAGATTTTTCACTCTCTGATACAACCGATTCGACCAGTTGGCAAACGGGGCTTGCTTTTGTGCATGACAATCAATGGACTGAAAAATTGCGCACAAGTTTAGGCTATCGCCTTGACTATTATGATGTAGAAGCTCGGGATCCCATTGCACCACAAGGTCAAGTTGCAGCGCGCGATAATATTTATGAAACCCTGCATGCAGGGCAAATTAGTGTTAACTATAAACTCACTGCAGAATTAACCTCCTATATTACAGGGAACTATAACGAAGCGACCTCCAATAGCATGGCTGGCGGCAATGTTTTAGGAAGTGATAACCAAATTAGCGCACAAAATTTTGCAACCGATAACACCCTTGCTGAAATAGGTTTAAAATTTTCACCCACTGACAGCCCTTGGTATGTCGATGCGGCTTTATTTAATCAACGTCGTAGCCTCAGAAATCGTGATGGAAGTAACACTGGTATTCGTACAAAAGGCTTTGAAACGCAGGTGTTTTATGATGCTGGGCAATACTGGTTTAATGCCGGTTACAGCTATATAGATGCCCGCTACGATAATTCAGCAAGTAGCCAAGACTCAAACCAAGTCGCTGATGCATTTGATAATTCTCGTCCTGATATTATTAATGGTACAGGTATAGGCGCACCAAACTTTGCATCTTTCCCGCCATCGACTAGGCGAGTGCAAGGTATTCCCGAACAATCATTTAGCTTTAACAGTGGTTTTTCTATCACTCCTCAATGGGATATTGGCTTAGGCGGTATTTACACCAAAAGCTATCCGCTTGATTTTTTAGCAACCGTGCATATTCGCGATCAATACACTTTGAATGTGAATACACGATATGCCTTCAGCGAGCAAACGTCTTTACGTTTAGATATCACAAATGTGACTAATCAAGATAACTGGCGTCCTGTTTTTGAAGGCGGTTACTTTGGCTCAACGTTAGTTTTTCCTGAGCTTCCTATTCATGCCAAATTGACCTTTCAACATACCTTTTAAGTAGGGCTACTCATGTTAAAGAAAATAATCTTACTCGTCGGCGTCTTGGTTGCCGTTACTGCATTTTTCTATTTCGATTTACATCAGTTATTAACACTGAATGGCTTAAAAGGTTCGATGGATCAATTTAGTCAGTGGCGTGAACAATCACCACTATTAGTGATAGGCGCGTTTTTTTTACTTTATGTTGTCGTTACTGCACTGTCACTGCCAGGTGCAACAATTTTAACGCTGGCAGCGGGCGCGTTATTCGGCCTCATTGAAGGTCTACTTATCGCTTCATTTGCTTCAACTGTGGGTGCAACAATCGCATTTTTGGTTTCTCGTTATTTACTGCGTGACGCAATAAAATTGCGTTTCCCAGAGCGCCTTACAGCCATAGATGCAGGTGTTAAAAAAGAAGGTAGCTTTTATTTATTTACGCTACGTCTTGTACCTATTTTCCCTTTCTTTCTCATTAACCTTTTAATGGGTGTAACGGCGATTAAAGCTTGGACTTTCTTTTGGGTAAGTCAGCTAGGCATGTTGGCAGGCACGTTTGTCTTTGTAAACGCGGGTACACAACTCGCGCAGATAGAAAGCTTATCTGGAATCTTATCGTTTAACTTAATTTTGTCTTTTACTCTATTAGGTGTTTTTCCTTTTATAGCCAAAGCGTTATTAAATACCATCAAAAAGCGCAGAATCTATAAGAACTTTTCAAAACCAAAGCAATTTGATCGCAACATGATTGTCATAGGTGCCGGTGCCGGCGGATTAGTAACCAGTTATATTGCAGCTGCCGTAAAAGCAAAGGTGACATTGATTGAAGCAGGTGAAATGGGTGGTGACTGCTTAAACTACGGATGTGTGCCCAGTAAAGCGATTATAAAAAGCGCTAAAATTGTTGAACAATTTCAACAAGCTGACAAGTATGGCTTAGAAAAAAGCAGTGCCACCTTTTCATTCAAAAAGGTGATGGCTCGAGTACACCAAGTTATTGCCGATATTGCTCCTCACGACAGTGTTGAAAGATACACTAAACTGGGCGTTAAAGTTATTAAAGGTTATGGCAAATTAATCGATCCATGGACGGTTGAAATTGCTTTAAGCACAGGTGGTACACAAACTCTTAGTGCACGAACAATTGTGATTGCTACGGGTGCTCGTCCGTTTGTTCCACCTTTACCAGGCTTGGAAGAGGCAGGTTATGTCACCAGTGATACGCTTTGGAGTAAATTTGCTCAGTTAGATGAGCCGCCCAAAAAGCTCGTTGTTTTAGGCGGTGGGCCAATTGGTTCAGAGCTTGCGCAGAGCTTCGCTCGACTTGGTTCGCAGGTCACACAAGTAGAAATGGCTGAGCGGATCATGATAAAAGAAGATTTAGAAGTCTCTGAATTTGCTACTCAAGCACTGAAAAGCAGTGGCGTTAATGTATTAACCAACCACCAAGCACTTCGTTGCGAAGTTCGTAACAACAAAAAATACTTGGTTGTTCAGCATCAAGAGAAAGAGTTCGACATTGAGTACGATGAGTTACTATGCGCTGTGGGTCGAAGTGCTCGCTTAACAGGTTACGGCCTTGAAGAGTTAGGCATTGAAACCAACCGCACTATTCAAACCAATGACTATCTCGAGACCCTTTACCCTAATATTTTTGCCGCGGGTGATATTGTTGGTCCATATCAGTTTACCCATGTTGCTGCGCATCAAGGTTGGTATGCCGCGGTTAATGGTTTATTTGGCCACTTTAAAAAGTTCAAGGTCGATTATCGTGTTATCCCTTGGACGACATTTATCGACCCTGAAGTCGCCCGTGTTGGGCTCAATGAACAAGATGCAATTTCACAAAATCTAGACTACGAAGTAACTCGTTTTGAGTTTGCAGAGTTAGACCGTGCCATCACAGAAAGCGCAACGAATGGTTTCATCAAAGTACTTACACCTAAAGGTAAAGATAAAATTCTAGGCGTCACTATTGTTTCTGCGCATGCGGGTGACTTAATTGCTGAATTTGTCCTCGCTATGAAACATGGTCTAGGTCTGAATAAGATACTTGGCACTATTCACAGCTACCCAACGTGGGCTGAAGGAAATAAATATATCGCAGGCGAATGGAAACGTGCCCACGCACCCGAAAAAGTACTCAACTTACTTGAAAAGTATCACACTTGGCGAAGAGGTTAATATGCTGAAATTTATACGCTTTATTGGTTTTTTAATTTTACTTACTATGATTAATAGTGCCACAGCGAAGGATAGCCCTGCCCAACAAGAAGCATCATTACACTCTCCTTGGCAAGCGCTCCTTATCAAGCATGTCGTTGCAATTAATGACGCAACGAGTACGCAAGTTGATTATGCGGGATTTAAGGCTGATCAATCTCAATTGCGCAGCTACTTAAGTGCGCTTTCTCAAGTAAGCCAAGCAGAATTTAATGCATGGCCAAAGTCCAAACAGCTGGCCTTTTTAATCAATGCTTATAATGCCTGGACCATTGAGCTTATTTTAACTCGGTATCCAAAAATTGATTCCATAAAAGAGCTTGGCAGCTTTTTTAGCTCTCCTTGGAGTAAAGAGTTTATCCCTTTGTTAGGTGAAACACGCAGCTTAGATAACATAGAGCATACTTTAATCAGGGGGAGTGATACGTTTAAAGAACCACGCATACACTTTGCTGTAAATTGTGCCAGCATCGGCTGCCCTGCTCTGCGTGGTGAAGCCTATATCGCTACTCACTTAGATGCACAACTAGAAGAGCAAACAACACGTTTTTTAGCAGACACAACGCGCAACTATATAAAAGAAGATAAACTTCACTTATCGTCTATTTTTAAATGGTACAAAGAAGACTTTGAGCAAGGGTTTAGGGGTGCCCACTCGCTGAGTGAATTTATATTGCTTTACTCAGACGCATTAAATTTAACAAATAATCAGATAGCTAAAATAAAAGCAAACAAGGTGGCTATTAATTTTTTAGATTACGATTGGGCACTTAATGATACTCAGTGATTTCCCTACATTAATTCGTTTTTTATTGTTTTTGGCAAGCATGGCTTATTCGGTTTTAAGCCATGCTCAAAGCTGGCAAAAAACAGTAAATGAAGGGGTAAATAACCCTGTTTACTTTCATGCTTGGGGTGGTGATGCACAGATTAATAGCTACATTCAGTGGCTTGGTGAGCAGGTTAAACAGCAGTACAACATTGACTTAGTTCACATTAAACTTGCAGACACCAGTGAAGCGGTAAGCCGAGTGCTTGCAGAAAAGTCAGCCGGTAACCACACACAAGGTAAAGTAGATCTTATATGGATTAATGGTGCTAATTTTGCTGCTATGAGTAAACACGGGTTATTAAAAGCAGATTGGGCAACTAAACTTCCCAATTTCTACTTAACAAATCCGGCAAAAAATCCTGCTGTGACTCACGATTTTGGATTACCTACGCAAGGTATGGAATCACCTTGGGGGCAAGCCTCACTAACGTTTTATTATGATAGTAAAACCGTTATTCACCCCCCTAAAAACCTAAAACAGCTTTTAGACTGGAGTACAAAAAATAAAGGTCGCTTTACGTATTCGAAACCACCGGACTTTATCGGGATGAGTTTTTTAAAATATGCGCTTATTAACTTAACAGCGACAGAGCAACGCAGCTTACTTTATCAACCTGCCACTGAAAAAAGTGCAGCACAGTTATTGCCCGCTTTATGGCAATACTTAGACGAATTACACCCAACCTTATGGCGAAAAGGTACTTTTTTTGTACAAAACAGCGCAGTATTAAAGCGTTTGGTAAGCGATATGGAGCTTAGCTTATCACTCACATTTTCAGCCGCAGAAATACCAGCCGCTGTTGAACGATATGATTTACCCCTCGCTACTAGAAGTTACGCAATGCATGACGGCAGCTTAAGTAACACACACTTTGTTGCTATTGCGTATAACGCAAGCCACAGCGAAAGCGCAAAATTAGTCGCCAATTTTATGTTAAGTGTGAAAGCACAAGCCCAAAAACAACAACCCGCTAACTGGGGAGACAACACGGTGCTTGATTTATCTTTGCTCTCGCAAGATCAAGTAGCACTTTTCAGTCAACAAGCCCTCCACCCAAGTAGCTTAGCTACAAACAATCAAAGTCCAGCATTAGCTGAGCCACATCCAAGTTGGAGCACATTAATAAACCAACAATGGCAATTGCGCTATGGCTCTTATAAACGCGGTACAGTAAGTAATGATTAAAACTCATGACACATTCACGCGCTTAATTAAGCTTAGCCCAACACTCTTGGTCGCCTTATTAGTTATACCTGTTATAGGGGGATTAATCGGTGTGTTATTACCTGCTTTTGGTTACCTTCCAGCTTTGGGCATGAAAGAATTCTCTTTGCAGGGTTTTAATGCCTTGATACAAACTGATGGTTTTAGTCATATGGTATTCCTCAGTGCCAGCAGCGCACTGATTAGTACGTTATTGGCACTTACAATGACCATACTGATTCTCGCTTGCTTTTTTAACAGCCCATGGTTGAAGCGCATTCAACGCTTATTAGGCCCTATTTTAGTTATACCTCATGCCGCAGCGGCTATTGCGATTAGCTTTTTAATCACCCCTTCGGGTTTTATTTCACGGCTATTTTCTCCTTGGTTAACTGGTTGGGAATTACCGCCAGACTGGCTACTCCCTCATGATATATTGGGGGTAAGCATGATTTTGGGGCTTACGCTAAAAGAGCTCCCCTTTTTATTGTTGATGGCCTTAGCTGCATTTGCTCAAGCTGATTTAGGTGCAAAGTTGCGCGCTCAACATAAAGTTGCCATGAGCTTTGGCTACTGCCCTATGACTGCATTTTTTAAAGTAGTACTGCCTAATTTATACACTTATATTCGCCTTCCTGTTTTGGCTGTGTTGGCCTATGCCAGTGCCAGTGTTGAGATCCCATTAATTTTAGGCCCTAATGCACCGCCAACTCTCTCTGTTGCTATCATTAACTGGTTTAACGACATTGATTTAACGCTACGTATTAAAGCCTCGGCTGGCGCAATTGCGCAACTTATGCTCACCGCCACTTTACTAATAACTTGGTGGCTGTTAGAAATAATAGTGAAGCGCGTGTTTTATTTTTATGTGGCTAACAGAAAGCGTGACTATGCAGGTAATGCGATTATGCACTTAACTCGCATAGTAACGGTTATGTTAGTCGCGAGTATTTTATTATCTTTACTTGGCTTAGTGCTTTGGTCATTTGCTGGGTTTTGGCGCTTCCCTGCATTTTTGCCTGATCAACTTGTATTAATCCACTGGCAAAATGCGCTAACAAATATACAGCCTGCACTGTTAAATTCGTTATACATTGGCTTTGCTGCCAGTGCGATTGCGATCATTCTTGTACTCGTAACATTAGAAGCTGAGCAACAACGTGCCTACGCACTATCTCACCTCAGCAGCTTTATAATTTATCTCCCTTTACTTGTTCCTAGCGTTGCATTTTTATTTGGTTTAGTTTGGTTGCAGGAGCAAATAAGCAGTCATCATGCCTATATAAACGTTATCTTTAGCCATCTACTATTTGTACTTCCTTATGTTTTTTTGTCACTGGCAAGTAGCTACAGATGCTTTGACTCCCGCTTTTCAATTTTGGCAGCAAGTCTGGGAAAACCTCCGGCTAAGGTATTCTGGCAAGTAAAATTACCCATGCTAGTTACCCCAATATGCATCGCCTTTGCATTAGGCTTAGCAATTAGTTTTAGTCAGTATTTACCAACGCTACTCAATGGCGCTGGGCAAATAAATACAATTACTACAGAAGCTGTGGTGCTTGCCAGTGGCGCAAGTCGGCGTACCAGCTCAGTGTACGCACTCATACAAATGTTACTACCAGCTCTAGCATTTGTTCTTGCTTGGCTTACTCCTAAGCTGGTCTATAAATATCAAAACAAGGCTTAATATGTATTCCTCATTAGATATTAAAGAACTCACAATTTGGCGTAATAAAACAGCACTGCTGTCACTTAATGAATCTATTCAAGGTGGTGAGATCCTAAGCATTATGGGGCCATCAGGGAGTGGAAAGTCCACCTTGCTTAATTGGCTAACAGGTATGCTACCACCAACGTTTACTGCCCACGGTAATCTCTACTTAAACCAACAAAATATTACCCATACTCCCTGTCATTTGCGTCACATTGGCTTACTCTATCAAGACCCATTACTCTTTCCTCATTTGTCTGTTGAGGGCAATATTGCATTTGCTATGCCTAAGTTAAGCAAAAAGAAAGACCTTGAAAACGTGAGTCTTGCCTTAGAAAAAGTTGGCTTAGGCGGGTTAGAAAAACGCTCTCCAGCAAGCTTATCTGGCGGACAACAAGCTCGTGTGGCACTCCTGCGTGTTTTATTAAGTAAACCAAAAGCCATCCTTCTTGATGAACCCTTCAGTAAACTAGATAGTGAGCTTCGCCAAGAAGTTCGTGACATTGTTTTTAAACAAATCAGAGCACATCAATTACCCGCTATCATGGTCACGCATGATCACAGTGATGCCATAGCTGCCAGAGGAAATATTATTAACTTAGCAACTTTGGAAAAACGCTATGCTTGATAGATACATTACACCCGTCATAAAACCGCTACTAATGCCGATTGTTACGCAATTGGATAAACGAGGCGTAACGGCTGATCAACTCACTTTAACTGGATTCATTCTAGGCCTACTTGCCGTTCCTTTTATTGCCTTTAAATTATGGAATTTGGCACTCGCTGCTATCATTTTAAACCGTATATTTGATGGTTTGGATGGCGCACTGGCCCGATATAGCAATACCAGCTCAAGTTCTGGTGGTTTTTTAGATATTACTCTCGACTTTTTATTTTACGCCGCGATCCCTTTCGGTTTTATCTTGGCTGACCCACAACAAAATGCGATTGCTGGCGCAATTTTACTAGTGAGTTTTATTGGCACAGGATCAAGCTTTCTTGCCTTTGCAGTTGCTGCTGAGAAGTTTCAGCTAGAGAAGCCTCAATTCAAAAATAAAAGCTTTTACTATCTGAATGGGTTAACCGAAGGGAGTGAAACCATCGCTTTGTTTATAGCATTGTGTTTATGGCCTAGCAGCTTTCCTGTGTTAGCGAGCCTATTTGCTGTTGCATGCACTATCACTATCATCACGCGCATCTATGGTGGTTACTTCACCCTAAAGCAACAAGAGCTAAACAATGACGAATGAACTATATTGGCGAGTCGGCTGCTTTCTCAGCATATTAATCATCATGATGTTACTTGAATGGAAAAAACCTGCAAGATTATCGCCTATTACAGCAAGGTATCGCTGGTTTGGTAATTTTTCATTGGTCATTGTATCTTCTATCATTGCACGTTTAGCGGTGCCGGTGAGTCTTACTACCCTCGCTGATTTTAATCACCAGCAAGCACTAGGGTTATTTAACTATTTAGAGCTGTCACTGTGGGTAAGTATTCCACTAAGTTTATTAATACTAGATATGCTGATTTACTGGCAGCATCGTTTATTTCATCGAGTCCCATTACTTTGGCGGCTCCATAAAGTGCATCATGCTGATTGCCACGTTGATGCCAGTACGGGATTACGCTTTCATCCAATAGAAATTGCCCTAAGTATTCTTGTTAAACTCATCGCTATAACAGTGCTTGGTGTTCCAGCGGTTGCCGTACTTATCTTTGAAGTTGCGCTCAATGGTTTTGCGCTATTCAATCATGCAAATATCTGTTTATCTGAAAAGCTAGAAAAAGCCCTGCGCCTATTTATTATTACCCAGAAACTGCATCGCATTCACCATAGTACACACATCCATGAAACCAACAGTAATTACGGATTTAGCCTAGTTTGGTGGGATAAGTTATTTTTAAGTTATCGAAACGTGGCAATAAAAGGCGATGATTTACAAGACATTGGCCTGAGCCAATATAAAGCCACTAAGCAGAATACATCTTTAGCCACACTCCTAAGCATGCCGTTCAAATAACTCATTAAAAACGCCACTACTGAGTGGCGTTTGGTTAGCTTCGACAACAATAAGCAAGGGATTTAAAAGAAGCCTAACGGGTTTTCGCTGTAACTAACTAATAGATTTTTCGTTTGTTGGTAATGATCAAGGGCAAGTTTATGTGTTTCGCGACCAATACCTGACTTTTTATAACCACCGAATGCAGCATGAGCTGGATACATGTGGTAGCAGTTTGTCCAAACACGACCGGCTTCAATCTTACGACCAAAATGATAAGCACGGTTCATGTTCCGGCTCCATACACCGGCGCCTAAACCAAACTCTGAGCTATTAGCCAGCGCTAAGGCTTCATCTTCATCTTTAAACGTCGACATTGAAATGACAGGACCAAAAATTTCTTCTTGGAATACACGCATATCGTTAGTGCCTTTTAATAGCGTTGGTTGAATGTAATAGCCACCATTAAACTCATCCGACAGTTGTTCTACTTCACCACCAGCTAGCACTTCGGCCCCTTCTTTTTTACCGATTTCAATGTAACTTAAAATTTTATCAAATTGAGCTTGCGATGCTTGTGCGCCCACCATGGTTTCGGTATCAAGTGGGTTACCACGCTTAATTTGTAAAGTACGGGCAAGTACGCGCTCTATAAACTGCTCATAAATATCCTCTTGAATAAATAAACGCGATGGACACGTACACACTTCACCTTGGTTAAAGTACGCAAGTACCGCTCCTTCAACCGCTTTACTTAAGAACTCATCATCTTTTTCCATCACATCGTTAAAGAAAATATTTGGCGATTTACCACCTAATTCTACAGTTGATGGAATAATATTATCAGCAGCACACTTTAAGATATGCGACCCCACAGGCGTTGAACCTGTAAAGGCAATTTTTGCAATACGTGGACTTGTTGCAAGTGCTTCACCTGCCTCTTTTCCATACCCGTTTACTATATTTAGTACACCCGCAGGTAATAAATCGCCGATCACTTCGAGCAACACTAAAATTGACGCGGGCGTTTGCTCAGCTGGTTTTAAAACCACACAATTCCCCGCTGCAAGGGCTGGAGCAAGCTTCCACGCAGCCATTAACAATGGAAAGTTCCAAGGAATAATTTGCCCCACTACACCCAGTGGTTCGTGAAAATGATACGCCACTGTGGTTTCATCTATTTCACCAATTGATCCCTCTTGTGCACGGATACAGCCTGCAAAATAACGAAAGTGATCAGCCGCTAATGGCACATCTGCGGCGAGTGTTTCACGTATTGCTTTACCGTTGTCCCAGGTTTCTGCCACTGCAAGCATCTCTAAATTTTGTTCAATTCGGTCGGCTATTTTTAATAAGATATTGCTACGTTCTGTGACGGATGTTGTTCCCCATGCGACTTTTGCATCATGGGCTTTATCAAGCGCCAAATCGATATCTTCTTTTGATGAACGAGGTATTTTACAAAATACCTTGCCGTTCACTGGGCTAATATTTTCAAAGTATTGACCCTTTACTGGAGCGACCCATTGGCCACCAATATAATTTTCGTACTGGGCTTTAAAATTGACTTTAGCGCCTTCGCTACCGGGATTTGTATAAATCATAATGTGTTCTCTCTTCAAATTGTTGTATTTTATTTAAGCGGTGAGTTATTGTTTGTATAACCGCTAACTATTTACGTTAGCCCAGTTACACAAAAGGCACTTGATTCTCAGTCCAGACTTTTTGACTATCTGTCCATAAATAAGGAATAGTGAGGCAACAATGAATACATCAATCACCCATAGTCACTTAGACAAAAAACGCCAACGTATTGATGTACTTATTGAAAATAAAATAAGCTTTGCTGGTAAGCATGCTGAATTAAGTATTTACGATACCTATTTAGATGCGCAGAAAGTGGCACTGCATTCCACTGAGTTATTATTCTGTGGCATGATCAGTGGTAAAAAAATCATGCATGTTGCCGACAGTGATTATCACAAAGAATTTCTACCTAACCAGTCGTTTGTACTTGCCCCAGAGCAAGGGGTATTAATTGATTTCCCCAATGCTTCACTCAATCAACCAACAACCTGTTTAGCAATTGAAATTAGTACAGATAAAATAAGCCAAGTCGTTGATAATCTAAATTTTAATCAGCAAATTACACAGGATGATTTTTTTCAGTACCAAGCTAAACTGGTGCATGCACAGCATAACCAACAAACCCAACAACTGCTTGAGCGAATGATCACCCTGTTTAGTGAAAATGAGCAGCACAGAGATTACTTAATTGATTTATCGCTTAATGAGCTAATAACCCGCCTTCTACAGCAACAAAGCCGAGATTTAATGATAGCAAGCTGCAAACAGGGTAAGCTTGCAACCCCTCTGAGCCATGTAATTAGCTACTTAGAACAGCACCTTGCTGAGAATATCGATATCGACGTGTTATGTAAGATTGCCTGCATGAGTCGCAGTAAGTTTTATCAGCAATTTAAATTGGCATTTGGTGTAACGCCAGCACTTTGGCAACAACAACTGCGCTTAAAAAAAGCCTATAAACTGCTGGAAAAAGGTGAGGCGATAAGCCAAGTATGTTATCAACTAGGCTTTAATAACCCCAGCCATTTTAGTCGTATTTTTAAACAAGCTTTTGGCGCAACACCAAAGAGTATCGCTAATCATTAAGTTGCGCTTCGATGGCTATAAACGCGATAGGTCAAGGCGAGTAAAATACAAATAGCACTTGGTACATAAAGTGCCGCAAAGCTCAATTTTGCAAATAACCATGCCCCTGCTAAGCCACCCAAAATAAAGCCTAATATAATAAGGCCGAAAAGTTTAGCCTTACGTTTATCAAGGGTTTCACCACGTAAAACCCGACCAAACATGATACCTAAATCAGTAAAGATACCTGTCACATGGGTGGTACGAACAATTGCGCCACTGTAAGTTGTTGCCAAGGCGTTTTGTAACCCACATGCCGCAGAGGCTAAAAAGTGCCCGTAGCCAGAGCCATTAAACAGTAACCAAAGTGCCCCCAATAAAAGCCCTGCCTCAATCAATAATGCCGTGTCGTAATGACGACCCAGTTTAAGTGCTGAGCTATGCAGTAAAAACCCAGCAATACCTGATCCGACTAAAAATGACAGTAATACGCCGAATAAATGAAAAGCATCAAGGCTGTTGCCTTGCATAAGATCTGCACCAAGCAAGGTGGCAGTCCCCGATAAATGCGATACAGCTTGATGCTCAAAACTAAGTAAACCAACTGCATTTACGCAACCTGCCACCAATGCCAAAATAAATGCGCCAATCTCAACCCATTTTGGTAACTTAGAAATCACTCGCTATTCGCCTTTTTCTCACACTCGAACTCATTCTCTTATGGTACGCCTAATTTAATGACTAAAAACACTTTTTTTCGACTCTTTATATGGTAATTTACCATTAAGTGAATCGATTAAGAACCGACAATGACAAAGCCAAAAAGTTGGACGCTGAAAAGTATTGCCAAAGAGTTAGGCGTTTCAAATGCCACCGTATCAAATGCGTTTAACCGCCCTGATCAATTATCGAAAGCACGCCGCGAAGAGATTTTGGCGGCCTGTAAAAAGCTCGGCTATTTTGGTCCTAACAAGGCGGCGCAATCATTACGCCGAGGCACCTTTAATATTGTTGCTTTAGTATTGCCAGACAGTGTTGAATATATGGTGTCAGATCCGGTTGCAAGCAGCTTTATGCGCGGTGTGTCGGCGGTACTCGAAAAAAATGGCATTAATCTTTTATTATTTTCAGGTAACAACGATAACCTCAATAGCGTGGTTGATTTTGTTGATGGCTTTATTTGCTATGGTCGACCACGTAATAAGCAACTTGTTGAACAATTAAAACAGGTTGCTAAACATGTGGTGACGGTTGATTTTAATATCGGTCGCGATGCCTCAGTAAACGTAAACAACCAACAAGCCAGTTTCGATATTGCCAAGCATGCACTACAAAAAAATGATGATCGGGTGGCTATTTTAGGCCTGCGTTTACTCGATAACGACGTATTATGCCGTGTATACGAGCATCATGAATTTGAAGCGGGTCAGTCTATTGCTCACCAGAGGCTGCGTGGTTATCTCCAAGCGATTAACGATGCAGGCATCACCCTTGGCGATGATAGAACATGGAACATTCCAGAAAGTAGCGAGCGCTTTGCCAGTATTGCCGCCAAAGAAGCGCTAAGCAGTACACCAAGACCAAACGTGTTGCTATGTATGAGTGATTTAATCGCCCTTGCCGCGATGCGCGAAGCATTAAAAATGGGCTTATCAATTCCTGAAGACATCAGAATTGTTGGCTTTGACGGTATAGATGAAGGACAACGATTTGTGCCAAAGCTCACGACAGTCCACCAAAACAGTGAAGAAAAAGGCCGCATTGCAGCGACCTTGTTTTTATCGAAAGAGCAGCAAACAGCCGAAATCGACTATCAACTGCAATTGGGTCAGAGCAGTTAAACTAAATAGTCAGCCAAATCGTTGATGCTTTGCTCGCCCTCTCGGTGATCGACAATGAGCACTTCACGGCTAGCAAAGTCAACTTTTAACTCGATTGAGCTGGTATCATCATGCCAGCTTAAACGACACACACTGCCTTCACCTTTCGCAATGAACTCACCGTTAAACGCTGGGTGCTCATTACGTAATTGAATCAACTTTATCAAACCTTTCACCACAGGTTTAGCAAGTGCAGCATCAATGTCTTGTGCATTTAAGTAAGGACGATTGATATCACGACCTACATTGGTGCGAGCCAGTAATTCCATATCGTTCTCACATGCAAACAGACCGCCATAATAAACTTGTGGGATACCTGGCGCGAAAAACTGAATCGCACGCGCTAATAGGTAATCAAAGTCATCTGCGCCCAAGGCATTGTAATATGTACAGTTTACTTGGTATAAATCAACATTACTTGCTGCTGCGCCGGTTGCTAGGCGGCTTTGCCCTTCACTCTTTTCATGAATAGTTTCGACCAAATTATCAATTTGCGCTGCATTTAATAAACCCGGTTTATCACCCATCGGGCCTGCGTCAATGATGCCAATACCATCATGAGTATCAAGTACCGTTAAACAGTTACGCGGCGAAATTGTTAGCCAGTTCAATAAAGCTTGCGCATCATTACTGAACAAACTATGCAAAACAAGTGGCGGTAAGGCAAAGTCATATACCATATTTACACGCTTTGCTACTTCAACCTGAGTTTGAAAATGGCTATGAATCTCCGCAATGGTTTCCATACCCGCTTCATTCGCTTGCGCGGAAAGCGTGTTCAAGTATTCAAAGGTTTCATCCAGCATAAAGCAGTTCGTGCCTGCTTCTTTAATCGCATAGCCCGCCGCATCTAAACGAATAATGTTGACATTATTATCAGCAAATTTTCCAAGCACCGTATTTAGATACTCGATACCCGCCGTTGATTTCACATTAATATCAATTTGGTTATCGGTAAATGTGGTCCAAAAATCATAGGTTTGGCCATCACCACACGCAATAGGTGTAAAACAACTACCTGGACGCGGACGATAAATTGCTTGTTGCTCAGCCTCAGACATGCCATTTGGGAATACATCGTCTTTGGTTAAAAATAAATCCCAAAATTCAGATTGCTTACCTTTTGCGAGTACATCTTTAAATTGGAAAGACTGTGCTGAAACATGGTTAACAATCAAGTCAGCCATTAAGTCATAGTTGGCACCAAGCACGTTAATATCGTTCCAGCTACCAAGGCGCGAGTCTACTTCACTATGATCAATAGGATCAAAGCCAGCATCACTGCCATCAATCGGATTATAAAATGGCAACAAATGTACACCTGCAAACACATTGTTAAGTGGGCCATTTAATAAATTACTTAATTCATCAATACCTTGACCAGTAATACGGTCTGCATAGGTGATTAATTGCACTTTATTGTTGATCATAATTGTTAATACCAAGTTGAAACTTAATCGATTAAGATATATCTTTAACCACGACAGCAAATTATTCAAGCAGTTTTTATCGTTTTTATACACTAATATACATAGTAAAGGTGCAGACCTTTCGGTGGGGATACAACAATGAATAGAACACACGATCCTTTGCAAACCATTAGATGGCTGACATACATGATGTTTTTTATGTTTGCTATGACCTCTGATGCGGTTGGTATGATCATTCCTGAGCTTATCAATGAATTTAACTTAAGCATGACCCAAGCTAGCGCTTTTCATTATGCACCTATGGCACTCATTGCGTTTAGCGGCCTATTTTTAGGCTTTTTGGCCGATAGTCTTGGCCGCAAACAAACCATAATGCTAGGACTAGGCTTATTTACGATTAGTTGTTTTCTGTTTGCCATTAGCAGCAGCTTTAGCATATTTGTGGTACTACTTAGCTGTATTGGTCTTGCTATCGGTTTGTTTAAAACAGGCGCCTTGGCATTACTAGGTGATATTTCTAAAAACAATTTAGAACATACAAAAACCATGAACTTGGTAGAAGGTTTCTTTGGTATTGGTGCCATTGTTGGCCCTGCACTGGTAAGCTTTTTAATCACCCAGCAAGTAAGCTGGACTTACCTCTACGTTATCGCCGGCGTTTTGTGCTTAATTTTGACCCTAATCGCTTGGCGTGCAGATTACCCGACACCTAAAAAACTTGAAGAACACGCTAAACCTGCGTCATTTGCAACCACAATGAGCATGATGAAAAACCCTTATGCACTAGGTTTTTCTTTAGCGATTGCCCTTTATGTTGCAACTGAAGTGGCTATTTATGTGTGGATGCCGACTTTACTTGGCGATTACAACGGTCCATGGCAATTACTAGCGACATATGCGCTAACACTGTTTTTTATTTTACGCGCGGCAGGGCGTTTCTTAGCGGTATGGCTTCTAAATCATTTAAGCTGGCAAGCGGCAATGCTGTATTTAAGCTTGGGAATTGCGCTATGTTATTTAGGGTTAATTTTTGGTGGTGTTGACTGGGCAGTATTCTTATTACCTCTATCTGGGCTATTCATGTCGATGATCTATCCAACTTTAAATTCAAAAGGTATTTCTTGCTTTGCAGTGCAGCAGCACGGTGCAGTAGCTGGGGTTATTTTGTTTTTTACCGCCCTCTCGGCCGCAGCAGGCCCCTTATTAATGGGTGTGATCAGTGATTACTTTGGCCATATTCGTTACGGTTTTTACCTCGCAACTGGCTTCGCATGTTTACTGTTTTTAGCCATGCTCTATAACTACTTACGTAACCCTGCTGAGCAAGCGTTAGCGCAGCACAGTGCGCTAAGCCACTAAATAAAAATCGTTAGAAATCAATTATCGGACATAAATCGTACAAGTTTTTTACTAAAAAAACTTGCACTATGTAAAATCATTGTTATCTTTACTTAATCGATTAAGATACAAATTTAGACAACAAACCATCTGGGATTGAAACGAGGCACATTATGACAACACACAAACATGCCCTTTACACTTTAAGCGCGCTTGCACTAGCAGTAAGTCAAAATTTACACGCCGAAGAGCAAGCACAACCGGAGGCCAAAAAAAGCGGCCTTGAAACGATTGTTGTAACAGGTGTACCGCGTCGTACAACTATTATGGCATCAAGTTCGTCGGTTAGTAGTGTTACGTTAGCTGAAATTGAAGTATCAACACCACGCTCTACCGCAGAAGCATTCAGAACTATTCCAGGTGTTCGTTCAGAATCAACAGGTGGTGAAGGTAACGCCAATATCGCAGTACGCGGTTTACCGGTCGCATCCGGTGGTGCTAAATTCCTGCAACTACAAGAAGACGGCCTACCAGTGATGCAGTTTGGCGATATTGCCTTTGGTAACGCTGATATCTTTATGCGGTTAGACTCAACTGTACAAAGTGTTGAATCAATCCGTGGTGGCTCAGCATCGACAGCAGCAAGCGATGCCCCTGGCGGTATCATCAACTTTATTTCGAAAACCGGTGAGAACGAATCAGGCAGTGTCTCAACCACTGTGGGTCTTGACTATGACTCGATTCGTACTGACTTTGAGTATGGTACTTATTTGAGTGACAGCGTGCGTTATCACATTGGTGGCTTTGTACGCCAAGGTGAAGGCCCGCGTGAAACCGGTTATACATCTAATAAAGGCGGCCAAATTAAGGCAAACCTGACGAAAGAATTTGATACAGGTTATGTGCGTGTTTACTTTAAACACCTCGATGATAAAAGTGTAGGTTATCTACCTATGCCTATGTATTCAAATGGTGACTCAATCCCAGGTTTTGATGCGCAATCAGATACGCCGCATTCAGCACTTTTCACACAAACTCTGCGTTTAAATGGTGATAACCAAATCAGCACGGGTGATATGACAGACGGTATGAACCCAGTGGTTACCTCAGTAGGTTTTGAAGCGGCCTTTGATTTAGACAACGACTGGCGCATCGAAAACCGCTTTAGAACATCATCAGTGAGCGGTAACTTTATTTCTCTTATTCCAGCTGAAGTTGCATCTGCAAGCTCTATTGCATCTAGTATTGCTGGAGATGGTGCATCACTTGTTTATGCAAATGGCGGCTCAGCAGGTCAAACTTATGGCAATGACGATTTAGCAATGCGCATTCACACATTCGATGTAACACTAAACGACATGGGTTCAATTGTTAATGACCTTAAGTTAACTAAGTCGTTTTCTGATGATACCAGTGTTACTTTTGGTTACTTTGCATCTAGCCAATCAATCGATATGTCGTGGCTTTGGAACTCGTATGTGATGGAGCTAAAAGGCGACAACGCAGCATTACTTGATGTTTTTGCAGCTAATGGTGATAGTTATTCTGATAATGGCTTGTATGCTTATGGTACTCCATACTGGGGTAATTGCTGTCAACGTAACTACGATACAGAGTACGAAACACGTGCACCTTACATTAACTTAGCCACTAAGTTTGGCGATTTAAGCATTGATGCAAGTGCTCGCTATGATTCAGGTGAAGCGCGTGGTACCTACGCAGGTGCCGTAACATCGACTATTGATATGAACGGCGACGGTACAATCTCAATTCCTGAGCAAAGTGTTGTTGGTATTGATAACGCAAATCCAAGCATTGTTAACTATGACTGGCACTACAGCTCGTACTCAATTGGTGCGAACTACCAAATTGACCCAAGTTTTGCGACATTCGCCCGCTTGAGTAAAGGTGGCCGTGCAAATGCAGACCGCTTACTATTCGGTAAAGTAGAAGCTGACGGTTCGGTTGCCAAAGCGGATGCAATTGATGAAGTAAATCAATACGAAATCGGTGTGAAAAAACGTTTTGATTCGCTATCAGTATTTGCTACAGCATTCTACGCAGAAACGGAAGAACAAAACTTCGAAGCCACATCGCAAAAGTTCTTTGACCGCGAGTATGAAGCAAAAGGTATCGAGGTTGAATCAACTTACTATGTAGGCGACTGGGATTTCCGTGGTAACTTTACTTGGACAGATGCTGAGATCGCCAAAGATGTGTTATCGCCAGAATTAGTCGGTAATACACCACGTCGTCAAGCTGACCTTATTTACTCTCTAATGGCCACTTACAACTTTGATAAAGGTGCAGCAGGCCTAAGCTTGATTGGTACAACAGATGCCTACGCACAAGATAATAACGACCTTAAGTTCGATGGCTATACACAAGTGAATGGCTTTATAAGTTACAACCTGTCTGAGAACTTAAGCCTATCGCTTAACGTGAACAACCTGTTTGACACTGTAGGTATCACAGAAGCGGAAGAAGGCTCGGTACCCAATAACGACATTATCCGTGCCCGTACTATTAACGGCCGTACAACGTCGCTTACTTTAAAATATTCTTTCTTTTAACTCTCCTCCCTCGTTTTAGCCCAGTATTTACTGGGCTTTTTCGCTTTAATAACCAGCTTTTTCACTTCTCTTAATCAAATACTCTTAATTACTCTCTTTCTAACAAAAACATTGATAATAAGTTAATACTTTGATCTATAATCAACTTGTGTAAGAAGTATCAACCATATGAATTAGGAACATACATGTTTGTCTCTAGCAAAAGCCACTCTTTACTCCAAGATCAATACAACGCGCTATTAGCTGAAGTTGAGGCACTTAAAGCCGACAATCACGTATTACGTGACGAAAACGAACGCTTAGAAGCAAAATTACATCATCAAGCTGATGATGCAGACCAATTGTTCCTAGCCAATTTATTAAATAGTTCGATTGAATGTATCACGCAAATTGAGGGTGTACGCCAAACTGTACTCGACTCATACCTTGTTATCGAAGAAGAAAGCCAAGTAACTTTACAAATAAGCCAACTCTTGAATGACTCAAATAATGCCCTGCAACATATTGTGAGTGAAATGGCGAATATGGCGAGCAAAATGGGTAGTATGACCAGTAACATTACCGGCCTATCTGATATGGCGGATAGCATCAATACCTTTGTATCAACCATTTCTAAGATTTCTGATCAAACCAACTTACTCGCGCTTAACGCTGCGATTGAAGCTGCCCGTGCGGGTGAGGCTGGTCGTGGGTTTAGCGTTGTTGCCGACGAAGTGCGTACGCTTGCAACCAACACCAATAAATCAGCACAAGAAGTGTCTGATCTAGTAAAGGAGATCATCAACAAAACCAGCGAAACAGTGACCTCGGTTGAAGATATCCAGCAAAACAACACTCAACTTTCAACAAGTTTTGATACGCTAAACAATGACTATGGTTCAATCATGAGCCACTGTGATTTAATGAAAGAAACGATTATTAATGCAGCCATACGCTCATTTGTGCAAACCGTAAAACTAGATCACATTGTTTGGAAAGGTGAAGTCTATGCGGTTGCTAATGGCACAAGTAACAAGTCGATTGATGACTTTTCAGACCATACTATGTGCCGATTAGGCAAATGGTATAATTCAGAGCAATCAAATGGCTTCAAACAACATAACGCATTTCGTCAATTAGAAGAGCCACATCGTGAAGTTCATCGCAATGGTGTTGAGGCATTAGTCATGCTGCAAACTGGCAATAAAGACGCAGCGATTAATCACATTAATAAGATGGAAGCAGCCAGTGAACATGTGATGAATTTACTTGATCAACTCGCTAATGGCTAATGGGTCGTTACTCATAATTAAACCCCCCAGTAATTGGAATGTCCAACTATTTGGGGTCACTTCACAGATACTCGGTCTTTTATCTATTTAAGCTAATTACTCAACTAGGCCTTCTTGTCGCACTGGGATAACAGCTCCGTGTTGTTCTTGTCGTTTTACATAGCTAAACAACAGCAAACACCCTAATGCCAAGCTTGCAGCAACCATAGAACCAAGGGTTGCAAATCTAAAACTATAAAACTGTGCAATAACCCCTGTTGCCCCTGTCCCACACATAACGCCGAGTTTAATTGCGTTCGTGTAAAACGCCGAAGTAAAACCTATTCGCTCTGGAAGCTGATCTTGTAATACGGTTAAGCCAATGCCCGCAAAAACACCGTAAAACAGCCCGTTTAAACTTTGCAGCGCGATTAAATGCCACACTTGAGTGGCAAAAAACACTCCTAAATAAAATACAATGGCACAACAAAATGCCACCGAAAGCATCGAAACCTTGCTGTATTTTTTAGCAAGCCTTGCCCCATACAGCATGATAGGAATTTCTAACAGTGCCACCACACCCATAAATAGCCCTGGCGTATGCTGTGCAAACCCTAGTTCAGTGATGCTATAAAGTGGCAAGGCAGATGAATACA
Source organism: Pseudoalteromonas sp. L21 (assembly GCF_021728035.1). NCBI lineage: Bacteria > Pseudomonadati > Pseudomonadota > Gammaproteobacteria > Alteromonadales > Pseudoalteromonadaceae > Pseudoalteromonas > Pseudoalteromonas sp. L21. The sequence goes on along the minus strand of NZ_JAKKCV010000002.1, from coordinate 94,896 downwards.
TAATATTGCCCGTTGAACCAAGCATAATGGCTAAGCCTAACAACCAAAATGATAAACTTGTTGCTTCTGCTGGCTCTAAAGCGTGTTGTGTTTTTTTAGTGCTGTAGTCAGGAATAAACTTAAATGCAAAGATAAGTGCAACCAAGGCACACACCGCAGCAAAATAAAACGAGCGGCTAAATTCGCCTCCCGCAGCTAACAAATAACCAAGCGGCGGGCCGCCCACCCAAGCAAAGGAAATAGCAGCACGTAAACGCGAATTAAAGCTGGTAATATCGATGTTCTGTTGACGCCCCGCCCATTGTCTTGCCACGGTCATCATTTGCGGAATTGCCGCATTGCCCATAGCGAGAAATAACACGCCTGCGAGCAGGACTTGCCAAAATGCACCGGCATTAGCAAAGATCACTAACGCACACACCATACCTGATACAGCCACCATAAATAACTTACGCGCACTGGTGCCTTTATCAGCCATGCCACCCAGCCACTGACTAATTACTAACCCCGTAATGGTGACCGCAACCATATAAACACCCAAATATACAGGCGGTGTTTGCAGCCCTTCGACAATGAATAAGCTCATCAACGGGTTAACGAATGCTCCCATTAGCCCAGTTAGCATACTTAGCAGAATAAAAATTACACCATGCTGTTTCAGCAATGCTTTCACTCACAACCCCACATTAATACGACACGTGAACAGATAATTTAAAGGGCGCAAATTATACACCGTTTTAGCGAAAACTTCATTTTGTAATACAAATTAAAAAGCCCAGCGTATAAGCTGGGCTTTTTCAAAGTAGAACTCTATTAGTCGAACGATACCGTTACTGGGTTAGAGCAAACGGTTTCAGTCACACATACCTTGTACTCATAACTTGGTAACTCAGCATTACGCTCTACATCACGGTAGAAGCCGCGATCAGCTACTGTTTCAAGTAGTTCTCCGTTACGGTAGATGCTTACTTGATCAGCGACTGTTTGCCAGCTTAAATCAACACGCATAGTGCCTAAACGCGTTTTACTTGAGCGTTTAAGCGATAACTCGATTTCAACATCAGATACGACGACTGTTTGCGTAAACGTATCTGTTTGGCCTTCGCTATCTGTTGCTGTTAGCGTCACTTCATAGCTACCCGCTTCGGCATAAGTATGTAGTGGATTTGCATCTGTCGATGATGCGCCGTCACCAAAGTCCCATGCCCAAGAGACAATATCATTATTGCTATCTGTGCTTGTATTGGTGAACGTTACATTTAAACCGGATGCTTCAAATGCAAAACCTGCTTGTGGTGGCTGCGGGCTTACCTCACCAATGGCGCTGAAAGTAAGTGACCAGCTGTTTAATGTACCTGTATCAGCAGCCAGTACATCTTTGACATTAAGTACCCAATCACCGGTTGCAACTTCGCCATTAAAGTTAGCCAGCGAATAGCTTTGTACTAAGTCATCTGCGCCACCTCCTGATTGGCTGTGAAGCGTGGCAGTTGTTCCTTGCGGCGAAGTTAACGTAACGATTAAATCACCAATGTAAGTATGAGCAATATCAATACTTGCATCCGTTGAGAATACTGTCAGCTCGTCAGCAACAGTTATTATTGAATCAATACCTGTGTCATCGTTATCTGGAATAGTCAAAGGTGTTTCATTTGAGTAAGTAAAATCATTTAAGCCAACAGGATTAACAAATAGTGACACAGTGCTTTGTTTTGCTAGTTCACCTGACGTTGCATCAACAACAAAACTATAGCTACCCCAAGCCGTTTCCTCTTGTGTGGGAACTGTTAATGTAACTACATCACCCGGCACAGCTTCAGTTTGCGATAGCGTTGCACCGTCTAAATCAGCTTGAAGCGCAAGGTTAACAATGCCTTCCCACTCGGCAATTGAGCCAATTTCAAAGGTATAGGTTGCAGTTTCACCTGCGGTGATTTGTTGCGAACCTGGCGAAACCGAAATTCTGAAGCTTGGTGTCGGATCAGCTTGTTCAAGCGCTTGATGCACATTTAAACGATTACCCGATACCGTTTTACCTTGCAATGCTTCATTTTGATCACCACTATTCATTAACAGTTGTTTTAGCTCGAGCGCTGTTAAATCGGGGTTGATTGATAACACCAGTGCCGCAGCACCTGCAACATGCGGTGTGGCCATTGAAGTACCAGAATAGCTTGCATAACCATTACCAGGTACCGTTGATAAAATTGCACTACCTGGTGCACCTAAATCAACACTGGTTAAACCCCATTGTGAAAAGCTCGACATATTGTCTCTGCTATCAGTACTGGCAACGGATAACACACTCTCGTGCTCGTAGTTTGACGGGTAATGCGGGTTTTGATCGTTATCTACTGCATCATTACCTGCGGCTGCAACAAATAAAATATCTGCTTGCTCACTTGCAGTGATCGCATCTGCCAATGCTTGGCTAAAGCCACCACCGCCCCAACTGTTATTTAAAACACGTACATTGACGCCTTGGTTTTTAAGATCAACCATATAGTCGATACATTTTATCGCATCAGACGTTGAGCCTGTACCATCTGCACTTAAAAATTTACAACCTACAATTGATGCTTCTTGGTTTACACCGACGACACCTGTACTATTATTACCCGATGCACCAATAGTACCTGATACATGCGTACCATGACCCTGATCATCCATAGGATCACCTGCATCAGTGATTGCATTAATACCATGTACGTCATCGATGTAACCATTACCATCGTTATCAATACCATCACCTGGAATTTCACCTGGGTTGATCCACATATTGTCCGCTAAATCTTCATGGCTGTAATCAACACCAGTATCGATTACACCAACAACAACATCACGGCTCCCTGTTGAAATATTCCACGCTTCAACAGCATCAATATCAGCATCTTCTATACCACCGGTTTGACCTTCATTATGCAAACCCCATAATTGAGAGAAATCAGGATCATTCGGCACATTAGCTATCGACACACGATAGTCAGGTTCGGCATATTCAATTGCAGCATGGCTTTGTAGACGCTTGATAGCTTCTTTGCTGCTCATACCAACAATTTTAAATTTAGCTAAACGACCAGATAAAATTGCAGAGTAATTATCATCAACACCATCTTTGTTAACATCACTAATCGTCGCTTTCACTAGGTTGCGAGCATTTTCTCGCACCGCGACAGACGTACCAGCTTTATACATGACCAAAACTGAGTCTTCACTTGCACCGACTACGGTCGCTTTTGCTGGAGTGCTAATTTGCGCAGCACCTAAACATGGTAATAAAGCTAGGCTGAGTACAGATAATTTAGTTTTCATATTTTCTATCCATAATTAGTTAGGCTGGCCGAGAGGTAGGCTCGACCAACAAAGCTCATTACTTCTGAATGAATATCACATGGCATATTTTATAAATGGCAAATCACAATCAACTGGCAAGAAAAATACCTATCGAAATAAAAGATCCATACTTTTAAATGGGAAAAATGATAGAAAAAAGTGAAATGCAGCACTTTTTAACCGGTTCCAAATTCAGGAACCTCAAACGCAATAACTAGCACTTTTTAACCAACCGATAAGCATAAATTAAACAATAAATTAACAAATCAGACTTAAGCCATTGAAAATAAATAATATTAAAAACAGCAAAAAATGATGATTTTTTATTCCTAAAAATCGGCCTAGAGTAATTACTTGTTAATCTAAAATTCAGATTATCAACGAGTAGTAAATACGTTTCATACACTTCTGAACGTCACAAACGGAATATCACGCACTTAATCCGGCAAGGCATGCCGGTACATAGTTCTAAGTCAAAAATTGATTAGAACTTTGATTAATAATAACTGAAAGGAAATAATCATGAAGTTAAAAAAATCTCTACTCACATGCGCAATCACCTTCGCTTTGGGCTCAAGCTTTACTGCATCCGCGAATATTGATGATAAAGCTCAATCCAGCTCAGAGCTTGCTACGCAAGTAGCTGTACAAAGCACGACCAGCTCAGTTTCGATTGATCAAACATCGACATCTGGAATAGGTAACTCACATGTTGTTATACAGCAAGGTACTGGTCAAACTACTGAAACAGTGAGTGTTGGTGATGGTAATTTACTTGAGGTTACTCAAACACAAACGAGTAACTTATCACTCGTAAGTGCAACGGGTAATTTTAATACTATAACCCACAATCAAAATGGCACACTCAATGGTGCGTTATCCGAAGTTACTGGTACAGACAATACAATTGATGTGGCACAGCAAGGTGCTGGCTTCTTTGGCATTAATAATGAAGCAATTAATATCATCGAAGGTGACGCAAATACTATTGAAGTCAATCAAGGTGATGGTGGTCATTGGTTATATAACTTCAATATGCAAGGTAACGACAACACAATTAGTGCATCGCAGGTAGGTTTATTAAATGAAGCGACATTCAATGTAGTGCAAGGTGATGATAATACACTTGAGGTAGCACAAGACGGTGTATTCAATGCATTTACTTCGGATGAAATCGTTGGAAACAGTAATGAAATTATTATTGATCAAACCGGTTCTTTCAACAGCGCTATACTCACCTCATTGCGTGGAGATGCCAATGAAGTAGAGTTTGAACAAGATGGCGATTCAAATAGTGTTGTTATTGCTGAAATCACTGGCAATGATAATGAAATTAACGCTGATCAAGAAGGCAATAGTAATAGCTTTGAGTCTGCTGTAATGATGGGTGATGGAAACGCTCTTTTAGTTAATCAAGCACAGGATAATAATACCGTCACACTTGATGCCATTGGCAATGATAATGAACTAACAGCATTTCAAAATGGTAACGGCAATGACGCTTACCTAGGTGCCGTTGGTGACGAAAATGAATTCACCAGCAATCAAATTGGTGATGCTAACAGCGCACATATCGCAAACTTTAATGGTAGTGATAATGACGTTGATATTAGCCAGGCTGGTAATGAAAACACTGTACTTGTGCAGTCGTCATACCCTGACACTTCTCTCACTTCAAATAACAACGAAATTACCGTTAACCAAGAAGGTAGCTTAAATGAAGCCGCTCTTACATTTGCAAGCGTTCTTGATAGTAACAGTAACCAAGTTTCATTTGCGCAAAGTGGTGAGTTGAATGCCATAGATCTCATTATGGAAGGTAGCGGCCATTCTGTTGATATTAGTCAGACTGGCTCTGAAAACTTTGTAGTAGGTGTTGATCAAGGTGCTTTTTTAATTGGTGGCGAGAATAACTCATTTGTTGTTGTGCAAGAAGGTAATGCGAACCTTGTCGAGGGCTCAATTATTGGTTCTAACAACGCAGTTATGATCACCCAAATTGGTGATGGCAATATCGCAACTGTCACTCAAGAATAAACTTTTAGGAGGGAGCTCTGCTCCCTCATTCAATTATGAAAACACAACTTTTAACCCGTATTTATTGCATTTTTTTAGCTTTCACTTGTTTTACAAGCCAAGCTAAAGAGCTAGAGATTGATGGCCTTGTGCTCGACAGGAGCATAAGCCGTTTTGGGCACCAATTTTATTTTGAATTTGCGAACCTCTGGCGCGATCTTCCTTCTACGGCTGGCTTTAATATCGAAATAAAAGAAACGGTATTACCACGAGCAGGCACACGACTCGTACTAAGAATGAATAATCAAATCGTGTATGTCACTTATCTAGGCCGTCGCCTTGAACCTTTGGATGAGCGTGTAAAACAAGCAATGTACAGTGTTATGGACGCGATGGCGCGCAGTCAGATGCAACAATCATCACCGGATATGGCAAAAAATGGATGGTAAAATGAAATATATCATTACCCTAATAATAATTTTCAACTTACAAACTAGCTGGGCGACCGAACTCGTTTATACCCCAATTAACCCCAGTTTTGGCGGAAGCCCGCTCAATGGCAATATGTTATTAAGTAAAGCACAATCACAGAATAAGCATAAAGCCCCCATTATTGAGCAAAATTATGCAGATAAATTTCAAGATTCACTTGAGCGTACTTATCTAAACCGTATGGTGAGAGAAATCACCGATATGGCATTTGGTGAAGAAGTAGATGACAGCATTTTCAATGGCGACTCGTCATTTATCACCGGAGACTATGAAATACAAATTATCACCAGTACCACCGATACCATCACTGTTAGAATAACAAGCATACTAGATGGCACTGTGACGGTTATTGAAGTACCGAGGTTTGAATGATGATTAAGGTAATTTTAAGTGCGATACTATTGATACTTACTGGCTGTTCATCAATTGGTAACCTTGTTCCACCAAGCAAGGAGTTAGCCGAGACATTAGAACCAACTGAAACATTTCAAGCCCTTCAAGCACTGCCTAATCCTATGGGCAGTATTCCTGTTTCTGTTTATTCATTTAGAGATCAAACGGGTCAATATAAACCGCAAGCCAATGTGAGTTCATTCTCAACCGCCGTCACGCAAGGTGCTAACTCAATTCTGGTACAAGCTTTACATGAATCTGATTGGTTTATTCCTGTGGAGCGTGAAGGTTTACAAAATATCTTAACTGAACGGAAGATAATCCGTGCTGCACAAGCAGAAAATAAGGATTTACCAGATCTCCCCCCTCTTACAACTGCAAAAATAATTCTTGAAGGAGGAATTATTAGCTACGATACCAATATTAAAACGGGCGGTATCGGTATGGAATATTTTGGTATTGGTGCATCAGAGCTATACAGAGAGGATGCGATTTCAATCTATTTGCGCGCTGTTGATGTACGAACAGGACAGGTATTACTCTCAGTCGCCACCAGCAAAAAAGTACTTAGCCAAGAAATGCGCGCAGGCTTTTTCCGCTATGTGAGTTATAAACGACTTGCCGAAGCAGAAGCAGGCTATACAGACAATGAACCCATGAGTATTTGTGTTACCCAGGCTATCGAGAAAGCCCTTAGTGACTTAATTCTAAAAGGCATCAATAAAGGTATTTGGTCAGCTAAAACGGTGTAAGCTAAATAATGGTGCTGATTATCAGCACCATTATTTATACAACGGCTTATAAAACCCAAGCGATGTCTTACTATCTTTGCAAAGATAAACTCACAGCCATATAGTTTTGTGCCCAATTAGCAAGTTCAACTCGATTACGCGACGCTGTTTTTTTGAATGCACTATAGAGATGGGTTTTTACAGTATGGTCACTAATATTCAAACTTTCAGCAATATCACGATTACTTGCTCCTTGTGCTAGCAAATGAATAACAGATTTTTCGCGTTTAGTAAGTGAGTTTAGCTCTATTGCTGTTCCAGCGGTCTCATTATTTGTATTAAATTGGTTTCGAGAAATAGCTGACCACATATAGTTAAACACAGTGGAAATGCTCTTTGAACTAAAAAGTAGCTCGCCATTAAGCACTTTCATCAGCCCAGCAAAAATATCTTCTGGCGATTGCTCAGCAAAAAAGACACCTTTAATACCATTAAGCAGTAAATTCTTTTCACACACAGAGTTAACTTCAGCATTGAAAATAACCACAGTGTGTTTTTTGGCAAGTTGAACTAACTCAGCTGGAAGCAAGTCGAGCCAATAAGACCCTGCACTATCAATAAGATAAAGATCAAACTCCTCTCGCATTGACTCTAATGGCAGCCGCGAATCAATTTTAACGCGCACGAAGAACGCATCTAACATTTTAATTAAATATTGATAATTATGACTGCGATTTTGTGACGTTGCTTGGGCTTTTAGGAATACAGAAGTTGGCTGAATCATTTTATTTCTTCCTTGAAATATTTTCTACACAATACCTAAATAAGACACAAGCATCAACATAAAAATAAACATCTGGCAACATAATTATTAAAAAAACTCATCCTTTAGGGTTTGTTAAAACCAACCAAATAAACGATGATTCATTAACCAGCAAAGACTCTCCCTTAGTAACATTAAAAGTTTCTTGTGCTAATTTGTTTAAATTTCTAAAAACAACTCTTTAATTAATACTCTATCGCTATTTTTAGCATGGGTTTGCAAAGCACGTATGAAATCCATAGAAGTTGCTGGCCGGTTAGGGTATGCATATTCTCTCCAAACAGACTTAAGTGCTTTAATAATGACTTCATCGCCCACTTTTTCTCTGAGTCTTGCAAAAACAATCGTTGCTTTAGAATATTGATCATAATTTTTTGTTGAGTTTACAAGTGCTTGTTTAGCTAAAGTGTCAACCCTTAAAGCTTGCTTATATCGCCTAGTTTCGTAGTCAACAAGTGCATTCATCGCCGCTTTTCCATAGCGTTTTTCTATCATGACTAACTCAATATACTTCGCCATTGACTCGACTAAAAAGGCGCTGTCATCAGGAACGCTGTTACCTATATCGTGACCAAACCACTGATGAGCCGTTTCATGAACAGCGCGCCGATAGCGCTGATCAAAACCAGCATCAAAACTAGGGAATGCCCTAAACCCCACATTATTTTCAATAAGTATAATCTCAGGTAAAGCATAACCCGCTCCACCAAACTTGGGCGCGGCAACCATGCTCAATGTCTTTGCTTTATAAGCAACAATATTATCTTTAAACCAAGTCAGTGTATCTTTCATCGCCTGTAAATTAACGGCTATTGAATCGGCTGGTTCCGTAAGCGTTTTTCGATTTGCATATATTTGTAGTTTTACCTCACCCAGTTGCTCGCTTATCGGTGAGCCTGGAAGCGTAAGCCATGCAGGTAGATTATTAAATGCCGAATCGGTTTTAAACTTAAAAACTTCGCGATTATCTTTGCGTTGATGGGCTATTCGAGTGCCCTGCGTCACAACATAGTAGCCTGATGCGGTTGATACCGTACTCGACATAGTTATGCGATCATACCTTGATGGTCGATTTTCCTTAACAGCAAGCAGCTCTGAAGGTAAGGAACTTGTCCTAGCGAACAAACCATGCTTTTCCCTAAGGTGCTTGTCTATTAGTTCGTAATTAACCTGATACCCAATCGTTGGCAACACAGGAACAGCACGAATATAACTAAACTCAGGAGTAAGAATTTGATGCCCCACTGCGGGCCAAAGCTTTGCTTGGTGAATTTCAAACTGCGTGGTGAGTATTTTTATTTCACCGGGTTTTATAGCATCCTCAAACTCATACACCGCTTGATTTAATGATGGGTAAAAAACAGCTTTCCTTGCACCTGCAATTTTTATGTCTGCCCATTTATAAAAGCCTGCGCGACCAACTAGGATACGCTTTATAGCAGTAGAATGAGGGTTGGTTAGAGTATATTTAAGTTCAAATTGTGCAAGCTGTTTGTCAGGATAAAAGTCTATATTAGCATCAATATGACTAATGATTGGTTGCTCTTTATATTTCCAATTCACAAATGTGCTTTCATAGTTGGCTTTAAATGCTTCACGTTTATGTGAGTTAGTTAACGGCTTTTCTGCCACTAAATTAAAATGCAACTGCGCAAATAAATAAACAGATAAAAAGACTGGCAGCGCTAACCATGTGTCTTTCACTTTTACGGCCCGTCTTCCAAGCCCAGCCCCACGATGATTATAAAGCTGGCTTATGACAACAAAACTCAGTACCGCGACAATCCACACGCTCATATATGGCCAATAACTGTTTAAACTAGCTCTGTATCCCCAAAACTCGCTAGGTGCTTGTAATGGTGTCCAAGCTAAGCTCCAAAAAGTATGTGTGAGACCAAAGGAAGTCATTACTGGCGTAAACTTGAGTATTAAGATAACAATAACAACTAAGCCAGCGACTAAAGGCGAACGGCAAATATTGAAAATGCACACGCTCACCCAAGCAACTAATGTAAGTGGTAACAGCATTAGAGCGAGTATATAAATATGCTGACTAGCATGGTACTCACTGCCAGCAAACCACTCAGCAAAAGAAGCTCCCAAAAAGCTCATCACAGAAAAAACAATTGCTAAAGTCGCCACCGTGAATAATTGGCTGTGTAAAAGCGTTGCCGTTTTTACTGGCGATGCAGCAATCAGTTCAGCCATATGAAACCGTTTTGCCGCACAACTAACCTGCCAACTCCAAAGCACAAGTAATAAACAGCCAATGAGCAAATGCATATCAAACGCATAATGATTAATTGCATCGATACTCGTAGGGCTAACCACACTCATTGCTTCTGCATATTCAAAAGAAGACGCAACGCTGTTAAATACAATGACTGACCACAATACTAAAGTCAGTTGTGTTATAGGGAGCTTGAGTACATTTAAAATTGAAACTTTATAAAGTGTTAAAAATATGAAGCAATTATGCCCTTTTGGGGCAATACCCTTGTATAGCACTTTTAAATTTAAGACTGGCTCTGAGGCCTTTGTACCTTGTTTAATATTTTTCTTAGTGGTGCGAACTGCCACAATATAGATAACAATTGTAAGTGTTACTACCATCAACCGATTTATTACAAGCGCCCAATATCGAGGCTCTACGAAGCCCGCAATAATCGTGGAGTAAGCAAAAGGATCAAGCCAAATAGATGCCTGATATAAAGACTCACTTATAATACCACTACCTGCCAAAATGGGATTGCCGGTAATACTTGCGAAAAACAAATAACCAACCCATATGGCACCCAGAATAGTGTAAGTTACCAATGCACTTTGAAACCGCTTACAAACCCAAAAAGCCAAAACCACCAAAAAGCTGCAATTTGGAATAAGTAGCAAAAAACTATTTAACAATAGAGAGTTAACAGCTTCCCAATCCAAGCCTTGCACTCTTAACTGCCAATGCCAAACTATCAAAGATCCAATAAAAGAAATCATGATAAGACATAGTAGTAAACTCACTACACGAAACAGCTCTCTGTATTTTGACGTAATCGGGGTGACACCTATAAGCTCATCCATGTTGTGTAGTTGATCCCGTAAAAAAATAGCGGGGGCAAGTATTCCCACTAGCACGGCAAGCTGCATCATGTGTATTGATATTAAGTGTAAAGAAAATTGCTTAAGGGTATCTCCCTCTGCAATAGCCAAACCGGAAGATAACGTAAATGCAAAAAGTGGCGCAAACACACAACATAACCAAACAATAGGTTGAGTAAAAAGGTACTTTAATTCATTACGAAGTCGCATTTTTAGCCCCTTGCGATTTCAACTCATAAAAATATTTATCTTGTAGCGTCGCCGTTGCAGCGACGGCCTCAGGTTCTGGGCATTGAGGGGCGTAAACACGAAATATTGGCTTACCATAACGATAACTTTTGCTCAACACTAGGGAGCCTGCGGGTAGCTCTGATGGTAAGCGTTTCAATAACCAAACATTACCTGCCAGTTGATGCACTAGTTCATCAACATTGCCACTTTGAATGAGTTTGCCTTGATTGATCATTGCGACAAAGCGGCACTGATTTTCTATATCTTCAACAATATGGGTAGATAATAAAACTAAACGCTCTTTGCTAATTGAAACTAATAAGTTATTAAGGCTCTCACGCTCAGCAGGATCAAGGCCTGCGGTTGGCTCATCTAAAATAATGAGTTTAGGATTACCTAGTAAGGCTTGTGCGATTCCGAAACGCTGCTTCATACCACCAGAAAATTTACTTACTTTTTTGTTTGCAAACCCTGTTAAATTTAAAAGTGACAGTAATTCATTAATTTGTCGCTTTCGTTGCTCTGAATTAAGGCCTTTCAATATGGCAATATGCTCTAACAAAGCATGACAACTCATTGCAGGATAAACACCAAACTGCTGTGGTAAATAGCCTAGCTGCTTACGCAATTCATCTGGGGACTCTAAAATATTTAAACCATCAAAATTAATATGACCTGTGTCTACATTTTGTAAGCAGGCTAATGTTCGCATTAAGCTTGATTTTCCTGCTCCATTTGGCCCAAGTAAACCCACCATTCCTTTGGGCAAATGGATTGTTATGTCATTTAATGCATGTGTGCCATCTGCATATTTCTTATTAATATTTGTGAGTGTAAGCATAGGTACATTCCTTAATTAACGAATCGTTACATTAAGTGACTGTAACCAAGTCGGTAAGGGAATTATGATCAAACTATAAAAGCACAGGATGAAAGTAAGTATTTAGCGTTCATCAGTAAAAATAGTACGTTCATCATTACATTCGTGCATCAACAACGAAAATCATTAATCTTACTTAGGTATATAAGGGCATGAAATAGAATGACTTTAACTATGCTCATAGGTCATCATGTATTAAGCTGGTGTGTTAGGTTGTAAAAATAAAATGGAGTGGCGTTTGCGGGCTATTTTTTCTCTTCTATCAGGCAATTCAAATAACAAATATTTGGTTGCTTTGCTGCCAGTATTTGCAGCCATTTTGCTTGAAGGTCATACACGCTACCTGTCGTTAAGGCTTGACTCCCCTGCTTTATATTTAAAAATAAATCTGCAACTGTTATTGGAATGCCTGCCCTTTTTAATTGCCCATCTTTTAACATTCAAGGGAACATATAAAAGCCCAACCTTGGTGTGGCTTACAGGCTTCACTCTGTATCCGCTCAGCATATATACACATGCTCTAGTTTCTTCAACTTACGCTCAATGGCAATACTTAAGCGTACAATGTTGGATTTTGTGCTCGTTAGCCAGCTTACTTTGGCTGGTTTCACAGCGTAATAAGACCAATAAAAACAGCTTAATTGCTAGGTGGTTTATCTCTTTTATATCATTAGATAACGTGGTGCTGATGATACTGATTTGCTGGGCTTTTTTGTTCGCAGGTATACTTAATAGTCATCAAGACCCTTTATTAAATCAACCATTCGAACTAATTTTTGATGTTGGCAAATTCTTTTCAGAGCTTAATCAGTTTTTATTTTACTTTCTTCAACTTGGCGTTTATGCCGTTATCATATACAGCTTATATTTAATAAATCGCTACGTGCTTATTCGTCATTTATTAGCAAACTACGGTGTCTTCACTTTTGTGGCCTCATGTCTCATTTTTATGGCTACACTAACCCCGTTACTTATCGCACTGGTGCTAACATTACCTATTAATGATTTACCACAAGATATTGCGAATCTAACACCCAGTGGTAACCAAAATATTTTTGCTAAATATAATTATCAGTTTATGTTTTTCTTTCTGATCATTACTACACCTATCATCCTTGCTTTTGAAAGACAGCAACAGCAAAGTAAATTAAATGAAATAGCAAAACAGCAAACCAAAACCGAATTAAAACTTCTTCAACAACAAGTTAACCCACATTTTTTATTTAACACCCTAAATAATTTATATGCACTCACGCTCACAAAATCAGAGCATGCGCCACAGTTGGTTATGCATTTAGCAGATTTATTAAGATACACTGTCTATGAAGGACAAAAGCCAGTGGTTTTATTAGAAAAAGAATTAGCATACCTAAAAAGCTTTATAGAGCTACAAAAAATTAGAAGCGCAAACAAATACTTATTTAACCTAACCTGGCCTGATAGAGTCGACGATCTTCATATAGCGCCTTTATTACTGATTATAATCGTCGAAAATGCCATTAAACACGGTGTAGAACCTGCATCGGACTCAACAAAAGTAACTCTCGCAATTACTATAAATGACACTGTGCTAACACTCTTTTGTGAAAACTCTATAAGTACCCAAACTGAAAAAAGCCACCCAGGCATGGGGCTCTGTAACCTGCAAAAAAGACTAGAATTGTTATACCCAAATAAACATACCTTAACGGCTAAAAAACACGCGACACATTGGCAGACAACCCTAACTTTGGAGTTATCAAAATGATAAGAGCAATCATCGTTGACGATGAACCCCTAGCCCATCAAGTGATTGAACATCACCTACAGGCACATTCTGATATTAAGATTATAGCTCAATATGTTAGCGCAAAAGATGCCCTTTATGGGTTAGCTAAATCCACTGTTGACTTAGTGTTTTTAGATATAAATATGCCAGAGCTAACAGGAATCGAATTATTAAGAACTTTGGCACACCCTCCCCAAGTCATCATTGTAAGCGCGTACCAAGAATACGCTATAACAGGGTTTGAATTGAATGTGACAGATTACTTACTCAAACCCGTGTCTGCGCCAAGGCTTGAACAGGCTCTCAATAAGGTGCGTGAGCATTTAGTTAAACCAAATATAATTGAGCCTAATAACATTACGCTTAAAGTAGATAGAGAAAAACGAAAGTTTAACTTAGATTCTATTGAGTATATTGAGGCATATGGCAACTATGTGAAGGTGCATCAAGCTGAGCAAGTAACACTTGCGAGCACAACACTAAAACAGCTTAGTGAACAGCTACTCCCTTCATTTACCCAAATTCATAAATCGTTTTTAGTAAACAAACAAAAGGTGATAGCTGTAAACAGTGAATTTGTTGAACTAAATACAGGTAAAACCCTGAAAATAGGTAAATCTTTTAAAGATCTTTCACAAACTCTACTTTAAAGATATTCAAATAAATAGTCGGCAAGTAACTTATGCTCTTGGGCCTGCCAATGTACGCCCTCTGTTTGGCAAGGAGCAAGAAGAGCATAACCGTTTATAAAGTGACACTCATGGCGTTCTGTGACTAATTTATACTCAACTGTTAATTGCTTCGCTTTTTTGGCAGCGCCAGCATAGATAGACTGATAAGCCCCAACCTCATAAACCGCAGATGGACTCAGCACCACTATTTTAGGCATTTCTCGATGCAGATAGTGAATCTCGATGTCGACTATTAACGTATCCAGTGCTTTGGCAATATCATCGGCTGCTAATCCAAAACGACGCTTTAAATCGTTCGTACCTAGCTGAATAATGATGACATCAATATGATACGCTCGAAGATATGGCTCTAAGTACTTAACCCCTAATTTATCACCACTAAATGGTGGTTCATCAGCTATCGTACGATTTGGTAGCCCTGCTTCAATAACCAAATGCCCAGCACCGAGCTTGTCTGCAAGCAAACATGGCCAACGTGTATGTTCGTCAAAGCGCTTACCATCTAGTGGTGAAATTCCATAGGTATTAGAATCACCAAAACAAAGAATATTCATTAAAATGGATTCAGGGTATAGCCCTGCTGCTGTAGTTGTGCGTGTGCTGTCATGGCAGATAATGCCATTTGCACACCTGGTATCAGTTGCTCTTGCTTAACTTGCATATGTGTTGCCGACTGACCACATACATAAACAACGGTGTTGTGCGCGAGTAATTGTGAAATCAATTGTTGGTTTTTATTATCGCTATTAAAACGTTGCTTATAAGCGCCCGTTTTGAGTACATCCACGCTTGCACTGCCATGCACAACCAAAGCAAGTTCAATGTTTTCTGGTTTCACCCCATGGGCAATGTGCATATTAATAAAACGTGCTAGCGAGTTAATACTGTTATTTTGCTTACCTTTTTCTGCAGCATCGGCCACATCAAAGGCAATTTTAAACCTTGTTTGCTCATCAATAGCCGTATGATTTGGCACAGTATAATAAAAACCAAATCCTTTAATCGCGGGCTCTTTTTGCTCTGCATGACTTAAACTTGCTACCAATGCGAGAGATAAACCCAACAATGTTAATTTCATAAATAACCCTGCTGTTTTTTATCTCTAGCCTAACCTTTTTTTCTGATTTTAACTAGCCTCAATATGCTGATGCGCTTTAAAGGTCATGCCTAAATAATTAAAGGTATTTTTAAACATATCTATAAACGCACTTGGCGCGTTAACCGAACCTGCATTTGATAGCAGTGAGAACTGTTTTTCACGAAGCGTTCTAAGCTTAGGTCTGAGAATTTCATCGTCCATATAATCAGTAATACGGTCTAAAAAAGCTTTAAATTGTGGTGTTGTGTTATACCAATAAACAGGAGAGGCTATCACCCAATGTTGATAGCTTAATAGAGCTTCAAAAACGGCATAAAAGTCATCATTTTTATACTGTTTATCGTATCGATAAGCTGAAATAATGTAATCATCAAGGCAGACGATATCTCCTCCATATTGCTTTTTATAATCATTAACTTGTAAGCTCGTATTTCCTTGTTTTCTTGCACTTGAATAAATGATTACTGTATTTTCAATCGGTTTTTGTTGCATTATTATTGCTCCTTTTTTTATGATGTGCGCAGCGTAAAACCTCAAGCTAACTTTAGGTCAACACTTTGGAGCAAATTATGTCAGGATCAGAAAAAAAACTCGTTGATGCAAACCTATCGGTTGGCTTTGTGGCAAAACGCAGTGGTGTAAAAGTCTCAACGCTGCATTTTTATGAAACAAAAGGCTTAATCCGTAGTTGGCGTAATAATGGCAATCAGCGTCGTTATAAGCCTGACGTACTGCGCCGTATCGCCGTGATAAAGGCAGCACAGGCCATGGGCATTACCCTAGAAGCTATAAAGCACACGCTAAGTACTCTACCTGAGCAACGCACACCAACGAAACAAGACTGGGCAGAACTTTCAAAACGCTGGCAAACTCAATTAGATGAAAAAATTCACTATATGCAACGACTCAGAGATCGAGTCAACGGCTGTATTGGCTGTGGCTGTTTATCTATGGCTAAGTGCCCTATTTATAATAAAGAAGATCATTTAGGTGAAGAACACTCGGGTGCCGTACTTTTAGAAAGAGATTAGCTTTGTTATCTAGTGACTAAACTTTCTTTATATATTACAATGTTTTAATAGCATAAATGAAAGGAATCTAATCATGGATAACAGTAATAAAAACCCACCGAAGATCAGCAATGCCCTTAAAACAGTGGATAACAAAGAGCTAAAAAGTACCGGCTTTTGGCTCAATCAAGTTTTTTTAGTGCTATCAACTGTTTTTGGTGTTTATCTCGCAGCGCAAAGTGGTTTAGAGCAAGCGCTAAAGTTTGATACTTTTAGCAAGATGGAAGATAACTATTATCTTCGTACTTCTTTGTACGACGAAGTGAAGGATAATGCAGATAATCTTAGTAAGTTTGCGGCCTTATTGGCTAAAAGCCCCCCCAAGTCTGAGCTTGAATATAATAAGCCAACAATCGAAAAGTATATTTGGCAAACAATGCAATATTCGCCCACAACATTAGAAACACCGAGCGAGTTTCTAACTCAAGTGCGTCGCTTTTACAGTAAGAGTCAATTTATTATAGATGCCGCAATAAACCGAAAAATGTCAGCCAAATATGCATCTGAAGAGCTGAAAAAAGCAGTAGCGATAATTGAAAATCAAACCTTGCCGAACCTACAAAGCAGTGCAGCATTACTTAAAACTGAGCTAAGTAAAAACGGGATCGATATCGGCACGTTAAAAGGGAATAACAACTAATAAAAAAGGGCATGCACTGCATGCCCTCAAATATTTTAGTCTAGGCCGTTTAAACCATCTCTTGCAGCTTGATATAAAGCGCCCAGCGTCGAGTCGAATGCCCATTTAATCACACTGTATGTTAGCTCCACTGCCTTACCAATCACTTTCCCAGCAAAAACCAGCATATGACCAATTAAGCCCAAAGTCTGAGATGCAAATGAAGCAGACGCTTTAGCAATCTTATCTAATGTGCGAGCCAACATATCGTAAAAAGTTAAACCCGTACCAATTGCCGCTTGTGCCGCCACAGCACTGTAATAACCCGCATCTTTTAATAAAGTGACTAACGCAGCTCCTAATTTATCGGCCCAATGGGCATTAAATGATGCTTGGTTTCTATCTTCAAAGTTGAGTCTTACCGGCGTGTTAAGGTAATGGTTTGCTTTAACGGTTAAGTTATTCCAATCACTACTATTGGCAGTATTTACGTAACCTGGGTTTCCGCTAAGCTTATGTGCCGCACCTTTAAGGCCTTGGCCGCTGTCTAGGCGTATTTCTTGACCGTTATAAGGCGCATGAGAAAATGGCCATAACGGTACTTTAGTTACCGGATCAGCACCATGCGTACATCGGTAAATGTGATCTATTCTTGAAGTAGCCGATCTTGAGAAGTCTTCTAAACCTACCCTTGGCGAACCAAATGTATAAAGTTTTACTGGTAACGAATATTCGGCTTTAATCCAATCGGCAGCCAGCGTTGCTAAAGCGCCCCCTAAGCTGTGGCCAACTAAATGAACACCCGCTGTAATTTTATCTCTTACATTCGCTGCCATAAACTCTTGAAGAGCTGGCTTCATTGTATAAAACGTTTTATTAAAACCAGCATGAACCATGCTGCCGTTAGCGCCACCAC
This sequence comes from Pseudoalteromonas sp. L21, assembly GCF_021728035.1. NCBI lineage: Bacteria > Pseudomonadati > Pseudomonadota > Gammaproteobacteria > Alteromonadales > Pseudoalteromonadaceae > Pseudoalteromonas > Pseudoalteromonas sp. L21. The sequence goes on along the minus strand of NZ_JAKKCV010000002.1, from coordinate 76,743 downwards.
TTAAACCGAAATGTGCATCAGTTAGGCCGTCTCTCAGTGAAGCAGTTCCGCGAATGGTAATAACTGAATGCCCTTGGAATGCATTTTTACCATGTGCAACCAGACCAAAGCCTGTGCTTAAGCCAAATAGGTGAGAGAAAAAGCCGCCTGAAACGCCTTGTATAGACTTACTATTGATAGAGAAATCAAACTGGTCTCGCAAAGACGCATGCAACAGCCCATTTAAAAGTTTTGTATTTTTTAATTCTTTAGCATCATAGGCAAGTGACGCTAATTGAACTGCTTGAGTAGGTGTTAACGTATTCATTTTAAATCCCTTTATTGGTTTTAAACGTTAGAGCTTACAAGTGGTAAAAACAGCAAATGTATGCTGCTTATCTTCTTTAGCCGCTATATCATATGTTTGTGGTTCATGTGCGATATCACACACCAAATCATTCAAGTACTCGGTGAGTGTATCTTTGTGCTCATAAGGAAATACTCTAACAGCCCAAATAGTTACTTCCTCTGCATTTTCATCTAATGTGTAAATATGTTGAATAACAGATTCATTGTCGAACATGTTTGATGGCTTTGATGTTTTGATCACTTTTTCAGGAAAAGAAAAACGGCCATCAGTACCCGTTGTTACTTCATCAATATAATCATCGCCATAATTTAGTTTACGAAATACCTTTTTACCAGCAACAGGCTGCTCTTCGTATAGCAAACGACCTTCAACCGGCGCTGATAGTTCAAACTCTTCCTTACTAAAAAAACCAAACATATTTGCAAAAACCTGTGTTGTAGTAAATAAAATTAGCAAAGCCACTGCTGCAATAAGCATTGGCAATTTAAATCGCTCTATTAACAATATAATCTCCTTAAAATCACAACTCACAAGCGCCATAGATTGTAAAATAATGATCTAATGCTTCTTTAATAGGCACATCATAGGTGTGTGGTTTCTTAGCAACATCACACCGTAACCCATTAAGAAGCTCCCTTAGCGTTTCACTATTTTCATAAATTGAAATACCCGCATACCACAGTACAATGCCTTCGGGTGTGCCATTTTCAAGGTACACATGCTGAATTAGTGCATCATTATCAAACATATTTGATTTCTTCGAGGTGTGAATTCGCTTTTCATCAAAGGCGAAAAAGCCGTCATCATTTGTTATTGTTTCATCTATGTACTCGTCGCCATAGGTGAGTGAACGAATAACTTTTGTATTTACAACGGGCACCCCGTTATCTAATAAAACACCCTTAATAGGAGCCGATAACAAAAAATCATCTTTATTAAACAAACCAAAAATATTTGCAAAAGCGTGTGAGCCAGTGAATAAAGCCATAATAGCCACGATTATTCCCAACAATGAACACTTTAACCGCGGCAACAGCAAAACTCCTTTTTAGCACTCAGATAAAAATAGGCTCTGTAATTAAGCTACTTTAAACGTCAAATAAGAATCTATAATGACTTAAGTACGCTTTAAACGCTAAACACACTAATACAGCTAAAAAATATAATTATTTATTCTAATAAGGTACAAGTCGGATAACAAGCAAATTGCGCAAAAAAGATACTGAAAATTCACTTAAGCTTAATTAAAAAACAGCTCATAAATAACTTTGCATATCACACTAAAGCCTATTCCCATCATGAGTATATACCCAAAAAAAAGCCCAATAGCCCCTGCTGATGGATCCTTTTTTACATCAATTTTTAAACACAAGGAGCAAAAAACAATAAAGATAATAAAGTTAGCAATAATCCCAACAATATAAGCTTCTCCAAATAACGGGGCGACCCCCGCCAGCGCTGCACCCAGCGTAATAAGCAGGCCAGAAGGTGCTTTTTTAAATGAACTATGATGTTCAATAACCTTTATCACAAGCGTTATAATCATGAGGACTAAAAAGTACAATGTAGGCCACAATGCGTTATATAAATAATCTACACTGAATAGCTGACTCACTGAAAAAACGCTTTCATCGTTTGCGGGGTCATCCATAAAAAAGTACGCAATTGCCATAGCAATTAATTTTATAATCCCGAAAAAGATAAAGCCTGCAATCGTAAAGCTGATCGCATCATCCTTTGTGACAGGTTTTTTGGCTTTACTTGCCAAAATTACAGCGAGTAATAACCCCAATACCCAGACCCCACCTAGGTAAAGTAGCGCCTCAAAAAACTGGCTAAAATAGAAAACAGATACCCCAGGGGTGACAAACAAAAATAGAGCATCATCATTTTTGACCGGTGTATCTGTCATAGGGTGAAATTCTGGCTGTTTAAACAGAGCCAAATAAACAAACAACGGCTGTAAAACCAGCATTAACATACATGTATTAATTAATGTCACACATCATCCTTGAAACTAAGTTTTTGCTAGCAAAGGCCTGTCTAAATTCCTGTTAAAGATTAATCTTTTGAAAGTAGGTTTTTAATTTTAACAACCCAGATTCAAGCTCAAACTGTTGTATTTTAGGGTTTTTAAACTTAAACCCATTGGAAATATGCGTATTAATCATAGCAGCCATGCCTTCAAAGCCTAAAGGCGCACTCGCGACTAAATCAGTCAGCAAAGGCTCAATAAGCGGCTGATGCTCTTCAATTAAATCAGGCTTGTTGTAAACATCGTTTACAAGCTGTGTGAGAGTTTGTTGGTGTTGTTGTTCCATAATATTTCTATAACGCTTTGGAGTTCGCGTTTATAGCTCCTTTTTCAGTGACGAGGGTTACGGCACTTTGTTTATTTTTTAAGATTATCTTTTTATAGCGAGGAAGAGAATACCCCAGTTTAATTAAAAGTAACTGAGCTAGAATCACAAAAATCCTCTGTAGTTGTTCCTAAATACACCTGTAAAAGCTGATTTTTTAGTATCAAATACAAAATGTTGACTAGTGGCTCTGTTTACAGGGACCATCACTGAATATACCAGCCCAGTTACTAAACTATCATGTGCAAAATTCAAGTCACAACTAATTACCCACTTCCCTTTTAATAGCCATTCCTAAAAGTTCTCAATAGAAGGTAATTTGCTAACACTTGAATCATCACAAAGCCAATAGTCTTTTTTGTCATCATGTTCAATAGTGACTGATTTCTCTTTAGTAATCATACCCAACTCTTCACTATGGTAGTCACTCAGGGTTATTTTATTACCATTGTGTGTAAACGTCATACTGTGTTCATTAACTAAAGAACGATGATAACTAGATTTACTCGCATCACTGATAGAGGTCATTTCAGTAAGCTTGACCTGTGCGGTGTTAAATTGCATAAGCTTATAACTGCCATCATGTTCACTGACAACCACATCAATCGGTGTGGGTTTATCCGCATGGCATTTAAAAATAATCGCTGACTCATTTTGCGATGCGCTGCACGAAGCAATAAAGCATATTGGTAATGCAATAAAAATCGAAGAAAATTTACTTTTTATCATATTTATCAAAAGCCTTTTTTAATTTCACGTCATACTTATTTTGTGCGTATTGAGAACCATTGTAACCTTCAGCAAATGCAGCCCAATTCAGCGTTATTAAGTGTTTTTCTAATCCTTTACTTTTCACAAAGTTGACAAATGCATCTAACTGTTTTCTTTGTGATGTAAACATTGTCTGAACAAACGCCTCTACACTAGCAAATCCTGCTGCACTATAGTTAAACCCCATAATTTGAAAACGCCCCCAAGAAGTCGATTTTAAAGCTTCTGTTACATCTAATTCCATAGCCTTTTCAAGCCTTGCGTATTCCTGCGGACCTCCTACGTATAAACTACGATTCCAACTCCTGCTCGAAATAGACGGATGACTTGAATCATATTTATGATTCGTTAGACGAGAGAAAATATGTGCTTCATATAGAATCTTAGGTTTGCCGTTTGAGAAAAAAGCATCACCTGCGGATTCAACCTCAGCAACAGCTTTAATAGCGGCAACCTTACACCCAAGTTGATTCGCAACATCTTGAAAATCAGATTCTGACAATGCTTGTACATTCGAAGAGGCCACTGGTAATTTAAAATGAACCTGACCTATCGTTGTCAGCTTTTCATTTATTTTTCGGTGAGAACGACCATTTGGATCTATCCTGCCATCGGGACGTACCATACCTACAACTTTGCTTTGAAACTGTTTTATTGCGGCAACAGTTTTAGAGTTTTCTGGGCGAGAACCTAAACGTCCGTCTACTGCTAATGCTTTTGTTGGTGAGATAAGTTTTAGTAATTTATTTAAAGCGGTTTGTACTGTTTTTACATCGGCTGGGGTATTAACACCACCTAGCCCAACAGATTGGGGGATTCTTATTGCTGACATGTGAAAGTCCTTTTCATGTATTTATTTTCAAAGCCATTTCATATTAACGTTCAACGAAATGGCTTATTTAATTCACCGAAGTATACTCATTTTATTATTAATTAAAGTAGTTAACCGCCTGAAGCATTAATTCTTATGTAGTTCATTAGACATAGAGACAATATCTGCCATTATGCGTTTCTCGCCCAATTCAGCCAGAAAGTTCAAATGCTCAATCGCCTTTACTTTCTGCAAATTTTCAAGCTTATTTACACCACCAAGAGCCAACGCGGGAACAAACGCATACATTTCATCAGCTTCTAAGGGGCCAAGCTTCTTAAGTGCTTGTTCAAACAAAGGCTTCTCGTTAATGTCTTGTTGCTCTAATGCATCCTTTCTCATAATCGCAAAAAATAAATCTACAGTTAAATCTTCTCCATCCTCATTTAAATCCGAAGTGCCATCAGTAGGGAAAATCATACCAAAACTTGGATTAATGGTAATACTTTGACCAGATGTCTTTCCCCAAACAATGAGTTTTCCAAAAGAACTTCGACCTATTACATAGTAACTGTCTACTCCATCTTTTTCACGTTCAGCAAACTCTGTGCCTTCAAGCCAAGTTTGTAAAATATCATGGTAATCTTGTGGATTTACTAGCCAGAAAATGCCATCACCCCAGCCACAAAAACCGTATTCTTGCCAGTATTCCAACAAACGGTCAGGCAGTTTGCCTTTAAAGAAGTTAAGCGTCTCTTTGGTTGGCATTGTCGCTTTTATAGCAGGGCCAAATCCCTTGAAGTTGTAAAAGTTATCAAAAAATTTATTCATTTATTTACACCTATGTAAATCTACATTCATCTTAGCATCTGGCCCTATCTCTTCGAGTGCTTTTTGAGCCTGTGCATCCATCACCTCAACACGGCTTGCTGCTAACTTATTGCCTACATCATCTTTACCATTATTCTTCCACTGTGAACCTATTGATTTATTCACACTCGCATCGCCTAAATCTACAACGTTATCATAACCACCCGCTATCATATCAGGATTATGAAGAGCATTAAGAGTGTTCATTTCATTACTCGCAAGCTCTTGGGCTTTTTGAAGCGCTTCTTCACCAAAGTACTCTCCACGTCTTGTTAGCTCTTTTTCATATTTATCGATCAATTTACTTCTAAATTGCTCTCTCGCTTCTTGTTGCGCAGCCCCTGTTCCTTTACGGCCAATTTTTTTATAGGCCTCACGGTTATCTAAGTACTCTTTAACCGTCATATCATTAATGCCATCTTGCTGGCCTTTCAATTGACGATCATACTCAGCATCTGTGCCTTTTTTATTCTTTTTGAAACAAGCAACTTTATGTAAGTCCATTTCTCTAGCTGCTTTTTTAGCTGCCTGAGTCACCGTTGTTTGTGCCGCATCTGCAATGTCGTCTAACTTTTTAACAGCAGGCTCGAGCGCTCTGTCAGCTACTCTCCCAGGTATAAGTGCAATACCCGCTGTCGCAACCCCTGCGGCTGTTACGCCTGTTTCTACCATTTGGGTTATTGCCTCAGCAGCATCTGCAAGCCCTTCTACGAACCACTCTACGGGCACAATTGCAACTGGGGTTATTGAATCAGCCATAGGGTCGTTATGATCATACGCAGGCACTTCAATTGTTTTAGTTTCCTTACAACTCAACCCAAACGGATCCACCCAATTAACCGGATTAGGCGCATACTGATAATGATTAATACCACCTACTAAGCCAATTGGGTCTTGGTTTATAAAACGTTGTTGTTTGGGGCTGTAATAGCGATAGCGGTTGTAATGTAGGCCGCTTTCTTCATCAAAATATTGCCCTTGAAAACGTATTGGCTGAGTGAATGTGTTTTCTTTATTAAAGTCAGCATTGGCCTCAGGTTCTTCATAGCCATACACATCCGCGTGGTTTTGCCATACAACTTCTGCGTTTTTATTTGTTACAAAACGTGGGGTGTTGAGCTGGTCTAGGTGGTAGTAATACACCTCTCCCTGTTTAATCAGTGCGACTGGGTGAAATTGATTTGGTAGGTTGATGTACCAGGTATATTCGCCGTGTTGGTATTCGCCAATTAGCTGGTCGTTATCCCAAATGTAATCAATCTTGCCATGCTCGGTATGCTTGGCAATGCGTCGACCCAATGGGTCGTAGTCGTAATGAGTGAGCGTACCACTGTTATTAAAGCTGCTTAATTGGTTGAACGCATTGTATTCACGGTGTGTTTTAATACCTTTACCGGTTTCACGTATTTGGTTACCACATTCATCGTAATGAAAATCGCTGTCGCCAAAGTGTGTTAGGCGGTCAGCCTCGGTTGCGGTTTGGATAACAGTATCATCAGTTAAGTTACTATCTGATGCTGAAATCGAATCGCTGTATTCGCTGTGAATAACATTAGTTGTATAGGCTGAATCGTTATTTTCAACGTGATTCATTGCATCGCTGGTATCAGCTTGCTGCTCGGTTAATTCGCCATTTTTTAGTTTTGACTGGCTAACAGGGTTACCAAAGCTGTCCCACTGGTATTGGGTAGTAGTATCAACCTCAGAGCTTGCTAGGTTTTGCTTAATTAACTGGCCAAGGTTGTTGTATTCAAAATTAATGTTATGACTACTAACCCCTTCTTCTTTACGCGCAATCAACTGGTTAACACTGTCGTAATTGTATGTACAGGTATCGAATAGTGCTTGCGCAGAATGGGTTAACTGCTGCTGTGTTAAGCGGTTGAATACATCAAACTGTTGAGTAAGGGTGACCTCATTACCAAAGTGCTGTGTTTGAATGTTATTTTGGCTGTCGTAACCAAGTTCAACCAGTTTTGTTAAATCGCCATTCGCCTGCTTTACTTGAATTGCACTAAGCTGACCAAATTCATTGTAGTGATAATCAAGCGTTGTTGAGTCAGGCAGAGTGAGAGACTGCCTTCTACCATAGTCATCATAGGTGTATGCAAGTTTATGTGTTTGATGTTGATTATGAATTTGCTCAACACTAATTAATCGCCCACCTTTATCAAACGCTTGTTTTATCGTCGACTGCGCATTATGAGCTCGCGCTATTTTGCCTTCTGCCGTGTAGGTATAATGGTTAGCGTTATTAATGATTTGTTTGCCTGTGGCAAGGCTTGCGTGCTGCGAAATTATGCGGCCTAGTTTGTCACGCTTAATTTTTACATGGCGTTTATCGCTTTGTGTAACTGACACTAAGCGATTACAAGCATCATACTTGTATTGTTGTATCGTGCCATCAAACCCCGTTACCTGAGTCGGGTTTTCATTTGCATCGTAGTTTATACGGTATACATGGCCGTCACTGCGCTCAATTGCCGTTAAGTTGCGCTCTTTATCATAAGTTAAATGCAGTGCGCTGCCGTCGGGTTGAATAACACAATGCGGCTGGCTTAGCCCTTCAAAATGTTGTTCTGTGGTATCGCCGTTGCTGTTTTGTGAGCTAACTAACCTACCCGCTTCATCGTATGTGAAGTATTGCTGTTGTTTATTTTCTGGATCATTTTGAGCAAACGCGGTGGTTTGCACAAGTTGCCCCTGCTCATTGTATTTATACTGAGTAAGCAGCCCTGCTTGGTTTATTGTTGCATTAATGCGGCCTAAGTTATCGTAGCTATAACGAATAAGCTCATTATTATGCTGCTTAGCAAGTAGCTCACCATGCTCGTTCCACGTATATTTTAAAACATGGCCGTTAGGCGTGATATATTGCGTTAAATTACCGTGTTGATCGTAGCTATAAAGCGCAATTCGACCATCTGCTAGGGTTTCGCTTTGCAGTAATCCAGAGGCACTGTACTTACGTTGGATCTTGTCGCCATTTGGCAAGATAGTTAACACTTGTTGGCCGAGTTGGTTATAGCCAAACTGAGTACGAGTACCATCAGGTTGAGTGACAGAGGCAAGCTGACCATACTCTGTATAGGCATACTGAGTTTGATTGCCCAAGGGGTCTGTTTGTGTCAGCTTTTGTCCAAGCGCATTGTATCCGTAGGTTGTGGTGTGACCGTTGGCATCCGTATGCTCAATCAATTTACCTTGTTCGTTATGAACAAAATGCTCTTGATTACCGCGAGAGTCGATACTGGTTGTCTTATTCCCTTGATACTCAAACTCATAGCAATAGGTATTGTCATCACCCCATTGTTTTATACATTTGGCATCATAACCGTATGAATCCCATTCAAAATGATGACTAAAACCGCTTGCTCTGGTCCGCTTTATTAATAAATGCGCAGCATTGTACTCATAGCGCTCTTGCTCACCATGTTGGTTTGTTGCAGCAACTAAATTTTGCTGTTCATCGTATTCATAACGTGCCAGAGGCTGATCAATCAGAACAAGCTTATTTTGTTCATTTGTTCTATAAGCGTGAACTGTTTTTAGCAGTCCTTGTTTATTATATTTTAAAACGCAACCACGTGCTTTATTCACCTCTATGCGCTCTAAGCGCTCTTGAGAGTCATAATAAAAACGTGTGCTCTGGCCTTTTTCGTTAATGATTTTTTCAAGTAACCACGCAGATTCACTAGGCATAAACGTTAAGTGATGGTCATTCGGTGTTACCAACACTTGTTTGCCATTTGTTTTGTAATGCAAGGCAAGGTTACTGCTCAGCTGGTAGCTAGACTGGCCTGGTTTTACTTTTTCAAATCGATGAGTCGCACCATGTTCATCATGGTACTCTAACCAATAAGTGCCTTTTTTCTTCGGGCCTACTTTTGGGGGTGGTAAGTAATGCTCAGTTAATTTCACCATGTAATCATGGCGCCAACCATTACCAAGCAATGAGCGTTGATTACACTTTGATGAGCGATACAAACGTCGCCAATTAAGTGGCTTATTCGCAGCGAGCGTAAAATCCACTAACGGCAGTATTTCCTCGCCCGTCAACATTGAAACAGGGTCTGAACGACACTCTTGCTCTGTAATTGGAGTTTCACTGGCAGTGGCATTGCTTGCCCCTCCGCTATTACTTGCAGGTGCTTGCGTTGCTTTTTTACCGCTACTTGAGCTGCTTTGTGATTGTGATTTTTTGGCTTGCGATGAGCGAGTATTATCGCTCACTTGAATAACTGTTTTAGCTTTTTGTCGGTAACAGCTCACTGCGCCAGAGGTAAGCGCACTCACTAAGGCTGTGGCGGTTTCACGCGCCGATGCTTGCCTTGGACAATGAATACCCGCAGCTTGTAGTAGTTGAATGAGATCTAAACGTTTCGATGCATCACCACTTAATGCCGTGCCTAACTCAGCAACGTACTTGTACGCACTATCCGGCGTGCTCGTCGAAACAGGCTCAAAGCCACTGGGGGCTTTTTGCTTAGCTAACACCACACAAATTGGGTAGCTTATTCCTTGTAAAACAACTGCTCTGCTATCCATTAGTTGCACACTTCCTTACTTGTCCATAAGTATGACGCGACGGCTTGGTACTTGTTACTTTCTTGAGTTATCACTAACGCCTGAGACAAACTGTCATTGTAAAATGGGCTATTTGTCAGCGTTGCAAGGTTGATAATCCCTTCTAATGCACCTAGTTTTCCTAATTTATAATTAGGTAATTGAAAAATCGTCTGTTCATTAATTTTGTTACTTAACACTGGTAAATAATTTAACCAGTCATCACTTTCTACGCCATTTCCTGGGGCGAAAATTATATCTATTGGCTGCTCATTAAGCGATAAAACACGCTTTAGCTCCCCTTGAATAGGGTTATGCTTAGCAAGGTCTATCGAAGCAACCATCTCTGCTGATTGTAACATCCAACCAGTATTTATAAACTCGATATTAGCCGTGCTTGCAGCAACACCTAAATAATCAAACTGTTCGCGCTTATTTGCCTTAAAAACACCATCAATGGCAATCACTGTTACATTTTCAAGGCTGTTGGCTTGAGCCAACATTAGTGCTGAATGTATGCCATGGCAACCTTCAAAAAACAGATGCTCTAAGGGCGTGCCAAAGCATTGCTGTAAGCTCGTTGCAAAAAGTGTTTTTAGTTCACCTTGAAACGGCAACGCAGGTAAAAGCCACATTACAGTACCATTTTGCGCGAAATCCGTTTTATAAACAGACTTAGCTTTCATGATGCAGTCATACACAAACGCATCAGTTGAATGCCAAGGAACTACACAGCCTTCACTAGAGCCACCCTCTAATAGTAATTCTTCAGGACTGAGCTTATACGGCGTTTCAAACTGGTCGATGTTAATTTTAAATGCACTCAATGAACACTCTCTTGATAGTTTTTACTATCCAACTTAAGTGCATTTAAAATTGCTAATACTTGCCAGCTTTGTTGATCAACACCTTGCTGTTTTACTTTATCAATCGGTTGATTTAATGCATAGCCATATACTAAAGTTTTGCCAGCATAATATGACTCGTGCTCAGGCCAATGCTGGTTAAACTGCTGTTGAAAATCAACGATTGCTTGTGCATCTGTTAGTGCTTGCACCTGAGTTTCATAGGCCACTAAATTATCTAATTCAGCCCCCAAACAACGCTTTATACCATTAATAAGTGGCTCTGCATCTTCAATATCCGACAATAACGACACAACTAACGGAACATATTTAGGCATGCCTGTATGCAGCATCACTTGTAGCGCCTCTTCTCGAGACAGTGCTTGGCTTGCAAAGTTGCACACATGATTCACGCGTTGTTGATCCAGCAATAATAAATAAGCAGACATTAACGGTGAATTAATTAAATTTAGCTCAGCAAAATCGTTCGTGGTTTTAAACAACGCCTTTGTTGTTGGTAATTCTATAGCGGCTTGTTTAAATGCTTTAAATAACTCAGCATGCTGAGCAGACTGACTAAAGTAAATCGGCTTAAGTGCATCAAATGTCTGCGCATAAGCCGTTTGTGTACGACCACGATAAATTGCTAACTTTTCAACGAGTAGCTGTTTAACTGGCAACTCTTTTTCGTCATTTTCATTTAACTGCGCTACGCACTCATGAGTTAACTTTTTAGGCGACGTTAATAACGTGACCAAGCATGCTTCAGCCAATGTGCTTGTTAATACTTCGCCAGTATTCAAGTCTCGAAGAGCTTGCAGTAACTGGGTGGCTGACAATGTAACTTGCAGAATCTCAGAATCGTAAGCATGGAGTTTTAATATGAGTTGCTGACGAGCTTGCATCAAATAGTCAACAGAATAGAAAGGATTCTGTTGTGCACTGTGTAGTTGATTTAAAGTATTTGAATGCGCTTTTAGCAACATAGCAAGCATGATTAACCACCGATCAACACGGTGGGATTACCAACGATAATTTTGCCGCCATGAGACGTTCCGTCTCCCATTCTAGCTGCTGGCTTTCCGTTTATTTTAACGGTAGATGATCCACTATTAATGCTATCAGGAGGGCCAACACAAATCAGCATATCGCCTTTTCTTGCTGCTGGCATACTACCAATTAATACATTTGATGAACCCGCCACAATTGGGCCACCAACGTGAGGAACTTGTGCAGTTACTTTAGGACAAAGGTGCATATGACCAATTGTTGAAGCGGGTTTACCCATAACCTATTCCTTGTTTTCACATCCATTAATCGTACAGAGGGATAACTTGTAACTTATTAACACTCACAAGCTTCGCTAGCTCTTCTACGATATCATCATAAGATAAGTCGTTTATGATTGAGCTGGTCTGTGTCGCATATTGATATACATAAGAAAGCACATTACTACTGTTCAAATTAGGATGAAGGTTATAAAAAAATTGCTCAGCAAAATAACCATCATGGCCTTTAAAGTAATCAATTGGCAGACTCAAAAAAGGATCATCCGGACGGTTTACCGATAAACACACTAAATGCGGTAAACCATAGCGACAATACACGGTAAAGCCGCTGCTAGCAGCTCCATGAACAGCACCTGTTTGAAAAGTTGTAATCAGTTCCATAGCTTAATTCAGCTTAATCATGCCGGCAGAGAGTGTAATTGCACTGCCATCTACTTTTACATTACTGCCTTTGATATCAATATTTGTGCCTTCAATGGCAATATTACCACTGCTGCTCATCGTTATTTTTGCTGAGCCCGTTTTAATAACAATTTCTTTTCCAGCTTCAATGTTAAGTGTTTTACCCACTTTTAAAGTGTCATTATCGCCAATATCAACCGTACGATTTACTTTTATTTTAGCGTCATCGTTGTTGCCAACTTCTAGAAAACGATCGTTATCAATTTTTTCTTTTTGATCGTTCTTTACATACAATTGTTTGTCTTTTTCTGCTTGCATGTAAACTAATTCGCTGCCTTTTTTATCTTCAAAACGCAGCTCATTAAAGTTATCGGCCCCACCTTCTTTTGTAGAGCGAGTTTTTATACCACTTTGTGTTTTTTCAGCAGGTAAAGCATACGGAGGCATTAGATCGGCGTTATAAACCGCGCCGCTAATAATCGGTTGGTCAGGGTCACCATTTATAAAGTCGACCAACACCTCTTGTCCAACGCGAGGGAAAAAGAATGCGCCCCATTTTTTACCGGCCCAATTTTGAGCAACCCTAATCCAACACGAGCTTTGAGAATCTTTTTTACCTTCACGGTCCCAATCAAATTGCACTTTTACACGACCATACTGGTCGATCATAATTTCATCGGCACTGTCACCCGTCACGATGGCCGTTTGTACACCGTTTATAACAGGTTTATTTTTAATATGGGCTGCACGGTAAGGCACATCTTTTGGAACACACTCAAAGTGATTAGAAAAAACCTCTTCAGTTTGAGATTGTTGTCCGCCAGATTGGTTTGGCACCGTGATCGCGGTTAGCAATGAGGTAATTGCAAATGTTTTGCCCTCTAGGCGCGGATCTTCGTGCTTTTTAAAACTGAACAGTTTACCAACAGAAAAAGATCGGCAGTCACTTCGACCACTACTTAATTTCATATTTCGCTGGAGTGACTCTAGCTGCAGTGCCGCTAAATTTGCAGCACGAGGATGCGTTTCTGCTTCGCCTGTGTATTCAAATACTTCGGCAACCGACTGAGTGGGTAAATCAGCTTTAGCGTGATCACCATCTGGGTATCTTGGCGGTTGCTTAAAATCATAACCAATTCGTTTGTAGCTGCCTGGTGCTAAACTTAAGCCACCTTGCCATTTATTGACATGAGACTCGCTTAAATGGCCAGAGCTAAACACAACTTTAGCCTCTGCGCACTCTTCATAGGCAGTGATATCATCCGCAAGAACCAAAGTATGATTACTTTTACTGTGTTCGAAGAAGTAAAAAATCCCTTCTTGTTGTAGTAATCGCTGAATAAAGTCAAAGTCAGATTCTTGATATTGAACACAATATTCATACTTAGGGTACGTTTTAGTGGTGTTATCTTTGAATGCAACATTATGCTGACCAAATAAATCAGCAAAAATATCTTGAATGGTTTTCTTTTGAAAAATACGACTGTTCTTTCTGTTACGCATTGACGCTGCGTAAGGAACAATCGTTGCGTGATAATCAATATAATTCTTTTGTTCGTCAACATCAGCCGTGCGGCTTCCGTTAGATACCAACTGGCTAACAATACCATGAAAGTATCGCTCACCTGCACCGTCGGCATTTCGAACTTTTATGGAAACAGGCTTACCAACAAGATCTTCATGTGCGATTTGCGTCCCAATAGTGAACATATTCACTGACATCACAAACAAATCTGACATCGATTCTTGTGCGACAAGTCGAGTCAAATACAGTGCGTCTTTGCCTGCTGGGGTGTTTATCTGAATTACATTTTTATCTTGTGTTGCTTTTTGCATTCCTTGCTTCCTATTCCTACAGATCAAAAAAGCTCTGAGTAAAACTCAGAGCTAGTCGGTTTTGCAAAAAATTACATTTGCTGACCTTTAACGCCACTGTAACCATAAACAAGTGGTGCAGTGATGTTGTTTTTATCATCAGTAGGCGTCACTGTCATCATCATTTCAGTGTAGCTGATAGTGATAGTTTCAATTGGGCGATCGTTTTGAACTGATACAGAGTAGCTAGAAATCATTGCATCTGTTAATTCGATTTTCATGATTTCTTCAACTTTATCACCTTGTTTAGTGATATGGAAAACAGCCGGTAAGCCTTTACCAATAGTTGCTTCTTTGAATAAGTCCGGAGACGCTTTATCTTGAAGTTTAGTGATAGTTACATCGCCTAAACGAGTTGAGCTAGACTCACGGTCCATTGCTGTACCAGTGTGAGCTGAAATTTCACGACTTACATTCCAATCTAGTGATAAAACCGTGATTAAGTCTTTGAAAGACTCAGCTGTAGTTTCACCTTTAATTGAACCGTATTTTAAATATGTATTTGCTTGCATATGATAATGCTCCTTTTTAATTTATAAATTTTATCCATTAAACTGGATTATTTACTTTTGGTTACCCAAAATTCCTTTGAAATCACTATCTTTAACTGCGCAACGAAAGGGTCTTCTCAATCCTTTCCCTAGACGAAGACAATGTCTCAATGTTCCATCAATTAATGAAGACGGAGAAATTATAATCCGACTCAAAAAAAGAAACAAGAAAACTTATGATTAATAATTAACTTACTTTAAAATCAAAGTGACCATCATTAATAAATAATGATATCTCATTTAACTGCTCACCTGAAACTATGTTATCAAGTAGTCTCTTCGATAAAAGTGGCAATACATTATTTTGCAACAATGTATGTATATTCCTAGCACCCGAACCAGAGTCATTGCAATTACTAACTATATAATCAATAACGCAATCAGAGTATACAAGCTCAGAATTATAATTATTCTTAACTCGCTTACATATTTTATTCAACTGTAGTCTTGCTATATCTGCAAGAGTACTCTTACTTAATGGAATGTAAGGAATAACATTTATGCGGCCAAGAAACGCTGCTTTAAACACATCTAACAAATCATTTTGTAATGCTTTTTGCAGACCGGCAATGCTTGGTGCAGTCTCCTCATCCTCAAATAAGCTCATTGTGGTGTCGGTACCCACGTTAGAAGTCATGATGATGATGGTATTTTTGAAGTCGATATCTCTACCTTCACCATCCTTTATCGTACCTTTATCAAATACTTGATAGAAAATATCGTGAACACCTGGGTGTGCTTTTTCTATTTCATCTAACAAAATTACGCTATAAGGTTTACGACGAATAGCTTCTGTTAGTACACCGCCCTCACCGTAACCAACATAACCAGGAGGAGAGCCAAGTAACAGCGACACTTTATGCTCTTCTTTATACTCAGACATATTAATGATGGTGATATTTTCTTCACTACCATACACTTCGTTCGCTAAAGAAAGCGCAGTTTCTGTTTTACCTACCCCGCTTGGGCCTGCCAACATAAAGATACCATTAGGACGGCTTTCATCGGCTAAATGTGCTTTCGATGTTTGCACAACTTTCGCAATCAGATCGAGTGCATGGTCTTGGCCTACAACACGTTGTTTCATAGTATCAGCAAGTTTTAAAACACTGATAACTTCATCTTCATGCATTTTACCTACAGGAATACCAGTCCAATCAGAAATAACTTGGGCAATTAATTCATCATCGACTTGCCAATGCACCATATTCGAATCAAATTGTGCAAGGTTCTCTTTATACTGCTGCAGTTTCTGAATTTCCTCAGCGTTGTCATTGTCATCATCGTTAAGCGCAGTAAGTACTTCTTTTACGTCTTTAATTAATGACATTTCACTCTCAAATTGCGCTTTTAGAGGTTCAAGCTGCTGAGAGATTTGTTCACTTTTTTCGTTAAGTGTTGCAAGTATCTCGCTGTGATCAAGGCCTGTACGCTGTTCACGGCTTAACATAGCAATTTGAGATTTAATTTCTGACTGCTCGTTTTCTAGCTTTTCAATCGAGTTAGGTTTAGATGCTTGGCTCATAGCAACGCGCGCGCATGCAGTATCAAGTAATCCAACCGCTTTATCTGGCAGTTGTCTGCCAATGATATAGCGATGAGATAAGTTAACAGCGCTTTCTAATGCTTGCTCAGAAATAAATACATTATGGTGTTTTTCCATCACTGGCACTAAGCCGCGTAACATAGCAATGGCTTTTTCTGGTGTTGGTTCTTCCACTTTAACGACTTGGAAACGTCTTGCTAATGCAGCATCTTTTTCGAAAAACTTCTTATACTCAGCCCATGTTGTTGCAGCAATCGTTCTTAACTCACCACGCGCTAATGCAGGCTTTAATAAATTTGCCGCATCATTTTGACCCGCTTGGCCACCGCTGCCGATCATGGTGTGTGCTTCATCGATGAAAAGGATGACTGGGTAAGGGGCATTTTTAATTTCTGAAATAAGTGACTTTAAGCGATTTTCAAACTCACCTTTCATACCTGCGCCAGCTTGTAATAGTGCAAGATCTAAAGTATGGATTTTTACATTTTTTAATACTTCAGGAACACTTCCTTGCGCTATACGCAGTGCTAAACCTTCAACTACCGCAGTTTTACCTACCCCTGCTTCGCCCGTTAAAATTGGGTTGTTTTGTCTGCGGCGGGTAAGAATATCGACCATTTGGCGGATTTCAAAATCGCGGCCTAAGATAGGATCAATTTTGCCAGCTTTAGCTTGCGCCGTTAAATCAACTGTAAACTGATCGAGATTAGGTGTTTTCGATGACACATTTACCGGCGCATCTTGTTGTGTCTGTGAAGCAGGGTTTACCTCATTCGACTTAGTAACAAGTTCTGGCCAAGCATGTAAAAGTTGCCCTGCATCAATTTTATTGAACTCTTTACTACAACGGCTGACAACGCTTGCTAACGTATCGTCTTTCACTAGCGTATAAATAATGTAGGCACTGCGTATTTGTGTGTCTGTAAACTCAATGCTTGTACTTAGCCAAGTTTGTTTCAATAAGCTTGTTACATGAATTGATAAACTAGGTGATGAGTTACACCCTGTTTTATGCGATTCAAGTGACTTATTTAAGTCGTGCTTAAGTTTGTCTTCATCAATATCGTAAGCACTTAAAATGAGTCTAAGGTCATCAACTTGCTGTTCAAGCAATGCTAAAATCCAATGCTCTAGTTCAACAGTAAAATGGCTGCGGCTATTACAAATAGCAACAGCTAGCTCAAGACTTTTTTTACATTCAGGACTTAGCTTTTCAACTAGTTTATTTAGTGTCATGGTAGACATAATATTTCCTTGTATTTATTTATCCTTTAAACGACAACTCAGTGACGTTTCCCTTACGAACACCACTTTGCGGTAAAAGAAAGCTATTACAGCCTAATTGAAAACGCTCTTCTTTTAGTTGTGTTGCATCTAATTCATAAAAATTCGACTTAATAACCAGCTCATGTTGAACTTGATTACCGAGAAAATCTTTCGTTATTTTGTGTGCCAGATCGTATAAATCTCTGCGCGGCAAAAGACGCGTTGTTTGCTTTGCATCTTTTGGTTTAACAATCACTTTTACTTTTGTAGAAATATCCCATACTTGCTTTCCTGCCATCGCATCAACACCTAAACGCGCATGCTTTGCATTAAAACCCGTACTGGTTATTTGTGTTTGTTCGCTTTGTTTTAATGGTTGCCACTGGCCAACAAACTGCGCAATCTCAACATCACAATCGAGATAGAAAGCGAGAATATTTCGCAAATCAGCAGCATTACGTGCTCTTCGGCTAAATAAGCCACCAAAATACAACTGGTGCGGGGCACGACCGCCGCTTAGCAAAGATAAGATCTTTGTATGTTGATCATGCTCTTTATTGGCAAAGTTAAGTGTGGGCTTATACTTCTTCCAAGCACGATAATATAAAGAGACTAAGCGATGATTAAACATGTCATAGAAATCACGCATGGTTGTATCTTTAAAGCGCAACCTTTGCATCACCAGCTCACTATAAAAATGAGGCAACGCACCAGAGCATCCCGTCATTCCCATAAATGAGACTTCCATATTAAATTTTGTGGCGCCTTCGTATGTTCCTGATGATTTTAGGTTTGTGATCGCATTGCCGGCAAAACCAAATTTTTGAGTGGCCGAAAAACGAATAAGTTCTAGTTTGGGGTGACTGTCATAGCCAACCTTACGATACTGCTGCGCAGATTCTTGTAACTGTGATTCAATAATGAATACGGCTTTATAAAAATCAGTTTGAGTTGCACTGTGCAGTAACTTATCAATCATAGTAAAACCCCAGAACCAACCCGAGCAGGCCATTGATGGTAAACTCGATCTTGCTCTTTGAGTTTTAAACTCAAACGGGTGAAGCTATTAATTGAAGCAAATTGTGAGAAAAAACAATCTAAAACAGATGCAAAAAAGAATACACCACTGCCCGAAAAGTCATCATTTGCAAAGGTAATTTCGATATCTGTGCCAGATGCAAACGCCACTCGACCATTTTGCACTACACGCGCCGTTGCTGGCTCAATCTTTACATTGTAGATATTATCGATCATGCCTTTTGATTGTGGCGTTGCTTTGAAATCATATAATCGAAGTGTTTCTTTCAACTTATCGACTGCGTTTTCACCGCTAAATGAATCAATGGTAAGGTGATTAATTAACTGCCAACGCGTGCTACTTCCTAATACCGGTCTGACTGCGTGAGTAGGTGCCACTAAACACCTAATTTTTTTAATTACATCGCCCCGTTTTGGCATAGACAAACCAAGTTCATCATCACCAAACGGTAAGCTTGCTGGCAGATTTCGGTTACTGCATTGAGCGCGCACGGTTAACACGCTATTGCCTTCACTCAGCTCTTGGGCGCTATTTTCAAAGCCACCATTAACTAAAGATAAATAGGTTTCTGTCCCCGCCTCTGCATAGCCGCCAGCCCATAAAGCGGTTTCACGGCGTGTATGCCAAAATAGATCTTTATGTTCTTGATATTTAGGGTGTGTTTGCCCATAAAAAGGCGTAACGATTTGTTTATTACCTTTATGGTCAAATGCCACGACTTCTTCAATGCTTATGATTTCAGATATTTCAGAATCGATATAACGTGGTGCAAGCTTGTACTCGTACTCACTTAGCTCAGGTCTGATCGGCTCAATTTCCTGCTCAAACATATTAATAATGGGTGTGCATCCCAATAAGAACATGTCTTTATCAACTTGTTTTTCTAACTCTGTAGATTCTGTATCTAAATAGAAATACAAGGTCGTTGTGTTTGAATCACGCGGCAACACATGGCGAATATTTTGTAATTCGAAAAATTTAAACTTTTCAGGAAAGATAAAGTGTTCAACCAATAACCTAAAGCCAGATGAAGAGCGTAATGAATAAGGTACTACAGCCTCATCGTGCTCGAAACCAACAGGCTTTAAATGCTCATTTGACAGATAGTGAACACCTTCATCGCCATTATCAACGGCAATACCAATACAGTGTTTAAATAATAATTCGTACACTTTTAACGAAAAATGCCACTGCCCGTGTATAAATACTTTTAGATTATTAAGCTCAGTCTCATGCAGCGGTACTCCTTCGTACTCACCTGTGAGCTGTACTTTGAAAATGGCTTTTGCAGGCTCATTCCAAGTTGGTTTTGGTGCAATAAACGGACTATTATCAAATTGAGCCGCCGTGATTTCAACTGGCCAAAGGTTGGTGTCAAAACAGCTTTTAAACTTACACTGCTTCATGTTTTCAACATTAGTCTCGACTTCACTTCCTCTCGGTATGACGATACCGGTTGTCGATAAGTTTTCTGACTCAAGCTTAATAACAGACAATGAAGGGATAGGTGCTTGGTAATCGGGATAGAGCTGACCTAATAGTGCATCTGTAAGTTCAGGAAAACTATCATCAAGCTTTTGTCTGATGTTGGCTGTCAAAAACGCAAATGATTCAATCAACCTTGAAACATGAGGATCTTCAATCGTTTCATCACTGAGCTTTAGTCTTCCAGCAACCTTTGGGTACTTCTCAGCAAAGTCTTTACCTAAGTGGCGAACATACGCCAACTCACGGTTGTAATATTTTAATAATTCATCATTCATAGTGAAGACTCGAAAATTTTCATGCCAAGGCTAACCGGCTCAACCTCAGAGTTAAAACTAATAAACTCAGGCTCAGGATCGGCATATAACAATGCATTTATTCTTAGGTTTAAAACACGATTAATTGGCAACTCTTCGTCAACTAACACTTCAACTTCAATGAAACGCGGCTCAAATCGTAAAATGGCATCGCGTACTTTTTCGCACAACACGAGTCGCCCTTCATGAGAGCTCACAGACATACTCGAAAAGTCGGGGAGCCCATAAGATAAGCAAGATGTCGCAAGCTCAGTATACTGACTAGGCCATGTATGCCATTGAATACGAGCATTAAGCAAAGCTTCCATATCTCGTCGCACTGAATTTTTTAACTGAGATAAACTAATTCCATCCGTTCTTTGTGGCGACTCCTGAATTTCAGGTTCATCGTCAATTAAACGGTCTAGAATCGAAGCTTTAAGTGACTGTTTGCTTTCAATCATGATTATGCGAACACTGCTTAAGCGATGAAACGACCAAGGTCAGAAATAAGAATGGCTTCATCATTTGCATAAAACATTTTCATTCCTTTACCTTGAATCAAGTTTTCGCTTAATTCTTGCCATTCAGTGACTTGCCCTAGCTTCTCAAGCTCCGTTTCAGAATACGGATAAACGAGAGGGATATGAGCTGTACCACTTGGGCCATTTTTGATGATAACTTCAGCGCGCAACCAAATTTGTTCAACAATTGAATCAACAGGTTCGAACTCAAGCTTTTCTATTTCATCAAAGCGAGCTAAATAAAACTCACCGTTCGTTCCAAGTATCTCTAAGTACGGATTAATCGAATCATCTAGGTCACGGATGGCAGCTTGTTGATCTTCAACTGTGTTAGTACGAAGCTGCTCAACTTGCGCTGCAATTTCAGTTGCTTTATCAATATCGTTAGCTAGTAAGTTGATATGCATTTCAAGAAAAGCTTCATCTAGCTCATTCGCATCATGAAATAACTTGGGTGCAGCTTTACCCGCGTAAAAGTCTTGTCTTGCTTGCTCTGCTCTAATTAAATGTCTTAAATTAACAGCGCCTACAGCAAATTCTGGTGACTTGGTGACCATAAAATCAAGCTGTTTATCTGCCTTTTCTAATTCACCATTGACACATAACAATTCCGTGTAGGCACTTCTGATGTCAAAATTAAGCGGATCATCTTTTAATTTTTCAGCACAATACTCAAGTGCTTCTGTTAATTTTCCGTTTCTGATGAGTGCATGGATCTCTCTCATTTTTATTCCTTTATTTGGTGGTGAGGACTGAGCTCAGTCACTAATTTGATACTCGATATCATTTGATCAAGTTGAAAATGCGGCTGTAGTTGCAAAACTGAAAAATAATGCCCCGGCCTCGATTTATTTTCGGTCACTCTCACTTTTGCATTCGCAAGTGGGTATTTACTACGAATATGCTCCGACGCGGAGTCAGACGCCGTAGTGTAATTATTCACCCACGATTGCAACCCTTGCTCACATGCTTGTGCTGTGCTGTACGAGCCAACACGGTCACGGGCAAGTAATTTTAAATAATGAGCAAACCGTGACACACATAAAATATATTGCAGCATGGATGACAGGCGCGCATTGACAGTTGAAACTTCACTGTCGTAGTACTTAGCCTGTTGTACCGAAGCATTACTATAAAAAACTAAGTGTTCAGTATTTGTCACAGATGATGCAGGGATAAAACCTAACTCAGAGAATTGTTTTTCTAATTTACTCGTTACAATTAAATCCAGCGGTGGTTTCGCTTCTTTTCTGTAAACATCTGTCGAATAATAGTTTTTCGTAAGGCCGGTGACGATGCCTTTGGAAACCTTACCAGGCTCAATACCACGAATTTGACCAAACCAACCACTTTCAGAGTAAGCACGCACAAGCGTTAATACAAACTGATAAGCTGCATTGCCCCAAAGCATTTCGGTTTCTGGGCTGGTTATTCGTTCTTGATAAGCAAAATCTTGGTTGCGAGTGCCATCATTTTTATAAGGGGCACGCGCCAGCACATGGGGTAAAACAAGCCCTACAAAGCGTGAATCTTCCATCTGCCGAAAGCTTCGCCATTTAACATATTCAACTTGCTCGAATTGATTATACAAATCGAAGTAATAGCCAAGATCAGCAAAACTATCGGCACCGAATAAGTTTGCCGAAGCTGAACTTATAAACGGTGAAAAAGAGGCAGCGGCTACTTTAGATATTTCTTTTAACGTATCTATGTCGTTATAAATCGTCCCTTTTGTATACCCATTGGTAATTTCATAATCACCAATAAGCACACCAAATGGCTCTCCACCTGGACGGTCAAATTCATTTTGATAAATAAGTTGAAAGAAACTACTTTGATCAAAGTCGATTGCTTTATTTACATCACGAGATAGCGTAATCCAATCGCAATTAAGTACACGCAACTTCACTTTTTTTTCTTTGTCGTGAAGTTCGGTTTGTCCTACTAACCACCACAAATTACGCCAACTTGCTTCTAAGCGTTGTAATTGTGGGTGATGTAAAATGTGATCTAATTGCTTAGATATAAGTGCGTCTATTTTGACAATGGTATGTTGTAAATACGAACCAACTGATTCTTTGTTCCATATTAATGGTGCATCCGATGAGCCTTCAAGCCATAGCAACAGTGCCTTATAGGTGTCTTTCTCGTTGAGAAAACGTTCCAATAAAGCACTGTTATCACATATATTAGATGCTGTATTGTGATTCAATACAGCATCTGATTCTATGAATGAAAACTCTTCAGAGTTCATTTTGCATCATCCTTAATGCACATAGGTATTAGCCAATCTCAGGGATCTTCGCTACTAATCTTAGTGACGACGTTAGCTCTTCCATTTGCAACCATGGACGTAACCACGCAACAGCGTTGTACGCACCAGGTTGACCTGGTATTTCTTTTACAGACACTTTTGCATCCGCTAATGGGTAACGTGCACGGATATCTTGACCACCACCCTCAGTCGCATTCACGTATGACAGGATCCAACGGTTTAACCAAGACTCAACGTCTTCTGCTTCCATGAAGCTACCAATTTTATCGCGTGCCATTACTTTTAAGTAATGAGCAAAACGAGATGTTGCCATCAAGTATGGTAGACGTGCTGAAATTGCAGCATTTGCTGTTGCATCTGGCGTTGAGTAAACTTGTGGCTTCTGACAAGACTGGCCACCAAAGAATACCGCATAATCAGTATTCTTATAATGACAAAGCGGTAAGAAACCAAGTTTGCTTAGCTCTGCTTCACGACGGTCAGTAATACCGATTTCAGTTGGACATTTAAGATCCGGATCACCATCATCGCTTGTGAAAATATGGGTTGGTAAGCCTTCAACTTTACCACCACCTTCCGCTCCGCGGATAGCTGTACAGAAGCCATACTGAGAGAAAGCTTTTGTCATGTTAGTCGCCATTGCGTATGCCGCATTACTCCAACAGTAATCACCATTATCAGTATTCACAGAACGGCCATCAATCGGATCAACAGTGAACTCTTCAAAGTTAAACTCTTCTACTGGCTTAGACGCCGCACCGTAAGGTAAACGAGATAAGAAGCGTGGCATAGTAAGCGATACAAAGCGAGAATCATCGCTGTCTCTGAACGAGCGCCATTTAGTGTATTCAAGTGACTCAAATACCTTTTCTAGATCTCTAGGTTTTGTTAGCTCTTCCCAGCTGTCAAAACCGAATAAAGAAGGTGATGACGCAGAAATAAACGGACAGAAACCTGCTGCTGCAACATTAGACATTAAGCTTAATGTTTCTACATCCTCTGGGTGATTTGTGAATTCAAAGTCACCAACAATCGTGCCGTAAGGTTCACCACCTGGTGTACCAAACTCTGATTCATAAATCTTTTTAAATGTCTGGCTTTGGTCAAACTCAACCGCTTTACTTAAATCTTTATGAAGTTCTTTTTTCTTCATGTTAAGCACGCGTATTTTAAGCGTTGAGCTGGTCTCTGAGTTCATCACTAAGTGACTTAGACCACGCCATGAACCTTCAAGCTTTTGGAAGTCTTCGTGGTGCATAATGACGCTGAGCTGTTTTGATATTTTTTGATCAATCAGCTGAATGGCTTCATTAAACGTCACTGTCATGTTTTTATTCCATTGCACAGTGCCCTTCAATGCTTCTTCAGTTAGCGTACGTAATAACTCTTCAGCTCTGCTTGCATCAGTTTGTTTTGTTGCGCCAATCGCTTGCGTTAATAACGACGCCGACTCAGTTGTTGCTGTATTTTCTACATCTTGTGCTAACGTTTCGGTGCTCATTTTTCAGACTCCTCAACTTTTAATTCCTTCGCAATAGAGTCAAGACTCGCCGTGTTGCTCAGTACTTCTTCTAACACATTCTCTAACTCTTCAGAGCGGTCAATCTTTGTCATTAAGTCACGTAACTTGTTGCGTGTTTCCATTAGGTTACGTAATGGTTCAACTTGGTTAACAACAGCCGCAGGCTCAAAGTCATCAATCGTTTTAAAGTTCAGATCAACACTGAATTGTGAGCCATCATCCGTTAAAGTGTTGTCTACATTTAACTGCAGCGAAGGGCTCATTTTCTTTAAAACATCATTGAAATTGTCACGGTCAATTTGAATAAATCGTCTGTCTTTTAATGGCTTTAATACTTCTTTATTGTGGCCAGAAAAATCACCCATTACACCAACAACAAAAGGGAGTTCTTTTTTTACAACTGCGCCTTCAGTTTCTACATCATAGGTAATGTGGACTCGTGGTTTACGAACACGTTTTAATTTGTCGTGGATACTCATTCAAAACTCCTTTTACTCGGTTTCTGTTTCGCTAACTTTGATGCCAGACAGCTTAAAGTATCCAGTCCTAGCATCACTATCGGTTATTAATTCATTTAATAGCTCTGGTAACGACAATTCGCTCCATCGAATAACTTGCTCAATGGTATAAGACATAGGTGAATGTGGTTCTGTCTTTCTAAAATAGAGAGCTATTTCTTGTAATTTTTTAATTGCGCCTTCGCGGCTGGTGATTGCACCATTATCACTTTTGCTAGTGCTCACTGAAGACGACTCTTGAGACTCATCTTCCTCAGCAATATCTTGTTGTTCTTCTAAAACTTGCTGTTCAAGCGCAGACAGTTTATCTGCACCAAGATGAAGTACAGCATTTAAACATTGTTCAAGCGCTTGTTTAATATAAGAAGTTGGCTGTGATTGGTTTGTTGCTTTATCAAGTGATGCACTCAGTTGTAAAAACTCTGTCAGCGCATTTTCAATGCCATTCTTTAAATCAACAAAATACTCAACGGGCGTTTCTTGGGCGCCTTTTTCGATGACATCAAAATCAATAGCACCTTGCGCTATTTTCTTTTCACGTTTTTCATCACTTAACCTAGAGGTGTCATAAGCTTGTTGATATTCCCAGAAAGTAAAAGGTTCATAGTTATGGCTTTCTGTCAGAGGAATACTTTTAATAGGGATAATTAGCGCACCTTCACTGGCAACACCATTTAAACCTATTAATGCAGAGACTTTATCTGATATCTCGTCGTCTTCATCCAGTAATGGGTATAATTCGTCGAAATGATTTTCGATAAGCTCATGCGCGGCACGAAAAGCAAAGGCTAAGCCTTTGAAACCGTGCACTCTACACATTGCTTCAATAAACCAAGCTAAGTATTCAATATCTTTACTTTCGGTTTTTAACGCATTGCTACATTGGTCAAGTAATGGCAACCAATCACGTGCTATAGATGCAATTCCTTCATCATCAACAAGCGCTAAGCGCTCAGCCGCACGCAACTGATTTCTTAAATCTTTCAGAGAATAATACGTTGATGTTGGAGACACATCTGAGCGAGGTTCAATACCCGCAAAATGATCTTCTGAGATGGGGGCTATATATTCTTCAAGTGTGAACATTCCATTGCCTTTATTACCTTCCATTTTACACCTAAAAAAGAAACGATATGGTATATTACATTTCTTATTTAAGATTACAAGAGAACATCGCTCTTATAAATACACAATTTCAATTATAACAACCAAAATAAATAATAAAACCATATTTATGATGGAGTTAATAAAAATAACAAAACTTACTTTCTTGACAACATCGGGATAGTCAAATCATCAAGCGTTAACTTTTGATTAGCACAAGAGTTAACCCCTTCATTCTTCACTAAAATAAATGTCACATTATCTTTTGCGCCACGCACAAGCGAAGAGTGAATTAGTGCCATGCCAGAATCAATAATATTTTTTGGTTCTAACGCCAGACTTATCTCTGAGTCGTTCAGTTCTCCAGTTAAGCCATCCGAACAGAGCAAAAAGATGTCTTCGCTGCGCAAATCACCTTCTTTAAAATCAACATCAACTTCGTCTTGCACACCTACAGCACGCGTTATCACATTCGCTAGAGGGTGATGCCTTGCTTCTGCTTCAGATAAAACACCTTCATCGATAAGGTCATTGACTTGACTGTGGTCCCGAGAGACTTGTGATAAGCCACCGTTACGGTATAGATAAATGCGACTATCCCCCACCCACAGTACATAGTATTTGTCATCCTTCAACAGCAAAACGGTGACCGTGCTCCCTGCGGTTTTATTCGATAGGTAGTCAGTGCTGTACTCAAACAACTTTTGGTTTGCTTTTTTTATCGCGTTAATAAGGATGACTGTTGATATGGAAGAAGCAGGTAATGACTCTACTTCATTTTTAATCACATCAACAACCATTTGGCTTGCAAAATCACCAGCCTCATGGCCGCCCATACCATCAGCGACAACCCAAATATTAAACTTATTTAGCTCAACATAAGCATCTTCGTTTAACTGCCTTACTGCACCTCGATGAGACACCGCATAACTTGTATAATTTTTATTCACGCTCTCTTACCTGAGTATAATTCCACTCCCAATGCTGCCATCGGCCATCTAGCATTGCTGCAACCTGATTAACAGGCGGTAATCCAGCAGTAATAAATACCACTGGTTTGATGTTTATCGAACCATGTGTCCACCAAACACTGTAATCGCCATACTTACTTGAGAGTAAGCTATGTAAAACGTCCTCTAATGATTCGTCGCCAAGCTCAACCCCTTGAAACTCAAAAGCTATCGCTGATTTGTTT
Organism: Pseudoalteromonas sp. L21; assembly: GCF_021728035.1. Lineage (NCBI taxonomy): Bacteria > Pseudomonadati > Pseudomonadota > Gammaproteobacteria > Alteromonadales > Pseudoalteromonadaceae > Pseudoalteromonas > Pseudoalteromonas sp. L21. The sequence goes on along the minus strand of NZ_JAKKCV010000002.1, from coordinate 49,284 downwards.
TCATCTGGTGAAGTATGCTTACTAAAACGTTTTTTAGTCACAGGCGTATTTTGCAATGTACCCAGCACTTTTTTACGCCACACGCTTAAGTCAACGCTCTCTTCAAGAACAGATAGCACTGCATCCTCGTACTCCAATGAAAGCAAGTTTGAATGTAAAGCCTTCATTGGTAACTGCTGCGTGTCTATCACGACGGTAAACGGGTAATGCCTGCCAACGGCATCAACACTTGGCAGTAATGTGCCTACTTTTCTATCCTCAGTGACGACATTTTCACATAATGCAAAATGCCACACAGGGCTGGTCAAGTATCGCTCCTGCCACTGTGAACCGAGCTGCTCTTTGCTTACAGCAATAGCAGCTTGTAACCAATGTTCCCAATGCTCACTAAATTGCTGACAAATGCCATCTTGGACAAAATCACCTAGAAAAGGGACCTTACCCAAGTAGCCTAACTTTAAAGCCTGGTCGGACATGAAAAACTCTCTATACTTGCGTTCCAGAATGGATGTCTAATCGATTTTGGCAGTAACTCAACTGTCGCATTATTTCCTTGCAATGAAAATTGCAGCTGTAAATCCTTTTCTGTCTGTGCTCTTTTCGCCTGTAAGTCATCTAACATGCGATACAAAGACCATTCACCCTCGTAGCTGGCATTGATAGTGCGTCCTCCATATGGTGGAGTAAACACAATACGCGTTTTATTTTGAGCGACATCACCAGGCCAAACGATGCTTTTAACTTTAGGTGGACCATGACGATAAATCATTGATTGACCATCTATCTCAAGCATGAAACTGGAAACTGTTTGATCTAACTTTAATGGTTTTAAACCAAACTCAATGCGCGGTGTTTTGCTGTTACCATCAAAAAATACTTCGCGAATTTTGGCGGCTTTTTCAAACATTTCTAATGCTGACTTGCTTACACCGATATTCTTTTCGAATCGCCAAGGGCTCTTACTGGTGTCGACACTTGGTGCGATATAAGTATTAAAAAAGCTATCGATTGTGCCATCTGGACCAAAAAAGTCTGAGAAATCTTTAAGATTTACCTCTTTAGATGAAGTCGAAACAAACGGATAACGACCCACAATTGCATCGTTGTACTCACGTAAAACAGTACTTTTCCATATTTCATTCAAATGACGATTTGCACTGCTTCTGGTGATATTTGATGTATCTTGACTGATATTCAATAACCAATTGTTCGCAGGATAAGGTAACCCTTTACTCTGGAACTCTAATTGACTAAGGAACTCAGGCTTACTCTTACCACTTAATTGATTTTTTACAGATGATTTTAGTAACCCGCCTCTATCAAGTTGATTTAAGTAAATATTTAACTCTCTTAAACTTGCTTGAATTTGCTCAAGTTGCTGCTCATCAATTTCTAAAATATCACTAAAGGCTTCTTCAACCTGATAACCCGGAAGCTTTATATCAAACTGTGGTGCTTCATTTGGCAAATAACGCTTAAGTCTATTAGCCTTAGTATGCATTGCAACTTCAGCGGCATTCGCCGCAACCTTACCGGCTGCCTTTTGATTTTCTGAAATAGGTAGCTTAGTTAAACGCACATTCTTTTGTACGGTGGTAATAATATTTTTTATTGGAGTTTCTGGACCCGCCAACACATCAGTAACTCTGACGCCTTCATTAGGTGAGTTAAACTCATTTAGCGAAAGTTCATTAATAAACGAGCGCCAATAATAGATGTAATCTTGGAAATATTTCTGTTCAAGCTTTTTCTCTATATCTGCTTTCGAAATATCATAGGTCCCTGACGCTTCTTCACCATACACCCAGCTACTTGCCATCAAGTTACCCAACATCTTACTTTTCTCAACATTGAAGATGCCATGATAGCCATTATAAGTATAAAGACCTGGGATACTTTTCATGATTGAGTCTGAGTTTTGGAAGCTAAACTGTTTCGCACTTTCATAGCTGATAATGTCAGTTAATTTGAAAGGCGGAATGCTGCTGTCGATAAAGTCAGCTTGCAACCTTTGATAAGCACGCTCTGCAATAGGTAACTTAGTTAGCTCCGCTCGTGCTAATCGCACAGCTTGATGATCAATTTCTGATTCAGAGAAACCATGCTCTAACAATGCTTTTGTATGCTCAAATAATTCAGCACGTGTTTGGAAATTAACATCGCCTGGTAAGTTTCTCTCGTAATATGCACTAAACCAAGCAAGCACATCTTCATTATTGTAATGCTCAGGTTCAAAGAACATTAAATAACAACGTAAGGTTTCGTAGAGATAACTTAAATAATCAGCCTGCTCTGTCATCTCAGAGGTCAGCGCATTTAATAAGTAAGGCTCTAAGTATGTTTTTAATGAACGTATATATGCTTTTTGCGAAGCCTCCGTGAGAGGTTCTACTTTGCTAAAGCCATAAGCTTCAAAATCATCGGCTTCTAACTGATTAACCGGGAAATTTTTAAGCATATTAAAGCGCTGATTTAGCACAATTAAGTTCGCTTTATCGACCGTATTTTGATCAAGAGCTTGATACTCACTGAGCGCATTATCGGTTTTGCTGATAAGCTCATTGTTCCACGAAAAGCTCACATACCAAGAAATACTCAAGCCTAATAAAACAACACTCGTTACGGCTAAGCAAGATATACGTAGCCACTTGTTCTGCTTTTCATGGTGTTTGTTAGTGCTTGCTAAGTTTTGCTCAGGAAAAATGACTTTTTCTAATAAGCGTTTAATAAAGAAGCTTCTTGTCTGATTAATATAATCTTTCTTTACCGTACTTTGCTCGTTTAACAGGTTTGAAGGCACGCCTTCTTGAGTCGAACTTGTTAAATAAACACCGCGGAATATTGGCAGGCTCTCGTATGCATTAGGTGTGAAAATTTCTTTTAAGAATGAATAACCGACATTTTGTAAAACACGAAGCTGTTTAGGAAACTCAAAGATCTTCGATCTATTCGTTAGATCATGTTCATTGATCAAACGTCGATTAAGTAATGTTGTTAAATTAGAGATAAGCGCGTGAAACTCTTTATTAAATGCATCCATTTGATTGTCAGAGTTAGCATCAAGCTCGAAAGTAACACCCCAAACTTGCTCACACTCTTCATCGCTGAGTTCACAAAAGAACTCTCTAAACCCTTCAATTAAGTCAACTTTTGATAAAATAACATACACGGGGAATGTCATTCCAAGTTGACTTTGTAGCTCTTGTAAGCGCTGTTTAATGGCGCGTGCGTGTAAGTTTCTCTCTGTTTTTGTTTGGTTCATTAATTCAGAGATGCCCATACTAATCACCACACCATTAATAGGTCTTTTCGGGCGGTACTTTCTTAATAAGCCTAAAAATCCTTGCCATGCTTTCGCATCATGTAGAGCATGACTATTTTGTGTTGTATAGCGCCCTGCAGTGTCAATAATCACGGCTTTATTGGTGAACCACCAGTCACAGTTTCGCGTTCCGCCCACACCATGCACTAAATCAGTGCCAAGCTTATCTTTTAACGGAAAATCAAGACCTGAGTTATTGATGATATTTGTTTTACCAGCACCAGGAGGGCCAATCATGATATACCAAGGCAATTGGTAGATGTTTCGCCCGTTGAATAACTTAGCATTCTTAAGTAATTCAATTGCCTCAACCATACGTGCTTTTAATGTTTTGATCTCCTCTTGGATTTCATCGCCAGCACCTTCATCAACCTCAATTAGTTCTTCGGCCATGCTTTCGTTGCGTTTATTTTGCTTTCTTAGATGCAATAGCTTGGTTAAGGTATAAATTAATAAAATAGCAAGTATCAGAATCGCGCGTGCCGCAACACTTGCCAAAGGAGTGTAATCAGCAATAGAGATCAATGGACCGCCAAACCAGATCAACAAGAAGAGCGCTATAAAGCCAATTACAATCATAACTTTACGAGAGGTAAGCGCGTACATAGCACGCTTGCACTTTTGAATAAAACTCATTGCAACTCCATTAAAAAAGTAAGTCGATTTCAATTCTGCGATTCAATGCTTTCTGATTTGAATCGGCATTACTCACCAAGGGCTCCGCAGAACCTCTTCCTTCTGGCCATAACCTACCCATTAAGCCTGTATTTTTGGCCATAGAGTTTGCAACTTGCGTTGCTCTTGCTAATGACAGGTGCCAATTTGAGGGGTACTGGTTGGTACTTATTGGACTGTCATCAGTGTGACCTGTTATTAAAATTTTACCTTTTGTGCCCTCAAGGCTCAGCGCAAGCTTTTCTAATATTGGTTGGAATGAAGGACGTAACGACGCTTCACCAACATTAAAGAGGCTTTCGTTATTAATGGTAATTCTAATTCGATCCGATTGACGCTCAATACTAACTACACCACGTTGTATTTCGGTGTGCATTAACTGTGTTAGTAGATCAAGCTGTGTATTTTTAGTGTCTTCGGTTTGTGAAGATGAAATAGGGTGTACTAAATTTAAATTATCCGTAGTCGTTGCCACTTTTTCATTTAAACGCATATTAAAAAATAAATACACGGCCAATGTGAGTAGGGTTAAAACAGATACAACGACCCAAAGTGGGATCTGGTTTCTTAACTCCATACCGGCTGCAACACGGCTCTTCCAAGACGGTGTTAGGTATTTACTTTGAGGTCCATCTAGTTGATTTAAAATGTGATATACGCGATTTCGATAATCATCTATCTTACTATCGCCGCCAGTATCAACCCGATACTTACCTTTAAAGCCTAAATTTAGACAGTGGTACTGTAATTCTAAAAATTCTTTGTTTGCTTCAGGGTGTAGCAAGGCATCATCTAGCAGAGTGAAAAAGTATTCTCCGCCAAACGTCTCTTTATGGAATGTTGATAGTAAGCTTTCTTCCGCCCACTCCAGTGAGCTCCACTTAGCATTTAACGCAGCTTCATCCAATGCAGCACACAAACAATAGCGGGCATTATTTATCACTGACAAATCGATAGATTTGGCACGCAAAGTACTTTCAAAACGTTTAATCGACTCAATGGCTCGGTGCTTCAAGGCCGCTAAATTTTCAACTTCCGAAGATTGGTTGATGAAAATCACTAAAGAAAAGCAGTCATTAGCGGCTTCAAGTAAACCATTTTTGAATATTGAAATATTATTTAAAGGCGCACTTCCACTTTCAGATTGACTCAGTGATACGACTGTTTTATCTGAATGCGATTTTGAAGTATTTGCATCCTCCATGCCTCGACTCAAACGGCCTGGACGTGGTTTAATTATTGTTTCATCCATTGAAACTTCCCTCTGTTAGCTTCTAATAGCCCATAAAACCAAGTTAAGATCCGGATAGTTACCGGACAAGTGAATTGCAATCCCACCGCTTGATTTTAGCTTATTCCAGTGTTCACTTTGTTTGTTAAGCTCAAAGTAATGATAACCCGCATGATATGGAACCTGACGCGGTGCTGTTGGCAGACTGTTAATCGATATCCCTGGTATTTGGTTATTAACCAAGTCACGAATTGTCTCCACACTACCTATCTTAATTTGTGAAGGTAGTAATTTACGTAATTCTTCATGCGGCACGCTGGCTTTAACTGCAAGCACAAACTGAGACGAATCAAGAATACTTTTATCTTTTAAGGCACCAAAAGAAATACCAAACTTGCTTTGTTCAAGCTTAATTTCGGTTGCAGTTTGTTCAATAACTTGACTCAGAGATTGATACAAGAAGCTTACAACCTCTGAAAAGACGAACTGTAAATTTGCATGATCATACTTAGGTAAGACGGGCACACGCTTATTGGCTGCACTGAATGTTGCAAGTTCGCCAGCCATCTCAATTAAGCGCGTGTAAAATGCTCTTGGATGAACGTGAGAATGATTTAATAAGCTTTCAAAAACAGCGTCGTATTTGTTAAGTGTTTGAAGCATGATGAAGTCAGCCACAGACGCACTGCCAGCATACCCTTGACATAATCTTCCAGAGATACTTTCAGCGCGCTGTTTTATCAAACTGCCAATCTCTCTTACAAGACCAATTAACGGTTTACAATGAGTAATTTGCAAGCAGGGTGGAACGTATTTAGGGTCAAGCTTAATCGCCCCCTCGTTCGTTACTTCACTAATACGCGCAACGGGCAATGTTACGTAACCTGCTGTATCATCAGACATTAACATTAGTTTGCTATGAAGCTGTGCCACCTGAATAACTTCTTGCGCTTGAGAACCTAAGTTATCATCACTAATCGATAAATCGGCAATTCGATATCGCGTAACTAGCTCATCTTCTTCAGTCGCTAAATTTATACCACTGCTTTTCAACGCTGGAACAGCTAAACATACAATTTCATTGTAGGTATTTTTTGGTACAACAAGCGGAGCAGGCAACTGCTCATTACTTGGCATGTTAATTGGACACAAATCAGAGGTAACAGCCGTTAGACTGTCAATAGCAAACTGCCCTGTTACCAATAAACCGGTATCAATATCGATATCAACAACGCCCCACGAGTCAGCAACATTCGCTTCTATAATTTTCCTAATCGTGCTGAAGGTATGCTTGTCTGCTTGCTGGAAATGTTGGGGCCTTAAAAACATGCCCTCAGTCCATGCGACCCGCGTGTAATCACTCATTTTAATTCCTTTTAATCATCTCATGTAAGTCGCTAGCGACTCTACATTCACATCGATATCGTCGTAACCTGTTGGATCTACTTCAATAACTGAACGCCAGCGTGCTTTTTCAATATCTCTATACGCCAACACAACGCCAATGAATCGCGTGTTCCTATTTAAGCTCATTTTATACTCAAGCTTAGATCCTGGCTGTAACTCTAACTCATCTTTCTTTAGGAGATCTGGTCCTAAAATTTCTTCTGGTGTATCGTAAAGACTGAAAAAGTCTTGCGTATCAAAAATAGTTCGCGAACTAAGTTCAAACACTTTTAAAACTACAGGAGAAGGACGTCCTGAAATATCAGGGTTAACGTCAGCGGCAACATTAATATTTAGATCAGTTGACGGTGGCACAAATTTATTAACCGTTGAGCAGCCAACTAAAAAAACTAATAGAGCTCCAGCAAAAGTAAGTTTGGACTTTAACATGCTTTTATTCCCTTATATCACGCTTTACTGTGATTATTGTACGCTCGCAAAAATTCTTCAGATAATGCTAATACACCTTTTGTTTCAACATCTTCAATAATTTCAGCGTGTAATTTTTGATATATATCCCAACTCGATGAGTCAGAATAAGTTGGTAAGTAATTTAAAATACTCTCTTTGTTACGCACTTGCTGCTTGATGCCATCAGGAGATAATTGCTCTAATGCACCAGAAAGCGCGCCGGTGGCACCTGCTAACAGCCCTTTTTCATGGGCTTTGGTGTCGATAAAACTCTCTTGAACCGCTTTATTTGCCTGTAAGTAGCTTGAACTTTTACGAATAAATAAGTTTTGAATAGCATCATCAAGCGTGGCAGAGAACTTCAAAGGGTTATTTTGTTCAACCTGAAATGTCGTGTGGTTCAACTTGAGTTGATTTTTTAGTAAAGAACGTTGGCGAATTAAATCCATAGAGCCGACTAAAAAATGTCTCAAGCTCTCGCCCATTTGTGCCCAAACACGTTCATCGTTTAATTCATTCGCAAGTTCATCATTCACTCCCAAGCCTTCTAAAAAAGCAGCAACTAAAGGCGAATCACCATTGCCCGTAACCGGTTTAGGTGCTTTAGCAGGTTGAGTAGCGCTATGCTGAGCTGGCTTTTGTTGAACTTGCACAGGCGGTTCAGCAACAGGTGGACTAGCCAAATGTTGGCTACTTTCACTTACTACTTCGTTACTTGAACCCATAAACGCTATTTCATCCCAGTCTTCAGGGATTGGTTGGCTTAATGAGCTACTGTTAACTGGCTCTGAAATAGGTGCTTGCGGTTGCTGGAAAGAAGGCGCTATCATCGCTTCGTCCATGCCACCAGCAAATTCATTGCTTAGCGAAGAATTCGCCATGTCATTATTCTGGTTATAGTTCTCTACTGACGGACTGGGCTGACTAAAAGCAGCAGCAGATTGATGTGAGCTTTGCTTTTGAAGCTGATTAGACAACTTAGCTTCAATTTGAAAATCACCAATGGATAGTACATCACCATCCGATAGCAAATGTTTATTTTCCTTACCCAGCGGTGAAACAGAATAGTTAATAAATAAACCATTCGTAGAGTAATCATAAACGTAGAAGCCATCTGCTTCTTTGACAACTTTACCGTGTTGACCAGAGATGACCTTTTCAGGGTCAGGTAAATGCCAATCACATTGATCAGAGCGGCCAAAAGTTAATTCCTGTTCTACTGTTTTTGTAGCCTCAATCTCAGGTGAAAGTCTATGATAGCTGGTAACATTTAAAACCACTTCCATTTGATTGTTAGTCCCATAAATCTAAACATTCTAATAGAATAAAATACTTCGTTAACCAAAGTCAACGCTGTCTAATATACAAAAAACCAATTTAATTATTTCATAAAACTAAACAATAGGCGTTCTATCTAATAAAAATAACTCAAAAATAGTTAAACAACATAGTTCCTTGTTTATTTATACTAGCTGAATGATTGCTTATTATTTTGTTTTTTGTAAAATACACACCAATCAAACAGGAATGTTGATTTCAAAAAAGGAATTTAAATGACGACCGATAACGATAAAACACGCATTGCTTCAATTGAAACTAAAGGCAAAAGCCACAATTCAAATAAACTTCATCTTATTGGTAAGAAGTTAGCCCAGCGATACCTAATTGAAGAGTTAATAGGCGAAGGCGGTATGGGCCACATATATCGTGCCCGCGACATTCACCTAGAAACAAGCACCCATCAAGATAACTTTGTAGCAATTAAAGTTTTACATGAGGAGCTGTGTGATTCTGAGGAAGCCATTTCGCTTCTAAAAGATGAAACAGTCAAAACTCGTTCTTTATCTCATCCAAATATTGTAAAAGTATTCTCTGCATCTTCAGATGAATCGCATCACTTTGTTGTTATGGAGTGGGTTGAAGGTGAAACATTAGAACAGCTTATAAAAAGAAATAAACCTAATGGCCTCACTCAAAAGCGTGCCAAACCTATTCTAAAACAGCTTATTGATGCATTGTCATACGCACATGCAAAAGGGATCATTCACAATGATCTTAAACCGTCTAACGTCATGTTTGATTCTCAAGGCAATCTAAAAATTTTAGATTTTGGTATTGCAAAAACACATAGCCATGAAGATCTATATGCAGCACCTAGCCTAAATGATGACAAACCAACCAGTACTGGTTATACCCCGACCTATGCAAGTCCTGCACAGCTAAATGGTAAAGAAGCTACCAAGAAAGACGATATTTTCTCTTTGGGCTGTATTGCGTACGAACTTTTAACCAGCAAACATCCTTATAACAGAAAAGCCGCTAACACGGTTAGCAAAGACACCACGGTTAAAAAACCAAGCAACTGCTCAGTCTTTCTCTGGTCAAAATTAAAAAGATGCTTACAGCTTGATGAAGCTAAAAGAGCTGAAGCTTTAACTGAACTTAATAATGAGCTAACTAACAGCAGAGTTCCTTTACTTGCGCATGTTGCATGTTATTTCATTATTATTGCGGGTAGCTTTTTCTACATCAACTCGGTTCAAGAGCAGCAAACAACATTGGATGCTAATTTCAAGAACTCAGTTGCTAAAGTTGAACAGCTAGAAGCATGGATGACTTGGGGCGGCGATGAGTTGCCTCAACGATTAGATGAAATACCTCCACAATATAATGTTTTAAAAGAAGGTCTTTTAAAAGTTCATCAACACAAAATAGTTGGTAGGTTTGAGCAACGAGTCGACAACTTAGCTCGCACGTCACTTAATACAAAAGACTATGACAAAGCGATAGACATTTATAATGAGGCACGGGTGTATTACCCAGATTCACAATTATTAGCTAGCAAGCTTGATAGCCTACTAACAGAAAGACAGTCTATTATCTCAGATTTAAGCTACCGCTTAGATGTGCTGCTTGCCCAAGCTAGATATGATGAAGGTGGCGAAAACAGTATTGAAAACTTGATGAAGCAGCTTTCAATTATTGACCAAAGTTACCAGTATAAGCCAAGCGAAGAGTACGAGAATGTTTATAAATTAGCGGTAATGGATGCGATTGAAAACGATGACTTCGCAATGCAAAAAACACTGTTAAATGTTGGTGAGCTCGCATTTAAAAATGCTGACAATCTTCAACCTCTGCTGATTGCACTTAGGAAGAAAGAGTCAGCAATGACTGCACTTATTAGCTACAACAATAAAGTAAGCAACGGTCAATCAGCAAGTTACCCTTCTGAAGATGCGCTTATTTTTTATCATGAAAAACTAGAAGGCTTCAAAACTCGTTTAGCTGAAATAGAAGACTATAAAGAGCTAATGGAGTTCGATGAAGCATTTTCTAAACAAGCTGAGATTTTCCCAGACACATTTGAGCCTATTTTATTAATTAAAGATGAAATTGCGAGCAAGTATATTTCTATGGCAAGTCAACTAATGAAGCGCAAAATGTATAGAACCGCGGAAAAATTAGTCGAACGAAGTGAAGTAATAAGAAAAAGTTTAGAAAATACAATTTAGTGCTATTTATAAATTAGCCAAACGTCAAGGAAGACTCAATTTGCACATCTCACGTGCTGGTTTTCCTTGTTGTTACATTTAATTTTAGTCTATGCAGTCAACGTCAATACAACAGAATATGGAGTAGTTATGAAAAAGTTAAGTACGTTATGTGTCATGTTATTTTTAACAGGTTGTTCGACAACCTCTACCGAAGTTGCTCCTAAACCCGAGCCTGTAGTAGAGCCAGCGGCGACAGCCATTGTAGCAGAAGAGACAGCAACCTCTTTAACTGTTATCACAACACCTGACGATGCGCGTGTGCGTATTATGAATATTAAGCCTGTTTACCAAGACGGTATTGAGCTTGATGAAGGTAAATATGATATTGAGGTAAGCAAACCTGGCTTCTTAACTTATCGTAAATGGGTCGAAGTAAATAAAAAGACTGTATTAACTGTTGAGCTTGATAGCGTCCCAGCAACTGAATCAGCACAATAACGTATCGTTACTTTTTAACAACCACAAAGGAAAGCTTAGCTTTCCTTTTTTATGCTCCACTACATATATTGCAAATAACACAACAATGATAAAGCACATCCATTTGCAATAATTGTAAGCCAAAGCACAAAGATAAAACGGCGCTTTTTAGATTTATGCCTTAACCATTGCTGAGCAACTAATGAGCCTGGCCAACCGCCGAAAACACCTAAAATATGTAAGGTACGTTCAGGGACTCTAATCACATTCTCACCATGTTCAGCTGCTAAACGTTTATCCCAGCCATACACCAAAAAGGTTATCAGACTTACTACCGAGTAAATACCAGCAATCAAGTAAGATAGATTTAGCTGCCAAGATGCAACCCATAAAAATAGTAAAAAACAAACAGCAAAAAATGTTAGAGCTTTCTTAATCAAAGAATTATCACCTATACTAGACAAAATTATAACTAAACGAGGCATTATTATGGCACATCTAAAATCGCTTTTACTATCAATGTGCTTGTGTACTTTTTCGGTATTGTCGGCAGAGCCGCAGCTATCAGAACATTTGCAAGTTTTTAAACCTTATTTAGGCACATGGCAAGCTGACTTTGATGTTGCACAAGGTAAGCCAGCTGTTCAGGATGTAAGTACTTGGCAACGCGCACTCAACGGCATGGCAATAAAAACCATTCATTCAATAAATGAAGGTGAATATGGCGGCGAGTCGATGATTTTTTGGGATAATAACAAGCAGTCTCTGGTATTTTATTATTTCACGACCGCAGGGTTTTACACAAAAGGAACGATGAACGTCCTCAGTCCTACTCAATTTGTTGCTTACGAGAATGTGACTGGCAGTCAAGAAGGTATCACGAAAGTAAAATCGACCAGTGAGTATAAAGATAACAGCTTTATTGTTTCAACGTCATACTTAAAGAAAGGGCAATGGACAAAACCTGAAAAGCGTATCTATACCCGAAGTAATAAAGAGGTGAAGTTTAAATAATCACTCAGTTTGAGCACGGTCTAAGCGAGTAAACCTAAACCGTGCTCAGTAAACGCTATTTTGCAAACTTTTTAAAAGGTTCATCAATCTCAGTGTTAGCAAGATGATTAGTATAGTTACTCATCACTTTTTGCGATAAGCCTAATACAATTTCTAATAACTGCTGATTCGAATAACCTGCATCAAAAAAAGCGTCTAGTTGCTGTTTATCAATAACCCCTCGATTCCGCGTCATCGCTAATGTAGTACCACGAAGGATCTCGAGCTTAGCACTCGCTAAAGGGGTTTTATTAACAAGCGCATCCACAATTGCTTGATCAACTTTCATACTTGCCGCTATTGCACTATGTGCTGGCACACAATAGTGACAATCATGTTCTACATTAATCGTCTGCCATACAACCGTTAGTTCCTCAGCCGTGAATGATGTTTTTTGGAATAGCTCATGCAACACTTGATATCCCTCAAGTAATGTTGGTGCTTCAGCCATTACAGCATGCAAGTTAGGGATCATCCCAAACGCAGACACTGAATTATCTAGAAGTGATTTTGCCGCTTCTGGAGCCGTATCTTTAGTATGTAACGTAAAGTTTGACATGTGTTCTCCTAAGTCTTTTTTAAGTGATGGATGCATAGCCTAGTTGTTTTTGAGCACTCGCTCAAGTTAAAATTGAACAAGTGCTCAAATTGGTGTTAAAAATGGTAAATAAAGTTAAGTTCGACCGAGAAAAGGTAATAAAAAAGGCGGGGATTCTATTTTGGCAAAAAGGCTTTTCGGCCACCTCAACGCGGGATTTACAAACGACCGTTGATATGCGCCCTGGGAGTATTTATGCCGCCTTTGGCTCAAAAGAAGGTCTATATAGTGAAGCGCTTAAAAACTACGCTGAACAACTTAAGACATTACTCGCCACACACTTATCAAGTAGTGCTAGCATACTTGAAGGGTTGCACTCTTTTGTTCAAGCTGTATTGGAAGATTCAGAACCCGGTTGTGAAATATGTATGTTAATTAAAGCGAATGCTGAATTTGACTACTCACAGCCACTACTGAAAAACTTAACGAATGATCTACTGCAACAGTTTGAATGTTACCTAACAGATATTTTTGACACTGCACAAAAACAAAATGAACTAGCAACTAACCATGCACCGCTAGAATATGCGCGTTTGTTTCAAATCCAATTTACAGGTCTAAGAAGCTACATGCATAGGTCCCAATCAAACACTATAAGCAATGAGCTAGTAGAGATGATGTTTAAACTAATTAAAGATTTTTAACTAAGCAAGTTAGGGCAAGACACTCAGCTTGCCCTTAAAAATTAATGTCTAAAGTCAGCCATTAACGCTGGAATACCAGGTAGCATACCCACAATAGCCATCACACCAGTTAAAATAACGAACATCACCAGTGGAATAATCCAACGGCTCATTGGGGTTAACTCAGAGCTACGTTCTTTACAGCCAATCAAACCCAAGTTATCTAATAACATAGTCAGTGACCAACCAAACGCAGGATTCACTAAGGCAGAAGAAAACACCACAATTGCTGCTGACTGGGTAGTTTTGCCTTCTCGCGTCATTTCCATACCTGCTTCAAGTAATGGAATAAACACCCCGACAATCAGTGCCACACATAATACCGGTTGCCAAATGGCTAAATCCATTGGGTAGCCCCAAATACCTGCAATGATACAAAATAAAGCCGTCAACACCGCACCGGCTGGTATCGGTCGCTTCGCGATGGCTGCTGGCACAATGTAAGTTCCCCATGACGAGGTAAAGTTTGAACCACCTAACAACGAACCAAAGGTCTGACGAATTGAGGCGCTAAACATTGTATCATCTATGTTCATTTGAACCTTTTCAGTGCGCTCAGGGTAACTAATTTTTTGAAACACTTGATGCCCCAAAAAGTCAGGAGACCACATCGCAACCGCAAGCACCGCGAATGGCAATACCACTACAAAGCTCTCAAGTGTTGGTAAGCCAAGCATCCAGCCGGTGTTTTCACCCCACCAATACATCGGGTTCATATTAGGCAATCCAGGAGCTGTTTTAAACTCAAACGGCGCGCCCAGTAAAAAGGCGATTAAACCACCCAACAAACAACTTAACGGTACGGCTAACCAACGCTTTTTGTAATGCTCAAGCAGTGCATACAAAACAATAGTCGATAAGATCACAATAAAGGCAATGTGAGTCATATCGATGCCCTCAGCCCATGCAAACAGCTTTTTAACCTGTGAAATTGTACCGATAAAGCCAAGGTAAAGCAGTAATCCCCCACACACACCACGGCTTGTTAAGCCCGCCAGTAAACTGCCTCCTTTACTGAGTGCGAGCAATAAACCAAATGCCCCGATCAGTAATCCAAACGCCATAGGATGACCACCCGCAGCAACCACTATAGGTATTAAAGGGATCAGCGGCCCATGCGTACCAGCCAAGTTTGCTGTAGGTAAAAAGAATCCTGAAAACAATAAGATAAATATAGAAACAATTAATAGCTCATAACGAACATTTTCTAAAATAAATGCTTCGCCAAGGCCAAGCGGGGCTGCAAATGTGGCAGCAATTGCACCCACCATCACCACTTTACCAATCGTGCCTGCCATCGCGGGGATTGAATCTTCTAACTCAAAACGATAATCCCGAAAGGGTAAGTTTGGTCGCCAACGCTTAGGTTGCATGATTTGCAGTTCATTCTCGAGGTATTCATCGCGGCTTGAAAATTCGCTGCTAGGTTTGTGGAGTGCTTTATAGCTTTGCTGGTCTAGCTCAGCAGGCGCAGTTGATGCTTGATGCTGCGTCTTATTCATGACTTCTCCTACTACTTAATCTTGAAAATTGTGTGAGTCTTTATTCTGCATTTAGGGTAAAGCAGCGAGGTACAAAACACGATTAAGCAAAAGGTAGGGTATGAATTTGTAAAAAAGGCAGTTTTAAAATATAGAACATCAAGAAAGAAAAGTTAAACTCATGAAATCAAAAAACTTTTTAATATCTAGTTTATAAAAAGGCAGGCAAACAATAAGTAACTGCTTACTTTTTAAGCATATTAACTATTAGTCTAATAAATTGTATGAATAGCAAACAAGATAGATAACAGTCGAGAAATGGGGTGCAAGATACGAACATCTAGCAGCGATTTCACATCGCGTTTGTCCCATATTTCACTCATTGCATCTTGTTGTTGTTCACTTATGACGCGGTATAAAACCGCTGCTACATGCAGGCGTAAGACAAGTTTCACGCCTGCATTTAATACCTAATTTAACACCTATTTGGTTTTCAACTTATTCAATTCATCATCTTGCTGTGCAACGAGTGCATTAAGCGTTTGACTACCATCTCCAGCTTGTGTTGATAGCTCGGCTAATTGCGATGCGGCATCTGAAATTAAGGTAAGATTACGATTTATCTCTTCCGTAACTGAGCTTTGCTCTTCTGCTGCCGTTGCTATATGGGTAATTTGTTGTGTAATTTCATCAACTTTTACCACAACTTCATGCAGCGCATCAAAAGCGACCGAGGTTTCATCCACCGCAGTTTGAGCTCTCACAACCCCTTGCTCAATAACTTTAGAGGCATTGCCCACTTCAAGCTGCAAGCTGTCGATAAGACCACTGATATCATCCGTTGAAGCGCGTGTTTTAGACGCAAGCGCCCTCACTTCATCGGCAACCACAGCAAAACCACGGCCTTGCTCCCCTGCCCTTGCCGCTTCAATTGCTGCATTAAGCGCAAGCAAGTTAGTTTGCTCTGCAATTGTTCTGATCACGTCTAGAATTTGTGTAATATCGTTACTTCGCGCCGCTACTTTCTCAACGGCTTGATTAGCTTCTTTTATCTCGCTCGACATTGTTTTAACTTGTGTCACCGCAGACGATAAGCTTGACTCACTGCTGACCACTAACCCGTTAATTTCATCAGCTTGTTGAGCTGACTGCTCTGAAGCTCTCGCTACTTCCAGTGCAGTCGCACTCATCTCATTCATTGCAGTTACTACGCTCTCAATTTCTTGGAACTGAGCTTGAACATTGTGTTTGGTATCAACGGCAACACTGGTGGCAAGCTCTGCCTGTTGCTTTGTTTGAGTTGATACGTTTTTTAGCTCGCTAATCAGTGTTCGTAGTTTGGCAAGAAACGCATTAAAACCTGTAGCCAAAGCAATAAGCTCTTCGTGGGTCTCAACATGCAAAGTCTGCGTTAAGTCACCTTCAGCACTGGCAAGATTATCGACCCGTTGCTGAATTTGTTGCAATGGTGCAACAATCGTTCGTATTACTAGCAGCATAATCAAAAATGCGGCACCAGCAATGATTAGTCCTGTAACCAGTATTAAACCGCCTAACGTATTTGCATTTTCACTCATCGTATTAGCAAGAGCTTGCGGACCTTCAAGAGCAAGCTCTGCCGGCACCTCTATTAATAAATTCCACTGTGTGTTTGCAAGCTTAATGGTGATTGGATAATTAACTAAATACTCTGCGCCCACCTTAAAAATACCACTTTGCTTTTTTAACTTATTGTAGTTTTCAAGCATATTTTTTGGCACCGCTTCTTTAAGAGGTCTGCCAAGTTTATCTTTGTAATGACTACTGCCAACGACTAAATCAAGCGAGCTTAATAAAGTAACCCGGGCTTTGCCGCTATAAAGCTCTTTTGACAACTTTTCTGTCATTTTTTGGAAAACAGGAAGGGTTAAATCAACACCTGCAACGCCTATAAACTTTTCACCTCTAAGAATTGGAACTGTCAGAGAGGTCATCATTTCTGAATACCCAGGCGAAATTTCATAAAGATACGGCTCCATAATGCAAGGGACTTTCGTGTCTTTCACACACAGGTACCATTCAGCTTCTCGTTGACCAAATTCATTGAGTGTGTCTACGTATTTTTCTTTAACATCTTCAACAACTTGCTGTTCAATAGTACCATCACGATTACGGGTAAAATAAATTTCAAGCGTCCCCGCCCCTGCAACTGAGTGATCATAACCGCTGATAAAATTTGCATCGCGGTTATCAAACCCATTGCGCTCAAATTGAGTATAAATAGACGACAGTAAGGTGTTTTTTTCAAGCAATGAGCGGTTTAACTCCACAACAGCTTCACGCGTTAGCGTACTCGCGGCTTTTTCATCACCCAACATCGCAGCATAAGAGTATGGCACACGATACGCTTCATTAATAAACCCAGCAACTTGCTCACCATAGGCTGCTGCATTAGAGGCAAGTTTATCTTCAACCTCAGCAACAATCAGCTTTTCAGATTGCGCAGATAGCTGTTGGTTACTGCTTGATAACTGCCACCATAAAACACTCGATAGAACAAACACAGTAATAAAAATACTGCCAACGGTAAGCCATAATAATTTCTTTGCTAATGCTAACTGCCGCATTGATTTTTCCCATTTTTATTGTTGGTTTGCTAATAGTTTAGACCATTTGCATGACAACAGAGAGACGAATAGAAAAAAAGTGTGAATTTAAGGCTCATAACCCCATCTAAACGAATTAACTGTAACTGCTTTGCTATGTTGGCTGCCAACACTCCTTATAACAATTAATCAGCTGTATTTAGATGGTTATTTAACTTTTTCAAATTACGTTCTATCTTTATCCAGAAATCTTTTTAAATAAGCTCATAATAATAAACACCTACAGGTGACAATAATGCAGCAACACACATTTGATTTTGATCAAATTATCATAGGCTCTGGATTTGGCGGTTCTGTCAGTGCGCTACGTCTAAACGAGAAAGGTAACCGAGTTTTAGTACTCGAAAAAGGCCTGCGCCGCGAAGATAAAGCGTTTCCAAAGACCAACCTAGATATAAAAAACTATATGTGGCAGCCTGAAATTGGTCTAAGAGGCTGCATTCAACTTTCACTTACCAGCAAAGTGACTGTGCTGCATGGCGTAGGTGTCGGCGGTGGCTCACAAATTTATGCTAATGTGCACCTTATTCCTGATGATGAGGTCTTTCAATCTCCAGCGTGGACGCGGATAAAGCCAGACTGGAAAGAAAGCCTAATGCCCTACTATGGTCTTGCACAGCGAATGTTAGGCAGCGCCAAAAATACCTACACTAATGTTGCGGATGACACGCTTAAAGATATTGCTGAGCAGATGGGTCAAGGTGACTCATTCAAAACCGTGAACACTGGGGTGCTTTTTGCAAAACCTGGCGAAGCCTATAACAAAGAGCTACCAGACCCTTACTTTAATGGCGATGGTCCAAGGCGAAATACCTGTCATTACTGTGGTAGCTGTATGACAGGTTGTCGCCATAATGCCAAAAATACCCTCATGAAAAACTATCTTTACTTTGCCGAGCGCAATGGCGTAGAGATAAGAGCTAGCTCTGAAGTAATAAAAATCACCCCGCTCAATGCAGATGGCAGCGCCGGATACAAAATTAAGATTAAAGATACCAGCCATCGCAATAGCCATATTTATACGCTAACAACACGAGGCGTTGTGCTAAGTGCTGGGGTGATGGGCACTGTTCCTTTGCTTTTAAAAATGCGCGATAAAGATAAAACACTACCCAACATTTCGCCATGGCTTGGTCAGCAAATTCGCACTAATTCTGAAACACTTACCACAGTGAACAACACCACTAAAAAAGTTGATGACGGTGTTGCGATCAGCTCATTTATTTCGGCCGATAAAGACACCAACATCGAAATTTGTCGGTTTCGAGAAGGTGCTGATGGCACGTGGCTTTATTTACCTTACGTTCCCATGGTCACGGGAAAAGGCCTCAAGCGTATTACTAAGTTTTTAGTTAATACACTTCGCCATCCAATAAAAACGGCCAAAGTATTACGCTCAAAAGGCAAAGCCCGCAGCTCAATTGTATTTTTAGTGATGCAAAAATCAGAGGCGTTTATTCACCTTGAATGGCGACGTAAATGGTATCGCTTATTTAAAAATGGCATTACTGCCGTGCAAAAAGAAAATGACACGCCGCTTAGCGTTAGCTTTCCAAAAGCAGAAGAAGCAACCAAACTTTACGCCGAAAAACTCGGTGGTGTACCAGGTTCAGCCTTAACTGAAGTGCTCTTTGGTGTCCCGATGACGGCGCATATAATGAGTGGAGTTGCCATGGGTACTGATGCTTCTAACGGCGTCGTTGATAGCTCTGGTGAAGTCTTTGGGTATCAAAACCTACGTGTTATCGACGGCTCAATCATACCAGGTAATTTAGGGGTAAACCCATCATTAACCATTACCGCATTGTCTGAGTACGCGATGAGCCAAATACCCGTATTCGATGAAACAAGAGCAAGTAAGATTAAGCCAATAGAATTTAGTAAACCACGTGAAGGCCTAGTATCAGCGCTTACTGGTTCAGGTGATTTAGCAAAATCGATTGCTGAAAAACAAAAAAGCCGTGCATAAAGCACGGCCTATTTTGATAAATAGCAATTAGATCACTGATAATTCTACAGCAATGTTACCACGCGTTGCGTTTGAGTATGGGCATACTTCGTGCGCTTTATTAACAAGTGTAAGAGCGGTGTCTTTATCAAGATCACCCACTGATACCGCAAGCTTAACAGCAATACCAAAACCACCTTCGATAGGACCAATTGATACTTCAGAGTTAATGTGAGTATCTGCTGGTAATTTAATTTTTGCTTGGCCAGCCACTAATTTTAATGCGCCGATAAAACACGCTGCGTAACCTGCTGCAAATAACTGCTCAGGGTTAGTACCTTGACCATCATCACCACCTAGCCCTTTTGGTGTTGATAGTGCCACATCTAAACGACCATCATCTGATTTTGCTATGCCTTCACGGCCACCTGTTGCTGTTGCTTTAGCTGTGTATGCGATGCTTTGTAGTTCTTTCATGATTACTCTCCTAATTGAGTGAAAATATATTTTGTATGCAAAATATATTAGATCAGCTTTTCCGGGATTGCAAATACTTTGCATGCAAATTAAAATACTCGTATTGAATTTTGAGGATCGAGTATGAAATACCCACAACTAAAATTAGATAACCAGCTATGCCACCGCTTATATATGGCATCGAATGGGATTGCCCGTGCGTATCGAGATTCTCTCAATCAATTAGATTTGACCTACCCGCAGTACGTAGTAATGATGGCGCTGTGGGAAAAAGATCAGATCAGCATTGCTGAATTACTTGAAAAAACCGCTATTGATGGCGGTGCGATGACGCAAATTTTGAAAAAAATGAGCGATAAAGCATTGTTATCGATCACCAAAGATAGCCAAGATAAACGCAAACGACTCGTGCAGCTCGAAGCCAAAGGCAAGGCGATGCAAGATCAAGCTGCCGATATACCGTCGCAAATTCGTTGTCGCTTCCCAAGCGTGAGCGAACCACAAGCGTTGCAACTGATTGAGTTACTCGATTTAGTAAATAGTGACCTTAATTAACAAAAATTATTTGAAAGTGAATTTGGATTACACCGCTTTTTAATAAAACTAGATGCGCTATAGTGTTCAAAACTCATCAATACGGACACCATCATGAAAGCATTTGGATACACTACAGCAACCCCAACGTTATCAGACTCTTCATTACAAGCGATTGAATTACCTGATCCTGTTGCCACAGGTCACGACATTCTTGTAGCCGTAGAAGCAATTTCAGTAAACCCTGTTGATACTAAAATTCGCGCTAACGTGTCACCAGATTGTGGCTACAAGGTTATTGGCTGGGATGCCGTGGGGACGGTTAAAGCTGTTGGCGACAAAGTTTCGTTATTTAATGTCGGTGACCGTGTGTTTTATGCTGGCGACTTAACGCGCCAAGGTAGCAATGCTGAGCTGCAACTTGTTGATGAGCGCATTGTCGGTCTTGCACCAACAAGCCTTAGTAATAGTGAAGCAGCCGCCCTGCCATTAACCAGTATTACAGCGTGGGAGTTACTGTTTGACCGCTTACAGATTGAAAAGTGTAAGAATAATAAGCCAGCTTCAGTATTAGTGATAGGTGCCGCCGGTGGCGTGGGCTCAATTTTAGTGCAACTTGCCAAACAGCTTACCAATTTAACCGTTGTTGGTACCGCCGCACGAGAAGAAAGCGCCAACTGGCTTAAAGATTTAGGCGTTGATCATGTGCTTGATCATAGCAAAAACCTTAATCAGCAACGCCTTGCAGCCGACCTGAATGAATTTGATTACGTAGTGAGCTTAACGCACACCGACCAACACCTTGATAGCATTATGGAAGTGATCAAGCCACAAGGTAAATTGGCACTGATCGACGACCCTGCAAGCTTTGATATTTTAAAGTTAAAGCGTAAAAGTATTTCCCTGCATTGGGAGTTTATGTATACCCGCTCAATGTTCCAAACCGATGATATGATTGCCCAGCATCAGCTTCTTTCAGAGCTCGCGACCTTAGTGGATAACGGTACAATCAAAACAACATTGGGTGAGCATTTAGGTAAGATAAACGTAGCAAACCTTATTAAAGCCCATGGGATATTAGAGTCTCACAAGGCTCGTGGAAAGCTTGTATTAGAAGGGTTTGAGTAACAAGCATGTAGGTGGCGCAAGCATCTAGCGGCGATTTCACATCGCGTTTTGCCCTCGTTTCTTCCCTACCGCACCCAGGACGACCTCTAGGCGTCACGCTTGCTTGGCGCGCGAAACAAGTTTCACGCCTACGTCCAGGGGTTTTACCTTTGTGTGGTAGTTAATAATTCATGACTAAAGTCATTCCTAGGAGGCGCGAGTATGTAGCAGCGATTTCACATCGCGTTTTATTCTCATTCATTAACGATAACAGGATAGGTCTTTCATACACGCATCATTAAAGTGCACAGAATAAAACTTATTTCCCTATTTTAGTGCTTGGAAAAATTACTTATAACAACAAAAATCACAACATATTGATTTAAAACAAATTTAAATCATAAAACAGTTTGGCACAGATCTTCCAATAGTGAGTATGAACAGGCACTAACAAGGAGACTAACGTGACTCACTTCTTTCACACTCTTTATCTACTTTGGCGATTAGACATCAGCACATGGCATATTCATGAGGCTCACGATCCGCATAATGTTGCTGATTTGGAGCGTCGCTATGTTAAATAATGATCCGACTTTTATCGAAGCATTACAAAAGGTTTCTGTACATCAACTTACAATCACCGAGGCAGCAGAACAATACGACATCCCTAAAAGAGCTATTTACAAAGCAGTAAGGCAGCAACAGACCAAGCTAAACAAGCAAAAGGCATATTTAATTGCCACTCAGAAGCGTCTTAAGCAAAACCTACGTAATGTAGAAATGGAGTTAGCTAGCTTCAGCTAAATAACTTCTGTATGGTTAAAATACACGCACAACAATGACGGATTAAGTATGCACGCAGTAGAAGTAAACTTTGATGGCTTAGTGGGGCCTACCCATAATTACGCGGGATTATCGTATGGCAATGTTGCTTCGCTAAGTCACGCCTCTTCGCATTCAAACCCAAAAGAGGCAGTGCTACAAGGCCTTGAAAAAATGAAGGCGATGCACGAATTAGGGCTAGAACAAGGTATTTTTGCACCTCATGCTCGCCCCGACATTAACGTGCTAAAACGCTTAGGTTTTACAGGCACTGATAGCCAAATTATTGAAAAAGCATTTAAAGCCGACCCAGTTTTGCTACGCGCTTGTTACAGTGCATCGGCCATGTGGACAGCCAATGCTGGCACTATCTCGCCTTCAGTCGATACCCTTGATGGCAAAGTGCATTTTACGGCTGCAAACTTAAATAATAAGTTTCATCGTTCGTTAGAGCCAGTAACAACATCCGCGTTGTTAAAAGCCATGTTTAACGATGAGCGTTACTTTAGCCATCACACACACTTGCCTGATCAGGGCTTTTTTGGTGATGAAGGTGCTGCAAACCATAATCGATTATGCGACAGCCATGCAGATACAGGGCTTGAGATTTTTGTGTATGGGGCCAGTAGCTTTAATAGCGCCCTACCAAAACCCGTTAAATTTCCTGCAAGACAGTCACTTGAAGCATCACAAGCCATTGCCCGCTTACATCAACTAAAGCCTGAAAATCAGTTATTTATTCAACAAAACTCTGATGTGATAGACCAAGGCGTGTTTCATAACGACGTGATTGCAGTAGCCAATGGCAATGTACTTTTATGCCATGAACAAGCCTTTTTGAATCAGGCTGAAACGCTAAAACAAATTAAACAGGCCTACCTTGGTAACAAGCCGCTGCATATTATTGAAGTGCCGACCAATAAAGTAAGCATTACAGATGCCGTAGGTAGCTATTTATTTAATAGCCAGTTAATTACCTTAAGTGATAACAGCATGATGCTGGTTGCACCTAAAGAGTGTGAGCGCAATCAAGCCGTTCACGATTACATTCAAGAAATGATTGTGGCAAATAACCCAGTTCAACAAGTGCGCTTTTTTGACTTGCGCCAAAGTATGCAAAATGGCGGTGGCCCTGCTTGTTTGCGCCTACGTGTTGCACTCAATACTGATGAATTGGCAGCAGTCAATCCGGGAGTAAGATTCAGTGAAGAAAAATATAACCAATTAGTAAGTTGGGCAAATAAGCATTACCGTGACTCTTTAAGTAGTGACGACTTTGCCGATCCATTGCTTTTAACCGAAAGCTATCAGGCACTTGATGAGCTAACCAGCTTACTTAACTTAGGCTCTGTTTATCCATTCCAACAAGAATAAATAATGAAAATTAAAGCAGTACATTCTATTAAAGGTGTGTCTAAATCACTTAACGCATTGCTGATTGATAGCGTCACCAATGGCGCATCAATTGGCTTTATAGCCCCGTTATCATTACAGTCGGCACATGACTATTGGCAAGCAGTCGATGCCGATTTAGCCACTCCCTATCGTCGTTTATACCTTGCTTTCGATGGTGAAGATGTAATTGGCTCTGTGCAACTTTCTTTATGCGCTAAGGCGAATGGCAGCCATCGAGGTGAGGTTGAAAAGCTGATGGTACATAGTGATTACCAAGGCAAAGGAATTGCAAAAAAACTTATGAATAGCCTTGAAACAGATGCACAGGTGTTAGGTCTAGCTTTGCTTGTTCTAGACACACGACTTGGCGATACTGCATCACATCTATATCGAAAACTAAGCTACATAGAAGCAGGCACAATTCCTGGGTTTGCTAAAAGTTCAACAGGGGAGTTTGATGCGACTGTGTATTTTTACAAACAGGTCGTTTAATTTAGCCAATTCAGGTGAATATAGCCATAAAGTCGACTTATAAAATTTTATAAACCCACTACACTAGTAGTAAGAATTATATAAGGAGAAATTAATGGCGCTATCAATTCAGCAAAGGGTACTGCTTCTTGCCCTTCTTCCACCTTTACTCATTGCGATTATGCTCACTATTTATAACTATGTGCAGTCAAAAAATAGTGGTGCTCAAACAGTGGAAAGCTTTGCTTCACAAATGAAAAATGATCGCAAAGCAGAAGTGAGTAATTACCAAAAAATTGCCATGAGCTCTATCTCTCACTTAGTAGCGCAGGATAACGGTACAAATACTCAACAATTACAAGCTCAGGCTAAAGATATTCTTAGAAACTTACGCTTTGATGACGCAGGCGATACTGGGTATGTGTTTGTGTATGATCTGCAAGGTGTCAGCGTTGCCCATGGTGTAAACGCATCATTAGAAGGCAAAAACTTATATGACTTTAAAGATCCCAATGGGGTTTATTTAATTCGAGAGCTCATTTCATCAGCCAAAGAAGGGGGTGGCTTTGTCGAGTATGCATGGAAAAATACCCAAGGTGTTGTTAGTCCTAAACTTGGCTACGCCGCACTCATCCCAAAATGGAACTGGGTGCTAGGTACCGGATTTTGGATAAGCGGCCTTGAGCAACAAGTTGCCAGCACAGAAACAAGAGTTAATGACGCGATTGATAATGCATTTGTAAATACCATTATCGCCTCTATTCTTGCTGTTGCTGTAACAGCCGCAATTGCCGTTGTAGTATCTCGCAGTATCACAAGTCCGTTACATACAACTGTACTTGCCATGAATGATATATCTCAGGGTGATGGTGACCTCACTCGACGACTCATGGAAAAAAGAACTGATGAGCTTGGCCAGCTTGGGAGTTCATTCAATCGCTTTGCCGATGATGTTGGCAAAATGGTCATCGATATCCGCCAATCATCACAATCAATGAATCACGCCTCACTCAAGCTCAATGAGCTACTTGCTAATATGCATACAGGTATTAATCGTCAACATGAAGAAAGTGAGCAAGTTGCAACCGCTATAAACGAAATGTCAGCGGCGTCAATGGAAGTTGCACGGAGCGCACAAGAAGCATCGACCGCGGCTGAACATGCCGACCATCTGGTAAAACAAGCTAATAATCAGCTTCTTATTGCCATAAAAGTGATCAACGGGCTTGCTAAACAAGTCGACGAAGGGGCGAATGCGGTTGACCAGCTCAATCAACAATCAAGTCAAATAGGCAGTGTGCTTGATGTAATCAGAAATATTGCTGAGCAAACAAATCTATTAGCACTCAATGCAGCAATTGAATCAGCACGCGCAGGCGAAGCTGGTCGTGGCTTTGCAGTAGTAGCTGATGAAGTTCGTACGCTCGCAAAACGCACCCAAGACAGTACCCATGAAATTGAAAGCATGATTGAACAAGTTCAGCAAGGTACAACAACGGTTACAAGTATAATGCAGGCAATTAAGAGTGGTAGCGCAACCAGTGTTTCTGAAGCAAGTGAAGTAGAAAAAGCTTTAAATGAAGTGTTGCACTCGGTTAACACGATTACATCACAAAATGCACAGATAGCCACCGCAGCTGAAGAGCAAACATCGGTCTCTGAAGCGATAAACCAAAACATGACAACTATTGTTGAAATTGCAAATAAGACGGCCAGTGATACTGATGTAGCAACCTCTTATATGCACGAGCTTACTGATACAGCTACGCAATTGGAGCAGAACGTTAGCCGTTATAAGGCTTAGGTTAGGTCACACTTTTCAGCTAAAAAGTTATTTTTCTGAAGTTCAAGTTGCATTAAGTTTAATTCATTACACTTAATGCAACATTTAGAACACAAAAAGGGATCAATCATGAACTTCAAAACAACTTTATTAAGCAGCGCCATTTTATTTGCACTTGTAGGTTGTGGCTCAGATAGCGACGATAACGACACGCCAGATCCAACACCACAAACAGCTCAGTTCACACTAGGTGTATCGGATGCGCCTGTAACAGGTTTAAAAGCGGTTAACGTTGTCTTTGATTCAATCACACTGAGAAGCCAAGGCGGTGAAGAGTTTACATTTGAGACTCGTGAAGACAGTGATGACACACTACCAGAGATGGTTAACTTACTCGATTACACTGGCGATGATGTTTTCTCACTACTTGATGATGAAGAAGTACCCGCTGGCGACTATCAATGGATCCGTGCTGATGTAATCAATGGTGACAGCAATAACCTAACGATGACTTCACATGTTGTATATGAAGATGACAGCATCGCGCCACTGGTTGTAAAACGCAAAGGCAACGATGGTGTAGGCGAAATCCAGCTAGATGGTTTTACACTTAACCAAGCTGGTAACGATTTTGTAATGGAATTTGATCTTAAAAAGTCATTGGTTGATCCACAAAATAGTGACGAGATTTTCTTGAAACCTCGTGGCGTACGCTTAGAAAACCTTGCTGAATCTGAAGATATTGAAGGTACAGTAAGCGACGTATTAATCGCTAACTGCGAAACAGATAATATCGATATCGCTCTTGAAGATGGCTCGTTTGGCCATGCTGTTTACCTATACAGCAGTGACGTAGAAGTCCCAATGGATAACTACGAAGTCAATGAAGATGAGACCCCTGCTGATGCCCCGCTTGCAACAGCTGATGTGGTATTCGATAGTGATGACAATCAATTTGAGTTTGAGCTTGCATTCGTACAACCTGGTGATTATCAATTAGCATACACATGTGCAGCACATATTGATGATGCAGAAGCGCAAGACGAGGCTTTCACTCTTTATCAGGTTAAACCTGTAACAGTCACTTCTGGCGACGACTTAGAGGTTTCATTCACTGTATCTGAATAATATTACAGCTTGCAAATTAAGCCCGCTATGCGGGCTTAATTACTTGCTATCCACTTAGCTACACCCAATGCTTCCATTACAAATTCAACAGACAAAGCGGCCAAAATCAACCCCATAATACGTGTTAGAATTGACGCACCGCCAGTGCCTATTAATTTTAAAATGCGACCACTGAGTAATAACAACACAAGTGTTATTAACAACACCCCTAGCATATTTAGAGCCGTTATAACTTGCTCTTTTATGGTGTATATATGGTTATCCGTTATTAAGATAACTGCCAATATTGCTCCAGGTGAAGCCGTTGCTGGGATAGCTAAAGGAAAAACGGAAATATCATGTTGCGGTTCAATATCCCCCTGTGAAGAATCATCAGCAAATATCATTTGCAGGCCAAATAAAAATAAAATGATGCCACCAGCAACCTGAAATGATAACAAGCTAATGCCCATTGCACTCAATAGTAACTGACCAATAACTATGGCGCCTATAAGTACAATAGCTGCATATCCCACCGTTTTAAAGGCTGTTTTGCGCCGCTTTTTAGCAGGTAATTTTGCCGTTAGAGCAGCAAACAGTGCCATCGTGCCTATTGGGTCAATTGTGGCCCAAATAACTAAAAAATCATGCAGTACTTTATCTAACATACACACCTTAACATTAAAAAGCGGTGCTCTTAGATTAGCAATAAAGCATGGGAATAAATATCAAAAGTGACTCTTTTTCATACTTTCGCAATGGTTGCTTGCTTCTTTGTAATGATTCAATGAAGCGATAACATGAGCAATAGTGCCATTATTATTCGCAATAGGTTGAACATCACTCGTGTTAAAAGATGCCTCTATTTGCTTGTAAACCTGCTGCCACTCAGGGATTGATTCAATAACCTTTTGCTGGTCGGTTATAAATTCTCTCCAACGACTGACTTGTGACTGCAACGTTTCTTTTAGCTCTGTGGCGCATTGCTGTCGAAAGTCTTCAACTTGATAATTAAACGCACGTAGCTGCAAACTTTCAACTGGGAGTACATCAACAAGCTTATCAAGTGGCGCATCATGGTGATATTCATTTCTCAAATAGGCTAAATGGTGCAAAGTATAATAATGTGCAGGCTCAATAAACGTGCTAAATGTTAGTAGTGCATTGATATTAGCCTGATTGGCATTATCAGCTAACACGTTTTCAAGACGAGAAATAAATTGCGCCTTATGTTTACTACCATGTTGTATAGCAAATTCATCCATAATCGCTAAACGGCGATACATATCTCGCTCATCGGTCATACTCTTGGGTGACCAAAAACGCTCAGCAATAGCATAAACGCGTGGCCAAAGGCGTGTATCTATGGTATCTGTCGTGACTAGCTCCGCCCATATTGTCGCCTCACCGCCCAATACTTCGCCTGACTTTTTCACCTGCTGCGTATCGTGTAATGTTTGATTAAGCACTTGAATACTGGGTTTCTCATCAGGTTTAGTCTGTAAGTCATACGGGGTATTGCCAACAAATGCTGGTAAGTTACTCACTTTGTTAGTCGCAACAACCAGCATCGTAGGCCCCATCCATGTATCAATTAATACTTCGAACCCTGCTGCTCGTTGTTTCACATTTTTTGTTATAAACGCCCCTTTGCCTGTTATCGTAACTAAAGCGGCAAGCTCTGAATTGGCAGTTGTAAATACACTTATGTCGCCGGTAACAGCACTGCCCTTAAGGCGTGTTAGAGTGAACTGTGCGCTGCTTAAAATGTTGCTTGCGGTTAATGAGTCACGCTTTATAGGCTCAGGGTGATTACGATAATGGTAATTTGTCCATTGTGGCTGATCGATGTAAAAACCACTGGATAATAAACCATCAAATCCTGCCTTTTGAATGGCAGCAAGAGAATGATGACCACGCCAAGACTGCACTAATGTTTGCTTAGGTAGTGTTGGATGTAATACTTCATCCCAACCAATCATTTTGCGATTATATTTAGCTAAGATTTTAGCAACACGTTGATTAAAATAAGCATGTAATGCGTGGCTATCTGGTAAGTCATGCTCAGCCATAAACGCTTGTATTTTTTTATTTTCTTGCCAGTCACGCGCATCCACTTCGTCACCACCGATATGTAAATAAGCGTCGGGAAATAGCTCCGTTAGCTCTTTTACAACGTCCTCTACAAATGTATACACTTTTGGATTACTAGGGTCTAATAAGGGTCTAAATACCCCCCAATGGCGCTCTATCGACGTAGGAGTTGTCCCACTACCGAGCTCAGGGTAAGCAAGCACAATACTGCTCGCGTGCCCTGGCACATCAAACTCCGGCACCACTCGAATACCTAACTGTGCGGCATAGCTAACCACGTCTTTAATCTGCTGCTGTGTGTAATAAAGCCCATCCGAAGCGTGTTGATGTAATTTGGGGTAACTTTTAAGCGCTATACGCCAGCCCTGATCATCTGTAAGGTGCCAATGAAATACATTCATTTTTGCTAAAGCAAGCCCTTTAAGGGTACGCTTTACATCTGCAATTGGTAAAAAATGTCTAACACTATCAAACAGTAGTCCTCGCCACGGGTACGCTGGCGTATCATCAATTTTGATCGCACTCAGTAAGTAAGGCTGCTTTGTTAAAAACACTAACTGCGACAAGGTGCTAAATCCTCGGAGCATACCAAACTGAGTCGCGCTCTTGAGTAAAATACCTTGCGAACTAATACTCAACTGGTAACTTTCATCCACACCTAAAGTAGGGACTGCGGGTAGCCAGTTATCAACGTCGATAACCAACTGTGCTTTATTTTTTTCTACCCAATTGACCTTTGCAAACTGCTGAATAAACGCAGCGTGCTCAAATAACCCTTCACTAGGGTCTCGGTATTTCTCAGCTAAATAGACAGTTAAGTTTTTTTGATCTAATTGAAACTTGCCTTCAAGCTCTGTGATATTTGCAGGCATCGGCATTAAAGGTAATGATTTAGCATGCGCAACACTTAGTATCCAAAGACTACAAAATACAACGCGTAAAATAAATGACATGGTTTAACCCTCACTATGCTCTAATTGAATGTTGGTTGCGACTATCGCCCCTTTAGCAACGATAACTTGACTCGCCAATTGCTGAGCAATCTCTACGGCGTATGTAATGGATCCCGTCGGTAAAAATGCAGCTAAAAAGCCAGCACTAAAAGCATCTCCAGCTGATGTTGTATCTATAACCTGTGTTACAGGCGTCACAGGAAAGCGTTGCAATGTTCCATGCTCAAGCACCAGTGTATCTGCCAGTCCTTGCTTTATCACAACAAGGTCAGATGAACATTGTTGATAAAACGCGACTAACTGCTGCTCTGTGCATTCACCAAACACCCCATAATGATCATCATCGGTAACAAACAAATAATCAGCAAGCTGGAATGCTTTTTTAAAGTACCCAGCAGCATCGTCTGATTGCCAAAGTACAGACCGATAATTACTATCGAAAATCACTTTGCCGCCTGCCGTTTTAAAGGAATGCAATGCATCTAATAATAATTGTCGGCTTGGTGTATCTAAAATAGCTATACTAATCGCTGAGAAATAACAATGACTCATATTTCCTTCGCGCAAGGCATTAACGAACCTGTGCTGTGTATCTAAATAAAAATACTGCTTGGCAGCGCTGTCATCACGTTCATAACTAAAATTACGCTCTCCTTTTGCATCGGTTGTTATACCGTAGCTACCAAGGGTTTTATTCGCTGCTATTTGCAAGTAGTCCAGCGACAAGCCCTGCTTCTGCCAAAGGCAACGTGCAACGTCACTTACTTCATCACTACCCAGCGCCGTTACAAAGTTTACCTTCGTATTTTTTAATTGTAAGCGCTTAAAATACACCGCAGTATTATAAACATCGCCACCAAATCGAATGCTGTTATCACCGTCAAGCTCTTGCATTGCTTCGCCAAAAAAGGCCACATTAATCATGATGCATCGCCTCTCTTTGCTTATTTAAAATTGCTAATGCTTGTTCGCTACTGCAGCGCTGTTTTGGGGTAAGTAAGGTCACAATAATACAAAGCAGCATTGATGCAGATGTTGCTGGAATAATGGGGTTACTCCAATAAGCTTGCCAACTTGGCGTTAAAATTACCGCCATTGACACAATAAATGACACTAATAATGCCGTCATAGCGCCCTGCCAATTAAATCGGGGCCAAAAATGCCCAAGCAGTACACAAACACACAACCCCGACATCAATGTCGCAATCATATTGGTGATGTAACCAATGACATCGTTAGTAAGTAACGCCAAAAGTAAAGCCGTGCCAATTGTTAGCACTAAACCTATGCGTGATAGCAAAACGACCTCACTGGCATGTGGCATCCGTTTAAATACCAGCATATAGATATCACGAATCAATACACTTACCGCCGCAATGGCATCGGAACTGGCACTTGAAATAGTGGCTGAGAGTCCAGCAATTATTACCAACGCCGCCAAGCCAAAAGGAAGAAGCTCAAAGGCCATATAAGGAAATGAAAAGGCACTATTTTCAAGGGTTGGGTTGAGCTTGTATGCAGCCATACCTATTATGGCAGGTACAATTGCAAACAGCAGATATAAACCGCCAGATAAATAAAATGACTGACGAATACTGCGAACATGCTTGCCAGAATATATCCGTTGGCGAAATGACGGTGCAACGAGTACGCCAACCAAGACTGCAAAAAACAACGAAATACCATGTACAACACCTATTTTATCGAGTGATAAAAAGCTTTGATTCAGTACAGGTTGTGCTTCGTTGATCATCATCAAACCATCCGCTTGATAGAGCGCAACACCCGCCATCAAGAAAAACCCTATAAACAATACTAGAGCTTGAATAGAGTCTGTCCACACAACGGCAACATAGCCACCTATTACCACATAAATACTAAAACCAAGAGCAATGAACAATTTAGCACTCAGTGGTGATAACCCCGTTAACCAAGCCAAATACATTCCGCCGCCTAGAATATGAGCGCCAAGCCAGCCAATACTGGCTACAAAAATGAATATAGCGATAGTATTTTTAACAAGCGGATCAGCCCCAACATAAAAAGAAACCTCTTCGCTCATGGTCATAAATTCATGCTTTCTGACAGGTGCAAATAGCTTTGCTAGCAGCAATATGCCGCATGCTCCACCAAGCCCATAAATCATCCCCGCCCAGCCATTGTTATAAGCAAAGCCAACTGCCCCCATTGAGGAGCCCGTGCCAACCATAGTCGCAACGGTTGTACCCAAGGTTAAAATAAAAGGAAGATTTCGTCCGCCTAGTAAAAAGTCGTCACCGGTTTTGCTATTACGACTTACCCACCAGCCAAACCAGATCATAAAAATCAGGTAGCCTAAAAAGGCCATTAGTAATTGCCACTTCATACAACATCCTGCTTCACCTCAGCCAAATTATTATCATTGCTTTATGCTTATTACATGGCTTTGGTGCTTATAATTATTTTTATGTATGAGTTCAACAGCCTAAGCTGTCGAACTTTTTTAATTTATGGGGCTTTATAACACGTCACATCGACTTCAACTTTGCAGTCAACAACAAGGTCTGCGACGGCACAAATTCGAGCAGGCGGGTGCTCACCAAAAAACTCTTTAAACACCTTATTAAATGATTGAAAGTAACGCGCATCCGTTAAAATCACTTTGACATGCGCAACATGTTCAAGGCCATAACCCGCTTCATCCATAATATCGATGCAGTTTTGAATCGCTAAACGAGACTGATCGATAATACCACCTTCAACCACTTCACCGTCTTTCATTGGCGTTTGCCCAGACACCATCAACCAGCCCCCAGCTTCGATGGCTCGTGCAAAAGGTAAATGCTGACCACCGGTGCCTGTACCGCCCTCTGTTCCTATACGTTTAATCATATTACTCTCCAGTTGAAGTTAAAAACTTGCCCGAATATGCAGGCACTACTTGGTCATCAATAAAGGTTGGTTGACCATTGGTCCACACTCTGTGAATACCTGATGCTGGTAATTCAGAGTCAATAAATGTGGCGTTATCGCAAATGGCATCGCTGTCAAAAAGCACCAAATCAGCAAACTTTCCTACGCTAATCTCACCACGGTCAGTTAAACCGTAATTACGAGCACTGAGTCCTGTCATCTTATGTATTGCTGTTGCGAGTGAGAAAATGCCCTCATCACGTGCGTACTTACCTAATACACGAGGAAACGATCCCCATAAACGAGGATGCGGGTGAGGATCACACGGCAGACCATCGGAGCCAATCATGGTTTTTTCAAAGGCTAGAATCATTGCCACATCTTGCTCATCGAGCCCATGATAAACAGCACCAGCCGGTTGCAGCTTCTTAGCACTTTCAAGTAACGACAACTGCCACGTATCTGCAATATCTTGCAGCGAACGCTCCGCCATTTCGGGGTGAGGCTCTGACCACGTTATAAAAATTTCGAAGTCGCTGGTCACTTGTTTTAAGTCCAAAGTGCTTGAACTGGCTGCATAAGGGTAAGCATCGCAACTGCAACGAGAGTGCGAACCTTGGTTTGAAAACCGATTAATCAGCTCTGGCGCACGTCCCCAGTTATTTTTACCAGCGCATTTCAAATGCGAAATAATAACTTTTATATCAAAAGCTTGCTCCATCGCAAACGCTTCATCCATCGCCTCAATGACAGCGTCAAACTCAGTACGCAAATGAGTTGTATAGATAGCGTCATGGGCTTTTAAAACAGGGCCAAAGGCTTGAACTTCATCACTGGGTGCCTGATTCGCATTTTTATAAGCAAGCCCCGTACTCAAGCCAATCGCGCCAGCTGCAAGAGCAGCATCAAGCTCTTTACACATATGCTTAATCTCTGCATCATTTGCACCTCGCAAAAGATCATCCATGACATTATTACGCAATGTAGTATGGCCTACTAAAGCCGCTACATTCACATTTGCAGGTCTTGCTTGCAAAGCGTGAATATAATCAGCCATGGTGGCAAATTTAAATTCACTGAGTGCCCCCAATAAGTTCATCGGATCTGGGGCTGCTTCATTTAGCACAGCAGGGGCTGCACTGATCCCACAATTTCCAGTAATGACTGTTGTGACACCTTGGCTGATCTTCGCAGCCATACTAGGATTGCGCAGTACTTCCAAGTCATCATGGGTATGCACGTCAATAAAACCAGGCGCTAAGCATAACCCTTTTGCATCTATAACTTGTTTAGCAGGCAATTCGTTGAGCTTGCCAATTGCTATTATGCGATCATCGCTTATCGCTACATCAGTGATTGAGGCTTCATTACCTTGGCCATCAAATACCTTCGCGCCTAGAATCAATGTATCCACAGGCGGTGAGTCTTTGCTGTGCATCATTAATCTCCTAGTGGGGCGCGATCAGGTCCTTGGCGATATTCATCTAACTCGTGTTTAATACGACGTAGTTTTTCGCGTGATTTTTTCTGCGTTAAAATGGCCACTTCACTTGCTAGTACATCGACTGCGGCTAACATGGCATAACGCGCTGTACTCGGTGTGAAAATATAGTCAGATTCATTTGTTTTTATTGGTAAATGAATGGAGGCAGTGTTAGCAAGTTCACTCTCTGGGCAAATAGCAATCACTTTTGCTCCATAATCTTTCGCGATATTCGCTGCATCAATTAAGTCTTTGGTATAGCCTGTTAGTGATAACACCACCACAACATCACTCACATCGACACTTGCTGCTGTCATGCGCATCATTACAGGGTCACTGTAAGCATTGCTTAAAATATCAAGCCTGAATAATCGGTTGTGGCACTCTTGAGCAACCACTGAGCTTCCTCCACCCACACCAAAAATTAAACTATGGCGACTATTTGCAATGTAATGAGCTGCTTGCTCAACATCCGTTTGATTAATTAGCCCTGCATTGACATCCAAAATGTCATGAATGGCCTGATAAATTGCCGGTATATCTTCACGCTGAGTGTTATTTTCAGTGATAAAACGCTCACCAACCGCTAAAGATTGCGCTAACTGCAACTTCATATCACGGACATTATTACAACCAAGCGCTTTCGCTAGACGCGTAATTGATGCATGACTCACGTTTGCTTTGTCAGCCAAATCACTAATGCTTGCCGAGGCTGCAAATTGCAAATCAGCTAAAATTAACTGAGCAACAGCTTGTTCTGATTGGCGTAGATGACCCAAGCGCTCTTTTATTCTTGAAACTATATCCAAACGTCTTTCTCCTAAAAATAAGTCTCGACGACATCAACCACATTGTAGTTATCGTCTATTACGTTGATGTAGCGCCACTTATCGAATGTTAAGCACGGATGAGAGGTAGCAAAGGCTACAATGTCGCCAACACGAAGTGTGGTATCATTGGGTACTTTCATCATGGCATGCTGGTCCATCATTTTTTCTATTTTCCAATTGCTATTTGCAGCGCTTATTTGCCCTTGTTGATCAACATGAAGTGTTGGGATTGGAAACCCTGCATCAAACGCTGCATCTCGTTTACCAAAACCTATTATGGCCCTTCCTGGCTCGGGCATTGACTGCACATACGCCCAAATTTCTAAGCAAGATGTCAGCTCACTCCCCAAAGAGCATGCCAATTCATTGCGCGCTAATATTTGCTGTTGAGCTTGCTCATAAATTCCCTGATCATGAGTGACATAACAACCAGGTCGCAACACGGCTAGCATATTCTCGGTTAAATTATCTGGATGAAATGCCTCACACACTAAATCGTAGTAAGCCGACCCACCAGCGGTGATCATCACTTGCTTAGTATCAAACGCATTATCGGCGATAAGCTGTTTGCAGGTCGCAACCGCATACTCAAGAAATTGACTCACGGTAAGGGGATCGCCCAGCACACCTTCATAAACCTCTATACCCGCTAGAGCTAATGAATCGAATTTTGCTATTTCTGCGATCAACTCTGCCAATAATTGACTGTTAACCACACCACAGCGGCCATCAGGAACGCCAAGCTCAATCAGTACATGAATGGTGTGCTGAGTATTAGCAAAGTACTCACCAAGCATGCGTACGTTATCAAGGTTATCGACCAAGCAATAAAATACAATCTCATTGCTACTGAGCAAATCATCAAGCTGTTGATAGTTTGCCCGACCAATTAATTGATTTGCCATCAAAACTCGCTCAGCGCCACTCGTTACTGCTGCAACAGCTTGAGCTGTGGTTGCCACAGTAATTGCATATGCTCCAGCCGCTAATTGTTTTTTAAAGATGGCAGGTGTCATGGTTGTTTTACCATGCGGAGCAAATAACACATGGCTTTGGTTGGTATAGTCAGCCATCCAGCTAATGTTATTCAATAGGCGTGATTCATACAGACACAAACATGGCAAACTGACATCTTGCTGTGCAATGTTCCACCCTGATTTGTGAAGCTGCTGAACATTACCGAGTCCTTTATTGGCTCGGCTTACGGTTTCCAAGTTTGCAACGCTTAATTTTTTCATTCAAAAACTCTTCATATAAATCAGCTGGTTAATTACTTTTTATTAAAAACCATACAAAAAATGTGACTTATTTAATGTAATGGGTATTGCAATTTTGTTAAATCTAATGTTAATTAATAACACATCAACAGTCAATACGTGTTACAAATTAACAGAAGATAATAATTAACTTTAAAAATACAGGATGAGGAACGTTTAAAATGAAAACTAAAACCCGTCACCAACATACACTCTCGCCAAGCATAACGGCTAAGGCTGTGGCAGCTGTCATTTGTGGGCTAAGTGGCCTAAATACAGTAGCCGCACAGCAAAGTGATTTGACAAACGATGAAATAGAAACCATCGAGGTACGTGGTATTGCAGCCAGTAACAAGCAAGATATTAATAACAAACGCTTTAGTACTGGTGTGATGGATTCAATCACCGCAGAAGATATTGGTAAATTACCCGATGTGACCATTGCAGATACTCTACAACGTATACCCGGTATTCAAATTCGTCGCTCAGCAGGCGAAGGATCAACGATTAATGTTCGTGGTATGCCGCAAGTGACAACGCTGTTAAATGGCGAACAATTTTTAAGTGCAGGCTCAATTACAACACTTCAACCTGACTTCACTGACGTACCTGCTGCGCTTTTATCGGGTATTGATGTACTCAAGTCTCCGCAAGCCGATATTCTCGCTGGTGGTATTTCAGGCACATTAGATCTAAAAACTCGCCGCCCATTCGACTTAGAACAAGGCACGACTTTTTCATTTACAGGCGAAGCGACACGCGGCAGCTTATCAGAAGAAACCGATCCTAAATTAGTGGCATTTGCGGGCTATAACAATGACAAATTTGGTATTATTTTCACTGCCGCTTATGATGAAAGTACACTTGCTAACTACCGTAATGGCACGATTTTAACCTCCAACGAGATTCAAAATGAAACCTCACGAGATTTCAATGGTGATGGAGACTTAAACGACAGTTACTACAGCCAACGTTTTTATGGCGTAATGCACCGAGAAACCGAACGAGATCGCCTCGGCTTAAACACCACAGTGCAATATCAGTTGTCTGATTCACTGACTTTTACTGGTGATATATTCTATACCGACATGGATGATGCGGATCGCAAGCAAGGGATGATGGTCGATAATGCTCGCGGCGAAATTTGGGCTTATTCAGATAACTTTATACCACGCCTCGACAACGACCGTGGTGGGCAAATTTACACTGTTAACGACGCCA
Source organism: Pseudoalteromonas sp. L21 (assembly GCF_021728035.1). NCBI lineage: Bacteria > Pseudomonadati > Pseudomonadota > Gammaproteobacteria > Alteromonadales > Pseudoalteromonadaceae > Pseudoalteromonas > Pseudoalteromonas sp. L21. Next base: position 11,392 of record NZ_JAKKCV010000002.1, on the reverse strand, counting down.
CATTAGAAGCACGACGTGTCAGTGCTTATTCAGAAAGCTTAACCAATGATCGTGAATCAACTAACGCAAGCTTACTCTTTGAATACCAAGGAGATGGCCCTCTTTCAGGTGAGTTCAGATACATACATGGTAGTGCCGAGCGCGGTCATACCGAAAATGTAGCGCATGGTTATTTAACCTCTGGCGCACAACATGGCCTACTTAGGAACGACGGCACAGGTGCAACACCGGTTAACCCAAATGGTGTTGGCCCAGATCCTGTCATGGTTGATTTCTCTCGTACTGGCGAGTACATCACCCTAGGTTTTGAGGAAGGCTTTGGCAGCGATATCAATCAATATAACCTAGTATCAACTTACTCAGAAAATAACTTCGAAGAAGAAGCAACGCTTGATGTTGCTAGACTTGATGGCCGTTATGAATTTTCAACAGACCACCTCACTAACGTCGATTTTGGATTACGGGCATCAAAACGCGATGTCGAGCGGGAAACGTATATTTTAGTGGCACCATTTACATCTGGTGATATTACCGCTGATGTCATGTGGAAAGACTCTGGGGCCTCTTTAGGCGATACCAATGGCGATGGTGAAAACAGCGTTGCGGGTGGTGATTTAACGATTGGTCATCCCAACTATTTTAGTGATTTACCAGACGGCTGGGTAAACCAAATAAATGACTTTGGACCAGGTGGTGTAGGACAAGGGTTTTATCTTATCGATCCGAAGGTAATGGATGACCCTATGGCATTCCAAAATGCTATTTACCCAGGCAATAAACGACTGGCTAACCCATCACGCACTTACAAAGTAAAAGAGCAAACCCAATCAGCTTACTTTAAATTTAATTTTGCAGGTGAGTTGGCTGAGATGAGTTACACCGCAAATATTGGTGCGCAATACATCAAAACAGAACTCGACATGTTACAAAACCAACTCGGTTCAGCACGTCCATGTTCATTATGTACCGCGAGTGAAAAAACAGGTGAAAAATGGTTAAGTCGTGATTATTCAGACTTCTTACCATCAATGAACTTTAATTTAAACCTCACTGAAGATTTCATTCTACGTGCTGGTTACGGCAAAACAATGACAACGCTGGACATTGGTAAACTTGCAGGCGGCATCAGTGTTGGTCGTACTCGTGCTGGTGATATCCTCGCAGCTGAACTCGGTGTGAGCCCAGACTTACTCGTTGCGGTACAAGGCACGCAAAATGGTAATCCAGACTTAGAGCCTTGGCGCGCAACTAACTATAACTTATCTGCCGAGTGGTATTTTAATGAAAGTGGCTTATTAAGTATTTCTGCTTTCTTAATGGATATAGAATCATTTGTCGAAAGTGGCACTGTAATGCTAGGTCTGCCAGACATTGACGGCGTAATTCGTCGCGAAGTACCTGTAACGACCGAAATTAATGGCGAAGGTGGTGAAATCAAAGGCTTTGAAGTTACCTATCAACAAGCATTCGACTTCTTACCAGAACCTTTTGATGGTTTAGGTACATCTCTAAACTTTACCTATGCCCCAAGTGACAGCGCTAACGTCGATGTTTACGGTAAGAGCTTACCAATTCAAGACAACTCTGAAAAATCAGCTAATGCTGTTTTATGGTATGAAAAAGGCCCATTACAACTTCGCTTAGCTGCAAACTATCGTAGTGATCGTCTCGATAGCTTAAGCTCCGCTATGGGCGAAGGCGTGGTGCCATTTTGGACTAAAAGTACACTGTATTATGACATGTATGCTGGTTATGAATTTGCAGAAGACACGAGCATTTATACGTCAATCAGCAATTTAACCGAAGAAAAAGAAGATATATACGCCCAGTGGTCAGATAATGTGATCACTCAAAATATCTTTGAGCGTCGTATTACGCTAGGTATTCGTACACGCTTTTAAGCGTTAACTAAATTTGGCTCACTTCTGCCCAAGTGATAAAAGACTAACTTAGTCTTTTTAATGAACAACGCGCCGCGTGGTTTAGCCAAATACAAAACCAGTACAGACTCCCCCTTGGTGCTGTACTGGTTTTCTCGTTGTTACTGTATGAATATGTTAATATTATAAGCCTAACCAGTTCTACCTAGGCTATGTGATGACATCTCGTTTTTTTAACTCTATGCTGTGTGCTTCTGTATTACTAAGCTCAGCTCTTTTTTTACAAGGCTGCCAAGAGCAACCTAAAAGTAACAATATCAAAGTCGATGGTGGATTAATCCAAGGACAGCAACAAGGTCGCGTAATAACTTATAAAGGCATTCCTTATGCAGCTCCCCCTGTCGGTGATTTACGCTGGCGAGCACCGCAGCCTGTGCCAAAATGGCAAGATGTGAAAGTGCTTAGCAATTACGCCCCTGACTGTATGCAAAAACCATTTGCTGGCGATGCTGCACCGCTTACAACAACGCCATCGGAAGACTGCCTTTATTTAAATGTATTTAAACCCACTAAACACAGCGATACTCCTTACCCTGTTGTAGTATGGATACACGGTGGTGGCTTTGTAAATGGTGGCGCATCTCCCGCTGTTTACTCAGGCGAAAGCTTTGCTAAACAAGGCGTTATTTTTGTTAGCTTTAATTATCGATTAGGCCGATTTGGCTTTTTTGCCCACCCTGCTCTTACTCGTTTTGAAAACGATGCACTGGGCAACTACGCATTAATGGATCAAATTGCCGCCCTTGAGTGGGTAAAACAAAATATCGCTCAATTTGGTGGTGATGCTTCTAAAGTGACACTTATGGGTGAATCTGCTGGTGGCGCATCGGTGCATGCAATGATGCAAACCCCTGCTGCCAATGGCTTATTCCAACAAGCGATTATTATGTCAGCCGGCGGACGAGAGCTATTTAAGCAGTTGCCGCTTAAGAGTGATGACAACACTGTATTAAGTGCCGAAAAAATTGGCGAAAACTTTGCCAAGCAACACACCATTTTAGGCAGTGATGAAAATGCCCTTGCGGCGCTACGTGAGTTACCTGCACAAGACGTGGTTGATAACCTCAATCTGAGCACATTAAACCGACAAAATAATGATCAGTCTACTTACGTTGGCGGGCCAATTATTGATGGCACAATCATCAATTCGGCCACTGAAGCGCGCTTGAGTAAAGGCACATTTAGCCATGTTGCAACCATGGTTGGCACCACAGATATGGATTTAGGCTTTGCTAATTTTGCTTCAAAAGAGGCGCTATTCGCAAGTTTTGCTCCGCACAGTACACAAGCAAAAATGACTTACGATGCAAATGGCAAAACACCATTACCTTTACTCAATTACCAAGTAGGTCAAGATGCTTTAATGCAAGAGCCAGCAAGGTTCGTTGCAAAACGTGTGACAGATATGGGTAATGATGCCTTTTTATATCGTTTTGGTTATGTTGCACAAACCTTAGATAAACCTGGTGCAGAGCACGCCAGCGAAATCCCGTACTTTTTTAATACTGTGGCAGCTAAATATGGGCATGTCACCACCGAGCAAGATAAGCAAGCCGCTAAAATAATGCACCGTTATGTGACTAATTTTATTAAATTAGGCACACCAAATGGCCCAGGTTTACCAACATGGCAAGCATATAAAAATGATGAATCTTTTATACTGCAAATGAGCAAGTCTGGGACTGCAGAATTTTTACCTGATCCCTTACAAGCGCGCTTAAACATCACAGCAACAAAAGCTGAACAGCAGTAATATAAAATAAATAAGGCGCTTAATATAAGCGCCTTATTTTTTACCCTTGCTGCTGCACATACTCAAGCGCAGTCATCTTGTGGTAGGTTACATTAGGATGAAATACGTGAGTAGGATCGGGATCAACCACGTCAATTGGTGTGCCTTGGCTGCGTGCAATATCAAGTGCCATTTGCGTAATATTGACGCTAAACGAGGTGCCGATAAACACGATTTTATCGGCATCGAGCATACGTTGTTGCGCCTCAGAAATTCGATAAAGTTCAGTGTAGTATTCATCAAATAACAATACGTAAGGCTTAAACGATTCGTTAAGCTTGGGGCTTTCATTACTGATATTGAACACCTCAAGCAATGAGTTGTGTAGATTGTCTTCGTTGACCTTATCCCACGGTGCGTTAAACGCCATTACATCGTCACCTTGGTGGTGAAACAGTGTCATTTGATCTAAGCGACCATGAATAGCAATAAAATCGGTGTTACCTGCTTTGCCATCAAGACCATCTATATTTTGCGTAATGAGATTTTTATCACTCAACCAATGATGTACCTCATTGGGACCGTGATGCCGATACGTTGCAAAACGATGATAGTACCAAGCTAGAAACTCGCGGGGATTGTTTTCGTACATAGCACGGGTTGCCATTTCCATCGGCGTGTAATTTTTGCTACCAATGGTCCAAAAGCCATCTTCGCCACGAAAGGTCGGTATACCGCTAGCGGCACTCACTCCCGCCCCAGTAATATAGAGTGTATTCATAAAGAAAGGGCCACCTTGTAACCAAGTACATCGGCTGTCACTTGTTGATTATTGTCCATACCACCAAGACGATACAAACTTCCTTGGTGCTCTAATAAACCTCGATGATCCATGCTCGCAGTATCGGCTTTTGGCATCACTTGCCACGTGTTTTTATTAACATCAAAGCGCCAAACATGATCACTCGCTGGCGCGGGTTTACCGTCGTATCCCATGCCATTGTAGTTATATGGGTTATCGGAGCCGCCGATCATATAAATGTCGCCATTAAAACTGGTTGCAGCCATACGGTAATGGGCCACACCTGTTGGATGTGGCACGGTACGCCAATCTATTTTTAATGGGTTATTTGCATCAATCGTGCCTTTTAAACACTGTGCAGCCGCAGCAAAAGAACGACGCTTATCTGCGTTCGCCCGTGTTTTTACACCATCACACACCAAAATTGTGCTACCACTAATTGCCGCCGCTTGGCCAAACACCGGTTGACCTAAAAAGGGCGAAGCCTGTTGCCAAGTATCTGTTTGCGTATCATACACTTGTACAAGGTTAACATTGCCATCGTTATGCCAACCACTGACTAAATAGATATAACGCTGCTTATATGAAAGCGCCACACTGTCATCCACCGGCACAGGCATACTGGCAAGTTGCGTATATGAATTAGAGCGCACATCATAGCGATATACATCGGGTGTAGAGATTTCTTGATGATCGGCGCTAACGGTATAGCCACCAAATACATAGGCATGTTGACCAACACCCACTGCGGTACTCGCTAAACGACCAGTAAGGGGCAATGTACTTGGCACCGCTTTAGCCGCTTGCCACGCGTTATCGCCCACTTTGAGTACCCATACTTTATTGTGAACATCATTGTGTGCTTTGCCTGCCCCCAAGCCCATAAAGCTTAAAAAGTAGGCGTGTTCATCAATAACAACTTTGGCTACAGCGTTGTTGGCAACGGGCTCAGGTAAGGCGGGTATGGTTGCAAGTGCAACAGAAAATAGCAGGCTCATAAAATAAATAGATAACTTAACACATCGCTTAAGAATACCACTTTATGAGCCTGAAGAAAGACTCGTTATTAGTAAGCAATACTAATGCGTTGATTTAAATGTGCTGCCGACTGTGCTTCATCAAGCATTGCTTTTGCATAATCGGTGACTGATATTTTGCTTTCGCCGTTTGCATCAGTAAAAAAGCTATCGCCACCGACACGGTATGGACCTTCTGACTCACCAGGGTAAATAACCGCAGCGGGTGACACAAATGTCCATGGTGTGTCTGTTGTTGATGCTCTAAATACATCAAGTGCATCACCTTGAGCAATGGCTTCTGCTTTGTATTCAGCAGGAAAATCAGGGCTTGATACCAGTGTTACACCGGGTGCCACTTCTAAGCTACCAGCACCGCCCACCCATAAAATACGTGTGCCAGTACCTGCAAGCGCGTTTAGTAATTGCTTTGCTGTGTTTGCCACAATTTCATGGTTACCTAAAGCACGCCCCCCAATTGCAGCAATAACAACATCGCTCCCCGCTGCTGCGCTTGCGATATCATCGTTTGTTAAATCAAATTCAGTCACAGTAACGTTATCTTGGGTTACTTTACCTGCGTCTCTAACTAATGCATTTACTTGATGACCACGTGCGATTGCTTCTGAAGTAATGTGACTGCCAATCCAACCAGTTGCGCCAATAACTGCTAATTTCATGAGGAATGCTCCGTTGTTTGTTTCAATGATTGCAGTTTACTTGTTCACTAATTACTGATAAACACACTATATAGATACACATTGTTTCAGTTTAAGATACCAATGGACAAACTCAATTCAATTACTAGCTTTGTCGAAGTTGCCCGTACAGGCAGCTTTACTCAGGCCGCTGAACATTTAGGCTTAAGCCGGTTACAAGTTTCTAGGCATATTCAAGATATTGAAAAGTGGCTAAATTTAAGGTTATTTCATCGCACAACACGAAAAGTAAGTTTAACAATTCAAGGAGAAGAAGCCCTTAGCTACTGCCAGCAAATACTAACTCAAGTGTCTGATTTACAAAGCCGTGCACACAGCCATAACAATGAATTGGTGGGGACTATTCGCGTTGCCTCCCCTATTGGGCTTGGCCAACATAAACTGTTTGATGCCATTGAAGTGTTTACCAAACGCCATCCACAGACGCGATTTGAGCTGTTACTTTCAGATAGTTTATCGCAGCTTGTTGATGACCGCGTTGATATCGCTTTGCGTTACATTCATCAGCCAGATGAAGGGCTCATTGCCCGCAAGCTCATGTATATCGCAACCGCTGTGTGTGCATCACACGATTATTTAGCTGCAAACCCACCAATTAATGAACCGAGTGACTTAACTGCACACAATTGCCTTATTCATAACAAACACAACATTTGGCAATTTCAACGCGGTGACAACACACAAAAAGTCACTGTTAAAGGCAACATTGTTGCCAACGATATGGGCGTACTTCTAAAAGCAGCAAAACAAGGCATGGGGGTTGCTCACCTACCTTGTGACCTTGCTAATGACTATTTGGCATCGGGAGAGCTTGTTAAAGTACTGCCAGAGCATACAACTATAGGCTCTCACTTATGGGCAGTGTATTTATCACGTAACTTCCAACAAAATGTGGTCAGAGCGTTCATCGACTTTTTAGCAGAGCACTGGCAACAGGATATCTTATAATCTAAATCTGCTGCAAATACGTATAGGCTATAAAAAGGAGCCGTAATGCAGCATTTAGATCATGAAATATCTCGTATTATAGAAATGGCGTGGGAAGACAGAACCCCATTCGAAGCGATAAACCGACAGTTTGGCTTAAATGAAAAAAGCGTTATCGCGTTAATGCGTGAGCAATTAACAAACTCAAGTTTTAAACTTTGGCGAAAACGCGTATCTGGGAGGCAAAGTAAACATATAAAACTTCGCCACCCTGATATTCTACGTGGTTATTGCAAAACTCAATATAAGCACAGGTAACATTATTTAAGTTGGTCAGCAAACTGACCAACAGCATCCACCACTTTTTGCGCGCCGTTTTGAATGTCACTCATCACTTTTCCAGATTCAGTTGCAAGGCTGTAACCTTGCTCAGCTTTACTTTTTCCTTGCTCAATTACCTCTACCGTATTTTGCGTCAGCGCTCTGTTTTGCTGTACAACATCAACTATCTCAACAGTCGCTTTCGAGGTACGCGAAGCTAACTGTCTTACTTCGTCGGCAACAACTGCAAAGCCCCTGCCTTGCTCACCCGCCCTTGCAGCCTCTATTGCTGCATTAAGCGCAAGTAAATTAGTTTGATCTGCGATACTGCTAATGCTTTGTACAATATTAGCTATATGCTGAGATTGCTTATCAAGTGCTGCTATTTCCGTTGCTGCTTGCTCCATTTTTTTTGCAAGTTCATCCATAACATTCACCATATCGCCTAACACCTCAGCCCCCTGATGAGCAATTTGGTCAGTTTCTGTCGAGGTACTATAGGCAATCTCAGCAGCTTGAGAGACTGCCATTTCACGATTAACTTGCTCTGTAATGACTGTTGCAAATTTTACGATTTTATAAAGCTCCCCTTGCTCACAAAAAACGGGGTTATAGCTTGCCTCAAGCCACACAGGTTCACCATATTTATTAATTCGTTTAAAGCGAGACGCAATAAACTCGCCCTTTTGAAGCTTTTTCCAAAAATCGGCGTAGTCTGCTGAGTTTGCCTCCTCGGGCTCGCAAAATATACTGTGATGCTTTCCCACTATTTCTTGTTTTGCGTAGCCCACACCTTGTAAAAACTGTTCATTCGCAGTAATTACATGGCCAGATAAATCAAACTCAATCACTGCCATTGAGCGATGAATCGCTTTTACTAAATCTTGGTTTTCTCTTGATGTTTCTATAGTTCGGGTAAGTGCACTGGCATGCAAAGTGAACTGCTGGAACTGCTGCTGTCTATTGATAACCGGATGCAAAATAACCCGTAACCACGCCTGTTCATTGTGGGCATTTACAAGCTGTACAGCACCGACCCATGCCTCTTTATCATCAAGCGCTTTTTTAAAGCTCTGGTAATGACGGGTCGTTCTTGCCAGTTCAGGCACTAAACTAAGAAGTGATTTGCCTACCAGTTGATTTTTCTCATAACCTAGTTCAACTGTTGCTTGCTCATTCAGTGACAAGATATGTGCATTTTTATCTAGTTCTAAAGTAAGCATTTTACTATCGAGCGTATTTTTTACTTGTGAAACAGTAAACAACTCATCGTCTAATTCAGTAACTTTATTCTTTAATGATTGACTAAAAAACATGGGACTCTTCACGTTAAGGTAAGAAAAAAATACACCTTGGTCTGATGTATAGGCGCGCACATAGCAAAATAGTATATGCATGCTTACTTTAACGTATTCGTTACAGTAAAGTCCCTATTTTTGCGATAATAGGAAAATTCTTAAGACGAAATAAGAATTAACTTAACAATTTGAATATAAATGAGAAAAACACATCTTTAACTTGTTAGTTGATTAGCAAACTGCCCAACGGCATCGACAACCTCCTGCGCTCCTTGCTGAATATCTTCCATGACTTTTCCTGATTCATTCGCTAATACTTGCCCCTGTTCAGCCTTAACTTTACCTTGCTCTATCACTCGCACGGTATTTTGCGTAAGAGACTGATTGTCTTTTACGACATCAACAATTTCTTCTGTTGCTTTAGACGTACGAGACGCCAATTGCCTGACTTCATCAGCTACAACAGCAAAGCCACGCCCTTGCTCTCCGGCACGAGCAGCTTCAATCGCGGCATTTAAAGCCAATAAATTGGTTTGTTCAGCAATACTACTAATACTTTGCACAATATTGGCTATTTGTTGTGATTGCTTATCAAGCGCTGCGATTTCCTGTGCGGCCTGCTCCATTTGCTGCGCAAGCTCATCCATCACAGCCATAGTGCTTTGTAAAACGTGTGCACCTTGTTTGGCGAGCTTGTCTGTTTCTGTTGAGGTGCCATAAGCAATTTCTGCTGCTTGAGAAATAGCATGCTCACGGTTCACTTGATCAGTAATGACAGTGGCAAACTTCATTACCTTATACAACTCACCAAAATCATTCGTAATAGGGTTATAAGACGCTTCAAGCCATACGTCATTGCCATAGCGGTCCACTCGTTTAAAACGCTCAGCAATAAATTCCCCCCGTCTGAGGCGCTGCCAAAATGCTTCATATTCTGCGGAGTTAGCGACCTCGGGCTCACAAAACATACTGTGATGTTTACCTACAATATCGTCTTTTTTATAACCCATAGCCGCTAAGAAAGGCTCATTTGCATTAAGCACAACCCCTTCTAGATCAAACTCAATAACGGCCATTGAACGGTAGATAGCATTAATAACATCCCGTTGCTCGCGAGAGCTGGCAATGGCATCAGTTAACACAGTGCCATAAATCGCAAAATAATCCAGCTCACCTCCTGCGGTATGAACTGGGTGAGCAATTAAACGTAACCATTCGAGCTTGCCATCGAATCGAGCTATTTGTAGATGACCGACGCCATGCTCTTGACAGTCAATTGCGCGTTTTAACGCTATAAATTGATCACTACTTTTAGATTGAGGTGTAACTATGTTTTCAAAAGGAGAGTTGATTAGCTGCTCAAGAGAGAAACCTAATTCATCTAGAAAGTTTTGGTTAATATAAGCCATATCCCCATCAGCATTAAGCCTAAGAACCAACATTTCTTCATCAATGCCTGCTGTTAGATCTTTAAGCGGGTAGAGCTCTGCTTTTAATGCTGCAATTTCAGCTTCTAAAGACTTACCAAACCACATAACACACCTTAATTAATAACGTATTGTTGTTCCTAGAATTGTAGAACAATTAACGCAAGGTGCTACTTTAAAACCATTAAAAAGAATGAGTGTACAATGACTAAGACGTTTGAGAAGTGAGTTTGACGTACTTATCAGCAAGTTCATCGAGTGATTCTCGATGATTTGGATCAGGTTTAATGCAATCAATAGGGCAAACACTCACGCAAGTCGGATTATCGTAATGGCCAACACACTCAGTGCATTTATTAGGATCGATTTGATAAATCTTCGCGCCCATATAAATAGCCTCATTCGGACACTCAGGATCGCACATATCACAGTTAATACATTTGTTATTGATGAGTAATGCCATGACACACCTTTAAGCACGATAATGAGTATTGCCATTAAAATCCACATTATGGATTTCGGACGCGACGAAATTGCAGCCGCGTAATATAGATTGCAGCGAATGAAATTTCCTTGATCTAGATCAACCTTAGAAGTACCAAGGGTTTTCTTCGGCCGATGTTCTAGAGTTACTGCATCAGCGATTATTTACCGAGCTAAATTGTTTGAAGAGGAAGTAAGATGCTTTTTATGGAAGCTAAACAGATTTTTAGTGGCTGCAACAGTTATTAGGAGGTAACTCGTTTCTGCCCAAAAATGAGTTAACGTAATTACTCTATAGGTCACCTTTGAGCTATCAGATACAGTGATTCACCTATTGATATTGGCTCTACTCCATAATCTGATATTGCACTAACTTTTATGTTGGTGATGACATAAATAACAGTATTAATATACAGTTTTGTTGTTGTGCTCCCATATTCAAGAAAATGAGAGATTAGCGCATTTTCTTTTTCTGAATACATTTAGTGTCAATAAAAATATTATAGTTGGCAATGCATTACGTTATTTGTTAAAAATAGATTTATTAATACATGCGCGTAACATCGGCAGAAAGATGCGCGACGAGCGCACTATAAAATTGTTAGGCGTAAAGAATGAATCGAGGACAATTTTCAAATAGTGTTTATGAATTCCACAATAGGTTGGCTTGTGCACAGCACGCCGATTTTGACTTATTTGAAAATGTTATAACGAGTTTAGAATTATA
>NZ_JAKKCV010000014.1:0-1043 GCF_021728035.1 Pseudoalteromonas sp. L21 | reverse complement strand
ATGGCAAAAGAAAAGTTTGAACGCGTAAAACCGCACGTAAACGTAGGTACAATCGGCCACGTTGACCACGGTAAAACTACCCTAACTGCAGCAATCACTAACGTACTTGCAAAAGTATACGGTGGTGTAGCGAAAGACTTCGCATCAATCGATAACGCTCCAGAAGAGCGTGAGCGTGGTATCACAATCTCAACTTCACACGTTGAGTACGATACACCAACTCGTCACTACGCACACGTAGACTGTCCAGGACACGCCGATTATGTTAAAAACATGATCACGGGTGCTGCTCAAATGGACGGCGCAATCCTAGTAGTTGCTGCGACTGACGGTCCTATGCCACAAACTCGTGAGCACATCCTACTTTCTCGTCAAGTTGGTGTACCTTACATCATCGTATTCATGAACAAATGTGACATGGTTGACGACGAAGAGCTACTTGAGCTAGTTGAGATGGAAGTTCGTGAACTTCTTTCTGAGTACGACTTCCCAGGTGATGACTTACCACTAATTCAAGGTTCTGCGCTTAAAGCGTTAGAAGGCGAGAAAGAGTGGGAAGACAAAATCGTTGAGCTTGCAGAAGCACTAGATTCTTACATCCCAGAGCCAGAGCGTGACATCGATAAGCCATTCATCATGCCTATCGAAGACGTATTCTCAATCCAAGGTCGTGGTACAGTTGTAACTGGCCGTGTTGAAGCTGGTATCATCAACGTGAATGACGAAGTTGAAATCGTAGGTATCAAAGAAACTACGAAGACAACGTGTACAGGTGTTGAGATGTTCCGTAAGCTTCTAGACGAAGGTCGTGCGGGTGAGAACATCGGTGCACTTCTACGTGGTACTAAGCGTGAAGACGTTGAACGTGGTCAAGTACTAGCGAAGCCTGGTTCAATCACTCCACACACGAAGTTCACTTCAGAAGTATACGTACTTTCTAAAGATGAAGGTGGTCGTCACACGCCATTCTTCAAAGGTTACCGTCCACAGTTCTACTTCCGTACAACTGACGTAACAGGTGACGTACAGTTACCAGACGGCGT
>NZ_JAKKCV010000013.1:1871-4237 GCF_021728035.1 Pseudoalteromonas sp. L21 | reverse complement strand
AAAACGCGTTTGGCGTTGTATGGTTAAGCCTCACGGGTAATTAGTACAGGTTAGCTTAATGGCTCACACCACTTCCACACCCTGCCTATCAACGTTGTAGTCTTCAACGGCCCTTCAGAGACTTTAAAAGTCTAGTGAGAACTCATCTCGAGGCCTGCTTCGCGCTTAGATGCTTTCAGCGCTTATCAGTTCCGAACGTAGCTACCGGGCAGTGCCATTGGCATGACAACCCGAACACCAGCGGTTCGTTCACTCCGGTCCTCTCGTACTAGGAGCAACCCCTCTCAATTCTCAAACGCCCACGGCAGATAGGGACCGAACTGTCTCACGACGTTCTAAACCCAGCTCGCGTACCACTTTAAATGGCGAACAGCCATACCCTTGGGACCGACTTCAGCCCCAGGATGTGATGAGCCGACATCGAGGTGCCAAACACCGCCGTCGATATGAACTCTTGGGCGGTATCAGCCTGTTATCCCCGGAGTACCTTTTATCCGTTGAGCGATGGCCCTTCCATTCAGAACCACCGGATCACTATGACCTACTTTCGTACCTGCTCGACGTGTCTGTCTCGCAGTTAAGCTGGCTTCTACCATTACACTAACCGTACGATGTCCGACCGTACTTAGCCAACCTTCGTGCTCCTCCGTTACTCTTTGGGAGGAGACCGCCCCAGTCAAACTACCCACCAGGCACTGTCCGTAATCCCGATCAGGGACCAACGTTAGAACATCAAAACTACAAGGGTGGTATTTCAAGGACGGCTCCACAAAAACTAGCGTTTCTGCTTCAAAGCCTCCCACCTATCCTACACATGTAGGTTCAATGTTCAGTGCCAAGCTGTAGTAAAGGTTCACGGGGTCTTTCCGTCTAGCCGCGGGTACACAGCATCTTCACTGCGATTTCAATTTCACTGAGTCTCGGGTGGAGACAGCGTGGCCATGGTTACACCATTCGTGCAGGTCGGAACTTACCCGACAAGGAATTTCGCTACCTTAGGACCGTTATAGTTACGGCCGCCGTTTACCGGGGCTTCGATCAAGAGCTTCGTCCGAAAACTAACCCCATCAATTAACCTTCCGGCACCGGGCAGGTGTCACACCGTATACGTCATCTTGCGATTTTGCACAGTGCTGTGTTTTTAATAAACAGTCCCAGCCACCTGGTCACTGCGGCTCCCGTCCGCTTAGAGAGCAAGTCTCATCACAGATAGGAGCGTACCTTCTCCCGAAGTTACGGTACGATTTTGCCTAGTTCCTTCACCCGAGTTCTCTCAAGCGCCTTAGTATTCTCTACCTGACCACCTGTGTCGGTTTGGGGTACGATTCGGTATAATCTGAAGCTTAGAGGCTTTTCCTGGAAGTATGGCATCAACAACTTCACACCCTTGGGTGCTCGTCTCGTGTCTCAGTCTTAAGAGTCCGGATTTTCCTAAACTCTCAACCTACTCACTTTCACATGGACAACCAACGCCATGCTTGTTTAGCCTGCTCCGTCCCCCCATCGCAATTATACCAAGTACGGGAATATTAACCCGTTTCCCATCGACTACGCCTTTCGGCCTCGCCTTAGGGGTCGACTTACCCTACCCTGATTAACATGGGATAGGAACCCTTGGTCTTCCGGCGTGCGGGTTTTTCACCCGCATTATCGTTACTCATGTCAGCATTCGCACTTCTGATACCTCCAGCATACCTCCCGGTACACCTTCAACGGCTTACAGAACGCTCCCCTACCACTCATACAAAGTATGAATCCGCAGCTTCGGTGCATAGTTTAGCCCCGTTACATCTTCCGCGCAGACCGACTCGACCAGTGAGCTATTACGCTTTCTTTAAAGGATGGCTGCTTCTAAGCCAACCTCCTGGCTGTCTGGGCCTTTCCACATCGTTTCCCACTTAACTATGACTTTGGGACCTTAGCTGGCGGTCTGGGTTGTTTCCCTCTTCACGACGGACGTTAGCACCCGCCGTGTGTCTCCCGGATAGTACTTTACGGTATTCGGAGTTTGCAAAGGGTTGGTAAGTCGGGATGACCCCCTAGCCTTAACAGTGCTCTACCCCCGTAAGTATTCGTCCGAGGCTCTACCTAAATAGATTTCGGGGAGAACCAGCTATCTCCCGGTTTGATTAGCCTTTCACTCCTAGCCACAGGTCATCCCCTAACTTTTCAACGTTAGTGGGTTCGGTCCTCCAGTTGATGTTACTCAACCTTCAACCTGCCCATGGCTAGATCACCGGGTTTCGGGTCTATACCTTGCAACTCAACGCGCAGTTAACGCTCGCTTTCACTACGGCTACCCTAATCGGTTAACCTCGCTACAAAATATAAGTCGCTGACCCATTATACAAAAGGTACGCAGTCAC
>NZ_JAKKCV010000012.1:0-25394 GCF_021728035.1 Pseudoalteromonas sp. L21 | reverse complement strand
CGACGTTGTCGCTAGGGATGCGTATAATACATCCTTAATTTTTCGAGTCAACACTTAATTTTAAACTTTCTTTTTAGACCGTTTTAAACCGAAGTTTTACTTAACTCTCTGTCACTTTGTTCAGCGTTCAGCGTCTTTCGTTGCTGCCCGCCGTGTCAGTGGGGTCGCATTATAGGGAGATCCGAAAACAGATCAACCCTTTTTTTAGATCTTTTTACTGTTTGCTCAAAAAGCGAACTAAATTTACCTAAAACGACAAAACGTGCTGCAATTATGACTGTTTTTTAAGCCAATATTCATAATTTAATGCAAATAACATTGCTATGTTCATTTAACACGTTAAGATAGCAAGCTCACAATGTTAAATTAATGTTTATTTCCTGTTTATTGGTAGATCTAAAATGAAATTACCCGATCAAAAATCTTTTCTTTTCTCTATTATTATTGCTGTATTAGGTTTTGTCGTTGTTAAGTTTGCATTTGCAAGCTTAGCCTTAGACCCTGCGTTGTTGTTTGGTGCAGGTTTATTAATTGGTGCTTTAGTGATTGCTGTTGTTGCATCACCGGCAAGTGAGGAGGCTGAAGTAAAAACAAAAACACTTTATGTTGGCAATCTTCCTTACCGTGCTAATGAAGGTGTCGTTCGTGCTTTGTTCGAAGAACAAGGCAAAGTGTTCAACGTCCGTCTATTGAAAGATAAAAACACTGGTAAGCGACGTGGATTTGGTTTTGTTGAAATGGCTGAAACCGATGCAGACAAAGCAATCAATCAGTTGAATGATAGTGAATTCCAGCAACGCACTTTGAAAGTGCGTGAGGCAAAACAAAAACAAGAAGGTGAAGCTAGTCACTTTCGTCAGGAGTCTGATCAGTCAACTCTATAAGCTCGATGCTTAATTGCGAAGCATCAATAGGGGCCGTTGCGTAATAACGCAGCGGCTTTTTTGTGTCTATTGATAAGGCAAGTTGATGTTTCATTAATAAGCTACTTACCCTATTGGCAATCGCTTTACCGGAATCAATTAACTTTACCGGCTTCTCAAAGCACATCGCTAATGTATTTGCTAATAATGGAAAGTGTGTGCAACCTAACACTAGCACATCAATATCACCAGCAATATTGAGTGCAGCTATTTCTTCATTAAACTCATAGTTAGATAATGAATGAGTATGAAACAATGTTTCAGCTAACTCCACCAGCTTGGTTGATGCATATAAGCTTACTTTCGTATTTTTACCATGTTCTTTGATAAGTGCTTTAGTGTAATGACTATTTACAGTTGCGGGAGTGGCAATTAGACCGATATGTTTTGTTTTACTTATTAGGCAAGCGGGTTTAATTGCAGGTACCACACCTACTATTTCAATATGAGTGTGCCTACGAATGATGTTGAGTGCAGAGGTCGAAGCGGTATTACAAGCTATTACTAAGATATCAACTTGCAATGCGCTACTTTCAATAAAATGAATTAAAGCCAGTAAGCGTTGAATGATCTTTTGCGGCGGTTGAGCACCATAGGGCAATAGTGCATTGTCCATAAAGTAACTATAAGTGGCTTCAGGTATCAGTTGTTGAATTTGCTCAAGTACAGTAGTACCTCCAATACCTGAATCAAATACCATGATATGAGCTGACAAACTGCTTTCCCCTGAAAATCAAAGGTCAGAAGTTTGCCATGCAGTTATTTAAAAAGAAAGCTTACGATTTTAGCTCTTCGATGTCAGCGTTGATCTTATTCATCTGCTCAAGCATGGTCTTGGTATAGTCGACTAACTTGCTCACTTCTTCTTTATCTTGATTTAACCACTCTAAAATACCAGCAAGTTGATTTTGTAAACCAAGTTCATTTGCCTTATTCAAGGTTTCTTTCAAGTCATCATTAAATGGCGCTATCTTTTCTGCGACATCTTTTTCAGGAGTAGGCCTGACTTGTTCATAGCCTTTTATGCTTGCAACAGTCTTCGTTTGTTTAAGATCCATAGAGAAGGCAACAAGCTGCTCATTACCTAAACTAAGTTCCTGCGCCTGTTTAAATGCTTCATCTAATGAACCTGAGAAAAAGGTCTCGCTCACTCCTTGTAAATCTTCCATAAGCGCATTAATTGCTTCTTGCTCTTGTTCATTTAGTTCACCATTCACTGACATCGAAAATGAAAGCTCGCGAGATTGTGATGACTCACTTACAAATGCTTCATTTCCACCACGCTTGCTATAAGCACTGGCAGATTGGCTAGTATACGCATCTGCAAAACTGATACTCACTTCATCGCCTTCTGCTGTCGTGAATGTATACTCAGCATTATTTCGTAAACTTATATATTGTGCTTGGCTTACCGACACAGAAGCTGGCTTAGGGTTAAAAAGACTTTCCTCAAGTTGATCTATACCACTGAAGATACCTTCTTTTGATTTCTCAATACCTTCTTCAATATCGTCATTTAGCAGATTTGAACCTTTTAGCTCTTCATAAGCCTCATCAACTCCCATTTGAACGCCTTTTCGGGCTTCACCCAGCATACTTTTAAGTTTTTCATCATCTGCACCATCCGCTTTTGCTTTGCGAATAGCGCCGCCAACGAAATCAAGTACATTCTTAACGATTGCTTCAAAGTCAAACAGGGGCTTATCTTTTTTCTCTTCTACAACAGGTAACCCTAACTCAGCGGCAAGTTTATCGCCGAGTACTTTGGCGGCCAACTCTCGCCCTCTTTGCTGATAGCTATCATGAGCACTTTGAATATTAGGCTGCTGCAATGGTTGCTTACCATTGTACTTATTTACGTTTGTATTAGGCATATAGCCTTGGTTGCCAATTTTCATGATCCGACTCCATGTGATGATTACCTCATTATCGGCTAAAAGTTAGAAAACTTAAGTTTTCTGTATAAAAAAACAACACCAAAAATAAGTAACAAAACTAGACAAATCTTCTATGCCCCCTACAATAGCGCCGATATAAAGCTAAGAGATAAAAGGTAATCAGCCATGGCGGTTATAAAAATTGATACAACTCAATATGATGCACAACTAAGTGAAAAGGAGCAGCGCATCTTTTCTCAGTTTCAACGTTTCGGTGTTGAAAAGTTAGAGATATTTAGCTCTGATCCAATTCACTACCGTCAACGAGCTGAGTTTCGCGTTTGGCATGAAGGTGATGATCTATTTCACATTATGTTTGATCAACAAACCAAAGAGAAAATTCGCGTTGAAAATTTTGACCCTGCTGCGCCTTTAGTCGGTGAAGTTATGCAGGCAATGATTGAAAACTTAAAAGGGTGTGAAATCCTGCGCCGTAAGTTATTTCAAATTGATTACCTATCAACTTTAAGTGGTGAGATTCTTGTCAGTTTGCTTTATCACAAGCCCTTATGTGATGAGTGGTTAGAGGCAATTAAAGCACTAAAAGCAAAACTCAGTACACAATTTAACATCGACTTTATTGGCCGCGCACGTAAACAAAAAGAAGTGATTGGTAATGACTACGTCGTAGAGCGCCTAAACGTCAATGGAAAAGAGCTTATTTATCAACAAGTAGAAAATAGCTTTACCCAACCAAATGCCAAAGTAAATATTAAGATGCTTGAATGGGCACAAGCACTTTGTGAACCATTAGAGAATGATCTACTCGAACTATATTGTGGTAACGGTAACTTCTCGATTGCTTTAGCGAACTCGTTTGATCGTGTACTCGCAACTGAAATTTCTAAATCATCTGTTTACTCTGCACAATATAATATTGCACAAAATAAAGTGGATAACTTAGATATTATTCGCATGTCGAGCGAAGAGTTCACGCAAGCCATGAAAGGTGAACGCACGTTTTCTCGCTTAGAAGGCATTGATCTGAAAAGTTATAATTGTCAGAGTATTTTAGTTGACCCACCCCGTGCAGGAATGGACACGCTCACCTGTGATCTCGTGGCCAATTACAACAATATTATCTATATCTCATGTAATCCAGATACGCTTGAACGCGACCTTGAGCACCTTTGTAAAACACACGAAGTTAAGCGCTTTGCTATATTTGACCAATTTCCATACACGCATCACATTGAGTCTGGTGTATTTTTACAACGTAAATAAGTTTAGTTTTCTGCCAGCGCAGCAAATAGCGCTGGCAACTGCTCTTCACTGAACACCTCTATATTATTACTTTGTAATAACTGTGCGGTTAAACCCATCCCTATAACTTTATGCCCCGTATGGCTGCCATCGTAGATTGTGTTACGCCCGCAGGAGGGACTGGACTCTTTTAGTAAAGCAAAACGAATTTTATGCTTTTGGCAAATTTTTAAGGCTTGTTCTGCTCCTGCGATAAATTCAGCAGTGACATCTTCTGCATCTTTCGTTAACACTCGACCCTCTTTAATTTCAGCGGGCGGCCTTGGGATAGGTAAACCACCAGCCACTTCAGGACAAAAGGAAACTAACCTTTTTTGTTGTTTGAGTGATTCTAATCCTGGGTCTAATAGGTTTTGTGATTGGCCATCGTAGCGTACAGGATTACCCAGTAAGCAGCTTGATACTAAAACTTTTTCCATGTTCATCACCAATAAAAAAGCTCCGCGAGCGGAGCTTATTAATATATTTGCTTATATTTATTTATCAGCTAAATAGTTGATAAGGTCAGCCATACCTTTTGCATCACTAATACCGGACTCAGCACCTAAAATTAAACGATATTTGCCATTCACAATGAATGTTGGTACGCCTTTCAATGCGCCTTTTTGTTTGTAGTACTCTTGATCGCGTTTCATTTTTGATGCCATCGTACGTACAGAAAAGCTATTGTAGTATTTATCAAAATCAGCTTCCGATACACCTTGTGATACGAAGATATCTTTCATATCTGCTAATTCATTGATTCGTGCACGTTTACCATGAATGTGATTAAAAATGGCAGCCACTAAAGCATCTTTTTGTGGTAACACAGCCGCAGTTGCATAAGCTTGAGCTAACATAGCCTGAATTTCTGGATCACGAGGTCCTGAAAAGTCTACATGGCTCTTTTTAAAAGCAACACCGTCATTCAAAAGCGGCTTTAGCTGCGCAACGATTGATTCGAAGCTATTACAATGCGGACAATAAAATGAGAAAAACTCTTTTACTTCAGGCTTTTTAGAAGCGCGCGCATCAAATGCTTCGTAATGCTTACCTTCTTCATATTGTGCAGCAGTTGCATTCGCTGCCAATCCTAATGTCATCGCCAATAAGGTAGCTTTAACTAACTTAATCATTACTTTTACACTCCAAAATTATTGCTTTAGTAAAAACTTAACCAGCTCATCAAGCTGCTCTTGGCTCTTGATAGTGTTTAAGTTAATTTTATATTTATCATTTACAATAAATGTTGGTACGCCTGTAAGTGCACCGATTTGTGAATACTTATTTTGTTTGTCTTGCATCGCTTTTTCTGCACTAATTACTGGCATACTTGCAATTTCAGTATCAAAGACTTCATTACTAATACCGTTCGTTGCCAGTAATGCTTTCACATCTTTAATATTTTGCAGTGGTGCACGTTGAACATGAATGCTATGAAAAATTTGATCTGCCACTTGCTCTCCCTTTCCTTGTTGCTTAGCAATAAGGTAGGCATAGCTTAAGTTACTTTGTGTTTGTTTTGACACCCCACCTAAAAAGTTAACGTGGTTTTTAACAAACTCAGTGCCCTCTGGCAGCGCTGCGGTCAGTGCTTTCGCTACTGGCTCAAACTTAAAGCAGTGTGGGCAATAAAAAGAGAAAAACTCAGTCACTTGCGGGGTAGCACTTTTTTCAACTTTCAATACTTCATACTGGTTACCTGCTTCGAAGTCAGCCGCAAATGCAGCAAAAGGTAAACATAGAATGAGTAGACTTAACTTTAATTTTTTAAACATTATTTTCTCGTCTTTACTTATCTTTTTAAAATTTATGGTAATAATTTTAACGGGGCTTCTTGTAATGCCGCAAGCTGTTCTTTTAGAGCAAGTATTTGCTGCTCCCAGTATTTGTCTTCTGCGAACCAAGAAAAGTTCCGTGGAAATGCAGGATCATCCCAGCGTTTTGCGAGCCACCCCATATAATGCACCATTCGCATGGCACGTAATGGTTCGATGAGTTTAAGCTGATTATGATCAAAATCACAAAACTCTTCGTACGCCGCAACTAAGGTGTCTAACTGTAACAGTTGGTTATTACGATCGCCACTGAGCATCATCCATAAATCTTGAATAGCAGGACCTTGACGACTATCATCCAAATCTACAAACATAAGTGCATCACCTGACCAAAGAATATTGCCAGCGTGACAATCACCATGCAGGCGGATTGTTTCAACATTTTTATACTGAGCCGTCGTCTCGTTAATAACCAGATCCAAAATAGTATAAAACGGATGTTCAAGGGCCATAGGCACTAAGTTACTCGCTTGCAAATGAACTTTCGCTGTCTGCAAATATTCTTCGCAACTCATTTCAGGGCGATGAGAAAAGGATTGTGCCTTTGCAGTTTGATGCATCCGCCCTATTAGGCGGCCAAGGACATCGAGTTGATCTAAGTTATCAACTTCAAAAATCCGCCCTCCTACACTTGGGAATAATGCAAACAAATATCCATTATGTTCGAAGAGACTTTCACCTTCTCTACAAACCGGCGCAACAACAGGCACTTCAGCTTCCGCGAGTTCAAACGCAAAAGCATGTTCTTCAAGTATTTGCTCCTTAGTCCAGCGTTCAGGCCTGTAAAACTTAACAACATAACGATAACCATCTTCAGCTTTAAACTGATAAACACGATTTTCGTAGCTATTTAAAGCCAATAGCCCTGACTCTGCATAAATTCCGATACTTTCTACGGCATCTAAAATTGAATCTGGCGTAAGGTCAACAAAACTAAATTTACTCATAAGGTCCCATTATATAAAAAAAGCGGGAAATCCCCGCTTTTTATTGTATGTGCTCAGTGTACTTAATTATTGTCCCTTAAAGAAGTTGCTCGGCTGTGAAATCTGTACATCAGGCTCGGAATCGACAGAAAGTACAAACTCAAACTTAGTCATTGGCTTTTTCAAATCATAAGGATCAACGACTAAAGAGAGAGGCACATTGTATGATTCCCCAGAAGGAACGGTGAATGTTTGTTTACCTATATATTCAAAGTTATCTAACCCTTCTACAGCAATATTAAAGGTTTGCTCATACTGTGCTTTATTGATGACTTTAAGTGTATAGGTGTTCTCTACCAAGCCATTAAAGTCAACGCGATAAAGTTGATTTCGGTCACGAATAATATCGAACTCCATCGGTTTACGCATCGCAATATTTGCAACCAGTGCCCCAGTTAAAACAACAAGAATCACCATATAACCTATCAACTTAGGACGTACTGCATGTGTTTTATTTTCAGGTGTTTCTAAGTTACGTTCTGTTGTGTAGGAGATAAGTCCTCTTGGATAATCCATTTTATCCATGACTCCATCACACGCATCAATACAAGCACCACAGTTAATGCATTCATACTGCAGACCGTTACGAATATCGATACCTGTCGGACATACTTGCACACACAAGTTACAGTCAATACAATCACCTAATCCCAGCTCTTTCGGGTCTTGTTTACGTGAGCGAGGGCCTCGGTTTTCGCCACGTGCTTCATCATAACTCACCGTAAAAGTATCTTTATCAAACATAGCCGATTGGAAACGTGAATATGGACAAATATGTAAGCACATGATTTCGCGCATCCAGCCAGCATTCCCATAAGTACATACCGCAAATAAGGCAATACAGCCATAGGAGTAAGCCGTTGCATCGAGTGTAAATACGTCAGGAAGTAAGTCTCTTATCGGCGTGAAGTAACCAACAAAAGTCAAAGCTGTATAAAATGAGAATAACCACCAGCTGCTATGCTTTGCGGTTTTGCGCCAAAACTTATCAAAATCCATTGGCCGTTGATCGAGTTTTTTCCGCTGATTAGCTGTGCCTTCAAACTTTTCTTCAAACCAAATAAAAATAAATGTCCAAACCGTTTGTGGGCATGTGTATCCACACCAAACTCGCCCGTAAAAGGTCGTCACTAGAAATAAAGCAAACGCAGCCAACATCAAGATAAACGCTAAAATAGTGAGATCTTGAGGCCATAGAGTTAAACCGAAAATATTAAACTTTTGACCAACAAGATCAAATAGTACCGCTTGTTGACCTTGATAGTTAATCCAAGGTAGCAACATAAAAGCGAGCATGCCAATAAAGCCAATACGCTGTCTCAATAGTTGATGTAAACCGGAAACAGCCCTTACGTATATTCGGTTGCGAGGGTTAAATCTATCATCAAGGGAAGCGTTTTCCGGTTTCTGGATCTTTACTTCCGTTGGGATATTTTTAACCTTAATTTGTTTATCCATTAAAATTCCTCAACGCCACTAGGAAATAAATACTCAAACATTATGTTTGTAGTTTACAGATATAGACAATCAGTGAATAAATTAGAATGCATCTCATTACGTTCAAAGATTTCTGAAATTTCCAACTCATCAAAATCATTATACTCAATCTCTAAAAAATTTCAGGGATTGATCACGAATATGTCTGTTTAAATTATTTCATCGTATCTGCTTGCTTTTAAATTGGCCATTTTATTAAACTTGCAGCCATACCTTATTCATTCAGATCAAAGTTTGTTGTGCTATGAAAAAATTTCTTATTTTAGTGCTTATAATTTTAGCATTATTCACTATTGATCACCCATTGATCAAAGAGCCAAGAGAGAAACTACTCGGTGATGGCATTGGCTTTCTTTCAAATGCTAGCAAAGTCAACAGAAGCCCTGCCGCAAACATGGCAAAGAATACTATTAAGTCACAACTAAATTTATCAGCTTCTGAGCAGGAATACGTCGAAGAAACATTCATAACCGATGAGAAGTTGCAGGTATTTCACCTACGCTATTGCCGAGAGAAAGATATCAACATCTACTTTTATGGTGAGCGTTTAGAGAGTGTATGTAGCATTGTTTCAAGTGCATTGAAAGAAAGGCTAAATAAGTGATGGATTTTTCGACTCTGAATAAAAAAGCCAGTGATTCATTTGCAAAGCAACGCAACTTACTAAAAAAATTGGCTAAGGGACAAACACTACACTGTGAAACCTGTAAAGGTGTTCTTACTCTTGATTTGCAAACAGATCAACCAGGAAGAGGCGTTGTACGCTGTAAAAATGGTTGCACTGATATTATTTTGGAATTAGGTAGTTAACCTAATTCCAGCCCTCATCATTGTACAACTGACTGTTCATAGCAACCACCTCAATTAACTCAGCAAAGCCCGCTGCAAACTCCCCCATCAACTCGTATTGTTGCTGACAAAGCTGCCCCTCTGTTAATTCATATTCACTAGCAATCGCGGCAATATCCGATTGCGATAAGCTAAAAAAGCCTAAACTCTGATGAGCGGTATCTAGTGCGGCTTTAAACTCTTCACTAAGCAAAGGCGCAGCTAATAATTTAGCAATATAATCTTTTGCTCCAAGTAAGAAACCTTGACTCCAATGCTGACACTCTTGAATATCCAAATATTGTTGCTGTTTCGAATTGACCTGCAAACTGACAGGCAAACTAAACCTTGTTCCAAAAACCTGCTCACTGATCTGCTGATACAATGCCATAAATGCAAACAACACCTGTTCATCCATTTGCCCGTCACATCCTGGACAAACCTGTTCGAGCCACTGATGAACATCAAGAGGCTCTGGCGCACAAATAACAGCAAATAAGTAGCCTTGTGTTTGCGCTAAAGACAGGGCATTTTTTTGCTCTGAAAGAAAGTGTGTTAATAACACGCTTTGCTCAGGTGAAAACTCAGGAATTTGCATATTACTTCTACTATTTACCTAAATTAGAAATTTAATGGGTAACGACCTTCACTATCAGGGCGACCAAGAAATTTAGTTGCATCATGTACTTCTTTAGGAAGACTTGCTTCTGGTTTGATATACCCTGCAACCTTGAAGTCTAGATTCGCTTTTAACGTTGCATCCGCTTCTAAACCTAAGCGGTTTTCAGGGTCAACTAATACAGCGATATCACCAGACTTACAGCTTAAACGACCACTCAAAGGCCCAACACTGAACCAGCCGTTCAATCCTTTGACATCAATATTTGGACTCGCTATTTCACCTGCTAATGTATCACAGTACGGTTGGCCCGAGCTGTATTCATCTAAGTCAACAATTACACGCCCTTGCGCACTCACAGGGAGTGGTAATTGTAAACGCGCCATTGCACGTTCAACGGTTAATCTTAAAACTGCATTTTTGATATCTATGGCTTGGTTAAACAAACCATATGAAAAGTCAGCACGACCCGAGATATCAGCTTTGTCTCTAGGGTCACCAAAGCGCACTGTACCAACGAGCTTGCCACTAAAAAGTGACCAGCCCGAAATCTGCCAACGCACATTATTCAGCTGTTCATTTTCAAAACGCGCTTGCATGACACGACCATCCCATAATGAACCGCTAGCTTTACCTAGTTGTAATTGTTTAGGTAGGTATGGAGTGGCTAAATCAAGCGCTACAGCAGCTGGCGTTTTCACTAAAGTGAAGACCAAAAAGCACAGTAAAAAAATGGCGACTAATAAAATTGTTTTCTTCATCGTCTACTTCTCTAATACCAACCGACTTACACGAACAAAGCCTGATTTATCATCTTTACTCAAATCCAAATTCTCAATAAGTACTCCTTGAGAATTAACAAGCTCATCAAGCCATTCAACTAATTTATTAAATTCGACAGAGTCAATTGTCAAACGAAGCGAGTTATCGTTTGGTTGCATTTTACTAATAGTGATTTGATAGCGATTACGCGTACTATTTACGATTTGGCTTAAGCTGCGATCATTGGTTACACGAGCACTTCCACTGGCTTTAAGCTTAATGATGCTCTCATCAACCCAAGCAAGCAATTCTTGCTGTTTTATGTTGTCTTGCTCTGCTTTTTCTATTGCATTGTTGAGGGGTCTAAAAATACCCATCACTAATACAAAAATAACAAAAACAGCACCGGCAATCATTACAAGTTGTTGCTCTTGCTCTTTTAAAGAACGCCAGTAATTGACTAATTGCTCTTTCATGCCGCACCTCGCAATTTAATCTCTCCGACAACAAAGTCGCCATCATTATTTAGCGATCCTTGATCAACGGTTAAACCTCGTTGCTCCAAAATTGCTTTCACCTTACCAAATGACTGAAAATCTTTACCTCTAGCACGGATCCGTAATTCATTTCGTCGTTGATCATAGCGAAGTGTTTCAGGCGAAAAATCTTTTACTTCATCGAAAATCGATACTAAATCACTCGTTAAATCTAAGAAACCTGCTGTACTACCACCATCTAACAAGGCCAGCTCACTGCGGATCTGGCTACGTATTAACTGTGGTCGCACTTTCTTATCGGGAAACGCACGTTGGTAGTTAGACACCACTTGAGTCTTTGTTTGCTCTATTTGGCTATTGAGTTTATAAAGCTCTAGCGATTTAACGCCAATACTACACACTAACGCAACACCTGCTGCAATAGCGGCTTTTTTCCAGTATCCCCACCAAATAGCAGACTTCTTCTTTAACTGATACATACCTTGGCGTAAGTTAAAGCTGATATTAGGTAGCTGTTTAGCAAACAATGCTAATGGTAGGTCATAAGACTCTGTTTTAGCTATCAGATTAACCGTATCAGGAAAGCCTACAGCAGGACTGTAATGTATGACATCAGGATTATTTAAAGCTCTCAGGTAACCTTCTAACCAATCAGACTCAACCACTGCCACGTGCCAATCACCTAATTTGCATAACCACTGTTTATTTAGCTCAATCACACTCAGTTGATTAACTTCATCCGAGCTTGGTAATAGCAACGCATCAGGTAGTATTTTAAAGACTTCTAAATTATGTTCGTTAAACTGGACTAACCATTGCTCAAACCACTCCCTGTCTGCCATGGCTATATTAATCGCATGCTTGTCACCAACCATTGTTGGCTCTGCGATTGCGATGAATAGCTCATCAACATCACACGCTATCTCTTCTTCAAGCATGTAAGGGAGGGCTTGTTCTAACTTACGGTTCCACTTTGTTGGGAGCTCAACAGTCTTCAGTTGTACCTGATCGCTAGGCAAGAGCACTATCACTTCTCTTGATTGTGCTTTTTCTGCTAATTCACCTAATTGTGTCGCTGCTGCTATTTCGCCGCTAGCAATGATTTCTTGTTCTGTAGGTGAGTAAATAAGCCAATTTAGGCTATCTGTTAATGTTCGACCCGTACGGATCAACAATATTTCTGTCACTGTACGCCTCCAAATTTTCGCGCCAGTATCGTTACTTTACCATTATTGGCATGCAGTAAGGTGGTCATCGAAAAACGCAGCTCAACAAATTCAGCTTGCGTCTGTAGTTTAAAGTATTCACTGTTGATGGTGAGCAAGTCTTTCACGGCGTCCACATTTTGTCCGCCTTGTTGCTTAACTTCCTCAAAAAATTCTTCTATACCATCAAATCCTTTTTCTGGTCGTGATGATAAAACACTTTGTGCACCTGACAGGCTTAAACCGTCTATCAAGGAGCTTAAAATAATTGCACTTTCTGTTGGTAAGGTATTAACGTTAATGGCCAAGTTCTCGTTGCCAGGAATGACACATACAAATGGCAGCACCTTTTCCATGACCAAAGGATTAAACCCTTTAACCAAGCGTAATTCAGAGGTAGAAGCAAATAAGCTATTTGCGGTCATATACGGATATTTACGCGATAAATACTCATCTTCTTCTGCTCCCGAGCGATAGGTGATGCTGTCTTCATCTAACCAATCGTATACACTATCAGCCATCGCTTCTTCTGATTCATCAGTAGGCAAATCTTCAATATTCTCAAGTAGGGCTAGTAATGTTTTGTGTGCAGGGTTTGTGGTGTTCGATGAACCACTTTGTTGCACCGGTTTTGCATGTAACGCATTGAGGTTTAAACAGGCTTGTAGATCAGTAATAGTGCCACTTAAGGTGCCATTATCAACAGGATAAGGAACACCGCCTTGCTGGGCCCAAATTTGCCCTAGATTAGTACTATCAGGATCATCTTTCTTGGCTTGGTTTATCGCCTTAATAGCCAGTTCCTCAGCGGCAAATGCATACCACTTAGCCTGTTGGTGACTTTGGATGTTTGTGCTGCGCTGAACTTGCACCATTAGATTTGCACTCATTTCGACTGCCAACATGGCCGCAAGTGCAACAATAAATAGAACAATAACAAGTGCTGCGCCTTTTGAACGCTTTAAAGATATCATGATTGACTCTCAACCCCCCCTTCGCCAGGCACTAAAAAGACGCGACGAATAGGCTCTTGTTCTACTTTCTGTATTGTAACAGCAACTGCTTTAGGCAATGCTTTTATTTGCCATTGCTCTTGCCACTCATTTTTGTCATCAAGAAATTCAAACTTTAAGTCTTCGATATCTTCAAGCAGTATTTGTGAGCGTGGCTCCATATTGTCTAGTTGATCAACATACACGCGATATACACGCTCTAGTTTATCGTCAATAACGCGGTAGCCAACGGCTTGTAATTCTGAACGTGGCAACAAGTTAATGGGATTTACCCAGCCATCGCGTACAAACCCAATCCCATCATACTGGCTATCCAAAACATACCGCCCTGTCAGAATATAGGTTTCTTGAAAGTCTCCAGCTTCATTACGCACTTGTCTTTTCGTCATTTGACTGAAGTCTTGGTCCATTAAACGAAATGTTGTTTGAAAACCATTAAGCTCGGCAATTGTTTCATCAGACGCGTCTTTTGCTTTTGTGGTTGAGTCTAAAATTTGATGGGTCGATAAAACCACAAAGGCTAGAATCCCCATGGCTATGATTACTTCCAGTAAGGTAAAACCGCGCTGCTTCACTACTTATCACCTTTGTTTAAGTAAGTGGACAACTCATAAACTGGATCCGCAAGTTTTTCATCAGTGAATATATTAATAGTCACTTTTACAAAGCTTTTATCTGCCGTTGGTACGACATCTTGACGCCAATACCATTCATAACCAGCGAGTGTTTCAGTCCCTTTTGTGCCGTTTTTTCCCTGCCACTCACGGCCTTTAGCGCGTTGCTCAACCATCACATTCTCAGCAACCCATGAAGCATATGTTTGTTCTTCAATCGTAGCAAGATGATTTATATGCTCACCCGTTGCCTGCATTGCTGCAATGCCTGCCATGGCGCATATAGCCAAGGCAACCATCACCTCGAGTAAGGTAAAACCAGTTGCTTTAATCACTATTCAGGCTCCCTACGAAATTGAACCGGAGCCATAAACTCCCCTTCAATAAAATAAATAGGCTCTGGTGCATTCTCAAGTTCGTAAGTAAGTTGAAAGGCACTCACTTCACCCGAGGATAAAATAAGTACTTGCGGTATTTTTAACTTTTTGAGTTCAAGTAAGCTATCTTCATCCCCACCACTCATAAGCTCACGCCAATTAGATTGCTCTAATAAGTTATCCTGTGCCCATGCCAAATCCTCAAGGTTTAAGGTGAGTTTAAAGCGGTTATCAACCTCTACCGGCTCGAATAGCTTTTCGCGATCAAAGGTGACCCATTTTTCACCATCAAAAACGAGAAACTCAAATACGTTCTTATCTAAATGAAAACCTAATTCAACTTGATTCAATATGGCAAATTCTGATGCCAAATTGATTGTGGTGTGTAATCTTAGCGCTTGCTTTTCTAGCTCTTCTTCAGCACCACCATCAAAACTATAGGCGACCATTTTAGTAACAAAACCGATCACTACCAGCACCATTAGTATTTCGATGAGGCTAAAACCTTTTGCGTGTTTTACGCCTCGAGCCAAATGCAAACGACCAAGGCTTACCATAACAGTAAGCCTTGATGTGTAGAGTGAGTAAACATCTGGCTGAGTTTACACATTATTGCTTTTCTTCATCCCAGTTACCGATATCATCATCAGTACCCGCTTCACCATCTGGACCCATTGAGAAAATATCAACTTTACCAATTTCTCCTGGGCTAATTAGCTGATAAGGATTTCCCCATGGATCTTCCGGTAGTTTTTCAATAAAACCGCCTTCGGGAAAACGGCGAGGAATAGGCTCAATGCTTGTTTTATTTACTAATGCTTCAAGACCTTGCTCAGTGGTTGGATACGCTTTGTTTTTAAGCTTATAAAGACTCAGCGCATCCTCGATTTGCTGAATATCTAAATGTGCTTTATCTATGGCAGCTTCTTCTTGCTGACCCATAATATTTGGCGCTACGATCGACATAATCATACCGATGATAACCAGCACCACCATAACTTCTAGTAATGAGAAACCTGATTGTTTATTCACAAAATACCTCTAATTTTCTTCAATATTTATTATAAAACGTCACACCCTCATGATGCGTCGTTTTAACCTTCCTTAATTTAAAGACCAACAGCCTTGTTCATTGCCATAATAGGCTGGAGTATTGCCATAACGATAAACAATACAATAACAGCCATTGATGCGATCATCGCTGGCTCCAAAAGTTTTAAAGAGACATTAACCATACTCTCAAACTCTCGATCTTGGTTATTCGCAGCACGTTCAAGCATTTGTTCCAACTCACCGGACTTTTCACCACTGGCGATCATATGAAGCATCATAGGTGGGAAAAGCTTAGTTTGCTGTAAAGCAGCACGGAGACTTGCGCCCTCACTGACGCGAGTTGCTGCATCTTGCACAGACTTCTTCATTTTTTCGTTGACTAATACCCCACCTGAAATACGCATACCTTCAAGTAATGGTACAGAACTCGACGACAAAATACTTAAAGTTCGCGCGAAACGCGCAGTATTAACGCCACGTGCAACCTTGCCTATACCAGGCATATGTAGCACTTTATCATCAAACCAAAAACGAATTTTTGGTTTCTTTAAAGCATGCTTGATAGCCACAGACACAGCTGTAATTACGATTAAACTAATAAACCAATAATGTTGCACAAAGTTACTCGCCGCCATCACCCATTCAGTGGTCCAAGGTAATACTTGTTTAGACTTTTCGAATGTTTTTAATATTTTTGGAACTACAGTCCCTAATAATACAGATACAATGGCAATCGCAAATACCACCAAAATGGTTGGATACACCATTGCCTGTGTTATTTGACTACGCATGTGTTGGCGTTGTTCCGTGTAATCGGCTAAACGATTTAAAACCTGATCTAAGTGACCTGATTTCTCACCTGCTGCTACCATAGCACGGTATAGGTCATCAAACACATGTGGAAACTCGCTCATCCCATCGGCGAGCGTATACCCTTCTACAACCTTTGAACGAACCGACATCAACATACGCTTTAAACGGGGTTTTTCGCATTGTTCGGCAACTGCCATTACAGCCCCTTCAACAGGCAATGCAGATTGAATTAAGGTCGCTAGTTGGCGAGTGATTAAGGCTAAATCGGAAGTCGAAATTTTTGCTTTGAAAAAGCTGCCAAGTAAGGTTTTTTTTGCTCCTTTAACTTGCTTTTCACCTTCCGCTGCTGCAACAACCTCTAAAGGCATTAACCCTTGATCACGAAGTGTCTGGCGTATTTGCTTTACCGTATCGGCTTCAAGAATGCCTTTTTTCTCTTTTCCTTTGCTATCTAGGGCACGGTATTCAAATGCAGCCATGATTAACCTTCCTCACGTGTCACGCGTAGCACTTCTTCCAGCGTAGTCCGCCCTGCTAATACACGGCTACAACCATCTTGGCGAATACTTGGGCTGCGAGTTCGAATGTATTTTTCAACACTTTGTTCGCCTTTGCCACTGTGAATCATCTCACGAATTGTCTCGTCAACAACAAGCAGTTCATGAATACCTGTACGACCACGATAACCATTAAAGTTACACTCTTCACAACCCACAGCGCGATAAATTGTCGGTGGCTCAGTCGGGTTAACGCCTAATAATTGGCACTCTCGCTCGTCTGCAACATGTCCTTCTTTGCAGCTATTACATAATGTTCTTACTAGACGCTGTGACAGCACACCCAACAGTGATGATGATAGTAAGAAGGGCTCTACGCCCATATCTTCCATACGCGTAATGGCACCGGCAGCCGTATTCGTATGCAGGGTCGACATAACTAAGTGACCCGTTAGGGATGCTTGCACACCAATTTGAGCCGTTTCAAGGTCACGGATCTCACCAACCATTACAACATCAGGATCCTGACGAAGAATAGCCCGTAAGCCACGGGCAAATGTCATATCCACTTTCGTATTTACTTGAGTCTGACCAATACCAGGGATCTCATACTCAATCGGATCTTCTACGGTTAAAATATTGCGGTCACGCGAGTTAATCTGACTCATACCTGCATATAAAGTGGTACTTTTACCAGAGCCTGTCGGGCCAGTTACCAAGATGATACCGTGCGGTTTACTGATCAGATCTGCAAATAGCTCCCGGTTACGCTCTGTCATACCTAAATCTTCCAGATTTAGGCGGGCATTATTTTTATCTAGTAGACGCAGTACTACACGCTCACCAAAACTCGATGGCATGGTTGATACACGCACATCAACAGCACGACCTGCAATACGTAAACTAATACGACCATCCTGCGGGATACGCTTTTCAGCAATATCGAGCTTAGCCATAACCTTTATACGTGACACCAATAAAGAGGCAAGTTTACGATTTGGTTTTAATACTTCCTTTAAGACTCCATCAACCCTGAAGCGAATAACTAATTCTTGCTCAAAAGTTTCAATGTGAATATCGGACGCACCTTCTTTAATCGCTTCACTTAGCATGGCATTAATCAGTTTGATGATTGGCGCATCGTCATCACCAGCAAGGAGATCTTCTGTTTGCGGCAACTCATCAGCTAATGAGAATAAATCAACCTCATTGCCAATATCTTCCATCATTTGCTGTGTTTCAGAACTATCTCGCTGATAAGATGCTTCAAGCAGTAATTCAAACTTATCATCTGCCAGCTGTTCTAAAGTAAAGCTATGGCCTGCAATTCGTCGCACTTCAAGCAAAGCATTTACATCTAGTTCGCCACGATAATAAACCGTCCAGTTATCAGCATTTTTACTAAGTAATACGCCAACACGACGCGCATATGAAAATGGCAAACGTTTAGCTGGCAAACTGACAAGATCATCGCTTGTTAAAAGCTCAGCCGGCTCGTTATGGACTAGCTCGTCATTAATCTCTGTAATTGCATCAGTCATCTTTGCGATCATCTGCGTTTTGTTGCTTTAAATATTCTTCGTACGTTGGTGGCAAGACTAAGGCATCATTCCACTCTGGCAAGATTGGCATTTCCGTCAATGGCATTAAGTCAATCCCATCTTCTTTTTGTTTATGTTGCTCACCACGAATGAAATTATATTTCACATGACTGAGTTTATTCATACTCATGCCATCACGTACGATTGTAGGGCGAATAAATACAATTAAATTACGCTTACGCTTGCTGGTACTGGTTGAACGGAATAAATGACCAAGTACTGGAATGTCTCCAAGTAATGGCACTTTTGACACACTTTCTTGAACGTTTTCATCAATCAAGCCGCCTAATACAACCATTCCACCATCATCGGCCATCACTGTGGTTTTAATTGCACGCTTGTCTAATGAAATATCAACCGCTGTTGCACCACTGACACTCGATACTTCCTGCTCTATCGTTAACTGTACAGCTGAGCCATCATTAATTTGTGGCGTTACTTTAAGCTTTACACCAACTTCTTGACGTTCCACGGTTTGGAAAGGATTTGAGTTATCTGAGCCTGTTTGAGACCCCGTGATTATTGGCACTTCTTGACCAACAATCATTGATGCCTCTTCGTTATCCATAGTGGTTACTGACGGAGTAGCAAGAATATTTGAATTGGTATCAGAAGACACAGCTTGGATAATCGCGCCCCAGTCATTTTTGACAATACCCATAGCTAAACCATTAATACCACCAAGCAAGGTTGCAAGTGGGCCTAAGTCACCCTCTACAGTTCTTTCGATTGGCGTAACGTTACTTGTTTCAGTGCCAATAACATTATCAGTAATTGTTTTGTCTCGCGCTTGTTCAGCGGCAACAGCCAATGAGCCCACTGGCACTGTAGTACCATTATTAAACTGCATCATCCCGCCTTGCTCTGAAATCCATTGCAGGCCAAAGTTAATACCATCAGCTTCAAAAACTTCGACAATAATAGCTTCAACTAATACTTGAGCACGACGTATATCTAGACGCTCAATCACCTGTTCCAATGAACGCATGGTGTCTGGTTGTGCAGTAATAACCAATGAATTTGAGTCTGGGTGAGCTTCGATACTGGTTTCGTTTTGATTACGTGTACGGGTTTTAGTTGCGCCGCCTTGAGCATCTTCTGCTAGTGTCTTGCTAACACCTTGTAAAACCTTAACGAGGTCGTCTGCTTTCGCATAATTTAAATAGATAACCTTAGTATTACCTTGGTTCTCTAATTCACCATCTAAGCGACTAATAAGTTCAACTGCACGAGTTCGGGCTTGGCCTTCACCACTAACAATCACGCTATTGGTTCGACCGTCGGCCACCACTTTAGGAATTAAAAACTCAGGAACACTTCCCTTACCACTGTCTTTATAAATATTTTCAACAACAGAAACAACATCATCCGCCGTTGCAAATTTAAGCTTTACTATATCAACACGTTTGTCACCGGCTTGGTCAACCGAGCGAATAATTTCAACTAAACGATTTACTGATGCAGCATGTCCAGTGAGCATCATCACGTTGGCTGCATTAAAGTTTGCTACATGACCACCATCTTTTTGATCGCTAAATTGACGTACTAATGGCCCTAACTCTTGAACGCTCACATTTTTAACACGCACAACGCGTGTCACCATCATGTCGCCGCTTGCTTGATTATCTTCTGTAATCAAAGGAACATTAGACTTTTTAGCGTCAGAGCTTTTCTCAATTTTGATGATACCGTTATCCATCTCTACCGCTGAATAACCATACACTTCAAGTACATTTAAGAAAAATTGATAATAGAGCTTCTCGTCCATTAACTCATAACTACGCACATTGACTTTACCGCGCACGTTAGGGTCAATAATGACTGTTTTATTTAGGTTTTTCCCAACAATATTAATGAATTCATTAATATCTGTTCCTTTAAAATTTGCAGCATACTCTACAGCCGAGACTGAAAGCGATAATCCTGTTAACAAAAAAAGCGCTGCATATTTAGCTAACCCTTTTTTAATTTTTTTGAGGTGTAGCGCGTGAACCATTTTATAAAAACTCCAAAGCTAGTTATTGCAGGCTAAATTGCACATCAATTTGCTCACCATCCCGCTCGATAGTGATACTTGCGTCAGTACTATTACGTAATTCGTTTATAGCCGTCATCGCCTGTTTTAAATCATTTAATTGATAGCCATTTATTACAACAGCTAAATCATTATTCATTAATCCCATTTGCTTAAATAGCTCTGGATCTTTACCAGGGCTTAAGCGATAACCCACAAGCTCACCATCAACCATCGCTTGCGATACACGAATATAGTCGAATAGTTTGCCAGGATCGTTTAATATTTCTTCGCGCGTTTCAATAATCGCTTCTTTAACGTCTTCATCTGCCGTTGGATTTATTTCTCTTTCAGTATCAAAAGGCTGAGGGCCTTCTTGTAATTCAGGCTCTGTCTTTGCGGCCAACACAGGCATAGAGACTGTCTTTGTGAAATCAAGACCATCTAACATCAATGTTTCAAAACGACCACTCACATCTAAAATAACCCGATCAGGCAAGACTTGAGCTAATTTAGCTCGTGTTCCCTGAATAGCATCATCGACCACATACGTTTCTTGTCTTCCCTGAGACTCAATAATTGCTAAACCAGCTTGGTCATCTTGGCTTACAGCAACAATGCCGGTTAGATTAATACTTAACCGTGTTTCTGGCGCATTATTAATAACGTGTGTTTGCTTTGCGGTAGGTTTTTTTGAGTCAACAATTACTTTCCCGAATAAATGTTGATCAATAATTTGTTGAGAATTTACAGTATCTGTGCGAGCCGCATTCAAACTTACTCGATTTGTGGGCAATACTTTTGAACTAGGCTCAGGCCATAACAACCAAAACAACTTAGATGACAAAAATGCTATATAAACAACAACTAACAGCACTACAAATGCACTCAATTTGGCATGTGGTAGGCCATTCAAAAATTGTCTAACTTGTTGTAAGTGTTGATCCATAAACTTTAATTCTTATTTTAATTTACTGCCTAATAGCTGGCTTATAGTACCTTTTCATTTTTCATTCAACAAGCGCACATATATTAAACTTTGTAAACAGAGTGATTCTAACGAGTAGGAGTTCAAAGCAAGGATTTGACTGTTTCTTTATAATTAAGTTTCATGATAAATTTTGCCTATATATTGAGTAGCTTTAGAAGAGCGTAATTGTGTCAAAAGTTAACACTAAACAATCGCAAGACAAACAAGACGAGTTAAGCGTACGCCTGGATAAATGGTTATGGGCTGCACGCTTTTATAAAACCCGCTCAATAGCACGAGACATGGTACAAGGCGGTAAAGTGCATTATAATGGACAACGTACTAAACCAAGCAAAATAGTCGAAGTGGGTGCAGTAGTAAAACTACTACAAGGGGTCGACGAAAAGATAGTCACGATTGAAAAAATCCTTGATAAACGCCAAGGAGCCCCCATTGCACAAACCTTATACCAAGAAACTCAAGCAAGTATTGAGAAACGCGAAGCAAATGCTATCGCCCGTAAGAACAACAGCTTCTTTGCTCCACACCCTGATCGTAAACCAGATAAAAAGCAAAGACGTGAACTGTTAAAAATGAAATCAAGTTAGGTAATGCTCCATGCAACAAGATTTACTTCATCGTTATATATTTGATCAACTCGATGTACGTGGTGAACTCGTACAAATAGACCAAACCTATCAAGAGATGATCGCTAACCACAATTACCCTGCCCCTGTGCAAGCTCTACTTGGAGAGTTACTTGTAGCAACTTGTTTACTCACAGCAACACTTAAATTTGAAGGTGAAATTGCTGTTCAATTACAAGGGGATGGCCCAGTAAAATATGCTGTTATCAATGGTGATGACAAGCAAAATATGCGTGGTGTTGCGCGTTTACAGGGTGAAGTGCAAGGGAACACCATTAAAGATTTAATCGGAAATGGTTATATGGTCATTACGATTACCCCAACAAAGGGTGAGCGTTACCAAGGCATTGTGCCTTTAGAGCACGATAGCCTAGATAAATGCCTAGAAAGTTACTTTGAACAATCTGAGCAATTGAAAACACGCTTATGGTTTGCAACAGACGTTACAGCTGACTCTGCCAAAGCGGCGGGCCTTTTCTTGCAAGTACTACCGGTTAATAAAGAGAAATCTGTAGAAGACTTCACGCATTTAGAAGCACTCAGCAACACAATTAAGGATGAAGAATTACTTCACCTAGATGCAAATACAGTGCTTACTCGCCTATATCATGAAGATAACCCACAGTTGTTTGAACCACAAAAAATTACTTTTCGTTGTGGGTGCAGCCGTGAAAAAACAATTACAGCGTTAGTGAACCTCGGTCAAGATGCTTTACTTGAAGACGTAAAAGCAAATGGTGAAGTAAAAATTAGCTGCCATTATTGCTTGAAAGATTACATCTTTAACGAGCAGGATATTAAAGCTATTTTTAATTAAAGTTGCACTTAATAATAATATTATATTAAAAGCCGTATTTATTACGGCTTTTTTGATCAATTTCATGACACCGGTATCATAAAAAACCGCTCTTTCATGACACCGGTATCATTGAAATTATTCATGTTTTTTGCCAAATATATGTGTTTTTAAGCCCTTCACACTCTCGAATATCCCTAATCCTTCTGTTACTATTATTTCAGCTTAAGGGAAATAAGAACCCCAGAGCTATCCCGTTCAATCTCACACAATTTAGGTATAAACATGACTGCAAACGCTACTCGTTTTGTCGATCTAACTGCAGCTGAACTTGTCGAACACGCAATCCGTCGTGGCGAAGGGACTTTAGCCGCTAATGGTGCTTTTGTTGCAAATACTGGCCGTCGCACTGGCCGTTCACCAAAAGACCGTTTTATTGTTCAAGAACCAAGTACTGAAAACGAAATCCAATGGGGTAACGTAAACCGCCCTTTCGATGCTGACAAATTCGACGCCTTATGGGCTCGCGTAGAAGCGCATGTGCAAAGCAATGACCACTTCATCTCTCACCTAGAAGTTGGCGCAGATCCTGAGCACTATTTACCTGTTGTTGTAACAACAGAAACTGCATGGCATCACATCTTTGCCAAAAACATGTTTATCGAACCTGATACTTATAATGCATCTGATTTACCTCAGTGGCAGGTAATGAATGTCCCTTCTTTTGTTTGTGACCCAGAACGTGATGGCACAAATAGCGATGGCACAGTAATTATCAACTTTGCACAACGTAAAGTGCTACTGGCAGGTATGCGTTACGCCGGTGAAATGAAAAAATCAATGTTCTCTGTACAGAACTTCCTACTGCCTGCGAAAGGTGTATTACCAATGCACTGCTCTGCAAACGTAGGTGAAGCTGGCGACACTGCGCTATTCTTCGGTCTTTCTGGTACAGGTAAAACAACATTATCAGCTGATCCTACTCGTTTCCTAATCGGTGATGACGAGCACGGCTGGGCACCTGGTAGCGTATTTAATATCGAAGGTGGTTGTTACGCTAAATGCATCGACCTATCACAAAAGAATGAACCAGTTATTTGGAATGCAATTCGCTTCGGTACAATCTTAGAAAACGTTGTACTTGACGATAACCGTGTACCAGACTTCCATGATACAAGCCTTACACAAAATAGCCGCGCAGCTTACCCTCTAGAGCACGTTGAAAAGCGTAAAGTAGAAAACCGCGCAGGTGAGCCTAAGGCAGTTGTATTCTTAACATGTGACGTAAGTGGTGTATTACCACCAGTTTCAGTACTTACTGAAGAAGCGGCAGCTTACCACTTCCTAAGCGGTTACACTGCAAAAGTAGGCTCAACTGAAATCGGCTCAACAAGCGATATTGAATCAACTTTCTCAACCTGTTTCGGTGCGCCATTCTTCCCACGCCCTGCAGGCGTGTACGCAGAGCTTCTAATGAAGCGTGTACGTGAATTCGGCGCTAAAGTATACCTAGTTAACACAGGTTGGACTGGTGGCCCTTACGGCACAGGTAAGCGTTTCGATATTCCGACTACACGAGCTGTAGTTGATGCAATCGTATCAGGTAAACTAGCTGATGTTGAAACTCAACACATCGACGTACTTAACCTAGATGTACCAGTTGCAGTTCCTGGCGTAGATAGCCAACTTCTTAACCCAATCAACACATGGGAAGATAAAGAGAAGTACGCAGAATACGCAAACAAGCTAGCATCTGACTTCACAGAAAATTTCGCCAAATACGACGTTTCTGAAGCAATCAAATCTGCAGGACCTAAAGCTTAGTAACAAAACATACTTCCTGAATAAAAACGCCAGCTATATGCTGGCGTTTTTGTTTTTACAGTAATAATGTGGGCATACAGCAAAGATTTTACTTTAGTATTATCGCAACCATTTTACAGATAAACCCTGTATTCTAATCCCGAACAGCAGCGGATTCATCTCACACCCATAATACCATTCGTAAATAAAGAAGCGCTGATGCAGCATATGCGCAGATATCATACACGACTACAAACGTGTTGGGGCGGCCTTGTCGCGTAGCTGCGGGTTTATTCCGCGTCATGGGGTGTCTATTCCTAGATAGCGCGCGATGTAAAATCGCGACTACAAACGTGTTGGGGTAACTTGCCGCGTAGCAGCGGGTTTATTCCGCGTCATGGATTGTCTGTTCGCAGATAGAGCACGATGTAAAATCGCGACGACACACGTGTTGGGGTAACCTTGTCGCGTAGCTGCGGGTTTATCCCGCGTCATTGGCTGTCTGTTCGCTCATAGAGCGCGATGTAAAATCGCGACGACAAACGTGTTGGGGCGAGATTATCGCGTAGCTGCGGGTTTATTCCGTGTCATGGGGTGTCTGTTTGCGGATAAAGCGCGATGTAAAATCGCGACCACATACGAAAAAAACCGTTGCATTGCTGCAACGGGTTTCTCTAATTAGGAGCCATGGTGCGCTACGCAGTAGGATGTCCTACTTTCACATGGCAAATGCCACACTATGCCTACAAGGATAGAAGTAGTAGGGTCTTGGTTGGGTGTTTTATTTTTCTACAGGCAACAAAAAACCCGACTCTTTCGAATCGGGTTTCTCTAATTAGGAGCCTGGCGATGTCCTACTTTC
>NZ_JAKKCV010000011.1:0-35811 GCF_021728035.1 Pseudoalteromonas sp. L21 | reverse complement strand
ACAATAGCGTTTTGGACCCACCTGACCCCATGCCGAACTCAGTAGTGAAACGAAACAGCGCCGATGATAGTGTGGCATTTGCCATGTGAAAGTAGGACATCGCCAGGCTCCTAATTAGAGAAACCCGTTGCAGCAATGCAACGGGTTTTTTCGTATGTGGTCGCGATTTTACATCGCGCTTTATCCGCGAACAGACACCCCATGACGCGGAATAAACCCGCTGCTACGCGATAAGCTCGCCCCAACACGTGTGTCGTCGCGATTTTACATCGTGCTCTATCTGCGAACAGACAATCCATGACGCGGAATAAACCCGCTGCTACGCGGCAAGTAACCCCAACACGTTTGTAGTCGCGATTTTACATCGCGTGATAGAGAATCGCAGGTATAGATCTTATTGGGGACGGGATGAGCCTACTGGCTGTTCGGTAGTAGAATACAGAGGTTATCTGTAAAGTGGTTGCGCTAATACTAAGGCCAAATCTTAGCTGTGCACCTGACACATAACTAAAAAAAGCCCAGCAGAGATTCACTGCTGGGCTTTTTTTGTAGTAAGTAGTATGTCACTTAATCATGCTATAAATAAGCGCAAATACTGCTAGAGAGCCAACTGTTAGAACAAACAGGGTACTTAAGCGGTTTCTGTATTTGTGTAAGACTGGTACTTTATAAACAGCAATCATGGGCATGATGAATAGGATCATAGCAATGATTGGGCCTGATAGCTGATCCATCATGTTTAAAATACTTGGATTAATTACTGAACAGTACCAAATAGCAAAGAACATGATCACAGTGCCGGTTTTATCAACTAACTTTGGATTCAAATCTGTTTGCTTACTCACTAGG
Organism: Pseudoalteromonas sp. L21; assembly: GCF_021728035.1. Classification (NCBI taxonomy): domain Bacteria; kingdom Pseudomonadati; phylum Pseudomonadota; class Gammaproteobacteria; order Alteromonadales; family Pseudoalteromonadaceae; genus Pseudoalteromonas; species Pseudoalteromonas sp. L21. Next base: position 34,962 of record NZ_JAKKCV010000011.1, on the reverse strand, counting down.
CCATTAAAGCTTTCACGAGCACCTAAGAAGTGTCCCAAGAATGATGATGTAATTGCGATAAAAGCAACCAGAGGCCCAAGTGTGGCAATAAAAGAGTTATCTGTGATATTGGCTAGAAATGATAAAATAGACACATTATCAGCCTTAGCTTGTATCATTTGTTCAGATGATAGAGACAACACACACGAAAATACAAACAGCAATACAAATACAATCAGTAACAAGCTGGTACGTTTAAGAATTGCTTCAGATTTCATTTTGGCATTATTGCCATAATGGGCTCGCTGTACATGGACAAAACTTGAGATTGCAGCTGCGTGGCTAAACGAAAAAACAATAATAGGAATAGATAACCAAAGCGTCTTCATAAAACCTGAGAACTCAGGAATAGTGATGTCAGGCATTTGCCAGCTGGGGATTAAATATAACGATAAGAAGAATAAGATACCAACCAGAGGATAAACTAAAATAGAAAAAGCGCGAAGCATAAGTGCTTCACCACCAAGCATTAAGCTAATCATACCACCAACTAAAACCCCTGATAATAAAACGCGTGGTGGCGACTCCATGCCTAATTGATTGACAATAAAGCTGTCGACGGTATTGGTTAAGCCAACACCATAGATAAGTAAAATAGGAAAGATCGAAAGAAAGTATAAAAGAGAAATTAAGCGACCGGCGTTAATACCAAAATGCTCTTCAACTACGTCTGTAAAGTCAGCATCGGACTGTTTAGATGATAATACAAAGCGGGCCAAGCCTCTGTGAGCTAAATAAGTCATTGGAAAGGCAAGGCATGCCATGATGATTAACGGCCAGAATCCGCCGATACCGATATTAATTGGTAAGAATAAAATACCAGCCCCGACCGCGGTACCAAATAAACTTAATACCCATTGGGTGTCATGAAGATTCCATTTCGAGTTACTACTTGTTGTCGATGCATCATACGGCATAGCATCTTGATGTGTGTTCATTAGCACTCCACTATTAGAATAATAATTGTCGCGCAGCATATAGAAAAGCGCCTAAGAATGCATGTTTTAGCGTTGTATTTAAATAACTATGCTGTAAGGGGAGACTTACACAAGGGAATATTGCTTATTTGGATAGCTGAGTTTAGCAGTGCTCCACCCAGCTTAGAGTGTTATTGTGCAGCCGTTAGTGCACGTGCTTTTATATCAGCAGCAAATGCTAACCCTTTCTTAAAACGAGCCTCGGCTGCACTGATTTCTGCTTCATCGCCATTTGCGGCAAGAATGCTTTGTGAGAGAGCCTTATAAAGCGAGGTAATTTGTGATTCGTATGCTGCTTCAATTGCCTTTTCAATCGTTGTCACTGCTATTCCTAAATAAATAATAATAGAGGTCAAAGTTTTAACATATTAAAGCAAGCTAGAATATAGCTTGCTTTAATAATGTGACTAACCAACTGAAGAAAGCGCTCTGTGGGCTATTTTATTGACCATTTTTAATGTTTGTTCAAATACCCACTTTATGAACTCTGCTGATAACTCTTTTATCTTTGCTTTAGCATATCCTGCAAATGCAAGCATACATGCGAGTAATCCATTTATGGGGCCTGTTAAGTCTACAGTATGAAAATTATTGTTAGCTAGAATCATCGCGATTTTGTCGTATAAACTCAAACCGTTTGCAGTACCGGACTGCAGCGCATTCAGCGCCCCTAGCTTTGCTTGACGCAATACTGTCATTAAAGCTTCACTTAAACGATTCATCCAATAAATGGAAGGTTGTACTTGGTTTGCATGACTAATGTCTAGAGTTACACGCTTAAACGGATTAAATGTCACTCTTTTGTTGATGCTATCCCAAGATTGCTTTTGTGAATTTCGGGTGTAGTATTTCATCAAGTGATGCCACGGGGCTATAATTTGGTTGTTGTCCATCCTATATTCAGGGGCATTGTACGGAGCCTGCATAAATGGCCAAAAAGGCACCATCGGCACTACATCGCCACCATTTACACAGCGGAATATATTTTTTGGTTTCAGGGCGTTTGTGGTACTTAATGCGAAATTAGTTAAGCCTACTTTTGGCGCACCGAAAGTATATAATTTAACGTTTGCATTAAAACGTCGTTTAGCCCAATCCGCGACTAGAGATGCAACCGCACCTCCTAGACTGTGACCAACACAATGCACAGTAGCACTCGGCTTAAGTTCACTCAAAAAAGGTGCTAATTCTGATTTTAAGGTTTCAAATAAAGTATTAAAGCCAGCATGAACACTATGACCTCCATCGCAAACACTTAGGTTAGCTCTACAGTCAGTTGATGCGTCATATAACGAGGCTGTACCTCGAATAGCCAATACCAAATCATTTTTAAATGGATTCATGCGCCCTGTAGGAGAAGTACCTTTGCCAACGAGTACAAACCCTGTTTGATGACCTGTAGCATGAGCCATTGCTCCGCCAGATACTCCTTTTATTGGGCCGTTTGACAGGTCAAAAGAAAAATGTTTTTCTAAAGAATTCGACGCAATTATTGAGTATCGACCTCTTCGGTCTGCTTTCTTTATGTCATAAGAAATTTTAGCTAATTCAGCGCATAAAATGGGTGATAAAGTTGCCATTATAAGTCCTTTTAATTATGTTTTTCCCAGCGAGCAATACTTTTGATAAAGTGTTCGTCTAATGGATCTTCAGGGTTGATTAGGTGATGTTTTATTTCTTTATCCGTCAAGTCAGCTTTTAAGTTTTTCAAAAAATTTTTAAACTCTTTTGGGTTTTTTAGTCCATGCTGAAAACCTAACCAGAGATTGTAAACCTCACCACCTTTTTCTAAATCTATGATAATTCTGACCACGGGCTCATGAAAAATACTGCCAGGTTTGCGAGATTTTAGAGATTTGGCAGGAAATGAGAAACAACCGTTTTCATCAGTATATACACTATCTAGTTCTTCATCGTCGTAGGTTAAGCTTCGCTCAACAAGTTGATTGGCTAATGGGGTTCCATTATCAAAAACCTGACCTTTTACTTCGGGGCATAGTTCTACTGTATAGCGAATTAATCCGAGCATTTATCGTTCCTTGTTAATAATCCATGTTTCTATAATTATCCATATAGGGGATAAAACATCAATGTATTTCCTATATGATTTAGTTTATCCAACGACAAATACTAGAAACATTGTGCTCACCGCTTGGTGCTTCTATATCAATGATTTGATATTTTATTTCTTCAGCGCTTAAATCTGTATTTAAATTATTTAGTCTTTTTTGTAGTTCAATTGGAGTTTTAAGTCCATGTTGAAATACAAACCATAAAGTATGCTGATGACTTTCAAAGTGAGTCACTATTACTACTCTGATCATTGACTCATAAAATATACTGCAAGGCTTACGTGCTTGAATTGATTTAGTGGGAAATGAGTAAAAAACGAGCTCATCAGTCTAGGCTTCATCTATCTACTCACCCTCTAAGGTTAAGCCTCTTTGAATAAGTTGGTTTTCTACTGGTTTACCGTAAGCTGACCTTTTACTTCGGGCATAATTCAACTGTATAGCGAATTAATCCGAGTATATCGTTCCTTGCTAATAACTCGTGTTTCTATAATTATCCATGATTTAAAAAACATCAATGAATCAAGCTCTATGTCGGTTATTTCAGATTTTTCTTAAAGATTAAGGTTCTTAGGTGCTTCTGATATAAGCTTAGGGTGTATCAAGCACTAGAGATTGAGTGTATATTTAATTGTTTATATTTCGCTTAATTGTTGATAAGGGTATTAAATTGGTAAAGTCACTCTCTATTCCAATTCAGCGTGGGTTGTCGCTGTTATTGTGTGCATTAACGGCATCCTCTGTAGTCATATTCTTAAGTAAAACCACATTTATAAAAAAGGTATTTTTTAGTTTTTCAGCAATACTAAGTACAAATGAAGCTCTGTATTATAGCTTTTCATTTCTAGCAGGCATTGGCATAAAGCTAATGCTGGATAAGTTTTATATCTCCCACACCAAACGCAGTATTGGCTTTAACTGGCGATAAGCTTATGGTTGTCGATAGTTCTTATGGGGTCTATTTTTTATCACACTGCAAATTTAGAGCAATTAATAGCGGCTACTTCTAGTTTTAAGTATTTCATCTTATCAATTTTAGGTGCTTCTATACTTACAGCCTATCAACAAAGTAATGAAAGAATTAGCCTTAATTTGATTCTATAAAATCTTTACCAACGCAGGAATTAGCAAAAAATATCTGCAGTGATTATCGTTGGCAAGAGGCATTTGATCGTTTTGGTAGGATACTTTTTTCAGATGATAAAAACCAAGATAGAGTAGAACAAATTGTTTTTGATGTTTTAGAGCATATTGGAAAGATCCAAAAGGCTTTTTGACAGAAGGTCTTTTTGAAGAATATACAAAGCAAACCATCGATGATAAAAATTTTGAAAGAGTTTTATACAAGTTAGTAAATTTAGAAAGTGGAGAAAAGTTGCTTGAGCGACAATTGGAAAGATTGCAAAGAAATTTTGAAGGGATAAGCGAAATAAGGCATGCTAATGGACATTACAAGGATATTAAAGATGAAGCTGATAGAAGGGATGCTGCAACCTATAGTAATGAGCTTTTTCAAGGTCTTAATATAGTTAATTTTTTTAATGAAAATGCGCATAAGTTATCTGAACAATCTTTTTACGTGTGTCTAAGGTTTATAGCTTTTGCGCAGTTAGCTGAAGGTGAATTTGACTTTTTAAATAGGTTAATGAAAAACTTATTGGGAGTTGTAATCAATAATAAAAATACACGGACTGTTGAATTTTTAGTTAGAGCAGCTTCGTCACAACATTTAACGATTAAGCATTTACAAGAGCACTTTTCAGAGCTTTCACCTGAGCGGAAAAGAGATATTTTACAAACACTCGCAAAGCTTAATGATAATCAAGAAAGTAATTCAGATATTGATTTAGCAATAAAAAATCTAAGTTTCATTGAGGGGGATAACTCTCAGTGCTGCGCGTATTGCCTTGGTGCTCTCTGTGGTGAAATTGTTTTTAGAGCAGCTTTCATGGCTGAAGCCATCTCATAAGGGGGGGGTTATACTTACACTTAAATGTCTTGTAAGTCAGGCTTTGGTCTGAAAAATGTGACTGGATAAATCCCGACCTACAAAAGAACGGAAATACTAGATCTCTGTGCGGAGCCGAGCTTAAAACTTACCGCTTAAAGCTCTACTGCTTCTGACTAAATTAGGCTGGTTTTCGCTTCGCTCCAGCCAGCCTACGATGATAAATTTAACGCCGCACTGCTCTTAAACTTACTACTTAAAACGTACGGCTTCTTATAGCTTCGTTTATTCTTCTAACGCTGATACCACAAAATATGGATTCAGATACTCTTCTTTACTGTTATACAGTAATGGGCTGCCATCGAGTTTACTAACCGTTGCGCCAGCTATTTCGGCAATTGCATGGCCTGCACCTGTATCCCATTCACAAGTTGGGCCAAGGCGTGGGTAAATATCTGCACTGCCTTCGGCTACTAAGCATAGTTTTAGTGAGCTGCCCTTTGAGACCATTTCTACGTCATCGAACTGTTTTACAAACTCAGCAAGATCTGGAGAAGGGTGTGAGCGACTGCCAACAACACGAATAAGTCCTTTGTTTGGTTTGCGGGTAACTTTTAGTTCGATTCGTTCATCGCCTTTATCTTTAAAGGCACCGATTGCTTCACTTGCAATATATGAGACGCCCAAAGCGGGTGCATCAACCACAGCTAATACAGGCTTTCCATTTTCGATCAGTGCAATATTGACGGTAAACTCGCCATTTTTCTTGATGAATTCTTTGGTGCCATCTATAGGATCAACTAACCAGTAACGTTGCCATGTTTGGCGGACCTCCCAGCTTATATCAGCGCTTTCTTCACTTAGAATTGGCACATCTGGGGTAAGGTGTTTTAAGCCATTCACAATCACTTTATGAGCTGCTAGGTCAGCGTCGGTAACAGGACTTTCATCAGCCTTGTACTCAACATTAAAGTCCTTTTCGTAAATCCCCATAATTGCACTACCCGCTTGGCGCGCGAGGAGTAAGATTTCTTCTAGCAGTTCCGTTTGATTCATGGCTTAACCTATAATTTGCTGTTGTTTTAAATACGCTACCAGTTCTTGCACCGATTGGTCTAGGGTGTTTGTGCTCGTATCGATTTTAATTTCTGGTGAAATAGGGGGTTGATAATCAGAATCGATACCAGTGAAGTGTTTTATCTCACCTGCACGGGCTTTTTTATAGAGACCCTTAGGATCGCGGCTTTCGCAAACGTCTAATGGAGTATCTAAAAATACTTCGATAAATTCACCCTCTTCAACTAAGTTTCTTACCATATCGCGTTCACTTCTAAAGGGTGAAATAAATGCGGTGAGTACCACAAGTCCTGCATCAACCATCAGTTTTGCGGTTTCACCCACTCGGCGAATATTTTCAATACGGTCTTCATCACTAAAGCCAAGATCTTTACATAAACCATGACGTACATTATCACCATCTAATAGGTATGTGTGCACACCTAATTGATTCAGGGCACTTTCTAGTGCATTGGCAACGGTGCTTTTGCCAGAGCCTGAAAAACCAGTAAACCATAAAATAGTTGGCTTATGTTTTTTTTGCTCACTACGCTGTGCTTTAGTGGTAGCGTAGTTATGCCATACGATATTCTCATCCATTGTTTTTACTCTCATTATTGAAATGGAAAAACCAGTGGTATTAATGTCAGCACCGTTATTGAATAAATAATCGATAACGGTAAGCCCATTGCAATGTAATCTTTTAAACGGTAGTTACCTGCACTGTATACCATTAGGTTAGTTTGGTAACCAAATGGCGAAATAAAACTAGCCGATGCACCAAAAGCGACAGCCATAATAAAAGGAAGTGGCGATACATCAAAACCTATGGCTAATGCGTAGGCAACTGGAAACGAAAGTGCCGCGGCTGCATTATTGGTAATGAGCTCTGTAAACATCACGGTCATTAAGAAAATGGCAATGAAAGCCCCATAAGGTCCAAAATCGCCAAGCACGTATAACATACCTGATGATATTTCACCGGCAAGGCCTGTGCCTATCATTAATTTAGCTAGGCCGATAGCACTGCCTACCACAGCGAGTAGCTCAATCGGAAAGCGGCGCTTTACTTCACTAAGTTTAATTGTGCCAGTTAGCATTAGGCCGATCAGTAAAACAAGTAGACCTTTAATCAAGGGGACGATTCCAAGAATGCTCAGGCCTAAAACCCCCGCAAAACTGGCCAATACGATATTAGATTTCTTTGGCTTTAAGTGAGTTTGTAAATCAAGGCCTGAAATATAAACAAATTCTCTTTTAAGGTCAGGAAGTGAGTAAAACTCTTTACCTGGTGCAAGAATGAGTGAGTCACCAGCTTGTAGTTGTACTTTACCTAAACCACCTTGCAAACGGTCGTGGCCGCGGCGAATGGCAATAACCGCCGCATGGAATTGCTCACGAAAACGCACTTCCTTAACTGTTTTACCTATGTATTTAGAGGAATGGCTGACAACGACTTCAACTAAGTGCTCAACATCTTTTTCGTGTTTGTCGTGAACGACTTTTAGGCCATCAAACTGAGTAAGCAGAGGTACCGATTTTATGTCACCGACAAACAAGAGCACGTCACCTTCTTTAATCACTTGCTTTGGTGTGACTGCACAGATACGTTTATCTTCACGGATGATCTCGGCTAAGAATAGGTCTTTAAGTTCACGAAGACCGTTTTCTTCAACGCTTTTACCCGCGAGTTGTGAGCCGGTTTCAACTTTACCTTCTAGATAGAAAGGGACGACTTCTTGATCGTTTTTGCCATTATCAGGAAGGTATTTCAACATCACAATGATAGTGATTAAGCCAACACTTAAAGCACCCAAGCCCACTAATGTAAAATCAAAAAAGCCTAGGGGCGCCATGCCAGCTTCTACTGCAAAACCATTAACAATTAAGTTAGTTGATGTGCCAATTAGGGTAATCGTGCCCCCTAAAATTGCAGTGTACGACAAGGGCAACAACAATTTAGACGGGGAATGAGTTGGACTGTCTTTTATTGCACTAATCAGTGAGGCCACAACCGCCGTATTATTAGTAAATGATGATAAAAAAGCGGTAGATAAACCAAGTTTAGTCACTGAGCTGGTTAGACTTCCTTTAGAAAGTGACTGAGCAAGTTTCTGTACTAACGTGGTTTTTTCTACAGCAATAGACACTAATACAAGCAGTATTAAAGTAATTAAAGAGGGGTTTGCATAGTTCACCAGCATATCTTCAAGGCTTATAAGCCCTGCTAGATAGCTAATACCAATGGCGCCAACAAATAACCATGCTGGTTTTAGTCGTGTGCCAAAAAGGCACCCGACTAATACCAGCATAATGCCTGTTAATACCAGCTGTTGATACATGCTATTGCTTCCTATAACAGGCGAAAAGTGATCATTTAAGCTTAGTTATATCAAGCGCTTGCCAGTGAGGGAAGTGCTTGCGTACTAAAGCGTTAAATTCAACTTCAAAGTCGCTAAAGTTACTTTGCTGTTCTTCGATGTTAAGTAATTGCTCAATCATACCTGCTGCCACAGTTAGGTTTGATAGGCGATCGATTAGGATAAACGCACCTGTTTCATGATTGCTGTGGTACTCATCAGCCAAAATTGTTTCTGTCAGCTCTAAGGTTACAATAGCAATTTCGTTCAGCTGTAATGAGTCAGCTTGACCATGCTCTAAGGTATTTACATCAATGGTGTGATCGATTTTTCTTACCACTGCTGAGGTATTCTTGCTACCTAACTTAAAGTTGTAGCTTTTACCTAATACAAGCGGCGCTTCGTGCATCCATACTAATTTAGCTTGAATACGATTTGTGACAGCGGCTTTTGAAGCGGCTGGCACAATCACATCACCACGGCTGATATCTATTTCGTCGTTTAATGTTAAAGTGATTGCTTGACCTGCTTCAGCGGTATCTAAGTTGCCATCAAAAGTCACAATCTCTTTGATACTTGAGCTTTTACCCGATGGTAGCACTTTCACTGCATCACCAACACTGAACTTGCCAGAGGTTAAAGTACCTTGGAAGCCACGGAAGTCTAAGTTAGGGCGCACGACATATTGCACCGGAAGGCGTGCTTCAAAACCGTTATCAATTTCAGCAGCTGGTGAGTCTTCAAGTAACTCAAGCAGTGGTTTATCAGTGTAGTAAGGAGTGTGCTCTGAGCGTGTTACTACGTTGTCACCTTTAAGTGCAGACATAGGCACAAACTTGATATTCGTAACGTTTAGCTGCTCCGCAAATTTAAGATAATCCGCTTTGATTTTCTCATACACGGTTTCGTCGAAATCGACGATGTCCATCTTGTTGATAGCAACTACAAACTGCTTAATACCAAGCGAATCACAGATAAAACTATGGCGTTTTGTTTGTACTTGTACACCGTAACGCGCATCCACCAAGATAATAGCTACATCACTGGTTGATGCACCGGTTACCATGTTGCGTGTGTACTGCTCATGCCCAGGCGTGTCAGCAATGATGAATTTACGTTTTGCTGTTGAGAAGTAACGATAAGCAACGTCAATGGTAATACCTTGTTCGCGCTCAGCTTGTAAGCCATCAACAAGGAGTGCTAAATCAAGCTCTTCACCTGCATTACCTACTTTTTCATTGTCTTTATGCAGGGCGGCAAGTTGGTCTTCATAAATTTGGTGGCTGTCATGTAAAAGGCGGCCAATCAGCGTTGATTTACCGTCATCCACACTACCACAGGTCAGCATGCGTAAAAGGCTTTTATCTTGTTGACGTGCAAGGTAAGCGTCGATACCTAACTCTCTGACTTCGTTAATCGTGTCGTTTGTTTTAGACATTAGAAATAGCCCTCACGTTTTTTCTTTTCCATTGAACCAGCTGAATCATGATCAATCACACGGCCCTCACGCTCAGAAGAGGTTGAAAGTAGCATCTCTTCAATAATTTCCGTTAAGGTTCCTGCCGTTGATTCCACAGCCCCCGTTAACGGGTAACAACCAAGGGTACGGAAACGCACAGATTTCATTTCTGGTACTTCGCCTTCCTCAAGAGGCATGCGCTCATCATCAACCATGATTAGCGTGCCGTTACGCTCAACAACTGGGCGTTCTTTGGCAAGGTAAAGTGGAACCATTTCAATGTTTTCTTGGTAGATATACTGCCAAATATCAAGCTCAGTCCAGTTCGATAACGGGAAAACACGAATACTTTCACCCGGGTTAACTTGGCTGTTATATGTATTCCAAAGCTCTGGACGTTGGTTTTTTGGATCCCATCTGTGGTGTTTGTCACGGAATGAGTAAACACGCTCTTTAGCACGAGATTTCTCTTCGTCACGACGTGCCCCACCAAACGCAGCATCAAAGCCGTATTTGTCCAGTGCTTGCTTTAAACCTTGGGTTTTCATGATGTCAGTGTGCTTTGCTGAGCCATGTACGAATGGGTTGATATCAATCTCTAATCCTTCAGGGTTTTTGTGGACGATTAAATCAAAGCCGTATTCTTTGGCTAGGCGGTCACGAAACTCGATCATTTCCTTAAACTTCCAGTTGGTATCAACATGTAATAATGGAAATGGGATCTTTGCTGGGTAAAACGCTTTGCGTGCTAAGTGTAATAACACCGATGAATCTTTACCTATCGAGTAAAGCATCACCGGATTTTCAAACTCAGCAGCCACTTCGCGCATGATCTTGATACTTTCAGCTTCTAATTGCTGAAGGTGTGTTAAAGCCATTGTTAGTCGTCCTACTAAAATGATTAAAAGTTAAATTACGCTACGCCTGTAATAGGCTGGGCAAAGCTGCTGGTTTGTTCGGTTTGTCCGAACCATGCAAGCTGGTGATGCAATGATGCAACTTCGCCTATAATTAGTAAAGCGGGTGAGATAATACTATGACGGGCGATTAAGTCCGCCAACTCACCCAGTTGCCCAGTAACGACACGCTGTTCTTTTCGCGTACCATTTTCGATAATGGCAACTGGTGTTTCTGCACCACGGCCATGTTTTAATAATTGTGCTTGAATATGGGGAGATTTAATGACACCCATATAAATAGCCAAAGTTTGATTTGGTTTTGCGAGTGATTGCCAATCAAGTTCTTGACCATCTTTTTTACAGTGTCCTGTCACAAATTGAATAGCTTGTGCATGGTCTCTGTGTGTTAGAGGGATCCCAGCATAAGCACTGCAACCGGCAGCAGCAGTGATACCCGGTACGATTTGGTAACGTACTTGATTTGCGGCCAGCACTTGTACTTCTTCACCACCACGACCATAAATAAACGGGTCGCCTCCTTTAATACGGCATACCTTTTTACCTTGTTTGGCAAAATCTACCAGCATTTGATTGGTATCTTCTTGTGCAACACTGTGATCGCCCAAGCGTTTGCCAACACAGACTAAATCAGCATCACGGCGCACTAGTTCCATAATTTCATCAGAGACTAAATAGTCATACACAACGACGTCGGCTTGTTGCATTAATTGCAGTGCTTTTAGTGTTAATAACTCAGGGTCGCCAGGGCCTGCACCGACAACATACACTTCGCCTTCAGGCTCTGGCTTTGCATCTAACAGTTGCTCTAACTGCACAGTTGCTGCCTCGGTATTACCCGCTTGCACTTTACTCACAACCGATGAGTCAAACACCCCTTCCCAAAATTGGCGACGGTCAGCAAAGTGCTTGAAACGCTGTTTTACTTTATCGCGAAAGCTACCAACTAACGTAGCAAGTGGGCCAATATGTTGTGGAATAAGGGTCTCGAGTTTTTCACGTAACCGACGAGCAAGTACGGGGGCAGTGCCAGCACTTGAAATAGCAATTGTGATTGGATCACGGTCAACAATCGAAGGAAAAATAAAGCTGCATTTAGGCTGGTCATCAACCACATTAACGAAAATATTACGCGCATTGGCACGTTCAAAAACGTCATTATTGACGCTGTCGATATCCGTCGCCGCAATAACTAGCATTTGTTGATCTAAATACTGTTCTTTAAATGTATCAACGATAAGCGTTACTTCACCTTGCGTTGCAAGCGCAGTAAGTTCATCACAAAACTCAGGGGCGACTAGCGTTACGTTGGCACGTGCTTTTAAAAATGCACGGCACTTGCGTAACGCAACATCTCCACCGCCGACTACCAATACAGGTTTGTCGTCTAACTTGGTAAAGATAGGTAAATATTGCACGTTGTTCTCACCCCTAAAACACATCAAAGAAACTGCTTATTGCAGGCAAGCAGAATATAGTGCTCTAAATAAAGTAAAAAATAATTAAAACCAAGTTTATATAACTAAAAGTTATATTTGGTGGCTTTGTTTGGCTTAAGGCTTAGTTAACAAGGGATTGCGGCGAGTTACAAGGAAATTAAATGCCTTATGGTGATTAGTTATGATTTATAGCCAGATCATAAAAATTTGCTACTATAGGGTACTAATATGGCAACACAAAATAAGATCAATGACTAATATGCAAACAATCGCTGCCCAAGCGGTGGCACTAATGGATTTAACAACACTGAATGACACCGACACTACAGAGTCTATTAATAACTTAGTTGCGAGTATTGAGCCAAAGTTAGGCATTCCTGCTGCGGTTTGTGTGTATAGTCAGTTTGTTAGTGACGCTAAGCTTGCACTCGCTGAGCGTGAGTTACAACAAGTTAAAGTGGCTACTGTGACTAACTTCCCTGGTGGGGAGCAGCCATTAGAACAAGTCATTAGTGAAACCTTGTTTGCTATTGAACGCGGAGCCGATGAAGTAGACTTAGTGATTCCATACAAAGCACTGATTGCCGGTGATGAACGCAAAGTTTTAGAGTATGTTCAAGCGTCAAAAGATGCCTGCGGTACTCAAGTGCAACTCAAAGTGATCATTGAAAGCGGTGAATTGACCAATGAGTTGATTGCTACAGCAACTAAGCTGGCGATAGAAGGCGGTTCCGACTTTGTTAAAACCAGTACCGGTAAAGTCGCTGTGAATGCCACCTTTGCGGCGACTAAGGTTATTTTAGAGACCATTAAAGCAAGCGATAAAAAGGTGGGTTTTAAAGCGGCGGGTGGAGTCAGAACTGTTACTGACGCTGCTGAGTATTTGGCTTTAGCTGAGTCAATTATGGGTGAAGCGTATTTACAACCCGATCTTTTTCGATTTGGCGCTTCAGGCTTATTAAGTGATGTGTATATGATATTAAATGAATCGTGAAAGTGAGCAAGAAAAAATAGCGCTCGAGCATGGTGCGGCAAAGCTATTTTTACGCTGTTACGAAAAGCAATTTGGTGTAACTATGCGTAATATCTGGCATAACACACCGAGTAAGCCCGATGTAAGTTGCTATAAAGGTGATGAGCGACTCGATATCGAAATAGCGCATTTATATGCCAGTGAAACAGAAGCGATGGCGGTACTTGGCCGACCTTTGTCGATTGGCATGCAACGAGACCTTGCGGAAATGGCGTTAGCACCAAGTAGTGAACGTTTGCACTGTGCGTTACATCGTTTGCTCGCGCAAAAAGCGAAAAAGCATTATGAGTCTACTCACCCTTGGTTATTGATACGAAATGCCAGTACGATTTGGCATCTAGAAGATTTTAAGTCAGTACTTACTAACTTAAAAGTGCCAGCAGAGCACCCATTTCAACAAATTTGGCTACTGTGTGATTTTTACCGTGGCGAATTGATACAAATTTTGTAGTGATAAACGAAAGCGTTACAGCCAGTGCTAGCACTGGCTGTTATTTTGCTTAGTTGAATTTAAAAATACTGCCAAGACTTTCTAAACTTGATTTGTTAGTTTTGGCAATGCAGCCTGAATCATCAAGGGACTTTTTGGTCGTCTCATCCGCACGACCAGTCACTTTGAGCTTATTTTCTTGCTGATACTCAGTGAGTGCAATCACGGTTGCTTCATCGTACTCTACGTCTTCTACTTCATATTCTTCGTAGTGAGGCTGTCTTTTCAAATAACCCAAACAAACCAAGTTTAGTCGTGACATCGCCAAGTCTGTTTTTTCGTAGTAAGGCATTCTATGATTAGGAACAGTAACTGATGCCACTGCTGCTTTAGTGGGGGCTGCAGCTGCAGTTACTTTTAGTGGTGCAGGCGCTGTGTGACCAGCCGCTATCGTGTTATCACTATTGTAACGATAATAGGTCGCTGGCACTTTTGATTCTAAGAACTCAACCGCTTTTATAATCACTTCACGTAATGCTTTTTCTTTTGGCGTGTTTGACCAGCTACTCAGGTTGCCGCCGACTAGGGCGCCACCAAAGTTAGTTGCAGCAGAGGTAAAATTAAAATCTTTACTACCACCTTCTACGCTAGTGGCTGCTAGAATACGAGAGGTACGAGTGTCTATTAAGCGTAAATCAATAGCCATGTGTGAACTTGAAAAGCCCGCTGATACTGAGCTAAACACATCACCAATAAACCCACCACTGCCTACACGAGTACCAGAGTTGTCGTCATCGAACTCTGTGACCGCTGCTACAACCACAATTTCGGCACCCTCTATTTCGCCGTAGGCTGCACCTGATGCTGCACTTACTCGACCTGATACCGCTAAGTCTTGCTCTGATAAAACAGCATCAAGCGCTTGTCGCTCTAAAACGATAAATCGATTGGTACTAACTAATGCAGTTGTTAGCTGATCTGCCATACCTTCACCAATTTCTTTACGCCACCAACGCGAGTCGTTGGACTTATCGGTAAAGCGTGCCACAGCGACTCTGGCTTTAGGGCCATTGTATTGTTGTTGTGCGACTTCGTTTATATTCGGGCTGTTGTTATTGCTTGTGGTTGTCGTCGTACTTTGGCATGCAGTTAGTGCAGCAGCAATTAAAGTGAGCGTAATCGCTTTGTGTGTTTTGGTGAGCATATGACTTTCCTTAACTTATATCTCATGCAGTAAATAACGCCACAATACGGGCTTTGTTTTTATGAATGTTTATTAGGATAAGTTATAAAAATCAGTACATTAAAAATAGTACTCAAGCGAAAAGTTTATTCACTCACACGAAATTAGCGCGTTTTTGATGGTTATCTCGATACTGTTTTGGTGAGAGGCCAAAATAACTTTTAAAGCTTCGAGCAAAATAACTTTGCGAGCTAAAGCCATTTTGTTCAGCTATCAGACCAATTGCTGATGTGCTATTGATTAGGTGTTCTTTTGCAAACTCTAAACGTGTATTGCGCAAATAGTCTGATGGAGTTTGTGAATATAATGCTTTCATTTTTAATTGAAGTGCACGGGGGCTTAAACATAATGCAGAGGCAAGTTGTTCGACGGAGAAACTTTCATCTTGATAATGAGTTTGCACTACCTGCTTAAGCTTTTCTGTAAAGGAGTAGTCTTTATTGTGAACCGTAATCTGTGCGGATGAGTCTGTGTGTAGCGGGGCAGCAAGCTGCGCCGTTAAATGCTGGTTTAAGATGTGTCTTAAATTAAGCAACCCCTTAACACGACTGATCAGTATTGCTGGTTCAAACGGTTTACTTAAAAAATCATCGGCTAATAAATCGAGGCCTTTTAAACGACTATTTTTGTCTGCCTTTGCAGAAAGCAATAGGACAGGAATGTGGCTGGTGGCGGGGTTGGCACGTAGTTTAGTCAATAGTTGATAGCCATCCATATTAGGCATCATGACATCACTAATGATTAGGTCTGGCAGGCTCGTTTGACATAGTTCAATAGCTTGTTGACCATCAATTGCGCAGATACAACGAAACTCCTCATTAAATAACGAAAGTAATAGAACAGCCATGTCTTGGTTATCCTCAACAATGAGAATAGTTGGCTGTGAGGAGTGCAGTTCAATTGAGTTATTTATATGTTTACCAGAGGCGATTGCAAGAGGAAGTGACACATTAAAACAGCTTCCTTTGTTAACTTGACTTTGTAGGGTGATTATACCGCCATATTCTTCAACTAGCTGCTTTACCAAGGTTAGGCCGATTCCACTTCCTGACTCTTCTGATGTTGCCACGCGGGTAAAGCGGTTAAAAACTTGTTGCTGATGCTTGTCGGCAATTCCGATACCCGTATCAATAATGCTAAATATCGCCCGTTGCTGTTCCATCGAGAGGCTAATACTAACTTTACCACCTTGTGGGGTGTACTTAAGAGCATTACTAATTAGGTTACTAAAGATAGAGTGAGCATGCTCGGGAGCAAGGGCAATCATGCATTCTTCTGCCGTATTAGTGTGAAAATTAAATTGCAGTTGCTTTTGCTTAAAGAGCGGCGTGAAATCGTTTACCAGGTTGGTCAGAAAATCATTTAATGAATACGGTGATACCGTGTAAATAGCTGTACTTGGACGTTTACTTAGTTGTAAAAGTTGATTAATGAGCTCAAGCAAACGCTGGCAATTGCGCTTTATACTAGCAAGTTGCGTTTGTGTATGTTGGTCAGTATTACTCTGCTGTAACTGACTTATCGGAGCAAGTATTAAGCTCAGTGGCGTTTTTAGCTCATGGCTAATGTTATCTAGAAATTGATCTTTTAATTTGTTTAATTCAATTTCAGTTTGCTTTTCTTGCTCAGCGAGTTTGCGTTGGTACAGTGCATTTAAAAGTAGCCAAGTTAGCGTTAATGCCATGATTAGGTAGATGCCATAGGCTAATTTACTTTGCCACCAAGGAGGCACAACAGTTAACTTTAGCAAGGAGGCACTGTCACTCCACTGGCCGTATTGATCTTTTGCCTTGATTAATAATTGGTAGTTACCAGCTGGAAGTTGTGGGTAGTTGACTTGCCTAAGAGAGGCATCTGTATACAAAAACTGTTTATCAAAGCCTGCTAACTTGTAGCCATATTGATAATGTTTTGGCGTGGCAGCATTATTTAATGCACTAAATTTAAAGCCAATAACGCCAGCTGATTGCTCAAAAGAGAGTGAATGGGTGGAACTGGCAAGCGTATTTGTTTGCTTACCGAAGTGATTGCTCTCAATTGCGTGGTTGTTCAGTAATAGCTCAGTTAATACCGGAGTAGGGGGAGCGTGCGATAAGGTTAACTGCTCAGGATAAAAGTGGTTATAACCATTAATACCGCCAAAGAATAATTCGCCATCGTCTGCTTGAAAGCTTGCGCCCAGTATAAATGATTGGTGCTGAATACCGTCTTCTGGCAAAAATTGCTGCATTTGTTCTGTGACAGGATTATAGCGTGTTAGTCCGCCGTTGGTTGCTAGCCAAAGCATGTCTTGCTGATCAGTTAAAATATCAAAAATATTATCATTCGCTAAGCCGTGCTGCTCGGTAATTTGTTTAACGTTAAAATTATCTTTATTGACTTGGTTCAGTCCCTGCATTGTACCAACCCAAATGATGTTCTTTTTTAGCAGTAAAGAAGTCACCATGTTATGACTAAGCCCTGTATCGGCTGAGCTTTGTTGATCCAATAAACTAAATTGCTCACTTGCAATATCTAACTTATTGAGCCCTGCTCGGGTGCCAATCCAAAGAGCATGGTCATCACTATCATAGGCAAGTGTAAATACAGTGTTGTTCGCAAGGCTGTTGCTTGTGTCGTTATGCTTGAAGTGAGTTACTTTAGCTGATTCAGGCTCAAACCGAGTAAGTCCTTGGTTACTGCCAAGCCAAAGTGCACCCGTTTTGTCACTGGTTATCGCGTAAACACGATCACTCGCTAGCTGGTGGCTTTGCATGGTGAAAATTTCAAAGCTATCACTACCATCCTGATACTTAACTAAGCCGCCACCGTAAGTGCCTACCCATAACTGATGATTGTTATCTTCATGGAGGGCAAATATATTACTGTTTGGTAGTGCGTCTTTATAGTGATGATAGCCTTGGGTTGTTTTACGATTGAGTCCATCACGAGTGCCAATCCATACCTCTCCATTGGCTCTTTTTATGATTGAGCGAACAAAATTATGGCTCAAAGAATGTAGCTGAGAGGTTGTTGATTGATGAGAAAACTGCTGCTGTTTGGGGTCATACCGATGTACACCATAGCCATCAGTCCCTAGCCAAATAATACCTTGTGGGTCTTGATAAAGTGAAAGGAGATAATCACTGCTTAAACTATTTTGCTCTTGTTTATCATGGCGATATTGAATGTATTCTTTTTGCAAGTCTGCCTCAGCAGGCAAAAAGTATAAACCTTGCCCATAGCTTGTTAGCCAAAGATTGTTTTGAGCATCAATAAGGCTGTCAGTGATCCAGATACCTTTAAAGTGCTTAATTGATTCACTCACTAACGTTGTTAGATTAAGCGTATAGAGTCCTTGCTTGCCGCCAACGAGTAACTTCTCGTGATTAAGTAAATTGAGATGCCATAACGGTGAGCTGATATTAGCGTATTGAGTAAATTGCTGCGTATTTGGATTAAATGAAAGTAACCCTTGGCTGGTAGCAAGCCAAAGCCGTTTATCAGTAACGATGATATCGCGAATGAGGGTGTTTTGTTGAGCATGTGCTTTAAATTGAAAATGTTTGAACTCGTTAGTGCTTAAATCAAAATAGCTTAATTTACCTTGCTCATGACCAAGCCAAAGATTACCCCTTGGTGTGAATGCCATCGACCAAATTTTATCGTCACTCAGCCCTGAATTCTTGCCAGAGGAGTATACTTCGAACTCGCCAGTATGCGTGTTAAGGCGGTTGAGCCCCTTACTTGCAGTTGCAAACCAGAGTTGTTGATGCTGATCTTTTTGGCAGGAAGTGATCCAATTTCCCGAGATGCTTTTGCTATGCTTGTTGGCTTTAAAACGTTTAAATTCATAACCATCAAAACGATTTAACCCACCTTGTGTGGCCAGCCATAAAAAGCCTTGTTGATCAGTTATACTGCAATTGATGGAGTTTTGACTTAAACCTTGCTGACTATTAAAAGTTGTCAGGTGTAATGGGCGAGCATTAGCAAGCTGACTAACAAGCAAAGTGATAGTAAACAATACAACGTAGCGGGCAAATTTTAACGGCAACACATGTATCCATGTCGTTTTCAGTTCCTTTATTGGGTTATAATAAACTGCTTTTTAATCAATGTTAATATTGATTTTTAAATAGACTGGCGAGAATTTAACTTCTGGGTATCTTTTACACTTGTGTTAATGAATTGCGTAAGTATAATAGGCATCCACTTTGCAGGGGCGTAGTTCCAATTGGTAGAACAGCGGTCTCCAAAACCGACGGTTGGGAGTTCGAATCTCTCCGCCCCTGCCACTTTTACACTGTGTGTGAAGTCTAAAATTAAAAATCGGTTTAAATAGTCAGTTTTTAAGTTTAGATTTTAATGGATTAACCCTGCCAAAGAGCAGGGTTGTTGTGTCTGTAGTTAAGGTAATAATATTATGAGCACGAATGTAGAAACACCATCAAGTGCGATGGATTCAGTGAAGTGGATTGTAGCGATAGCGCTACTAGCAGGCGCAGTCGTTGGTAACCACATGTACGCAGACCAATCTGTATTATTACGTGCAATTGGCGTAGTAGTTGCTGTTGCAGCAGGTTTAGGTATTGCCTCACTTACTGAAAAAGGCCGTACTTTTATTGCGTTTGCAAAAGAGGCACGTATTGAAGTGCGTAAAGTTGTTTGGCCAACGCGCCAAGAAACAACCCATACGACCTTAATTGTTATGGTTGCAACTGTGATTATGGCACTTATCCTGTGGGGATTAGATGGCATTTTATTCCGCGCTGTAGGCTTTTTAACTGGATTGGAGATCTGATCCCATGTCGGATGAGAAGAACGAAAAGAAACTACGTTGGTACGTAGTACAAGCTTTCTCGGGTTATGAGAAGCGTGTTGCACAAACTATTCTTGAGCACATCAAGATCGAAGGTTTGGAAGATAGTTTTGGTGAGGTTTTAGTACCCACTGAAGAAGTTGTTGAGATGCGCGCTGGTCAAAAGCGTAAATCTGAGCGTAAATTCTTCCCAGGTTACGTATTAGTAGAAATGGACATGAACGATGCTAGCTGGCACTTAGTGAACAGCACTGCGCGTGTAATGGGCTTTATTGGTGGTACATCAGACCGTCCTGCACCAATCAGCAAAAAAGAAGCTGATCGCATCTTAAATCGTCTGCAAGAAAACGCTGAAGCACCTAAACCTGCAACATTATTTGAACCAGGCGAAGTTGTTCGCGTTATTGATGGTCCATTTGCTGACTTCAGCGGTGTCGTTGAAGAAGTGGATTACGAAAAGAGCCGCGTGAAAGTATCCGTACTTATCTTTGGTCGTTCGACACCGGTTGAGCTTGAATTTGGTCAAGTTGAACAAGACAAATAAGTAAAAAATTAAAGCTGTCAAAATCGCTTAATATTTTGGCAATAAGCTTGAAAAAGGCCGTTGATTAACTTATAATCAGCGGCCTTTTTGTGTTAGGGCAAGTTATCACTTGTTTTATCACGAAAAGTGAGAACCAATTTTTAAACTGGGAAGCCGTTAGAGTACGCGTCCTCGCGCGCACAAGGCTATGACCCACCAAATGAGGTATTTATTATGGCTAAAAAAGTTGAAGCTATTATCAAGCTACAAGTTGCCGCTGGTATGGCTAACCCTAGTCCTCCAGTAGGTCCAGCACTAGGTCAACACGGTGTAAACATCATGGAATTCTGTAAAGCGTTCAACGCACGTACAGAGTCTATCGAAAAAGGCGCTCCAGTTCCTGTAGTGATCTCTGTTTACGGTGACCGTTCTTTCACGTTCGACATGAAAACTCCACCGGCTGCTTACTTACTTAAGAAAGCTGCAGGTATCAAATCAGGTTCTGGCCGTCCTAACACTGAAAAAGTGGGTACAGTTACTCGTGCTCAACTTGAAGAAATCGTTGAGACAAAACGACCTGACCTTACAGCGGCTGATATGGACGCTGCAGTTCGCACTATCGCAGGTTCTGCGCGTGCGATGGGCTTGAACGTAGAGGACTAAGATAATGGCAAAATTAACTAAACGTATGCGTACAATCCGCGAAAAAGTGGATGCGACTAAAGATTACGAAATCAACGAAGCCGTTGCTCTTTTAAAAGAGTTAGCGACAGCTAAATTCGTAGAAAGTGTTGACGTTGCTGTTAACCTTGGTATCGATGCTCGTAAATCTGACCAAAACGTTCGTGGTGCAACTGTACTACCTAACGGTACTGGTCGTGAAGTTCGTGTTGCTGTATTCACACAAGGCGCTAACGCAGATGCTGCGAAAGAAGCTGGTGCTGAATTAGTGGGCATGGAAGATCTTGCTGAACAAGTTAAGAAAGGCGAGATGAACTTTGACGTTGTTGTTGCATCTCCAGACGCTATGCGTGTTGTTGGTCAACTAGGTCAAATCTTAGGCCCACGTGGTCTAATGCCAAACCCTAAAACTGGTACTGTAACACCTAACGTTGCAGAAGCAGTTAAAAACGCGAAAGCAGGTCAAGTTCGTTACCGTAACGACAAGAACGGTATCATCCATACTACTATCGGTAAGGTTGATTTCACTGCTGAGCAACTTCAACAAAACCTTGAAGCTCTTATTGTTGCGCTTAAGAAGGCTAAACCTTCTCAAGCAAAGGGTACTTACGTGAAAAAAGTAACTATCTCTACAACAATGGGCGCAGGTGTTGCTGTTGACCAAAACTCTTTAAGCACAGTTGTTGCTTAATTAAGAGTTTACATGGCGCGAAATTTAAACTATAATTTTGCGCCATTTTGTTGAGAAAGTTAATTTCGAAACAAGTAAAGAATTCGGGTTGAAGTCCATAATTTCGTACTGCCTTCGGGTAAAAACGATAAATTGGGCTTCCGTCCAAGACCGTAGGCGGCTTCGGCCTTAATGAATTTTACCTACGTAGACGGTGTGAATCCCCAGATAGATTTTTCCTAATCTTCTGGCTCTCGCCGTAAAAAGCATCTCCATCATTGATGGGGAAGAGTAGAACAGGGAAGCCTATGTAGGCGACCCATTAAACCAGGAGTAACACCCATGGCTTTAAATCTTCAAGGCAAAAAAGCAATTGTTGCTGAAGTCAACGAAGCAGCCACTGGTGCTCTTTCTGCAGTTGTTGCAGATTCTCGTGGTGTAACAGTTGGTGCTATCACTGCCCTTCGTAAAGAAGCTCGTGAAGCTGGTGTATGGATGAAAGTTGTTCGTAACACATTAGCTAAACGTGCTGTTGAAGGTACAGATTTTGAGTGCCTTTCTGACTCACTTGTTGGTCCAAGCTTAATCGCTTTCTCATCAGAGCACCCAGGTGCTGCTGCGCGTATCTTCTCAGATTTCGCGAAAAAGAATGAGAAATTCGAAGTTAAGACGGCTGCATTTGAAGGTAATGTAGTAGACGCAGCTATGCTAGCAACTCTACCTACTTACGACGAAGCTGTTGCACGCTTAATGAGCGCTATGAAAGAAGCGTCTGCTGGCAAATTGTGTAAAACAATTGAAGCAGTACGTGTACAGAAAGCTGAGCAAGCTGCTTAATTTTAAGCTGTTTTTTTGTTCACTTTCGGTGTAATATTTTTTTTGGGCTAGTATTAGTCCGTAATAATTAGGAAATTTGTAATGTCTGTAACTAAAGACCAAATCCTTGATGCTATTGCTGAAATGTCAGTAATGGACGTTGTTGCTCTAGTTGAAGCAATGGAAGAGAAATTCGGCGTAACTGCAGCTGCTGCTGTTGTTGCTGGTCCTGCTGCTGAAGCAGCTGAAGAAAAGACTGAGTTTGACGTAATCCTTACTGGCGCTGGCGCTAACAAGGTTGCTGCAATCAAAGCTGTACGTGGTGCAACTGGTCTTGGCCTTAAAGAAGCGAAAGCTCTTGTTGAATCAGCTCCTGCACCTCTTAAAGAAGGTGTATCTAAAGAAGAAGCTGAAGCGCTTGCAAAAGACCTTACTGAAGCTGGTGCTGAAGTTGAGGTTAAGTAATCTAGCTTACGCTAGGTTCGCTGCCTGAGTAATCAGGCAAGGGCTGGTGATTATTTAATCACCGGCCTTTTTGCGCTATGGAGCGATGCAATCCTGTAGCGCAAATAAAATCTAGTTTTCTCTTTATTTTCAAGTTGTTACCTTTTTTGGTATTGAAAGTGACAGAGCAAAATAGAACAACAATTTAATGTTGTACATCTTGGCATAGATGCCAGTTAAGTCTGTTCTTACAAGAACAGGTCGGGTCAAAGATCAGCAAGCTGAGGAACCCCATGGCTTACTCTTATTCTGAAAAGAAACGTATCCGTAAGGATTTTGGTAAACGTCCACAAGTTTTGGATATACCTTTCTTACTGTCGACGCAGTTAGAATCGTTTAAAAAATTCTTAGTCCCTGACGCTGATGGCGATCACGGTTTGGAAGCTGCTTTCCGTTCTGTGTTTCCGATCAAAAGCTACTCGGGAAATTCTGAGCTACAATACGTCAGTTATCGTATTGGTGAGCCAGTATTCGATGTAAAAGAATGTCAAATTCGCGGTGTGACTTATTCTGCTCCACTTCGCGTAAAATTGCGTCTTGTGGTGATGGACAAAGAAGCACCAGGCACAGTTAAAGACATAAAAGAGCAAGAAGTTTACATGGGCGAAATTCCGCTCATGACTGATACCGGTACCTTTGTAATCAATGGTACAGAGCGTGTTATCGTTTCTCAGCTACACCGTAGCCCTGGTGTATTCTTTGATAACGACCGCGGTAAAACTCACTCGTCAGGTAAAGTACTTTATAACGCGCGTGTAATTCCTTACCGTGGTTCATGGTTAGACTTCGAGTTTGATGCAAAAGATAACCTATATGTACGTATTGACCGTCGTCGTAAATTACCGGCGTCAATTATCTTACGTGCTCTAGAGTTCTCTACGGAAGAAATCCTAGATATCTTCTTCGATACCACTGCGTTTGAAGTAACTGACGGTAAAGTTCTTATGGAACTTGTACCTTCACGTTTACGCGGTGAAACTGCCGCTTTTGATATCAAAGGCGAAGACGGTGAAGTCCTTGTTGAAGCGGGTCGTCGTATTACTGCGCGTCACATCAAGAACATCGAGAAAAAAGGTATTAACCAATTAGAAGTACCGCATGAGTACATCATTGGTCGTGTTGTAGCTAAAAACTATGTTGACGAATCAACGGGTGAGATCATCGCTAACGCGAATGATGAGCTATCACTTGAGCTAATGGCTGAATTGGTTAAAGCAGGTCACACTAAGATTGATACATTATATATCAACGAAGTGGACAGCGGCGCCTACATGTCAGATACATTACGTATCGACACAACAAGCAACCGTTTAGAAGCATTAGTAGAAATTTATCGCATGATGCGCCCAGGTGAGCCACCGACGAAAGACGCGGCTGAAGCCTTGTTTGATAACTTGTTCTTCTCTGAAGAGCGTTATGATCTATCAACAGTAGGTCGTATGAAGTTCAATAGCCGTGTAGGTTATGACTCAGATACAGGCCCTGGCACATTATCGAAAGAAGACATCGTAGCTGTTATGAAAGTGCTTATCGCTATTCGTAACGGTGTTGGCGATGTTGATGATATCGACCACTTAGGCAACCGTCGTATCCGTAGTGTTGGCGAAATGGCTGAGAACCAATTCCGCGTTGGTCTAGTACGTGTTGAGCGTGCTGTACGTGAGCGTTTAAGCTTAGGTGACCTTGATGCGGTAATGCCACAAGATCTTATTAACGCTAAGCCTATTTCGGCAGCCGTTAAAGAGTTCTTTGGTTCATCTCAGTTGTCACAGTTCATGGACCAAAATAACCCGCTTTCAGAAGTAACGCACAAGCGTCGTATTTCTGCATTAGGTCCGGGTGGTTTAACACGTGAACGCGCTGGCTTCGAAGTACGAGATGTTCACGTAACTCACTATGGTCGTGTATGTCCAATCGAAACGCCTGAGGGTCCAAACATCGGTCTAATTAACTCATTGTCTACGTACGCACGTACTAACGACTATGGTTTCTTAGAAACACCTTACCGTAAAGTGGTAAACGGTGTCGTAACTGATGAAGTAGATTATTTATCAGCCATTGAAGAAGGTCAGTTTGTTATCGCTCAGGCGAACTCAAACTTGAACGACAACAATGAGTTTGTTGATGAACTCATTCCATGTCGCCACAAAGGTGAATCAACCTTTATGGGCAAAATGGACCAGCAATATATGGACGTATCACCACAGCAGGTGATCTCTGTAGCGGCCGCACTTATCCCGTTCTTAGAACACGATGATGCTAACCGTGCATTGATGGGTTCAAACATGCAACGTCAAGCTGTACCAACGCTTATTGCGGACAAACCGCTAGTAGGTACAGGTATTGAGCTTACACTAGCGAAAGATTCTGGTGTAACGATCGTTGCTAAGCGTGGTGGTGAAGTAATGTATGCGGATGCAAGCCGCATCGTTGTAAATGTACATGAAGATGAGCGTATCCCTGGTGAAGCGGGCATCGATATTTACAACCTTACTAAATACACACGCTCAAACCAAAATACATGTATTAACCAAAAGCCAACGTGTATGGTTGGTGAGCCGGTAACACGTGGTGACGTATTAGCAGATGGTCCTTCGACTGACTTAGGTGATTTAGCACTAGGTCAAAACCTTCGCGTGGCATTCATGCCATGGAATGGTTATAACTTCGAGGATTCAATCCTATTATCAGAGCGTGTAGTTCAAGAAGATCGTCTAACGACTATCCACATTCAAGAACTACAATGTATCGCACGTGATACTAAATTAGGTCCAGAAGAGATCACAGCAGATATTCCTAACGTAGGTGAATCTGCACTAGGCAAGCTTGATGAATCAGGCGTTGTTTATATCGGTGCTGAAGTGAAAGGCGGCGATATCCTAGTAGGTAAAGTGACTCCGAAAGGCGAAACGCAATTAACGCCAGAAGAAAAGCTACTACGTGCTATCTTCGGTGAGAAAGCGTCAGACGTTAAAGACAGCTCTTTACGTGTACCAAACTCTGTAACGGGTACTGTAATCGACGTACAAGTTTTCACCCGTGACGGTGTTGAAAAAGATAAGCGTGCGTTAGAAGTTGAAGATATGCAGCTTCGCGAAGCGAAGAAAGACTTCAATGAAGAGTTCCGTATCTTAGAAGCCGGTGTATTAGACCGTGCTCGTAAGTTACTTGTTGACGCTGGTCTGAACGCAGATTCAATTGCATCACTAAATGCTGAAAAGCTGCTTACTCAAAGCCTTGCTGAAGAAGACAAGCAAGCTGAGCTTGAGCAACTAGCCGCTCAGTACGATGAGCTTAAAGCTGAATACGATAAGAAGTTTGAAAACAAACGTCGTAAGATCACTCAAGGTGATGACTTAGCACCAGGCGTACTTAAGATTGTTAAAGTATACCTAGCTGTTAAACGTCGTATCCAACCGGGTGATAAGATGGCGGGTCGTCACGGTAACAAAGGTGTTATCTCGACTATCGTACCAGTAGAAGATATGCCATACGATGACAAAGGTCGTACGGTAGACATCGTTCTGAACCCGCTAGGTGTACCATCACGTATGAACATCGGTCAGATCCTAGAAACACACATGGGTCTTGCTGCACGTGGTGTGGGTGAGCGCTTAGAAGAAATGATGAAAGAGCAGCGTGAACTGCACGAAATCCGTAGCTTCGTTAAGAAAGTTTACGAATTAGGTGATTGTCGTCAGAAAGTCGATATCGACTCGTTCTCTGATGATGAAGTTCGTCGCTTAGCTGAAAACTTGAAAGGTGGTTTACCGATCGCAACTCCAGCCTTTGATGGTGCTCGTGAAAGCGAAATCAAAGACTTACTTGAGCTTGGTGGTTATCCAAGAAGCGGTCAAGTTACACTTTATGATGGCCGTACTGGCGATCAGTTCGAACGTCAAGTAACTGTTGGTTACATGTACATGTTGAAACTTAACCACTTGGTTGATGACAAGATGCACGCACGTTCAACTGGTTCTTACAGCCTTGTTACTCAGCAGCCGCTGGGTGGTAAAGCGCAGTTCGGTGGCCAGCGTTTCGGTGAGATGGAGGTGTGGGCACTAGAAGCTTACGGTGCTGCATATACTCTACAAGAAATGCTAACAGTGAAATCGGATGACGTGAACGGTCGTACTAAGATGTATAAGAACATCGTAGATGGTAACCATAAGATGGAACCAGGTATGCCAGAATCGTTCAACGTATTGTTGAAAGAAATCCGCTCACTGGGTATCAACATCGAGTTGGAAGAAAATTAAGCCATTTAGGTGCGGCGTAAGCCGCACCTGTTAGGCCGAATAGAATGTAGGGGCGATTGGTTCGCCCTCAAGATTAACCTCCGACAGGAGAGCTAAGGTGAAAGACTTACTTAAGTTTCTGAAGCAACAAAATAAGACCGAAGAATTCGATGCAATTCGCATTGGTCTTGCTTCGCCAGATATGGTTCGTTCATGGTCATACGGTGAAGTAAAGAAACCTGAGACAATCAACTACCGTACTTTCAAGCCTGAGCGCGACGGCTTATTCTGTGCCCGTATTTTCGGCCCAGTGAAAGATTATGAGTGTTTATGTGGTAAATATAAGCGCCTTAAGCACCGTGGTGTTATTTGTGAAAAGTGTGGCGTTGAAGTAACGCTAACTAAAGTGCGTCGTGACCGTATGGGTCACATTGAGCTTGCGAGCCCAGTTGCGCACATTTGGTTCTTAAAATCATTACCGTCACGTATCGGCTTAATGCTAGACATGACACTTCGTGACATCGAACGCGTACTTTACTTCGAATCATTCGTTGTAACTGAGCCTGGTATGACAACGCTTGAGCGTGGTCAGCTTTTAGGTGAAGAAGAGTACCTAGATGCACTAGAAGAGCACGGTGATGAGTTTGAAGCGAAGATGGGTGCTGAAGCAGTTTTAGACTTGCTTCGTGAACTTGATCTTGGCCAATTAATTGCTGAAATGCGTGAAGAGTTACCAACAATTAACTCTGAAACGAAGCGTAAGAAGATCACTAAACGTCTTAAATTAATGGAATCGTTCCACCAGTCAGGCAACAACCCTGAGTGGATGATCATGACTGTACTTCCAGTACTGCCACCTGATCTACGTCCATTAGTACCACTAGACGGTGGTCGTTTTGCGACTTCTGATCTGAATGACCTATACCGTCGTGTTATTAACCGTAATAACCGTCTTAAGCGTCTATTAGATTTAGCAGCACCAGACATTATCGTACGCAACGAAAAACGTATGTTACAAGAAGCGGTAGATGCGCTACTTGATAACGGTCGTCGCGGCCGTGCGATCACAGGTTCTAACAAACGTCCTCTTAAATCGCTTGCTGATATGATCAAAGGTAAGCAAGGTCGTTTCCGTCAGAACTTACTTGGTAAACGTGTAGATTACTCAGGCCGTTCTGTAATCACAGTGGGTCCTACGCTTAAACTACACCAGTGTGGTCTTCCTAAGAAGATGGCACTTGAGCTATTCAAACCATTTATCTACGGCAAACTAGAGCGTCGCGGCATGGCTACGACTATCAAAGCTGCGAAGAAGATGGTTGAGCGTGAAGTGGCAGAGGTATGGGATGTATTAGACGAAGTAATTCGTGAACATCCAGTATTACTTAAC
The DNA here is from genome assembly GCF_021728035.1 of Pseudoalteromonas sp. L21. Taxonomy (NCBI): domain Bacteria; kingdom Pseudomonadati; phylum Pseudomonadota; class Gammaproteobacteria; order Alteromonadales; family Pseudoalteromonadaceae; genus Pseudoalteromonas; species Pseudoalteromonas sp. L21. The sequence goes on along the minus strand of NZ_JAKKCV010000011.1, from coordinate 6,366 downwards.
CGTGCACCAACACTTCACCGTTTGGGTATCCAAGCGTTCGAACCTGTGCTTATCGAAGGTAAAGCGATCCATTTACATCCATTAGTTTGTGCGGCGTACAACGCTGACTTCGATGGTGACCAAATGGCGGTACACGTACCGTTAACGCTTGAAGCACAGTTAGAAGCACGTGCTCTAATGATGTCTACTAACAACATCCTATCTCCAGCGAATGGTGAGCCAATCATCGTTCCTTCACAGGACGTTGTATTAGGTCTTTATTACATGACTCGTGATCGCATTAATGCGAAAGGCGAAGGTACTGTATTTAAAGATCCTAAAGAAGCTGAAAAAGCATACCGCAGCGGTAACGCTGAGTTACATGCACGCGTAAAAGTACGTATCAGCGAGACAGTTAGTACTGAAGAGGGTGATGCAGTTGAGCAAGTATCTATTGTTGAAACAACAGTAGGTCGTGCGATTCTTTCACTCATCCTACCAAAAGGCATGCCGTTTGAGCTAATCAACCAAGCCCTAGGTAAGAAACAAATTTCTGGCTTATTAAACGAGTGTTACCGTCGTCTAGGTCTTAAAGATACAGTTATCTTTGCTGACCAAGTAATGTATACCGGTTTCCACTACGCGATGAAGTCAGGTGTTTCAATCGGTATCGATGACTTAGTTATCCCACCGGTTAAAGCAGAAATCATTGAATCAGCAGAAGCTGAAGTTACTGAAATCAACCAACAATTCCAATCAGGTCTTGTAACGGCTGGTGAAAAGTACAACAAAGTTATTGATATCTGGTCACGTGTAAATGAAAACTTATCACGTGAGATGATGGCGAACTTATCAAAAGATACTGTAATCAACGCGAAAGGCGAAGAAGAAGAGCAATCTTCATTTAACTCAGTGTTTATGATGGCCGATTCAGGTGCCCGTGGTAGCGCCGCTCAGATCCGTCAGCTAGCGGGTATGCGTGGTCTAATGGCACGTCCAGATGGTTCAATCATCGAGACACCAATCACGGCGAACTTCCGTGAAGGTCTAAACGTACTACAGTACTTCATCTCGACGCACGGTGCGCGTAAAGGTCTTGCCGATACAGCACTTAAAACAGCAAACTCGGGTTACTTAACGCGTCGTCTAGTAGACGTTGCACAAGACTTAGTAATCAATGAAGACGATTGTGGCACAGAAGATGGCTTAACAATGAAACCGCTTATCGAAGGTGGTGACGTTGTAGAAGCACTTCGCGAACGTGTACTTGGTCGTGTTGTTGCTGAAGATGTTGTTATCCCTGGTACGAACGAAGTACTTGTTGAGCGTAACATTATGCTTGACGAAAAACTGTGTGATCTTTTAGAAGAGCACTCAGTGGATGAAGTACGCGTTCGTTCAGTTATCACCTGTGATAATGACTTTGGTGTATGTGCTAAGTGTTACGGTCGTGACCTTGCACGTGGCCATATCATCAACCCAGGTGAGTCAGTAGGTGTTATCGCGGCACAATCAATCGGTGAGCCGGGTACACAGCTTACGATGCGTACCTTCCACATCGGTGGTGCGGCGTCTCGAGCATCTGCTGAAAACAGTGTACAAGTTAAAACTAACGGTACATTGAAGTTACACAATGCGAAGTACGTATTAAACACAGACGGTAAGATTGTTATCACGTCTCGTTCAACAGAGATCACTATCATTGATAGCTTCGGTCGTGAGAAAGAGCGTTATAAAGTACCTTACGGTGCGGTGTTAACAGTACAAGATAATGCAGAAGTTCAAGGTAACGATATCGTTGCAACTTGGGATCCGCATAGTCACCCAATTGTTCTTGAGCACAAGTCAAAAATCTCATTCAGCGATATTGATGACTCAAATACCGAAGCACAAACAGACGAGTTAACTGGTTTAACACGTGTGGTTGTTAAAGACCTAGGTAAAGCGAATGCGAAAGAGCCGAAACTAATCATCGAAAGCGATGAGCGTGGTCTGCAAGAAACACGTCTACCTTCATTCACCACGATTGAAGTAACAGACGGCGCAACTGCAAACCCAGGTGACGTACTTGCACGTATTCCGCAAGAAGGTTCGAAGACTCGTGATATCACGGGTGGTCTACCTCGCGTAGCTGACTTATTCGAAGCACGTAAGCCGAAAGATCCTGCAATCCTTGCAGAAATCACAGGTACAATCAGCTTCGGTAAAGAAACGAAAGGTAAGAAGCGTCTTGTAATCACGCCAGCTGAGGGTGACGCATACGAAGAGATGATCCCTAAATGGCGTCAACTTAACGTGTTCGAAGGTGAGCAAGTGTCTAAAGGTGAGGTTATCGCCGATGGTCCTGAGTCACCACATGACATCTTACGCCTACGTGGTGTAACTCATGTAGCTAACTACATCGTTAACGAAGTGCAAGAGGTTTACCGCTTGCAAGGCGTTAAGATCAATGACAAGCACATTGAGACAATTATTCGTCAGATGCTACGTAAATGTATCATCCTTGACGGCGGTGACACTGAGTTCTTAGCCGGTGAACAAGTTGAAGTGGCACGCGTTAACATCGCGAACCGTGAACTTGAGAAACAAGGTAAGATCCCAGCGAAGTTTGAAATCCAGTTAATGGGTATCACTAAAGCGTCACTTGCAACAGAATCTTTCATTTCTGCAGCATCATTCCAGGAGACAACTCGTGTCCTAACTGAAGCAGCTGTAAATGGTAAGAGCGATGAACTTCGTGGTCTGAAAGAGAACGTAATCGTGGGTCGTCTGATCCCAGCTGGTACTGGCTTTGCGTATCACCAAGACCGTTTGAATCGTCGCAAGCAAGGTGAAATCATCGAAGAGCAAACAGTAAGCGCTGAAGAGGCAACTCAAGCACTTACTGACGCACTTAATGCTGATATCTCTGGAAACCAATAATCTCAGCTTAATCAATAGATTAAGTAATCGTAAGGCAGTTATCTGCTGCCTTACGATGAGTTAAGGTTGACAGGTTAAACTTTGCTCATTAAAATTCCGCCACCCATTTGCCTGCACGTTTTGTAACGAGCATGTAAACAGGGCGGATTTTTTTATTTTTTCAGTAGTAATTTTAATTTCAGGAGCTATTTAAATGGCAACTATTAACCAGCTAGTGCGTAAGCCACGTCGTAGCAAGGTTACTAAAAGTAACTCAGCTGCGCTTAAAGCGTGTCCGCAAAAGCGTGGTGTATGTACTCGTGTATATACAACTACACCTAAGAAACCAAACTCTGCATTACGTAAAGTAGCGCGTGTTCGTTTAACTAACGGTTTCGAAGTAACATCATACATTGGTGGTGAAGGCCACAACCTACAAGAGCACAGTGTAATCCTAATCCGTGGTGGTCGTGTTAAAGACTTACCAGGTGTGCGTTTCCACACTGTACGTGGTGCACTTGACTGTGCAGGCGTTAGCGACCGTCGTCAAGCTCGTTCTAAATACGGTGCTAAACGCCCTAAGGGCTAATGGTTCTCCGTTAGTAAGGCCAAGCACTAAATTTTTAAATTAATTGTTTTGGGTATTGACTCTAAAAGAGCAAACCTGAAGATACCGGAGATACAAAATGCCTAGAAGACGCGTAATAGGTCAACGTAAAATTCTTCCAGATCCTAAGTTCGGATCGGAACTTCTTGCTAAATTCGTTAACGTAGTAATGTTAGACGGCAAGAAATCTACTGCTGAAAAAATCGTTTATGGTGCGTTAGACGTGGCTGCTGAGAAATCAGGCAAGTCGCACCTAGAAATCTTTGAAGCTGCACTTGAAAACGTTCGCCCACAGGTAGAGGTTAAATCTCGCCGTGTTGGTGGTTCAACGTACCAAGTACCAGTTGAAGTACGTCCAGTACGTCGCAACGCATTAGGTATGCGTTGGTTAGTAGACGCTGCACGTAAGCGTGGCGAAAAATCTATGGGCTTACGTTTAGCTCAAGAAATCGTTGACGCTGCTGACAACAAAGGCACTGCGGTTAAGAAACGTGAAGACGTTCACCGTATGGCTGAAGCGAATAAAGCATTCGCTCATTACCGTTGGTAATCTGCCCTTAACCTTTAAGAGGATCATATGGCACGTACAACTCCACTTGAGCGTTACCGTAATATTGGTATTTGTGCTCACGTAGATGCAGGCAAAACCACCACAACAGAACGAGTTCTGTTCTACACGGGTCTTTCTCATAAGATCGGTGAAGTACATGATGGCGCTGCAACTATGGATTGGATGGAGCAGGAACAAGAGCGTGGTATCACAATCACTTCTGCTGCAACAACGTGTTTCTGGAAAGGGATGGACGCTCAATTTGACGACCATCGTATCAATATTATTGATACGCCAGGACACGTAGATTTCACTATCGAAGTAGAGCGTTCTTTACGCGTACTAGATGGTGCGGTAGTTGTTCTTTGTGCTTCATCTGGTGTACAGCCGCAAACTGAGACAGTCTGGCGTCAAGCGAACAAATACGAAGTTCCGAGAATGATCTTCGTAAATAAAATGGATCGCACAGGCGCTGACTTCTTAACGGTTGTAGAGCAGGTGGAATCTCGTCTTGGAGCAACGCCTGTTCCAATTCAGCTTCCAATTGGGGCTGAAGACGACTTTAAAGGTGTTATAGACCTTATCAAGATGAAAGCCATTAACTGGAATGAAGAAGACCAGGGAATGACTTTCACTTATGAGGCTATTCCGGCAGACCTTCAGGAATTAGCTGAAGAATGGCGTTCTCACTTAGTTGAGAGTGCAGCTGAAGCATCTGAAGAACTGATGGAAAAATACTTAGAAGGTGAAGACCTGACTGAAGCTGAAATTAAAGCCGCTTTACGTCAGCGCACATTAGCAAACGAAATTGTTCCCATGACGTGTGGTAGTGCATTTAAAAATAAGGGTGTTCAAGCTGTGCTTGATGCTGTTATTGAATATATGCCTGCACCAACACAAGTGAAACAAATCCAAGGTATCGTTGAAGATGGTACTGAGGAAGAACGTCCTGCTGATGACAACGCACCGTTTGCCGCACTTGCTTTTAAGATTGCGACAGACCCGTTCGTTGGCACCTTGACCTTCTTCCGTGTTTACTCTGGTACAGTTAAACAGGGTGACGCGGTATATAACCCAGTTAAAAGTAAGCGTGAGCGACTTGGTCGTATCGTTCAGATGCATTCAAACTCACGTGAAGAGATCAAAGTAGTCTACGCAGGCGACATCGCGGCGGCTATTGGTCTTAAAGACGTAACAACAGGTGAAACACTGTGTGATCCGAACTCAATCATTACGCTTGAGCGTATGGAGTTCCCAGAGCCAGTTATCTCTGTTGCGGTTGAGCCTCGCACAATCGCTGACCAAGATAAGATGGGGATTGCGCTGGGTAAACTAGCTGCAGAAGATCCGTCTTTCCGCGTACAAACTGACGAAGAATCAGGCCAGACTATTATTTCTGGTATGGGTGAACTTCACCTTGATATCATTGTCGACCGTATGAAACGTGAATTCAGTGTTGAATGTAACGTTGGTAAGCCGCAGGTAGCATACCGTGAAGCTATCCGCTCAGCTGTTGAAGTTGAAGGAAAGTTCGTACGTCAATCAGGTGGTCGTGGTCAATATGGTCACGTCTGGCTTAAACTTGAACCGATGGATATTTCGGAAGATGAAGCGCCAACTTACGAGTTCGTTAACGAAATCGTTGGTGGTGCGGTTCCTAAGGAATACATCCCTGCGGTAGATAAAGGCATCCAAGAGCAAATGACTCAAGGTGTGCTGGCAGGCTACCCATTACTTGGCGTCAAGGCGACTCTATTTGATGGTTCATTCCATGATGTAGACTCGAATGAGATGGCATTTAAGATTGCAGGTTCAATGGCGATGAAGAAAGGTGCGCTTGAAGCAAATCCTGCTCTTCTGGAACCAGTAATGAAGGTTGAAGTTATCACTCCTGAAGAAAACATGGGTGATGTAGTTGGTGACTTAAATCGTCGCCGCGGCATGATCGAAGGCATGGAAGAAGCATTTGGTGGTCTTAAGCAAATTAATGCGCAAGTACCACTTTCTGAAATGTTTGGTTATGCAACTGATCTGCGATCTGCAACACAAGGCCGTGCATCGTACTCTATGGAGTTCTTAAAGTATGCAGAAGCCGCGAAGAATGTTGCAGATGCAATAATTGCAGCTCGCGCTGTTACATGATTTAGCTTGTCTGGCCCAATAGTGGGTCAGGCGTTAATTTCTTTATAGGAATTTTTTAAGATGGCAAAAGAAAAGTTTGAACGCGTAAAACCGCACGTAAACGTAGGTACAATCGGCCACGTTGACCACGGTAAAACTACCCTAACTGCAGCAATCACTAACGTACTTGCAAAAGTATACGGTGGTG
>NZ_JAKKCV010000010.1:0-62689 GCF_021728035.1 Pseudoalteromonas sp. L21 | reverse complement strand
TAAAGAACGTTGCGACGTTGTCGCTAGGGATGCGTATAATACATCCTTAATTTTTCGAGTCAACACTTAATTTTAAACTTTCTTTTTAGACCGTTTTAAACCGAAGTTTTACTTAACTCTCTGTCACCTTGTTCAGCGTCTTTCGTTGCTGCCTGCCGTGTCAGTGGATGCGCATTATAGGGAGATGGATTTTTTACGCAAGCACTTTTTGAAGGTTTTTTTGATTATTTTCAAATTAGTACAATAACCATACAAATAAGGGGCTACAGAGGGGTTTTAGCTCAAAAAGCAGTCATTTTTGTGAGGATAAAATGGCATAGAAAAAGCGACATGCCTTAAATTAGCTATGTCGCTTTTTATTTTATAAGGTGGATTAGTTAGTAGAAATTTCCCAAACAGCGATTGAACCCGAAATTTCATTACCAACAACTAGCAGTGCTTCATTCGTTGCACTTTGTTCTGCAGGTATAAATGCCATACCTTCAGGGGCAAGATCACCCGTAATATCTGCATCGGCTTCTAAACTTCGATTAAAAAAGTAATCTTGGAATGTCACATTGTATGGATTAGTAATATCAAACACCATAATGCCACCCATACGCTCTAGACCAATAAATGCAAATGTACGTTCGCCAATCGTACCCAGCGCTAATGCTTCTGGTTCAGCACCTTTATCATCAGAGCGACTATCACCGTCATTTTCATCTTCGTTATTATTGAATGCTTCCCCATGAACTGATGCAGTAATGCGTGAGATTTGATCGCCAGAATCAAAAACCACCATGCCGTTACCATCCCAGATGGTAAAAGAGCGGGCACCATATGCATAGAGTGATTCATATTCACCATTATTATCTTCATCACCTTTAACAGTGGTCACTTTTAAACGGCCAATATCACTGTTGTCATTGTTCAGGTAGTCAAAATTGCTTGCCAGTGTTAAGTCTTTAGCTCTGGTTTCATCTATATACGATAAACAACCATCATCTACATCGTAATCAAGACCACCTTTTGCTAAACAATCAGCTTCGTCGCTTGTATCAAAGAAGTATTCTCGTGCATCACCTTCGTTCGCTGTGACAATAAAGTTAGCACCTTTCCAGGTAAAGCTTGAAATAGTATCTGGTTGATACATGCCATAGAGGCCCGGGTACGATTTAAAGTTAACGCCACCATCTTTATCTGATGCATCAAAGAGTAAATTAGACCAATCTTTAAAACCTAAACCTTTAAGCTCTAGGCTATTATCTTCGAGATTGACGATAGCAAGGGCGTTATTTTCTTGTAGTGACACGTAGGCAAACTTATTGTCTTTTGTAATGCTGATGTATTCAGGCTCTAAATCCATAGCCACGGTTGTATTAATCAAATTACCGTTGATTGTTCGACCTGTCGGGTTAGCAAATACAACCCCAAGTTCTTCAAGCTCTGCTTGTTTATCGTTATAAGCAGAAAAGGTAATGCTAATAGCAGTATCTGCAATTACACCATCGTTGATATTAATAATGCTAATTGAGCCTTCAGGGTCAATACTGTAATCACCATTAGGTTCACCTTCATTTGCAACCAATACTTTTTTGCCGTCATGACTAAATGTGACCATGTCGGGCAGGGCGCCTACCGTTACATTCTTAATAAACTGAGGCTCATCGCCACTAATATCATAAAATGCAATTAAGCCAGCATCACCGGTATTACTGGCTGCCATTGCGACGGCTAAAAATTCATTATTAGCATCAATAGCGATACTGTTTGCATCGCCAGCACTGTGCTCATTCAGTGCAAGGGTAATCTCTGAGGTTAAATTAGTGCCGTTTATAACCCCTTCGTTATCTTTTACTAAAGCTGCAGAGTCAAAACTATCGGCTTTTATGATATTCACAACGGCAGAATCACCCGAGCTATTAATAGCAAAAATTCGTTGTTTAGAAGTTTGATAAGCGACAATTTCTGCTGCCCCTTCAGGACTTTCTGCGTTAAGCACTGCACGACCGATAAGATTTATACTTAAAGTAGCGTTTGCATCTTCGCCATTTGCTCCGTCTTGACCTGCTGGACCTTGTAGGCCGTCTTTGCCGTCGTCACCGTCTAATGAGCAGCCAGTGAGAATGGTTAAAAGTGATAGCGCAATAATTGATCTTTTTAACATTATTATTTTTCCTTGGTATTGTATTGACCCAATTACAACACGCAGGCATTACAGCTATATGGCACTTTTATGAGAATAAATCAGCCACAAAAAAAGCGAGTACAAACTCGCTTTTCTCTATAAATTAGTAGGGTAGCTCACTACTTTTTGGTTGGACGCTTCCAGCCAGTTAGATTACGTTGTTTGCCACGAGCGACTGCAAGCTGCTCGTCTTCAACAGTATTAGTAATCACAGAACCTGCGCCAACCGTTGCCATTGAGCCAATATTCACCGGTGCTACTAGTGATGAATTAGACCCAATAAAGGCGTTATCACCGATAATAGTTTTTGATTTGTTTACGCCATCATAGTTACAAGTAATAGTACCTGCGCCAATATTCACTTTTTCACCAACTTCAGTGTCACCTAAGTAGGTAAGGTGATTTGCCTTTGAGCCTTTGCCTAAGCGAGTCTTTTTCATCTCAACAAAGTTACCGATATGCGAGTCTTCTTCCATAATCGCACCAGGGCGAAGGCGAGCATAAGGGCCAAGAGTACATTTAGCTGCAACCGTGGCTTCTTCAACAATTGAATTAGCTTTAATAATGACGTTATCACCAATAGTGCAATCTTTAAGTACGCAGTTAGGGCCAATTTGCACGTTATTGCCTAGTGTTACTTTACCTTCGAAAATAACATTAACGTCGATGAGTACATCTTCGCCTGTTGTTACTTCACCACGCACATCAATACGAGCAGGATCAGCAAGTGTTGCGCCGTTCAGCATTAGTTCTTCTGCTTGCCATGCTTGATAAGCACGCTCAAGTGCCGCTAATTGCACTCGATTGTTAGCGCCTTCAACTTCCATCGGGTGCTCAGGCTGTGCAGAAGTAATTTCAACCCCTTCGCTGTGTGCCATCGCAACGATATCTGTAAGGTAGTACTCACTTTGGGCATTATTGTTAGATAGATTACCTAACCAACGTTTAAGTAACTCACCATTGGCAGCCATAATACCAGTATTGATTTCTTTAATTGCGAGTTGCTCAGGCGAAGCATCTTTTTGTTCAATAATGCCGACTAGCTTGCCATTTTCGCGAAGCATACGGCCATACCCAGAAGGGTCGTCTAAAGTGACCGTTAATACTGCAAGACCATTTTTTGGGGTCACAGCAAGTAGCTTTTCTAATGTGGCACGTTTGGTCAATGGCACATCACCATAGAGAATCAACACAGTGTCGTCATCAGCAATGTGCTGCTTAGCAACAGCCACCGCATGGCCAGTACCAAGTTGCTCTTCTTGTAATACCCAGTTTACTTGATTGTGTGATAGGGCAGCTTGTAGCTGATCACGACCATGACCGTAGACAAGGTTTGTTTCACGAGCACCAAGGGCAGTGGCATTATCAATCACGTGTTGCACCATAGGTTTACCAGCAACTTTGTGTAATACCTTTGGTAGTGCTGAGCGCATACGAGTGCCTTTACCCGCAGCAAGAATAACGGTTGTCAGAGACATTAAAACAATATCCTTCTTTCTTTGTTTTATTTACTGATTGGAGTAAGTAATTAATTACCCAAGGTTACGTAAGTCACCTCATGTGCAAATACTCAATCCTAATGCTCAGGACTGAACCTTAAATGAAAAACCCACTTACTTTTGATACAAGACATTCTATCGGGGTTTGATGAAGGATATAAGTGTGATAACAGCATCTTTACGAAAAATTTATGCTTAGACACAAAAAAGCCCACATGAAGTGGGCTTTTCGAAAACCGAGTAGGCTTACTTTTTACGTAATTGTTGAATTACGCGAAGTTGAGCGATTGCTTCAGCAAGTTGCACTGCAGCTTGTTGATAATCTAACTCAGCAGTTGACGTATTCGCCATTTGCTCTTCAGCATCACGTTTCGCTTTTTCAGCCGCTTGCTCGTCTAGGTCTTCACCACGTACTGCAGTATCTGCAAGAATCGTGATGCGATCCGGTTGAACTTCTAGCGTACCGCCAGCAATATACATCACGTCTTCGTGACCAAATTGCTTAACTAAACGTACCATACCAGGTTTTAGGGCAGTTAATAATGGAGCGTGACCATAGTTAACACCAAGGTCACCTTCACTACCACTCACTTGAATCGATTCAACCAGACCAGAGAACAAGCTCTCTTCTGCGCTTACTACGTCAAGATGTACAGTCATAGCCGCCATACTACCCTCCTAATTACATGCTTTTGGCTTTTTCTTGAGCTTCTTCAATAGAGCCAACCATGTAGAACGCTTGCTCTGGCATATCATCAAACTCACCGTTTAAGATACCTTTGAAGCCAGCAATTGTGTCTTTAAGTGACACGTATTTACCAGGCGCGCCTGTGAATACCTCAGCAACGAAGAACGGCTGAGATAGGAAACGCTGGATTTTACGTGCACGAGATACAACTTGCTTATCTTCGTCAGAAAGCTCGTCCATACCTAGGATTGCGATGATGTCTTTTAGTTCTTTATAACGTTGAAGAACTGTTTGAACGCCACGCGCTGTATCGTAGTGCTCTTGACCGATTACTAATGGGTCAAGTTGACGTGAAGATGAATCAAGTGGGTCTACCGCTGGGTAGATACCAAGTGAAGCGATATCACGCGAAAGTACTACTGTTGCATCTAAGTGAGCAAACGTTGTTGCTGGAGATGGGTCAGTTAAGTCATCCGCAGGTACGTATACCGCTTGGATTGAAGTGATTGAACCCGTCTTAGTCGATGCGATACGCTCTTGAAGTACACCCATTTCTTCAGCAAGAGTTGGTTGGTAACCTACTGCTGAAGGCATACGACCTAGAAGTGCTGATACCTCTGTACCCGCTAGAGTATAACGGTAGATGTTATCAACGAAGAAAAGTACGTCACGACCTTCGTCACGGAACTTCTCAGCCATAGTAAGACCCGTTAATGCTACGCGTAAACGGTTACCCGGTGGCTCATTCATTTGACCGTATACTAGCGATACTTTATCTAGTACGTTTGAGTCGTTCATCTCATGGTAGAAGTCATTACCCTCACGAGTACGCTCACCAACACCTGCGAATACTGAGTAACCGCTGTGCTCGATTGCGATGTTACGGATAAGTTCCATCATGTTTACGGTTTTACCAACACCGGCACCACCGAATAGACCAACTTTACCACCTTTAGCGAATGGACATACAAGGTCGATTACCTTGATACCCGTCTCTAAAAGTTCTACTGAACTTGATTGTTCTTCATAAGAAGGTGCTGCACGGTGAATAGACATACGCTCTTCTTCACCAATTGGACCAGCTTCATCAATAGGGTTACCTAATACGTCCATGATACGACCTAGTGTCTTCGTACCTACAGGAACGTGGATTGGCTGACCTGTACCTTCTACTGCAGTACCACGACGTAAACCGTCAGTAGTACCAAGTGCGATACCACGTACCACACCGCCACCTAGCTGTTGTTGAACTTCTAAAGTTAAACCCGCTAAGTCGCCATCTGTTACTTTTAGTGCGTCATATACGGCTGGCACGTTGTCTTGTGGAAATTCGATATCCACAACGGCGCCGATAATTTGGACGACCTTACCTAAACTCATGTCTATTCCTCTCATTAAACTTTGCCGAAGCGTTAAACTGCTGCCGAACCGCCAACAATCTCACTGATTTCTTGTGTGATTGCAGCTTGACGAGCCTTGTTATAAACAAGCTGTAACTCATCCATAAGGTCGCCTGCGTTATCAGTTGCAGCTTTCATTGCAACCATACGGGCAGCCTGTTCAGAGGCAGCGTTCTCAACTACACCTTGGTATACTTGAGACTCAATAAAGCGTACTAACAGAGCTTCTAAAATCGCATCTGGGTTTGGCTCATATAAGTAATCCCAAGAATGTTGAGATACTTCTTCTTCAGCTTTTGGCAAAGGGAGTAACTGATCGATTGTTGGCTCTTGCTTCATCGTATTAACGAACTTGTTAAATACGACGTATAAGCGGTCAATTTTACCTTCAGAGTATGCATCTAGCATTGTCTTTACAGGACCAATCACGTCTTGTAGTGAAGGTGTATCTCCTAAGTTCGCTTTTTTAGCGACTAACTTACCGCCAAAACGTTGGAAAAAGCCAGCTGCTTTGCTACCTAAAGTAGTAAATTCAGCTTCAACGCCTTTTTCTTTCCACGCTTTCACGTCTAGGGCAACTTTTTTGAACTCATTTGAGTTCAAGCCACCACATAGACCACGGTCAGTAGAGATAACAATATAACCAACTCGTTTTACTTCACGCTCTTCTAAGAAAGGGTGAGTAAAATCAAGATTTGCTTGAGCAACACGACCAATCACTTGGCGTAAGTTTTCAGCGTATGGACGGCTTGACGCCACACGTTCCTGCGCTTTTTTCATTTTAGACGCAGCAACCATTTCCATTGCGCTGGTGATCTTCTGAGTATTCTTGATACTCCCGATCTTGCTTTTAATCTCTTTTCCGCTGGCCATGACTCTCTCTCCGAATCAGGTGGGCTTTAGTTGCCTAAAGCTCACCATTCATAACTAAATTACCAAGTTTGCGTCGACTTGAACTTCTCTAGAAGTTCTTTAAGTTGCGCTTCAATCTCAGCGTTGTAGTTACCAGTTTCATTGATTTGAGCCATTAGCTCTGCGTATGTGCTGTTTGCGTAAGAAATTAGGCCAGCTTCGAAATCCATGATTTTCGCGATTTCGATATCTTTTAGGTAGCCTTTTTCAGCAGCAAATAGCGACAGAGACATTTCAGCAACAGACATTGGTGCGTACTGTTTCTGCTTCATTAGCTCTGTTACGCGCTCACCATGCTCTAATTGAGCACGTGTTGCATCGTCAAGGTCAGACGCGAACTGCGAGAACGCAGCTAATTCACGGTACTGAGCTAACGCTAGACGGATACCACCACCTAGTTTCTTAACGATTTTAGTTTGCGCTGCACCACCAACACGCGATACCGAGATACCAGCATTAACAGCTGGACGGATACCTGAGTTGAATAAGTCAGTTTCTAAGAAGATCTGACCATCGGTGATAGAGATAACGTTTGTCGGTACGAACGCAGAAACGTCGCCGCCTTGAGTTTCAATGATTGGCAATGCCGTCAATGAACCTGTTTTACCTTTCACTTCACCATTAGTGAACTTCTCAACGTAATCAGCGTTTACACGTGATGCACGCTCTAGAAGACGTGAGTGAAGGTAGAATACGTCACCTGGGTATGCTTCACGGCCTGGTGGACGCTTAAGTAGTAATGAGATTTGACGGTAAGCAACAGCTTGCTTAGATAAATCATCATATACAATTAGCGCGTCTTCACCACGGTCACGGAAGTATTCACCCATAGTACAACCAGAGAATGGTGCTAGGTACTGAAGTGCCGCAGATTCAGAAGCAGATGCAACAACAACAATCGTGTTTTCAAGTGCACCGTGTTCTTCTAATTTACGTACTACGTTAGCGATAGTAGATGCTTTTTGACCAACTGCAACGTACACACACTTAACGCCTGTACCTTTTTGGTTGATGATAGCATCGATTGCTAATGCAGTTTTACCCGTTTGGCGGTCACCGATCACAAGCTCACGTTGACCACGACCTACTGGGATCATCGCATCGATAGATTTATAACCAGTTTGTACTGGCTCATCTACTGATTGACGTTCGATAACGCCTGGTGCGATTTTCTCAACAGGTTCAAAACCGTCGTTATCTAAAGCGCCTTTACCATCGATAGGTGCACCTAGTGTGTTAACAACACGACCAAGTAGACCACGACCAACAGGAACCTCTAGGATACGACCAGTTGATTTAACTTTTACGCCTTCTTTAAGGTCAGCGTAAGGACCCATTACTACTGCACCTACTGAGTCACGCTCAAGGTTTAGTGCGATAGCATAACGGTTGCCAGGAAGCTCAATCATCTCACCTTGCATACAGTCAGCTAGACCGTGGATGCGGATGATACCGTCAGTAACAGATACGATAGTACCTTCGTTACGAGCTTCACTTACAACTTCGAACTGCTCAATACGTTGTTTGATCAGATCTGAAATTTCAGTGGAATTAAGTTGCATGCTCTTTTTCCCAATTACGATTGTAGTGATGTAGCTAAGCGGGCTAATTTGCCACGTACAGAGCCGTCAATTACAGTGTCACCCGCCTTAATGATAAGACCGCCAACAACTGTAGTATCTTCACTACAATTCAGCTTAACTTTGCGTGCGAAACGTTTTTCAAGTGCCGCTACCAATGATGCTTGCTGCTCAGCAGCAAGCGGTGTTGCAGAAACCACATCTACGTCGATTTCTTTGTCGTAGTCCGCTTTAAATTCAGCGAATAACTCAGCAACAGCAGGCAGTGCAACTAAACGTCCATTTTCAGCCATCACCTTGATTAGGTTCTGACCTTGTTCGTTGAGCTGCTCTGCACAGATCTTGATAAACAGATCGGCTTGTTCAGTAGCAGTAGGCAATCCAGCTAGCGCGGCAGCGGCTTGCTCGTTGCTGGCAACATGGCCAGCAAAGAACAGCATGTCGTTCCAACTTTCAACAGTGCCTTTTTCAACGGCAAGTTCAAAAGCCGCTTTAGCGTATGGGCGAGCGATAGTAGCCAATTCAGACATGCTCATACCCTCCTAATTACAGCTCAGCGACAAGTTTTTCAACGATGTCACTGTGTGCGGCTTGATTGATTTCGCGCTCTAAAATCTTCTCAGCACCAACCACTGCCAGCGTCGCTACTTGTTTACGTAGTTCTTCTGTTACACGGTTACGCTCTGCTTCGATTTCAGAGTGCCCTTGAGCAATAATTTTTTCACGCTCTTGTTGACCACGAACAGTTTCTTCGTCAACGATTAGCGTGGCACGCTTTTTAGCTTGTTCAATGATATCAGCCGCTTGAGCTTTTGCCTCTTTAAGCTGCTCAGCAGCTTTCTTTTGCGCAAGTTCTAAGTCTTTTTCGGCTCTATCAGAGGCAGCTAAACCATCTTCGATTTTCTTCTGGCGAGCTTCAATTGCACCATTTAGTGGTGGCCATACGTATTTCATACAGAAAAGTACGAAAACCGTAAATGCAATTAATTCACCGATAAGAGTGGCTGTTAAGTTCACGACCGCTCCTCCTTAAAATAGTAAGCTGTTCAAAAAATAATATTAAAGTACGAACAACAATACCATTGCGATACCAACACCAATCATAGCTACAGCATCGATTAGACCAGCAAGGATGAACATCTTAACTTGTAATGAAGGTGCAAGCTCAGGTTGACGAGCACACGCTTCTAGGAATTTACCACCCATGTTACCGAAGCCGATAGCAGTACCGATTGCACCGAAGCCGATAAGTAGAGCAACAGCGATATACTTAAGACCTAATACTAGTTCCATTTTTTTCTCCAAAGTTTCAATTGTAAATTAAAGTTAAAATTTAAAAGTGTAAAAAATTAGTGATTATCTGAGCTTGCCATGCTTAGGTAAACGATAGTCAGCATCATAAATACGAATGCTTGTAATACGATTACTAAGATGTGGAATGCAGCCCAAATAAAGTGCAACGGTAGTTGCATTAAACCAACTGCGCCGATCAAGATGAAAATCAACTCACCAGCATATAAGTTACCGAATAAACGCAGTGCTAACGAGAATGGCTTAGCAACTAAAGCGATTGTTTCTAGTAATAAGTTACATGGGATTAAGAACACCATCGCTAGCTTGTTATTAGAGCTAAATGGGTGAAGCGTTAATTCAGCTATGAATCCGCCAATCCCTTTGATTTTGATTGCGTAACCGATCATCAGAATGAATACACCAATAGCTAGTGCAGCAGTCATATTGATGTCTGTTGTCGGTACAATCTTCATGTAAACATCGTGAGGGTCCATACCAAATGCTTGCTCGCCAACGAAGCCAGCGAATGCAGGTAGGAAATCAACCGGAATCAAGTCCATTAAGTTCATTAAGAACACCCAAACGAAAATCGTCAGAGCTAATGGAGCGATTAATGCGCTTTTACCGTGGTATGTGTCACGTACGTTGTCACCAACGAACTCAACAATCATTTCAATGAAGCACTGAAATTTACCAGGTACACCGGTATTTGCTTTTTTAGCGGCACTACGGAAGATCCATAAAAAGACAAGACCTAAACCGATTGACCATGCGAGGGTATCTATATTCCATGTCCAGAAACCACTGTCTGCACACGCTTTGTTGAAGGCAAGACCAGCGTCGGTCGAGCACATCTTAGCGTTCGTTAAGTGGTGCTGAATATGGCTTGATAGAGTTACTTCTTCTGCAGCCATGTTATATCCCAAAAGTTAATGATTAAAAAAAACGGGCGCAAACAATCCACTGAACAACACCAATACATACACACAAAAAAACGGCAATAAAATGACCGTATAAGACTTCAGTATTAGTGCGAACAATACGATTGTTAGCATAAATTTTAATCCGTTGCCGCGCTTGAGCGAGGCATACACTTGATTTGTCCGACTAGCACCCATATATCTAAATGCATAGACGACAAATACAAAATTAGGGAGTAGTGCAACAGCTCCGCCAGCAAGCGCTGACTGGCCGGCATTGACTCCCCAACCTACAAAAACAATTACTGCAGCGATAAGCGCTACGATACCCTGAAGACAAATTAATTTAAATGCGGCAAGCCGATATGGCTTTGCTAACTTATTAGTCACGTTTTATTAACCTTGTAAACGTTCAAATTGTCAGGGTATGAAAACTGGCGAAATTATACTGATTCCTACCAGTTTTGCAACTTGAGTCGACCCTTTGTAGTGCAAAAACACCACAAATGTCTCTTTTTGGACATGTTATTAATTAATGACGGGAATAGTCTTAATTTATACGGCTTAAAATGCCATCTAACTCATCAAGATTTGTATATGAAATAACCAGCTTGCCTTTGCCCTTTTTGTTGTAGTTTATTTCAACTTTAGCGCCTAGATTTTCAGCAAGCTTTTGCTCTAACTGTTTGACATCTGGATCTTTTTCTTGCACTTCTTTTTCAGGTGCTGGTTCTAAAATAGCGCGTACTAATTTTTCTGTTTCACGTACTGTTAATGCTTTAGCGACGGCCGATCTTGCGGCATCAGACTGCGCTTCACCGTCAAGTGCTAATAAACAGCGCGCATGACCCATTTCAATGTCGCCATGCTCTAACAATATTTTAACATCGTCGTTAAGGTTATTCAGACGCAGTAAGTTAGTTACTGTAGTACGCGATTTACCAACGGCTTCTGCGACTTGTTGGTGAGTCAGTTCAAATTCATTCAACAAACGATTAAGAGCAATCGCTTCTTCCATTGCATTGAGATCTTCACGTTGAATGTTTTCAATAAGGGCAATAGCAACAGCAGCTTCGTCTGGCACGTCCTTGATGATACAAGGCACGGTATCTAACTTTGCCAATTGGGCTGCACGCCAACGACGCTCACCAGCGATAATTTCGTATTTATTTGCACCAATAGGGCGCACAACAATCGGCTGAATAATACCTTGTGCTCGTATTGAGCTTGCTAATTCTTCTAGCGCTTCTTCAGACATGTCTTTACGAGGTTGATATTTACCCGACTGTAAAAACTCAATCGCTAACTTTTGCAGTTCACCTTTACTTTGCTCTGCAACAACCTCAGAGACTTGTTCTGGCTTTGCTGTAGCTTGTTGCTGATTATCTGCACTAGGGGCAGGTTTTGATGAACTTAATAAAGCATCGAGTCCTCGGCCTAAACCGCGTTTTTTAGCAGACATGTTATTTTTTTACCTCAAAGTTAGGCTACTGCTGAAGAAGTTTTCTCTTTTCTACGTAACATTTCACCGGCAAGGGCTAAGTATGCTTTAGCGCCACTTGATGCACGGTCATAATACATGGCAGGGGCACCAAAACTTGGCGCTTCTGCTAAACGGACATTACGTGGGATAACGGTACGATAAACTTTATCGCCAAAATGTTGTTTTAGTTGTTCAGATACATCATTTGCAAGGCGATTACGCGGATCATACATGGTGCGTAAAATACCTTCAATTGTTAACGCTGGATTTACTAACTTAGATAGTTGCGTGATGGTATCCATCAATGCGGTTAAACCTTCAAGGGCATAATACTCACATTGCATCGGAACTAAAATCGAATCTGCGGCAGCCATAGCATTAACCGTTAGCATATTAAGTGAAGGTGGGCAGTCGATAAAAATGAAATCGTATTGGTCTTGAATTTGTTCAAGTGCATTGCGTAAGCGCACTTCACGTGCAAACAATTCCATTAATTTAACTTCTGCGGCTGTCACATCCCCATTTGCTGCAATTAAATGATATTCACCTGACGTTTCTTTATTAATAACTTCATTAATCGGGGTTTCTTCAATTAATAAATCGTAAATCGTTGCTACATCGCCGTATTTATCGACACCGCTACCCATAGTAGCGTTTCCTTGCGGATCAAGATCGATTAATAACACTTTACGCTTCGTCGCAGCCATAGATGCCGCAAGATTCACAGCGGTGGTTGTTTTACCAACTCCCCCTTTTTGGTTTGCTAATGCGATGACTTTTGCCACAGTGTCTGATCCCTAGTCTTTAGATAGAATGATTAGATGTCTTTGTGCATCTAACTCAGGTACTTCCAAGCTGATTTTTTCATCAAACTTAATACCTTTAGGTAATGAGTCTAGTTCTTCGCTCGGAAACACGCCTTTTAAGGCGATAAATTTACCTGAATGATCAATCAAGTGCGCACACCAGTCAACCATATCTTGCAATGAAGCGAATGCACGACTTAAAACACCATCTAATTTAACACTTGGTTGATATTCTTCAACTCTAGACTGCACTGGGGTTACATTTTCAAGGCCTAGTGCATGTTTTACCTGCATCAAAAAGCGCACCCGTTTACCTAAACTATCTAACAATACAAATTGTGTATCAGGTAAAGCGATAGCTAATACGATACCCGGTAAACCAGGGCCTGTACCTACATCAATGTAATGTTTGCCTTCAAGGTGTGGTGCAACAACTAAGCTATCCATAATATGCTTAACCATCATTTCTTCAGGTAAACGAACAGAGGTTAAGTTATATGCTTTGTTCCACTTGTCGAGTAATTCAACATATTGCACAAGTTGTTGTTGCTGTTTTTCTGTTAGCGCAATGTCAGTTTGCGCTAACAGTGAAGTTAATTGTTGTTGTAACACTGTATTCCTCACCAACTACGCAGTCTTGCGCAGTAAGCCTTGCTTTTTCAGATAAACTAATAATAGCGAAATAGCAGCAGGGGTGATACCTGAAATACGTGACGCTTGGCCAATTGTATCTGGACGACTATCAGTAAGCTTTGCAATAACCTCATTTGATAAACCAGAAACAGTTGAATAATCAAAGTCTTTTGGTAATACAGTTTGTTCATGACGTAGTTGCTTGTTGATCTCATCTTGTTGACGAGCAATATAGCCTGCATACTTAGTATGAATTTCAACTTGCTCAAGTGCAGCTTGGTTATCAAACTCAGAACCTAAACCATCGATCGCCATTAGGTCATTATAACGAATTTCAGGACGACGGATCAGATCCTCTAAACTCGCTTCACGCGTAAGTGGTGTTTTTAATAGCGCGTTTACTTGATCAACAGCAACGTGATCTTTGTGGATCCATGTTTCTTTTAAACGTTGCGTTTCTTTTTCGATGATTTCCATTTTTTCGTTAAAGGCAGCCCAACGAGCATCATCAACTAAGCCAAGTTCACGGCCTTTAGCAGTTAAACGAATGTCAGCATTGTCTTCACGAAGTAATAAACGGTATTCAGCACGGCTGGTAAACATACGGTACGGTTCTTTAGTACCTAATGTTGCTAAATCGTCAATTAGTACACCTGTGTATGCTTCATCACGGCGAGGTGTCCAAGACTCTTTGCCCTGTACTTGTAATGCCGCGTTCATACCCGCGATTAAACCTTGTGCGCCGGCTTCTTCGTAACCGGTTGTTCCATTGATTTGACCTGCGAAGAATAAACCATTAATAAATTTCGTTTCTAATGATTGCTTTAAGTCGCGCGGATCAAAGAAGTCATACTCAATAGCATAACCAGGACGACAAATATGTGCATTTTCAAAACCAGTGATTGATTGCACAATTTCAAGTTGCACATCAAACGGTAAACTTGTCGAGATACCATTTGGATATAATTCGTATGATGTTAGACCTTCAGGTTCAACAAAGATTTGATGTTTATCTTTATCAGCAAAACGTACGATCTTATCTTCGATTGAAGGGCAGTAACGTGGACCAATACCTTCAATAACGCCTGAATACATAGGTGAGCGATGTAAGTTATTGCGGATCACATCATGTGTTTTTTCATTTGTATAAGTGATGTAACACGGGATCTGCTGTGGATGATCTGCTTGTTTACCCATAAATGAGAATACAGGCGTTGGGGTATCACCAGGTTGTTCTTGCATTTTGCTAAAATCAACAGTACGCGCATCAATACGAGGAGGCGTGCCTGTTTTTAAGCGATCAACACGAAACGGTAATTCACGTAAACGCTCTGCAAGTGCAATTGAAGGTGGATCACCGGCACGACCGCCTTTGAAGTTCTCTAAACCAATATGGATCTGACCACCTAAGAAAGTACCCACGGTAAGAACCACAGAAGGCGCGCTAAAACGAAGACCCATTTGAGTTACAACACCGATTACTCGATCACCTTCAACGATTAGATCGTCACATGACTGTTGGAAGATCTTTAAATTTTCTTGATGTTGTAAAGTGTGTTGAATAGCTGCTTTATACAAAGCACGGTCAGCTTGCGCACGTGTAGCACGTACAGCAGGGCCTTTAGATGAGTTTAAAGTACGAAATTGAATACCGCCTTTATCAATAGCCTGAGCCATTGCACCACCAAGTGCATCGATCTCTTTAACTAAATGGCCTTTACCAATACCGCCAATTGCCGGATTACAAGACATTTGACCAAGGGTATCCATATTATGAGTTAGCAATAGGGTATTCATGCCCATGCGAGCAGATGCTAATGCAGCTTCAGTACCTGCATGTCCACCACCTACAACAATAACATCAAAACGTTCGTGAAAAATCATTTATGGGATCCTACTAATCAACCAGCAAAACTTTGTAAAGGGAGCGTATTCTACCTAGAAATTTAGAGAAGATAAATGATTAAACAGTGCTCAAGATCTAAGTGGGTGATCTCTAATAATATAAAGGATCTTTTAAAGAGATCTTTTATTACTCTTACTATTAGTAACGGCTAGATCTGTTGATAATGTTCGCTTTACTATTTAAAACATGATCTTAACGCAGATCTAAAGGTGTTAGTATGATCGGATCTTCCCGAGTACAAGCTTTGATCAAAAGGGCTATTTATACACAGGGGAATATCAGTTGGATCTTATCCAAGGGATAAACTAGGTTAAAATCGCAGTTAGATCAGTGTTTATCCACAATCCGATCTAAATTATCAGTAAATTGTGGGTAACTTTTATTACAACGATCAACACCGATCGGCTTAATTGAGTCCTACTGACTCGATCCAGCTTGGTAACCAGGCTAATGCTGTGTCTTCTGGTAATGCTTCATCAAGAATATTGAGCTCTAAGCGTTCTGCCACGCGGTTTGCACCTTTATTTGCTAATAATTCATC
This sequence comes from Pseudoalteromonas sp. L21, assembly GCF_021728035.1. NCBI lineage: Bacteria > Pseudomonadati > Pseudomonadota > Gammaproteobacteria > Alteromonadales > Pseudoalteromonadaceae > Pseudoalteromonas > Pseudoalteromonas sp. L21. Next base: position 46,858 of record NZ_JAKKCV010000010.1, on the reverse strand, counting down.
GAGATTACGGCCTGCATAATTATAGGTGTCGTAACTAGTGTCACCTAATCCGATCACACTGTAGTTTAATCCTTTAAGATCAGCCTGTTGGTTAATTGATTCAACAAATGGCAGTAGGTTCTCTGGGTAGTCTCCCGCACCATATGTCGAAGTACATAACAACCAAATAGTATCTTGCTGAGCAATATCATCAAATTCAGGCTGTTCGTGAAGCTGCACTAGAACTCCTTGTTGTTCAAGGGCTTCTGCCAGTTGCTCTGCCACGTATTCAGCAGATCCCATTTGGCTGCCAACGATGATATTTACTGATTGCATGTGATTGATCATGTATAGAAATAAGTGGCCACATGATAACTAAGTTAGGGTGTGAGTAAAGCGTTGAATTACGATCTGAATAAGTTTTTCTGCTTAAAATAACAGCTTAAATTTAATGTTTTTTATAATTAACTGTTTTTAATGGTTTTTTATATTGGTTCATAAATTAAACCCTTTGATCAAGCTGTTAATAAATTTGGGGAAAGTTCTGATCAAGCTAGAATTTAGACACTGTATAACTTTGCTAAGTTGTTGATCTTTAATTGTGCGTAAGTGCTTTGTTTTTTAGATCTGATTTAAATAGTGAGTATGATCGTTTTGTGGATAGATCGCTTGTTGATAACGATCGGTTTGCAATTTGCGATCAATAAAATAGATCGAAAAAAACTAAAATAAGCGCCAATTTAGGGTGTTTTTAAGAAAATTAGTTATTAAAAAAGGCCGTTGTATGAAAATAGATTCAAATTACAGCGTTTTTTTATGATCAAATCAGCCTTTAGATCTAAAAAAGCCCCAAATGTGGATAACATTTTTAGTTAAATTCGATCTTAAAAGCTGTTTTGATCTGATTTAAACTGGTTTTTATCGTATTGCCGACTAGATCATAGAGCGAATTACCCAATGAAAACCGTTTTGCACCACCAGCGAAAGCCGCTTTTGCTGAGTTAAAACTGTTTATCGCCATCACATTTAGTGGCATATCTATCGTGTTAGCTAAGCTGATGTGCTCAATGTTAGTTATGCCGGGCACAAACAGACCGTCTGCACCTGCATCTTGATATGCTTTTGCGCGCTTCAATGTTGCTTGAAAAGGGCTGTCACTAACAAAGTAGGTATCGGTTCTGGCGTTAATAAATAAACTACCGAAGCTATTTTCGTTAAGTACTTTCTTTATCTCACTAATAATAGTGCATTGCTGCTCGATAGATCTCAGTGTGTCAGTCTCTTTGTCTGAATCTTCTATATTGATGCCTACAACCCCTAATCTTGCTAATACTAAAACGTTTTGGCTGATTTGCTGCGGATCGTTACTGTAACCTGACTCTATATCGACAGAAAGTGGAATATGAAGGTGTTTGGTTAAGCTTTTAACCAGCGTTATCTGAGTTTGAAAAGAAATGTTTTCACCATCAGCTAGACCTAAACTGGCAGCAATACCCCAGCTGGTTGTTGCTACAGCCTTAGCTCCCGCAGCTTGGATGAATTGTGCAGAACTTAGATCCCACGCATTAGCGAGTACAAAGCCCTTTTGCTGGTGGTGTAATTGGTGAAAGAGTTGATATTTGTCCATGATGTCCTCCGTTTAATGACATCGCTAGACTAATTGATATGAAATTAATTACTGGCTGGTTTCGGCCCTGAACCGATAATTGATTGCAGGATTAAAATAAAAAAGAGTCTTGCGACTCTTTTTATAAATATTGATGACCGGAATTTATTTACCGATACAGAACGAACTAAAGATTTTCCCTAGTAGGTCATCAGAAGTAAATTCACCCGTTATCTCATTTAAGAACTGTTGAGTTAGACGTAACTCTTCAGCCAGGATCTCACCTGCAATATGCATCTCTAATTGCTCTTTGCCCGTGTTTAAATGATAGGCTGCGTGATCAAGTGCATCTAGGTGACGACGGCGCGCCATGAATCCACCTTCTGTGGCACCTTGGAAACCAATACATGCCTTTAAGTGAGTACGAACTAACTCTATACCTTCTGCATTTTTAGCGCTTAAGCGGATCACTGGATATTGATCATGTTCATCCATACCGACATTTTCACCAGAAATATCGGCTTTATTTCGGATCACAGTAACGCCCATACCTTCTGGTAACTTGGCCATAAACTCCGGCCAGATATCATGAGGGTCAGTGGCTGATGTATCTGTGCCATCTAACATAAATAGTACGCGATCGGCTTGGTTAATTTCATCCCATGCGCGCTCAATACCAATTTGCTCAACTTTATCTGGGCTTTCACGCAGACCTGCGGTATCAATAATATGCAGTGGCATACCGTCAATGTGAATATGCTCACGTAATACATCACGTGTTGTGCCAGCTATTTCGGTAACGATGGCTGCATCTCGGCCAGCTAACGCATTTAATAAGCTTGATTTACCAGCATTAGGGCGACCGGCAATAACAACACGCATACCTTCACGCATGATGCTACCTTGCTTAGCTTGCTGAGTTACATTCTCTAATTGATCAATAATAGCATTGAGATCTGCGGATACTTTACCGTCTGATAGGAAGTCGATTTCTTCATCTGGAAAATCAATCGCGGCCTCAACATACATACGTAGGTGAATGACTTTCTCCACCAGCGTTTCGATGTGCTTAGAAAATTCACCTTGTAGAGATTGGAGTGCACTTTTTGCAGCTTGTTCACTGGTTGCATTGATGAGGTCGGCAATTGCCTCAGCTTGAGTTAAATCAAGCTTGTCATTCATAAATGCGCGCTCAGAGAACTCTCCTGGCTTTGCTAAACGAACACCGTCAATTTGGCTAATCTCTTTTAATAGCATATCTAATACAACAGGACCGCCGTGACCTTGTAGTTCAAGTACGTCTTCGCCGGTAAATGAGTTTGGCCCTTGGAAGTAAATAGCAATACCTTGGTCAAGCTGTTCACCGCTCAAGCTTTTAAAGGGCACATAGTCTGCGTAACGTGTTTTAGGGCAACGGCCAATAATGTGCTCTGCCACTGTTTTAGCTAAGCTGCCAGAGACGCGAATAATACCAACCCCACCACGTCCAGGTGCGGTCGCTTGTGCTGCAATTGTGTCTTGATTAATCATGCGATGAAATAATGCCAATAAAAGAATGAATGCTGGCTCTATTGTAACCTATGGCTTAATTTCATGCGAATAGCTGTTTGAGTAATGAAGTAGCAAAAGCCTGATGTAAGTAATACTTTATTTAGCTTTAATTAATAATAAACACATATTGCAAATGATAATTATATTCATTAACATGTTGCGCATTATTAATCTTGACCCTTTTTACTATGCGTTTTTCTGCTGTTTTTATTGCTCTTGCTGCGGGTTTTTCAGGTATTGCTCATTCGCAAACTGAAGTTGCTACTTCTGATCAAAATGATTTAAAAGAACTCGAAAAAATAGAAGTTGTTGGTCGTGCGTTTTCTTTATATCGGCCAACCGAGTCTAGCTTTGCTACTCGTACCAATACACCTTTAGAGAAAATTCCTCAGTCAATTCAAATTTTGCCGCAGGAGCTGATTAGCGATCAGGCTGCTCGCCAAATTACCGACCTTTATAGCAATATTGCTGGTGTTAATGCTTTTAGTTATTCAGGCGTGACATTCCGTGGCTTTCGCCAAGATGAGATTTTATACGATGGTGTAAAGGGCGATCCTTTCAATGGCTTTGCTGTACCGCAATTATTTAATATTGAACAAGTTGCGGTTTTAAAAGGGCCTGCTGGTGCTATATACGGCAGTGGTAATCCGGGCGGTATTATTAACTATGTGACTAAGAAGCCTAAATTCACCAGTGAGCACAATATTGAAGTGGAAGTGGGGAATGATGACTTCTTCAGTGGCGCATTAGAAAGCACGGGGACTTTAAGTGAGTCACTTGATAACCATGCTTATCGTATTGGTCTTTACCGTGATACTGAAAAACCATTCCGCGCTAATACTAGCAGCGATAATACCATTGTTGATCTTGGTTATACGTGGTTTATAAATAGTGCAACCGAATTGACCACTCAGTATACCTATATAGAGCAAGAGTTGGGTGGAGCACGTTTACGTGGTGTACCTGCCGATGATAATGGCAATTTTCTAACTGATATTAGCTGGAACCATAACGAGGCGACAGACTTTCAAAATGTTGAAGCCCATGTTTATCAGGCTACTTTAAAACATGAGTTTAATGATGTTTGGCGCACAGATGTTACAGCACGTTATTTTGATAACAAAGAAGTGCAAAACTACCATGAACCAAGAGGCCTCGTTGATACAGATGACGACGGTATTGTTGATTGGAGCCACCGTGAGTTTCGTGATCAAGTACGTGAGAACAAAGGCTTTAGCTTAACAGCTAATGCGATTGCAGAATTTGTAGTGGCAGACATGCAGCATCAAGTGCTGTTTGGTAGTGATTGGTATGAACATGATTTTGAAAGCGTTTACCGTACAGCTACACAACAAAGTAAAGGTGGCCCAGTACCAGGTCTTGCTCTTAACAACCCTGAATATGGTTTAACCTCTGCTGATGATTATGACCTTGATAGTATTACACCAAGGCTTGGCAAAACGAATAGCACCCGTTTTGGTGCGTACTTGCAAGACCAGCTAGATATCACCGCAAATTGGAGTGTGACTGCTGGCTTAAGGTATGATCGTTTTGAAGATAAAGATTTGTTAAATCAAACAGAGTTTTCTGATAGCGACTTAACCTACCGAATTGGTACCAGCTATAACATTAACAATATGTTCTTCCCTTATGCGTTACATGGTACTGGCTTTGTACCGCAAAGTGCCAGTAATCAAGAAACAGCTAAAGGCGGCCCATTCTCACCAGAGACTAGTCGTATCAACGAGTTAGGTTTAAGAACCAAGCTATTAGATGATACGCTTGCCGTAAATATGGCTGTGTACGATATTGTCCGCGAAAACATCCTGCAGCCTAGCTTATTAGGTGATGTTGCAGGTGACGGCGTTGATGACTTAGTTGCCGTTGGAGAAGTACAAAGTAAAGGTTTTGAACTCGAAGTGGTTGGTGACATCACTGAGCGCTGGGTAGTTACTGCAAGCTATGCTTATAATGATACCCGTATCACTGAAGCAAATGATAGTATTACTAACCAAATTCCTGATAGCGATAAATTTGCTAACGCGCCGCAAAATACCTTAGGTATATGGACACGCTATGAGCTACCTAGCTTATCGTCATCCATTTCTGCTGGCTTAGATTATGTTGATGAACAGCTTAGTTTAGGTGGCCAACACGTTAAACCTTACACTGTTTACAACATGGCGTGGCAAACAAGGGTCGATAACTGGCAATGGCAGCTATCAGTTAAGAACGTGTTTGATAAAGAATACGCAAGCAGCGGCTTTATCGAGCGAACAGGGCACTTTCCTGGTGAACCGCGCCGTGTCTATTTAAGTGCTAAATACAGCTTTTAATGGTGGCGTGTGAACGCTAAAAGATGGTTTAACTTACACTCTTGGGCAGGACTCTTTGTTGGAGTCCTGCTTTTTGTTACTTGTGTATCGGGCACACTCGCTACGTTAAGCCATGAACTCGAGTACTTAACAGGCGCTAAGTACCGTGCTTTAAGTTCTTCTTCCTCTACTAACTACCTTGCTCTCGAAAACACCCTTAATAAGCATTATCCGCAAGCTCAGATACTCTATATACAACGTCATAAGCAAGATTACCTTGCCACTGAAGCGGCCCTTAAAGTTGGTGACTCATTTCGTTTTGTTTATTTAGATGCAGCAACCGGCACCTTACTTGGTGAAGGAGAGTGGGCGCGGATATCGCGGTTTTTACGTAACTGGCATATGAACTTGTCGATGGGCTGGACAGGTAAATTAATCGTCACCAGTTTGAGTATGTTACTCGTTATTTTATTGGTTTCGAGTTTTTATGTGTATCGGCGCTGGTGGCAAGGCTTTATAAAAAAGCCTGCTGCGCTTAGCCTTGATAAGCGCAGTAGTTGGTCTGATTGGCATAAGCTGTTAGGGCTTTGGAGTTTATGGTTTATTGCTGTGATGGCAATTACAGGGATTTGGTATTTAGTCGAACATGGGCTGCAAACCGCAAAAGTGCCACACACTGTTTCTGCTCCACCAGCTGTGAGTGAGTTTAAAAAACAAAGTCCTCGTAAAGATGTATCGCCAATTAGTTTAGCTGCTGCTTATGAGGCCGCTCAACAGGCATTTCCTAGCCTTGATATTCGCTATATTCGTTATCCTAATAAAGCGGATCAACCTATTGAAGTGCGTGGTTATAACAATGATATTTTACTTCGTCTACGTGCTAATCGTGTGTATTTGGAGCCAAGCTCCGGTGAAGTTCTTGGCATACAAAAAGGGGAACAATTACCTATTGTCGCAAGAATCACCGATACCGCTGATCCTTTGCATTTTGGTAACTTTGCAGGAATTGGTACTAAGCTTATTTGGGGGTTATTTGGTGCATTGATGAGCTTTGTAAGCGCTGCTGGCATCTATATGAGTTGGCTTAGGGTTAAGCGTAAAACAACGGCTGTAAAGTGGCTTGGATTATCAGGGATGATTGCAATCGGTTTGGTGGTTGCTTCGCTACTAACAACAAGTTTGAGCTTTACTGAGCGCAGTGTACCCAATCAGGTTTATTCTCCTATTCTGGGTTAGCTATTTTCAGGTATTAAAAAAGGCGCAGTTAGCGCCTTTTTTGTTGGGTTAAGAGTTTAGCCTCTTACCTTAATACCTTTTTTCTCCATACCGCGGTAGATGATTAGCATCTGTGCGATTGAGATAAGGTTCGATACTAACCAGTAAAGTACTAGACCAGATGGGAACCATAAGAAGAAAATTGAGAAGATTACAGGCATAAAGGTCATCATTTTTTGCTGCATAGGATCTTGAACTGTCATAGGTTGCAGCTTCTGAGTAACGAACATACTTAAACCAAATAGAACTGGTAATACATAGTATGGGTCCATTGCTGATAAGTCATTTAACCATAAAACGAATTCAGCATGGCGTAGCTCAGTTGATTCTAGGAATACGTAGAATAAGGCTAAGAAAATAGGCATTTGTAGTAAAAGAGGGAAACAGCCACCCATAGGGTTCACTTTTTCTTTCTTATACATTTCCATCATAGCTTGACCGAATTTTTGACGATCATCGCCATACTTCTCTTTTAGAGCAGCCATTTTAGGTTGTAATGCGCGCATCTTCGCCATCGACGTATATTGCGCTTTTGTAAGAGGGTACATTGCAGTTTTAACGATAACCGTAATTGCAATGATTGCCAGACCCCAGTTACCTAGGATGCTGTGTAACCACTTCAGTAATACAAATAATGGTTGAGAGATAAACCATAACCAACCATAGTCTACTGTGAGGTCTAAGTCTGGGTGAATTGCTTCTAGTACATCAGACTCTTTTGGGCCCATGTAGTACGTAGAAGAAAGAGTCGTTTGTGAGCCTGCCTGAACATTTACCGCTTCACCTTTAGTACCAATAATGGCTGCATTACCAGCAACTAGTTTGCTGTAAAGGGTATTTTGTTGATCTTGCTTTGGCACCCATGCACTTACGAAGTAATGTTGGATAAATGCGATATAACCGCCAGATGTAGTGATGTTGAGGTTTTTATCAGCCATGTCTGAGAAGCTGTACTTTTCGTATGGCTCTTCTTCAGTACCGTAAGCTGCACCTAGGTAGTTTTGATCAACTAAGCTACCTTTTTCTTGTACAGTACGCTTAACTTGCGTGTATAGCTGAACTTGAATAGGCTCTGCTGTTACGTTGTTTACTGTGTACTCTAAATCAACGGCGTAATTACCTTTTTTGAAAATATAAGTCTTAGTAAACGTAATACCTTTACTGTCAGTGAATTCAAGTGGAACACGCAGCTCATCACCATTTAATGTAAATGCTTTTTGTGTGGTTTTGTAAACAGGGCGGCCTTTGACTGTTGCGTCGGGGCCATTTAAGCCTATCAAGCCACTTTGTGAGAAGTATTGTTTACCGTCAAACACACCTAGGAGCATGTAAGGAGTATCACTACCTTTTGTCTCTTCATATTGAAGTAGGTCTGCTTCAATAATGTCACCACCGCGGGTGTCAATTTTTACAGTAAACACATCAGTTGTTACATCAATAACTGAGCGCTTTGCTGTTGTAACTGCAGGTACTTCACCGTCAGATGATGCCGGAATAAACTCATCTGATTCTGGTGTTGTTGCGCCTTGTGTTTGTGTTGTGGCACTTGGATCAGCTTTTGGTGCATTGTAGTCGTTATTCCATTCTTGGAATAATAAAAACGACACAAGCATCAAGCCGATTAATAAAAACGTGCGTTGCGATTCCATAACAGCTCTTATTTCTCGTGTTGGTGGTTAATATGATTTTTTGCCGGTACGGGATCATCCCCACCAGCATGTAAAGGGTGACATTTTAATATGCGTTTAACAGCTAACCAACTGCCTTTTACACTTCCATGCAAATTAATTGCTTGAATAGCATAACTTGAGCAGGTTGGATTAAAACGACAATGCGGGCCTAATAACGGGCTTACCCATTTTTGATAGCCGCGTATAAGCATGACTAAACAGCGCTTTGGAATAGCAACAAGTGGCTTAAGTAACCTCATGATGTGTCTGCCCCTGCGTTAATTTAGTCAATGGATACCATGAATTTAAATTCCCAATATAGAATTTTAAATGCATGATTAAAAGGTGAGCTAAAGATACCCTAATTAAGCCTGTAATTCTATTGCTATCAGGCTTGTTTATTAGATTTAGCCAATTTATTGGGGCGTTTTTTAAAAGGAGGTGGCTTTGGTGCACCTGGCTTGCAGCGTTCATTAATTTTTCGCCACAATTTATCCAATTGTTTGGTTAGCTCTGCGTTTGACTGCTCATCAATACCACTTTTAACCATAAGCACTATATCAATGTTATCGAGTTTATGTTGATTTAAACGGAAACTTTCGCGAGCAAGGCGTTTAATTCGATTTCGTTGACAGGCTTTTTTAACGCGTTTTTTTGCAACCGTAAGACCTAATCGAGGATTAGCTTGGTCATTGCGTTTGGCTAATAAAGTAAAGAAAGGAGTCGCAGCGCGTGCTGGTTCATTAAAAATGCGGGAGTAATGCGAGGGAGTTAACAAACGTAACTCCCTGCTGAAGCTAAAGTCTTCCACTTATATATTAAGCAGAAAGTACTTTACGGCCTTTAGCACGACGACGAGCTAATACTTTACGGCCATTTGCTGATGCCATACGAGCACGGAAACCGTGTGTACGTTTGCGTTTTAAAACGCTAGGTTGAAAAGTTCTTTTCATAACAATTCCATCCGATCGGTTAAGGTTAAAACATCCTATGCAGGTCGCGATCCTGGCACAGGTGCCATTGCGAGCGCGAGATATTATAGATGAAGACCACAAAAGTCAATCATTAAAACGCTGCAGAGGTAGTAATTATAAAGGATCCTTTACCTTGATCATATAGGATCATCATAAATAAGAAGTTTTCCACAGCCTCTGTATAAAAAGTGAATAAAAGCTTGGGAAAAGTAAATTAGATCGTAGATTTCGATCGCGATCCGCCTGCAAATTTGCTATGATCAGTGTTCAGGTTGAAAAAATAAACACACTATAAATCATGGTGTTACTTGTTTTTTTGCGTGAGATCATCTTTTTCAGAAAAATCAATCTTGTACTTGTGGATAAAGTGCCTTCATAATAGTCGGTCTGGGTCGATAAAATCGGTCAAAGATTAGCAATAAATGTTTGATTTTCCATCATTTAAGATGAACGGGAATAAAATTAAATCTCTAGGAGTTTAATAGTGTATCTGTCGGTTTGGCAAAGTTGTTTATATGTATTGCAAGATGAATTGCCGTCGCAGCAATTTAGTATGTGGGTAAGACCACTTCAAGCAGAAAGTACCGAAGATACGTTAACTATATATGCACCGAATCGTTTTGTATTAGATTGGGTGAGAGAAAAATATTTAAACCGTATTAATGAATTGCTTGTTGAAATTTGTGGTGATGAAGCACCTGAACTTCGTTTTGATGTTGGTAGTAAACCGATTTTAAATGCCCAAGCAGCAACGATGCCAGCAGTTGCTGAAGCAAGTTCACCAGTGAGTGCACAACACACAACTGAAAAACAACAGCCTAAGGCTGAGAAAAAAGCAGTAGAGCCTGCTCCTAAATCAGGCTATAAATCAAACATTAAAGAAAATTACACCTTTGACAGTTTTGTTGAAGGTAAATCAAACCAATTAGCAAAAGCTGCAGCGACTCAAGTTGCAGATAACCCAGGCTCGGCATTTAACCCTGTATTTATTTACGGTGGAACGGGTCTAGGTAAAACGCATTTATTGCATGCTGTGGGTAACGGTATTATGGCTAATAAGCCAGATGCGAAAATTGTTTATATGCACTCCGAACGTTTTGTGCAAGACATGGTAAAAGCATTGCAAAATAATGCCATTGAAGAATTTAAACGTTATTACCGAAGTGTTGATGCATTGATGATCGATGATATTCAATTTTTCGCTAATAAAGAGCGCTCGCAAGAAGAGTTCTTTCACACCTTCAACGCTTTGCTTGAAGGGAATCAACAGATTATATTAACTTCAGACCGTTATCCTAAAGAGATTGAAGGGGTTGAAGACCGCCTTAAATCACGTTTTGGTTGGGGCTTAACCATTGCTATTGAGCCGCCAGAGCTTGAAACTCGCGTTGCTATTTTGATGAAAAAAGCCCAGCAAAGTAAAATTAATTTACCTCATGAAGTGGCCTTTTTTATCGCGAAAAAATTGCGTTCAAATGTACGTGAATTAGAAGGGGCGTTAAACCGTGTTATTGCTAATGCAAATTTTACTGGTCGTCCAATTTCAATCGATTTTGTAAAAGAAGCCCTACGTGACTTACTTGCATTACAAGATAAATTAGTAACGATTGATAATATTCAGCGTACTGTGGCTGAGTACTACCGAATTCGTGTATCAGATTTACTATCTAAGCGTCGAAGCCGATCAGTAGCAAGACCGCGCCAAGTAGCGATGGCGTTATCAAAAGAGCTTACAAATCATAGTTTACCTGAAATAGGTGATGCATTTGGTGGTCGTGATCACACCACAGTATTGCATGCATGCCGTAAAGTTAAATCACTGCGTGATGAAAGCCACGAAGTGAAAGAAGATTATCAAAACTTAATAAGAACCTTGTCATCTTAAGGCCGACTTTATTATGCAAATAACAATATCAAGAGAGCAATTTTTAAAACCTTTAGTTCAAGTGTCAGGTGCGATTGAGCGTAAGCACACCTTACCAATTTTATCGAACGTGTTACTAGTTGTTGAAAACGGACAGCTTTCGATGACAGGTACAGATCTTGAAATTGAGTTAGTAGCCAGTGTTTTTGTTGGTGAAGATACGCCAGATACACAGTTAACTTTACCAGCTAAAAAATTACTCGATATTTGTAAAAGTTTACCCGATGGCTCTGACCTTACACTGAGCAGTCAAGATCATCAGCTTCTACTAACAAGTGGTAAAAGCCGTTTCTCTTTAACAACCTTGGCTGCTGAAGACTTTCCTAACCTTGAACAGTGGGATGGTGAAGTAGAGTTTCAACTAACGCGTTTAGAGCTACGTAAGCTTTTAGAAAGCACGCATTTTTCTATGGCGAATCAAGACGTCCGTTATTATTTAAATGGTATGTCATTTGAAGTTGATAACGCAGATATTAAAACAGTGGCCACAGATGGTCACCGTTTGGCTATTGCGCAAAAACAATTACCACAATCTTTAAATACGCAGCGTCAGTTAATTATTCCACGTAAAGGTGTGCAAGAAATTATGCGCCTAATGGTGGCTGATGATGAGCTAGTTACCATTCAATTTGGTGCTAACCATATTCGTATTATTGATACTGAATTTACGTTTACCAGTAAACTGGTTGATGGTCGTTTCCCTGATTATCGTCGAGTATTGCCGCGTGGAGGAGACAAAGTAATTACTGCTAATCGAGAGTGGTTACGCAGTGCATTCCAACGTGTGTCTATTTTATCAAATGAAAAGTTCCGTGGCGTACGACTAAATCTGTCTGAAGGTTTATTGAAAATTACAGCAAATAACCCTGAGCAAGAACAAGCTGAAGAAGTGGTTGAAGTAATGTATCAAGGCGGCGAACTTGAAATTGGCTTTAACGTTTCTTATGTTCTTGATGTACTTAACACATTAAAAACAGAAGATGTTACGTTTACGCTTGCAGACTCAAATAGCAGTGCGCTAATTGAAGGTGCGGGCGACGAAGAAGCTATGTACGTTGTTATGCCGATGCGCCTATAAGCTTGTATGAGTTTAAGTCATTTAAGCCTCAATAATTTTCGTAATATTGAGGCGCTGACACTTGAGCCTGTAAATGGAATTAATATAATTTATGGCGAGAATGGCAGCGGAAAAACCAGCCTCCTTGAGGCGATATATTTCCTTTCTCACGGTAAATCATTTCGTACCGCCAAACATAAAAATATTATTCAGCATCAACAAAACAAGTTTGTTATCCATGGACGCAAAACGCTACATGATTTGTCTATTCCGATTGGTATAAGTAAAAACCAAGCGGGTGAAACATCTTTAAAGATTCAGGGTAAAACGAGCCGTAAAATTTCTGAATTAGCTCAGCTAATACCTGTACAAGTTATTACTCCTGAAAGCTATTCATTATTTTTTGGTGGACCAAAAGAGCGCAGAAAATTTCTCGATTTAGGATTGTTCCACGTGGAACATGACTTTTTTTATTTGTGGCAGTCCTTTAATAAAGTACTGAAACAACGTAATGCTTTACTGAAAAGTAAACCTCGAGATTATTTCGAACAGATCAAGTTTTGGGACAAAGAATTTGTTAGACTAGCTGAACAAATAAATAATTTAAGAATCGCGTATATAAGTAGGTTTAAGCAGCAGTTTTTTGATAAAATGTGTGCAGAATTAACGCTTGTTAGCGATTTAGAAATTAACTTTCATGCGGGTTGGAAAGAGAGTGAAACGCTCTCTGAGGCGCTTGAGCAAAGCTTTGAACGTGATGCCAAACAAGGTTTCACAAGTAAAGGTCCGCATAAAGCTGATTTTAGTTTTAGTGTTTCTGGTAACAGTGTAGAAAATACATTTTCTCGCGGTCAATTGAAGCTCTTGCTTTATGCGTTAAAAGTAACGCAAAATAGCTTAATTGAGTCAGAAACAGATAAGCAATCTATATTGCTAATAGATGACTTACCTTCAGAACTAGGTGAAGATACAAAAGAAAAAGTGGGTCAGCTTTTGACTCATTGCGATTCGCAACTTTTTATCTCATCAATTTTATCTGAAAGTATTTCTGCTGTGGTGGAACCCATGCAACGAGAACTAAAAATGTTCCACGTGAAACATGGCAACCTAATAACAAGATAAGTGGGATTAACCATGTCTGAGAATTACGATTCGTCGAGTATTAAAGTACTTAAAGGATTAGACGCAGTAAGAAAGCGTCCAGGAATGTATATAGGGGATACCGATGACGGTACAGGCCTACACCACATGGTGTTTGAGGTTGTTGATAACTCTATCGATGAAGCCTTAGCTGGTCATTGTGATGATATTTTTGTAACGATTCACTTAGACGGTTCAGTCTCTGTAAGAGATAACGGTCGTGGTATTCCTACATCTATTCACGAAGAAGAAGGAGTTTCAGCGGCTGAAGTTATCATGACGGTACTTCATGCTGGTGGTAAGTTCGATGATAACTCATATAAAGTATCGGGCGGCTTACACGGCGTAGGTGTTTCGGTAGTAAATGCACTATCTGAAAAACTACAACTAACAATTCGCCGTGAAGGTAAAGTACATCAACAAACTTATACTATGGGTGTACCAGATGCGCCATTAGCTGTAATTGGTGATGCAACTGACACAGGTACTGAACTACGTTTCTGGCCAAGTGGTGAAACATTCACTGATCTAAACTTTCACTATGATATTTTAGCAAAGCGCTTACGTGAGCTTTCGTTCTTGAACTCTGGTGTAAGTATCATTCTTACTGATGAGCGTGAAGAATCTAAAAATGACCACTTCAAATATGAAGGCGGTATTCAAGCATTCGTAGAATATCTAAACCGCAATAAAACACCTGTGCATAAAAGTGTTTTCCACTTTACCCATGAGCGTGAAGAAGACGGTATTAGTGTAGAAGTTTCAATGCAGTGGAATGATGGCTTCCAAGAGAGCATTTACTGTTTCACAAATAATATTCCCCAACGTGATGGTGGTACGCACTTAGCTGGCTTTAGAGCAGCATTAACGCGTACGCTAAATAACTACATGGAAAAAGAAGGCTTTAACAAAAAAGCGAAAACAACAAGCAATGCAACGGGTGATGACGCTCGTGAAGGCTTAACTGCGGTTGTAAGCGTTAAAGTTCCCGATCCAAAATTCTCATCACAAACTAAAGACAAACTAGTATCAAGTGAAGTGAAATCTGCTGTAGAACAAGCTATGGCAGAAAAACTAACAGAGTTCTTATTAGAAAACCCTGTTGATGCGAAAACAGTTGTTGGCAAAATTATTGATGCGGCACGCGCTCGTGAAGCAGCGCGTAAAGCACGTGAAATGACACGTCGTAAAGGTGCAATGGATTTAGCTGGTTTACCTGGTAAATTGGCAGATTGCCAAGAAAAAGATCCAGCACTTTCTGAACTATACATAGTGGAGGGTGACTCTGCAGGTGGTTCAGCTAAGCAGGGTCGTAACCGTAAAAACCAAGCTATCTTGCCACTAAAAGGTAAGATTCTTAACGTTGAAAAAGCACGCTTTGATAAGATGCTTTCTTCTCAAGAAGTAGCAACTCTAATCACTGCATTAGGTTGTGGTATTGGTCGTGATGAATATGACCCAGAAAAACTACGTTATCATCGTATCATTATCATGACCGATGCGGACGTGGATGGTTCACACATTCGTACCTTACTACTGACTTTCTTCTATCGTCAAATGCCAGAGATTGTAGAAAAAGGCTTTATCTATATTGCACAACCGCCACTTTATAAAGTGAAAAAAGGTAAGCAAGAACGCTACATTAAAGATGACCCAGCGTTAGTTGATTACTTAACATCATTAGCATTAAACAATGCTGCACTTTATACAAGTGAAGGGGCATCTGCACTTGAAGGTGAAGAATTAGAAAGAATTGTTCACGACTATCAAAATACAGTTAAAGTAATTGAGCGCTTAAAACGTAAATATCCAAACTCGGTTATGGAACGTTTAATTTATCAAAGCGAAATTACAGAAGCAGATTTAGCAGATGAAGCAAAAGTTAAAGAGTGGACTAACACGCTAGTTGACGACTTAATTGCACGTGATGAAGATGCAACTATTTTCCACGCGGGCACTGAGCACGATACTGAGCGCAATATGTATTATCCTGTTGTGAATATTCGCCAGCATGGTGTGGATAAAGCACATGTATTGAACTTCGACTTCATTACATCGCGTGATTATAAGCGTATTGCTGCGACAGGTGTAAACATTGCAAACTTGCTTGAAGAAGGCGCTTATGTTCAACGTGGTGAGAAGACATTAGCTGTTGATAACTTTGTGGATGCATTAGAGTGGTTAATCTCTGAATCGAAGCGTGGACTATACATCCAACGCTATAAAGGACTCGGTGAGATGAACCCAGATCAGCTTTGGGAGACCACCATGGACCCTGGTGCACGTCGGATGTTGAAAGTAACAATTGAAGATGCTGTTGCAGCTGACCAATTGTTCGCGACATTAATGGGTGACCAAGTTGAACCTCGTCGTGACTTTATCGAAACGAATGCGCTACGCGTAGTTAACTTAGACGTATAAAGTTAAAATAGATATTTAAAAAGGAGCCAACTGGCTCCTTTTTTTATTACTGAAAAAGCACAAACTGCTTAAAACCTTACTGCACACAAGGTATACTGAGAGCAATTTTCAGACTAAACGCACCAGATACTATAAGCCAAATATGCAAAAATATGACGTTAAAACCTTTCAAGGTTTGATCCTGGCTTTACAGGACTATTGGGCACAGCAAGGCTGTGTGATTGCTCAACCACTCGATATGGAAGTGGGAGCAGGGACATTTCATCCGTTAACTTTCTTAAAGTCGATTGGCCCAGAGCCAATGTCGAGCGCGTATGTTCAACCATGCCGCCGTCCAACTGATGGTCGTTATGGTGAAAACCCGAACCGTTTACAGCACTACTACCAATTCCAAGTAGTATTAAAGCCATCGCCAGAAAACATCCAGGAGCTGTATTTAGGCTCATTAGCTGCTGTTGGTATCGATACACTAACTGATGAAGTGCGCTTCGTAGAAGACAACTGGGAGTCGCCTACATTAGGTGCTTGGGGGCTAGGTTGGGAGATCTGGTTAAACGGCATGGAAGTAACTCAGTTTACTTACTTCCAACAAGTTGGTGGATTAGAGTGCTCACCAGTAACCGGTGAAATCACTTATGGTCTTGAGCGTTTAGCAATGTATATTCAGGGCGTAGATAGCATCTATGACCTAGTATGGGCAGACGGTCCTATGGGTCGTGTGACATACGGTGATGTATTCCATCAAAATGAAGTAGAGCAGTCAGCTTATAACTTCGAACAAGCGGATGTTGAGTTCTTATTTGCACAGTTTGATCATTGTGAAAAAGAAAGCGAAAAGCTAATTGAAGCAGGCTTATCATTACCAGCTTATGAGCAAGTAATGAAAGCATCACATGCGTTTAATTTATTAGACGCTCGTCACGCTATCTCAGTAACAGAACGTCAACGTTATATCTTACGTGTTCGTGCTTTATCAAAAGCATGTGCGCAAAGTTACTATGATGCCCGTGAAGCTCTTGGTTTCCCGCTTTGTAAGGATTAAGAATTAGCATGTCAGCAGAAAATTTATTAGTAGAAATTGGCACTGAAGAGTTGCCACCAAAAGCACTTCGTAAACTTGCTGAGTCGTTTGCTGAGAACTTAGCAGCTGAGCTTGTAAGCTTAGAACTAAATCATCAAGGCGTTAACTGGTACGCATCACCACGTCGCTTAGGTTTACGTGTTACTGCACTTGAAGCTAAACAAAGTGACAAGGTGGTAGAAAAGCGTGGCCCTGCAGTTGCAGCAGCGTTTGATGCCGATGGTAATCCAACTAAAGCCGCAATGGGTTGGGCTCGTGGCTGTGGCATCGATGTAAGCGACGCACAAACGCTAGAAACAGATAAAGGCGCTTGGTTATTACATAAAGCACAGGTTGAAGGTCAAGCAACGACATCGCTTATGAGTGAAGCTGTAAACAAAGCACTTGCTAAATTACCTATCCCTAAACCAATGCGTTGGGGTGCAAATAAAACACAATTTATTCGCCCAGTACACACTGCAACTATTTTGTTTGGTAGCACGCTAATTGAAGGCGAAATCCTTGGTAAGCAAGTTGGCAACCAATTACAAGGTCACCGTTTCCATCACCCAGAAAAAGTAACAATCAACCACGCTGATGATGTGTTTGATGTGCTGAAATCTGCTTACGTTGTCGCTGACTTCGAAGCGCGTAAAGCACAAATTCGCGAACAGATTGAAGCAGCAGCTAGCGCTGTAAATGCAAAAGTAGCGATGGATGAAGACTTACTTGAAGAAGTAACATCGTTGGTTGAATGGCCAGTAACGCTGACAGCAACATTCGAAGAAGCATTCTTAGATGTCCCTTCAGAAGCGCTTATCTATACCATGAAGGACGACCAAAAGTACTTCCCGTTATTAGACCAAGATGGCAACTTACTTAACAAGTTCCTATTTGTTTCTAATATCGAAAGTAAAGATCCGAGCGTGGTAATTGCTGGTAACGAAAAAGTTGTACGCCCTCGTTTAGCTGATGCGCAGTTCTTCTACGAAACTGATAAGAAGAAAACGTTAGAGAGTCGTTTAGAGTCGTTAGATACTGTTTTATTCCAAAAGCAACTTGGTACGCTGAAAGATAAATCTGAGCGTATTAGTGAACTTGCAGGTTACATTGCAGAGCAATTAGGTGCCGACGCAGAGCTTGCTAAGCGTGCAGGTCTTCTAAGTAAAACAGACTTAATGACCGAAATGGTCATGGAGTTTACCGACGTACAAGGTGTAATGGGTATGCATTACGCTCGTCACGACGGTGAAGCCGAAGAAGTTGCACTGGCGCAAAACGAACAATATATGCCTCGCTTTGCGGGCGATAACTTACCAACAAATGTGATCAGCTGTGCGGTCGCAATTGCGGATAAGTTTGATACGCTGGTAGGTATTTTTGGTATTGGCCAAGCGCCAAAGGGTGACAAAGATCCATTTGCACTTCGTCGTGCTGCCATTGGTGCTTTACGCATCATGGTAGAAAAATCATTACCGCTAGATATTTTAGATCTTGTTGCTAAGTCACAAACGCTATTCGGTGAAAAGCTAACTAACCTGAATGTATCAACGGATGTGTTTGAGTTCATGCTAGGGCGTTTCCGCGCATGGTATCAAGACGAAGGTATCGAAGTTGATGTCATTCAAGCGGTACTAGCACGTCGTCCAACTAAACCAGTTGATTTCGATCGTCGCGTTAAAGCGGTAAGTCACTTCCGTACATTAGACGCAGCAGAAGCACTTGCAGCGGCAAATAAACGTGTAAGCAACATCTTGGCTAAGAATGACATCACAACACAAGGTGATGTGAATGAGAGCCTATTAAGCGATGACGCAGAGAAAGTATTAGCGTCACACGTTGCTAAGTTTGCAACCGAGCTTGCACCTTTGTATGCAAATGGCGATTACCAAGAAGCACTATCACAACTTGCAGGTATCCGTGAGAGTGTTGATAACTTCTTCGATAATGTCATGGTAATGGCAGATGACGAAGCGGTTAAACAAAACCGTTTAGCATTATTAAGTCAGTTAAGCCGTCTGTTTTTAGATATTGCTGATATTTCTGTACTTCAGAAGTAAGTAGTAGCCAATTAATAAAAGCCAGCTTTGTGCTGGCTTTTTAGTAGCATAAGGAACAGTAATGAAACGTGTAATTACTTTAGCATTAGCAGGTTTATTAACAGCCTGCACGAGCCAAATACAAATGCCAAGCATTGACGACATGCTGCCAAGCAAAGACTTAGACCGTACCATGTACCTGCGTGGCGACTTTACGTTATGGGATGCTGAACCACAATATATACTTGAGCAAGTTGCATCAGGTATCTTCCAAGCAGAAGTAACGTTCTCAACACCAGGAAAAATCTATGAATTTAAAGTGGCTGATGCTAACTTTAGTCAAGGCTATAACTGTGGTTATAGTGACATGGACCCCGCAGGACAAGTACTATTATTAGGTCAGGCTGCCATTGCCGATTGTAATACTATTTACAACTACTTTAGTTTTAAACCAGCGACAAAAGGCGTGTATGTAGTGAGCTTTGATTACCGCAATAGTAATAAGCCAAAAGTGACAGTTACTAAAAAGTAACTGGAGTTTTTGAGTGGGTTTTTAATTGATAAAGGTAACAATTAAATGCTCACTCTCATCTTATTTATCTAGCCTATAGTCCTTTCTTCAGCAAATATTTAAATGGCGCTTGCTCAACATCTTTAGCCACTAGCGTGTGATCCATAAAAGTACAAAAGCTTGGAATGTCGCGGGTGGTTGATGGGTCATCGGCGATGATAAGTAATGTTTCGCCATCTTTCATTTTACGTACTGCGCCACGCACCATCATGACAGGTTCTGGACAACGAAGGCCAAGTGCATCTAATTGGTGATCGGGATTATCAAAACTCATGGCTGACCTTTTGGATGAAAGAGACGATTAATAAGCGGCTATTTTAACTTTCAAAAAATAATAAATAAAGTTGTACAACAATTGTCGTGTATGTAATTTTAAGTATGTATTTACAGTATTGATTTACTAGGGTTTACAGAATGTTTCAGATTACAGATGAAAAGGACTTGCAAGCACTCTCTGAGTCTGAGGAGCTGGAGTTTAAATTAGCTCAAGGTAAGGACGGTCGTGGGAAATTACCGGATGATTTTTGGCCTACCTATAGTGCAATGGCAAATACTCGTGGTGGGTATGTTGTATTAGGCGTAAAAGAAAAGAGAGGCTCTTTAACTGTTGTTGGAATTCAAGATATAAATACAGTACAGAAACAATTGTTTGATATAGCAAATAATAAGGCGAAGGTTAACATCAACTTATTAACTAACGAAGATGTTAAGCAAATAAATATTGATAATAAGCTGTTGCTAGTGATTAGAATCCCATCAGCTAAACGTGAAAATAAACCCGTTTATCTTAATAATCAACCAATGAAAGAGACATACATTCGGCTTCATGAAGGTGATCAACACTGTGATGAAGAGCAAGTGAAAAGAATGATGGCTGAGCAAATTGAAAGTTGTAGGGATGACAAAATATTAATTGGATATAATTTTGATGATATAGAGCTTGAAAGTTTAAGAGCATATAAGAATCTATTAGCAGTTGCAAAACCTCAGCACCCTTGGTTAGAGTTAGATCTTTTTGATATGTTTAAGAAGCTTGGTGGTTGGAGAAAAGATAGGGCTTCAGGAGAGGAAGGATTAACTTTAGCAGGGATTTTGATGTTCGGTAATTGGGATGCAATTCAAGAGGCCCTCCCCAATTATTTTGTTGATTATCGAGAACGTGATGAAGCGAATACAGAGAGATGGGTCGATAGGCTTTACCCTGATGGTTCATGGTCCGGGAATATTTTTGACTTCTATCGCCGTACTTATAGAAAATTAACTAATGATCTAAAAGTGCCATTTGAGCTTCAAGATGGTGTACGCCTTGATGAATCAAAGGCGCATGAAGCTATAAGAGAGGCTTTAGTTAATACACTTGTTCATGCCGATTATACCGGAAGAAGCTCTATTTTAATTGTAAAACGTCCTGATTTATATGGGTTTCGTAATCCTGGATTAATGAGAGTCCCTCCCGAACTAGCAGTTAAGGGAGGTGAAAGTGATTGCCGGAATCGGAGAATGCACCAAATGTTTCTTATGATAGGGGCTGGTGAGAGGGCTGGTTCAGGTGTGCCGAAGATATATAGTGGTTGGAGATGGGCCAATTGGAGAACACCCAAATTATATGAAAAGCAAACTCCGTCTGAACAAACGTTATTAGAACTATCTACTGTAAGCTTAATACCTAAAGAAATTACAGAACTTTTAGGTTCTCTTTTTGGTGACTCTTTTTACTCATTAGGTGAGTTGGAGCAAATGATTGTAACCACTGCTGCTATTGAAGGGTGGGTAAATCATGAGCGCTCTTGCCAGCTTACAAGTAAACATTCCCGGGATGTTACACTAGCTTTACCAAGATTAGTTGATAAAGGCTTCTTAGTATCAAGTGGAGAGAAGAAAGATAAATCATATAGTTTACCAGGTATGGAGCCTCCATCTCCTGAGGATGTATTTACAAATGTGTTAACCTCTATTGATAGGTTAACGCATAACGTTAATAGCTTAACGTATAGTGAAGATGGCTTAACGCATAAAGAGCTGAATGCGGAAAAGAAATCTGATGACAGAGATGAAAAAGGTAGATTTATCAGTGACATGCTTGATAAGCCTTTTGTTGATGAACTAGATTCATTGACCGAGCATTATAGAACTGAGCTTAACGCATTAGGAGTAAGAGCTCGAGAACAGAGGCGCCTTGATATAGATACTATGAAAATGTTGATAAAAGATCTTTGTAGAGGGCATTATATATCGGTTGCTGTGCTTGAGGTTTTGCTTGATCGTAAACCACAAAGCCTAAGGCAAAACTACTTAAAGCCGATGGTGTCCGAAGGGGTTCTAAAAATGGCCTTTCCACATAAACCAAATTCGCCTATGCAAGGTTATACGGCTTTATAGCAAATAAAAAAGGCGCACTGAGTAAATCAATGCGCCTTTTTATCACCAAGATGTTTGGTGTGAGCTCGTTATTCTACGCGCTCAAATACAGTTGCAATACCTTGGCCTAAACCAATACACATTGTTGCTAGACCGTACTTAGCATTCTTATCTTCCATTAGGTGAACAAGCGTTGTGCTAATACGTGAACCAGAACAACCTAGTGGATGACCAAGTGCAATTGCACCACCATTTAGGTTAACTTTTTCATCTACCACATCCATCAGACCTAAGTCTTTTAATACTGGTAGAGATTGTGCTGCGAATGCCTCGTTAAGCTCTGCAACATCGATATCGTCAATAGTGATACCTGCTTGTTGAAGTGCTTTTTGCGATGCAGGAACAGGGCCGTAACCCATGATTGATGGATCGCAACCTGCTACAGCCATTGATTTAATACGCGCACGAATTGGTAAACCAAGTTCTTTAGCTTTCTCTTCGCTCATTACAAGCATTGCTGACGCGCCGTCAGAAAGTGCAGATGAAGTGCCTGCAGTTACGCTACCTGATGCTGGATTGAATACAGGGCGTAGTTGCGATAAGCCTTCAACAGTTGTTTCTGGACGGATTACTTCATCGTCTTCAACTAAAATTAAAGAACCATCTGCATCGTGACCTTCCATTGCTAGGATTTCACGACGGAAACGACCTTCAATTGTTGCAGCGTGTGCACGTTGGTGTGAGCGGTAAGCAAATTCGTCTTGTTGCTCGCGGCTAATGCCGTGCAGCGTTGCAAGGTACTCTGCTGTTAAACCCATTACGCCAGCAGCTTGTGCCACAGACGTTGATAAACCTGGGTGAAAATCATTACCGTGAGTCATAGGTACGTGACCCATGTGCTCAACACCACCAATGATATAGGTATCACCAGCGCCAGTCATAATAGCGCGTGCTGCATCGTGCAGAGCTTGCATTGATGAACCACATAGACGGTTAACTGTTACTGCTGGTACTGAGTGAGGGATACCGGCAAGGAGTGCTGCGTTACGAGCAATGTTAAAACCTTGCTCTAAAGTTTGTTGTACACAGCCCCAGTAAATATCATCAATTGATGCTGGATCAACGGCTGGGTTACGGTCTAACAAACCTTTCATTAAGTGAGCACTTAAATCTTCCGCACGCTTGTTTTTGAATACGCCGTTCTTTGAACGACCCATTGGTGTGCGGATACAATCTACGATTACTGGATTATTCATGTTTCTTATCCTTCCACCTTATAGAATACACGGCCTTCTTCGGCCCACTTGCGAGTTTCATCTGATACTTGGTAAATCGCACCTAAGTGAGCGTACTTGTCTGCTGTTGCAACAAAGTTCGCTAAACCAGTTTGATCTAAGTAACGGAATGCACCGCCTCTAAATGGAGGGAAACCAATGCCGTAAATTAGCGCCATGTCAGCTTCTTGTGGAGACGCTACGATACCTTCTTGTAAACAAAGTAGAACTTCGTTGATCATCGGGATCATACAACGGTCAATGATTTCTTGTTTATCGAAATCTTTCGGTGCATCAGTGATAGCACTTAGTAGCTCAGTTGCTGTTGCATCTTTAGTTTTTTTCAAGCGACCACGACGGTCTGGTGCATATTGGTAGAAACCAGCACCATTTTTCTGGCCAAAGCGTTTTTCGTTTGCAAATACAGTAACAGGGTCTTTATCTTGGCGAGCCATACGCTCAGGGAAACCGTCAGCCATTACACCAGTACAGTGGTAAGCTGTATCAATACCTACCACATCAAGAAGGTACGCAGGACCCATTGGCCAACCAAATACATTTTCCATTACTTTATCAACTTTCGTGAAGTCAGCACCTTCAACAACAAGTTTGCTGAAACCTGCAAAGTAAGGGAATAGTACGCGGTTTACAAAGAAGCCAGGGCAGTCGTTTACAACGATTGGTGATTTGCCCAGTTTTAATGCGTAATCAACAACCGCATTAATTGTTGCTTCTGATGTTTTTTCACCACGAATGATTTCTACTAGTGGCATTTTTGGCACTGGGTTAAAGAAGTGCATACCACAGAAGTTTTCTGGTTTCTCAAGTGCAGACGCTAACTCGTCAATACGAATTGTTGAGGTATTTGAAGTTAGGATAGTGCCTGCTGGTAAGTCTTTTTCAAGACCCGCAAGAACGGCTTGCTTCACTTTAGGGTTTTCAACCACGGCTTCAACAACAATGTCAGCGCTTTGTAGGTCTGCATCGTTTAGCGTTGGTTTGATCTTGCCTAAAGTGGCAACCATCTTATCCATCGCCATATGGCCACGTTGTACTTTCTTACCTAGTAGCTTAGATGCTTCACCCATACCTAAATCAAGTGCATCTTGGTTGATGTCTTTCATGATAATAGGCGTGCCTTTATAAGCCGATTGGTAAGCAATACCACCGCCCATAATACCTGCACCTAATACTGCGGCTTGTTTGATCTCAAGTTCACTGTGTTTAGCTTGCTTCTTCGCTTTACCTTTAATGTATTGGTCAGCTAAGAAAATACCTGTTTGCGCGGCAGCTTCACTTGTTGCTGCAAGTTTAGCAAAGTTAGCGTTTTCAATTGCCATTGCTTCAGCGCGTTCACAGTTTGCTGCAGCTTTGATTGTTTTTACAGCCATAACAGGTGCTGGGTAGTGACCTTTCGTTTTACCCATTACCATGCCTTCAGCCATCGCAAAGCTCATACCTTGCTCAACACGGTTCATTTTCAGTGGCTGTAATTTTACTTGTCGTTTTACTTGCCAATCTAGCTTGCCAGCTATTGCTTGCTCAAGTGTTGCAATACTTGACTCTAAAAGCTTGTCAGCACTAACTACCGCGTCAAATGCTCCTACTTTTAGGGCATCAGCAGCGCGGTTTTCTTTACCTGTAGTGATCCATGTCATCGCATTATCAGCGCCAATAAGGCGTGGAAGGCGAACTGTGCCACCAAAACCAGGCATAATGCCTAGTTTAACTTCAGGTAGGCCAATTTTAGCGTTAGAGCTAGCAACGCGATAATCGGTAGCAAGTGCCCACTCACACCCGCCGCCAAGCGCCATGCCGTTTACAGCACTTAGCGTTGGGAAAGGTAAATCTTCAATCGCGTCAAAAACGTCAGTTGCATTTTTGATCCATGCAACCAATTCTTCTTGCGGTTTAGTGAAAGTAGGTAAAAATTCGAAAATGTCGGCACCGATAATGAAATGATCTTTATCGCTGGTGAACACCATGCCTTTGATATCTGAGTTTGTTGCCAATTCTTTTAATGCTAAAGCGCAATCTTGCAAGGTTTGCTGCGAAAGTTTATTTACTGAGCCGTCTGCACAGAACTTAAACTCGGCGATGTTGTCCTTGATGAAAGCAACTTCAAATGAATCGCTTTTATATAACATTATTATTCTCCCTAGTTTATTAACTAAGACTGGTACGATGAGTTTGCATTTCAATCAGTGTGCTTGCTTTAAAATGAAAATGCAACGAAAAATTTACTGCGCTTTATCGCTATTGGTTAAAATATAGCTGGTTTGGTGCTAAGGTGTAGAAGAAGTTTTTTGTTATTAATTCTTTAATTTTTGTTAAAGGTCATCATGAAAAAACAACTCCTTGGTTGGACAGCTGCCGCATTACTTTTTCCTTTTTTTGCAGCTGAAGCCAACGACAAACATGACGCTTTTTTAAAAGCAGAAAAAAAGGCGCGATACGGTGATTATGACGATATGAAAGAGGCGGCCAATGGATTAGACCACCCGCTAAAGCCTTACGTCGAAAAAGCCTATTGGCAACGAAACCCAAGTTTGAAGCATCAAACAGAAATAGAAAACTATCTTAATGTTTATCGTAATACGCCATTAGAGTGGCCTGTGCGTAAAGCATGGCTTAACTACTTAAAACAGAACAATAAAAAAGCCGCTTATATTCGTAATTACAGAGAGACCAGTAATAACGAATTGACTTGTCCTTATTTAAGCTTTCAATTGGACTTAGGTGCGCCTAAAGAAGCAATAATGAATCAAGTTAGTGATTTATGGGTGGTAGGGCATTCTCAACCAAAAGAATGCGACACACTTTTTTCACTTTGGAAAAAAGAAGGTTATCAAACACAAGAACGCATTTGGCAACGAGTTTCTCTCGCTGCAGAAGGGGGTACGTCAAGCTTATTGCCTTACCTAAAGTCATTACTCCCTAAAGATGAGCAGTACTTGGCTGATTTATATTTAAAAGTACGCAAAGACCCGAGTGCTTCGGCTGGTTTATATCGCTTCAAGAAAAAGACAGCCAAAGAAGGGCAAATAGCATTATACGGGGTGAAACGCTTAGTTTGGCGTGATAAAGAGTTAGCGCTTCGAGCATGGGAAAAGCTTGAAAAAATGTTTGTTTACACGGAAGAACAAAAAGCGGATGTGTACTACAACTTTGCACTATCGCTTGCCTCAAGCGGGCATAAACAAGCTCGCTTTTGGTTAAATAAGGTGCCTAAAGAGCGTCAAACAACGAAGTTAATGCAGTGGCAGCTTGCTAATATGCTCGAACTGCAAGATTGGTCTGGTATTGTGGCGTTTTTTACTGGTAAAGAAAACCTAAGCCTAGGTCAGCAATATTGGTTAGCATATAGCTTAAATCAGCGTGGCGAAGTTGAAGATGCCCGCACTCTTTGGCAAAAAGTTGCCAAAGAGCGCGATTATTACGGCTTTTTAGCATCTGCTCGATTAGGTATTCCGGTTAGTCTAAATAATCAACAGTTGCAAATTTCTGATAAGCTCCAACTAGAAGTCGCAAATGCACCAGGCTTTAAGCGTGCGCGTGCACTTTATGAGCTTGAGCGCTACACGTCAGCTCGCAGGGAGTGGAATTACTTAACAGGTACATCAACCAAAGAAGAAAAGCTCGCGGCATCAATGCTTGCTGCTGAGCTTGATTGGTATGACAGCACTATTTATACCTTGGCACAAATTAAAGAATGGGATTATGTTGATTTGCGTTTCCCATTTGCGTTTAAAGATGTATTTGAGAGCTATAGTAACCGTAATCATATAGACATGGCATGGAGTATTGCAATTTCACGTCGTGAAAGCTCATTTGCGCCTGACGCCCGCTCTCATGCCAATGCCTATGGTTTAATGCAACTATTACCGAGCACCGCTAAATACATTAATAGAAGTACTGTTTCGCGTAGAAAGTTGTTTCACCCTAAAACGAACATTCGTTTAGGGAGTGAATACTTAAAGTATTTAAAAAAGAAAAATCGCGGCAACGAAATATTAGCCACCGCTTCTTATAATGCAGGTTATCATCGAATTAAACGTTGGATCCCTGAACAAGCAATGCCTGCGGAGTTATGGATTGAGCTTATACCTTATACTGAAACACGTAACTACGTGAAGAATGTATTTGCTTACAGGCAAGTTTACCATACGCGCTTAGGGCGAGATGGTAATGTGCTTGCACCAATTTTAGATATGAAAATGGGCGGCTGATACTAATTGACCTTAATACCCTGTGTTGGGCGTTAAGGTCGACTATGATAGACTGCGACTAAGTCGAATTTACTTATATGGGTTTACTATGGATAAATTAGCGGTGTTATATGCCGAACATATTGCAACCTTGCAACAGCGCACGCGTACAATTACAGAGCGTGAAGGTTTAGAAGGCCTTGTTATTCACTCTGGTCAGGCAAAGCGCCAGTTTTTAGATGATATGTACTACCCGTTTAAGGTTAACCCGCAATTCAAAGCTTGGTTACCTGTAATTGATAACCCTCATTGTTGGATAGTTGTAGACGGTGCATCTAAGCCAAAGCTGATATTTTATCGCCCAGTTGATTTTTGGCATAAAGTACCTGATGAGCCTCGTGATTTTTGGGCTGAGTATTTTGATATTGAATTATTAGTACAGCCAGATCAGGTAGAAAAACTGCTTCCTTACGATAAGGCAAAATTTGCCTATATTGGTGAATATTTAGACGTAGCGCAAGCACTGGGCTTTAGTATTATGAACCCAGAGCCAGTTATGAACTATTTGCACTTTCATCGTGCATATAAAACACAATACGAGCTTGAGTGTTTGCGTCAAGCTAACCGTATTGCCGTCGATGGTCATAAAGCGGCACGTGATGCTTTCTTTGCAGGTGGCTCTGAATTTGATATTCAACAGGCTTACTTAATGGCGACGCGTCAAAGTGAAAATGAAATGCCATACGGTAATATTGTTGCGCTTAATGAAAACTGTGCAATCTTACATTACACGCACTTTGAGACTAAAGCGCCAGAGACACATCGCTCATTCCTAATTGACGCTGGTGCAAATTTTAACGGCTACGCAGCTGATATCACGCGTACTTATGATTTTAATCAGTCGGGTGAGTTTAGCGACTTAATTAAGGTCATGACGGAGCATCAAATTGCTTTAGGTAAAGCATTAAAACCAGGTATGTTATATGGCGAATTGCATTTGGACTGTCATCAGCGTGTAGCGCAGGTGTTGAGCGACTTTAATATTGTGAAGCTATCGGCGGCTGAAATTGTTGAGCGCGGTATAACATCAACCTTCTTCCCGCATGGTCTTGGCCATCACCTAGGTTTACAAGTTCATGATATGGGTGGCTTTATGGCGGATGATAAAGGTGCACATCAAGCACCACCTGAAGGGCACCCGTTCTTACGTTGCACGCGTTTAATCGAAAAGAACCAAGTCTTTACTATTGAACCTGGTTTATATTTTATTGAATCGTTACTGGGTGACCTTGCGCAAACCGATAATAAACAGTTTATTAACTGGGAAAAAGTTGAAGCGCTTAAACCATTCGGCGGCATCCGTATTGAAGATAATATTATCGTTCATGATGATAGCCTAGAAAACATGACCCGTGATCTACATCTAGACTAATAAAAACGAGATTAACAAGAGGGGCCAAATGGCCCCATTTTTTTAGATAGAAGAATATGTCTGAATATCAATATCCGGCAGAGCCTGTTTTTTACCAAGAAGAAATTAAAAAAAGTACATTTATTGTGCATATTGCCCATACTCCTAACTTAGAGTCAGCAAAAGCATTCATCAAAGAGATCCAAAATAAATACAGTGATGCGCGTCACAACTGTTGGGCACATGTTGCAGGAAACCCAGGTGGTAGCCATGTATATGGCTTTTCAGATGATGGAGAACCTAATGGCACCGCAGGAAAACCAATGCTTAATGTGCTGGCGGGGTCTGGAATTGGTGAGATCACCGCTGTTGTAACGCGTTATTTTGGCGGTATTAAGCTGGGGACCGGTGGACTCGTGCGTGCTTATGGCGGGAGTTTAAACAATGCCATGCGTGAGCTCAAAACAATCACCAAAGTACCGAGCGTTGAGTTAGTCGGCTACAGTGATTACAGTGCTCAGGGAGCTATAGAGCAGTTATTGAAAAGCCAATATCAAGTATTGAATATAGAAAAACAGTTTGCTGAAAATATTGCTTGGAAAATCCAAATAGATAGTCGCCAAGTAGAGCTGGCAATCAAAGAGATACATGAGTTAACACATGGTGCCGTTGAGTTCGCCGTTAAAAAAGATACACCATGAAATAAACATACAGCGTTTACTTACAGTTAAGCCTGTAAGACAATAAACTCTAATAGCTAAATCAGATATTTAAAAAGCGATACGCACAGATGCAATTTCGTACCATAATAAAAATTCTAGGCCAGCTGGTGGCTTTATTTAGTATCACCATGGTGCCGCCAGCACTGGTATCTTTAATCTATAAAGATGGTGGTGGTGTGCCGTTCGTTCTTGCGTTTATTTTTAGTGTTGTGATTGGTTTAGCAGCGTATTATCCAAACCGCCATGAGCGGGGCGATTTAAAAGCGCGCGAAGGCTTTTTAATTGTGGTGTTGTTCTGGTTGGTACTTGGCAGCTTTGCGGCTGTGCCTTTAGTTTTTTTACAAGAGCCAAGTTTGTCGTTAGCTGACTCTGTGTTTGAGGCATTTTCAGGCCTTACAACGACAGGGGCAACCGTGTTAACTGGGATTGAGTACCTACCAAAATCAGTGCTTTTTTATCGCCAACAACTACAGTGGCTTGGTGGTATGGGGATCATCGTACTTGCTGTTGCTGTGTTACCCATGCTTGGGGTTGGTGGTATGCAGCTGTATCGTGCCGAAACTCCTGGCCCAGTTAAAGATTCAAAAATGACGCCCCGCATTGCCGATACCGCCAAACACCTATGGTACATTTATGTGTCACTGACTATCGCATGTACGCTTGCCTATTGGGGAGCGGGAATGGACTGGTTTGATGCTATTTGTCATGCCTTCTCAACGATTGCTATTGGTGGTTTCTCTACTTACGATGCGTCTATGGGGCAGTTTGATAGTCCACTGATTAACTTTATATGTGTGGTGTTTTTACTTATTGCAGCAATAAATTTCTCGCTGCACTATGCGGCGGTATCCTCGCGCAGTATTCGTGTTTATTTACGTGACCCTGAATTTAAAGTGTTCTTACTTATTCAGCTCGCTCTAGTGATTGTCTGCTTTACTGTGCTGTCATCTAATAACATTTATGCAGATGGTGACGAAACATTAGATCAAGCTATGTTTCAAGCCGTGTCAATGAGTACTACCGCAGGTTTCGCTACCGATAACTTTTCTGCATGGCCATTGTTTTTGCCTATTTTATTAATATTCTCAAGCTTTATTGGTGGTTGTGCAGGGTCTACCGGTGGTGGAATGAAAGTTGTGCGTGTGTTCTTACTTTACTTACAAGGTATTCGTGAGCTTAATCGTCTTGTACATCCGCGTGCAATTTATTCAATTAAACTAGGCCGCAAAGCACTTCCAGATAAAGTGGTAGAAGCTGTCTGGGGATTCTTCTCAGCCTATGCTTTAGTGTTTGTGATTATCATGTTGGCACTAATGGGCACAGGTATGGATAACATTAGTGCGTTTTCAGCAACCGCAGCGTGTCTAAATAATTTAGGTCCTGGCTTGGGTGAAGTTGCCGCCCATTATGGGGCGATATCCGATACTGCTAAGTGGTTATTGACCATTGCAATGGTATTTGGTCGTCTTGAAATATTTACCTTACTGGTATTGTTCACTCCAACATTCTGGCGTGGCTAGTGAGCCGTTTATATTTAAAAGGACTTAATGAATGGCAAAGACACAGCTACAGCGTAATTTAGATAAGCTCGCTTATATACCTGCGGGTAGTATTGTTGATGTTGAGATAATCACTCCGATAGATAGTAAGCGAGTTAAAACGGAGTTTATAGGTTTACTCAACGAACAACATATTATTCTTAATTACCCCTCAGCAAGGCGATTAATTAATAGTGGCGAGTTAATCAAAGAAGGTGTGATGGTCATTGTGCGCGCAGTGCTCGAAAGTGGCGGTGGGCAGGTGATTGCATTTCGCCAACAAATTAAGGCCGTCGCTTCACACCCGTATCGTTTAATATTTTTAGACTTTCCGAAACACGTTCAGTTATTCAGTCTTCGCAGTGAAACCCGTATTCCAACACTCTTCAGTGCTTGTTTAAACACCGATGAGCAGAAATACCAAGGACTCATTAAGGATATCTCCCTTACAGGCGTACAGTTTGATATTAAAAGTGATATCGATCTCAGCTTTTTAAAAGAACAGAGCTGTAACCTTGTACTCAATAAGCATGAATTTGCTGGAAAGGTGTGCAGTGTTCGTAAAAATGCGTCTAGCTACCAACTAGGACTTCAGTTAAATACAGGTGAAGAACAAATGAAGTCATTCATGAAAGAGCACCTGATAGACTTTTCAGTACTTGATTGAAGCCATTCACCTTCCCGATCCGCCGTTTTGCAACAAGACGGTTGTTTTTTATACTTTCATTGAAAATAAACTAAAAAATTTTCCGTTAATTGTTAAAAGTTCAACTAAATCAGCTGGTTAAAATTAAAAAATATTTTTATTTATTTTAATTATTTTCACCGTTCATACAAGGTTTAGACTCACGTTCGAACATTTTTAGTGTTTAGGTAGCTAATTTCACTCAATGTCTCTGTTTTATGTTTTTTAACTTCATGATTAATAAAGAAATAATTTTTTAAGCTTTATGTGTGTTGCTAAAAAGCAACAGAAAATTAGCTCATTTCCCACGTAAAATCACCAAATTCGCTTTAACTTAATGAAAATTAAGGGATTTTAAACTTTGGCATCGAAGTTGAAATAGTCTTAGCGAACACAGAGAAAAGTGATTAGAAGTTTCACACCTCTAACACAGTTAAGACTAAACATTGAAGGAATAGTGATTATGAAAACAGTAAACAAAACATTTGCACTTTTAGCTCTAGTATCTTCTTCAGCAGCATTTGCAGCGACAGATTTCGAAACACTTGATGTTAACGACGATGGTGCAATTAGCCAAAGTGAAGCGTCAGTTGATGCAACTTTAATGAGTCAGTTTAAAGAATTAGACACAGACGGTAACGGCGAACTTTCTGAAGAAGAATTCGCAAAAGCATAATTTTACAGTAGGGAAGCTCTGAAAAGGATTTTCTACACAAGACAACACACTTTGAAGGAATAACATTATGAACACAGTAAATAAAACATTAGCACTAGTCGCACTTGTATCTTCATCTGCAGCATTTGCAATGAGCGATTTTGACACATTAGATGTGGATGGAAACGGTGCCATCAGCCAAAGCGAAGCATCAGTTGATGCAGAGTTAATGAGTATTTTCACAGAACTTGATACAGACGGTAACGGTGAGTTATCAAAAGAAGAGTTCTCTAAAGCTTAATGATGTATTTAGTAAACCCATTAATTTAGCTGATTAGTTCTGAGTTGCCAAAGACAACCTAAATGGATAAGGGAATCCATGATAAAGGATAGCAAGGAGAGTGTGATCAGCTAACACTTTTTTGAGTAGATATTGAAGGATTATGATTATGAAAACAGTTAACAAAGCACTAGCACTTATCGCATTAGCCTCTTCGTCAGCAGCATTTGCAGGCACAGATTTCGATACATTAGATGTAGACGGAGATGGTGTTATCAGTCAAAGCGAAGCATCTGTCGATGCTAACATCATGACGCAATTTAAAACCCTTGATGTAGACGGCGATGGCGTACTAACTGAAGCCGAATTTTCAGAAGCAGAGTAAAACAAACTCGCAATTAACCAGTTTCCATTAAACAGGGATCTCAGAAACGGATTTCACTCTTAAAAAATGAAGGTAATTATTATGAAACAGATCAATACAACACTTGCAATTTTAGCGCTAGCAACTTCATCAGCGGCATTTGCACAAGGTGTAAGCTTCTCAACGTTTGACACTAACAGTGATGGTGTTATCAGTAAAGAAGAAGCATCAGCAAATGTGCAACTAGAGAAACTATTCCCAGAGCTAGATACAGATGACAATGGTGAGCTTTCTAAAGAAGAATTTGCACAGATTCAATAGTTAAGTTTTTTCACTTCAAGAGTCGTAAAGCAGCTAAATCATTAAGATTTGCTGCTTTTTTTATGCCAAAAGTCAAAGGAATATAGCGCTTACTTGGAATAGCTTTTCAACAACCGTAATATGTTTCTTATCGATTAAGAACATAATCACATGATCTCCCGATTGAATCACCGTATCGTCATGGGCAATCAGTACGTCATCGTTACGCACAATTGCACCAATGGTTGTGCCTGCGGGTAGTTTGATATCAGCAATTGCTCGGCCAACCACTTTAGAAGTATGCTCATCACCGTGAGCGACAGCCTCAATGGCTTCTGCTGCGCCCTTACGTAACGAATAAACATTAACGATGTCACCACGGCGAACGTGTGTTAGCAGCGCCGAGATAGTGGCTTGCTGAGGTGAAATAGCAATATCAATTTCACCGCCCTGTACTAAGTCAACATAAGCACCACGTTGAATAAGCACCATGGTTTTTTGTGCGCCCATACGTTTTGCCAGCATCGCAGACATAATGTTTGCTTCATCGTCGTTAGTCACCGCGATGAATACATCCACTTGCTCAATATGTTCTTCAGATAACAGCTCTTGATCAGAGGCATCGCCACAAAATACTACTGTATTATCAAGCATTTCAGATAGCTGGGCTGCGCGCTCTTTATTGCGCTCAAGCAGCTTAACGCTGTGGTTTTTCTCAAGTGAGCGCGCAAGGCCCGCACCGATATTACCACCACCGGCAATCATGATTTTTTTGTATGAACGTTCGAGTTTTTGAAGCTCATTCATGACTGCGCGAATATGCTTTGTTGCAGCGATAAAGAACACTTCATCGTCCGCTTCGATAACCGTGGTGCCAAGCGGTTTAATCGCTTTACCTTGACGGTAAATAGCCGCGACACGGGTTTCGACATTCGGGATGTGTTCTTTCAAGGCTGAAAGCGCATAACCCACCAGCAAACCACCGTAATAGGCTTTCACCGCAACCAG
Source organism: Pseudoalteromonas sp. L21 (assembly GCF_021728035.1). NCBI lineage: Bacteria > Pseudomonadati > Pseudomonadota > Gammaproteobacteria > Alteromonadales > Pseudoalteromonadaceae > Pseudoalteromonas > Pseudoalteromonas sp. L21. The sequence continues at coordinate 12,473 of NZ_JAKKCV010000010.1, read as the reverse complement.
CGATAACATGCCATCGGCAAATTGTAATACCTGTAAAGCACCCGGGTAGTCGATTAAGCGACGAATATACTTAGTAACGAGTGCTTCTGGAGCAATGTAGTGGTCAACAGGTAAGTCATCGTTATGGAATAACTTTTCACGGTACTTTAAGTATTGCTCTGAGCGAATACGGGCAATTTTGGTTGGCGTGTTAAAAATACTATAAGCAACTTGGCAAGCAACCATGTTCACTTCATCAGAACTGGTTACGGCAATAATCATATCGGCGTCTTCTGCACCTGCACGGCGCAATACATCGGGATGCGCACTGTGGCCAGTAACACCTTGTAAGTCGTACTTATCTTGTAGCTCTCGCAAACGGTTACCGTCGATATCAACAACGGTGATCTCATTTTGCTCACCTACGAGGTTTTCTGCCAATGTGCCACCAACTTGTCCGGCACCGAGTATGATTATTTTCATAGCGTGTTCTTATTAGTGTTTTTTAACTAGCTTTGCATAATAGAAACCGTCACTTTCACCAGGCAGTAATTGTAGGCCAGGTAAAGTCGGGGTGTCGTTTTCATGCAGAGGTATGTGTTCAGCACTTTGATTATTGGCAAGGAACTTAGCAACTTGTTGTTGGTTCTCTTGCGGTAATACAGAGCAGGTCGCATAAACTAACGTACCACCTGGCTTAAGTAGAGGCCAGATGCTATTTAGGATATCGCCTTGTAAATTAGCCAGATCTTCAATATCAGATGCACGACGTAACCATTTAATATCAGGGTGACGACGAATAACGCCGGTAGCGGAACAAGGCACATCAAGCAAGATACGGTCGAATTGCTGCTCATCCCACCAGATATGCGGTTGTGAAGCATCGGCACATTGTAGATCGGCAGCTAAACCAATACGCACTAAGTTTTGTTTAACCCGTTCTAGGCGTTCGCTGTCGCTATCAAGTGCTAATACATCGGCATCGGCAAGCTCTAGAATATGGCACGTTTTACCACCAGGTGCAGCACACGCATCTAAAATGACATCATCATTTTGTGGCTCTAAAAAGCGTGCAGCTAATTGTGCAGCGGCATCTTGTACAGAACAGGCACCGGTATCAAATTCTGGTAATGCGTATACATCACACGGTTTAGCTAGTTTAATACCATCAGGAAAGTCAGCATTAAGGGTATGCTCAATATCATTCGCTTTAAGCATCTCGCTGTATTCTTGAGTGCTGTATTGCGCTTGGTTGACCCGTAACCACATAGGAGCTTGTAGCTGATTCGCTTCTAGGATTTCTTGCCAGCTATCAGGGTAAGCTGCAGTAACTTGTTTGATAAACCAACCAGGGTGGTTAAATTTGCAAACCGGAATTTGCTGCGCTTTTTCTTCAAGCTCAGCTTGTTCACGTTGGAAACTACGTAAAATAGCGTTAATCAGGCCTTTTAAACCCAGTGCACGCATTTGTTGAAGCGCATTAACTGTTTCGCTGATTGCCGCATGAGGCGGTACACGCATATGTTGGAGTTGGTAAATACCCACATACAACAAAAACTGGAAAATACGGCGCTTGCCTTTTAGCGGTTGATCTAAAAGTTGCTGGCAATAATTCTCTAAACTAGGTAAATAGCGCAGCACACCATAGCAAATTTGTTGCAGTAGGGCTTTATCTTTCGGTGATAAACCTTGACTTGCAAAAGGTAGCTCTTGATTAAGCGACGCACCTTTATCGACCACGTTGTAGAGAGTTTCAGCAGCCAGTGCTCTTACATTACTCATTGCTTTGACCTAATACTGAACCAGGCTCTACCCAATCACTGCGACCATTTAAAAAGTCACTAACAGCCATTGGTTTTTTACCTTGTGGTTGAAGAAGGGTGATTTTAAGTGCATCTTGCCCGCAGCCAACGGTAATACCTTGCTTATCAGCAGCAATGATTTTACCTGCTTGTGCAGTTTGCGATACAACGTCTGCTTGCCAAATTTTTACCGTTTGTCCTGCCATTTCAGTAAAGCAAACAGGCCATGGGTTAAAGGCACGGATATTACGCTCAATTTGCACAGCATCCATTGACCAATCAATATTAGCTTCGTCTTTTGATAGCTTCTTGGCGTAATTTGCTAGTGCGTCATCTTGCTTTTCTGGGGTGATTTCACCTGCAGCGAGACGATTTATGGTACTGATCAGAGCATCAGGTCCAAGTGCAGCCAGTTTATCGTATAAAGAACTACTGGTTTCTGTGTTATCAATAGGGCAGCGGCTGATGTGCAGCATATCGCCGGTATCTAAGCCCTCGTCCATTTGCATTATTGTTACACCAGTTTCACTGTCGCCAGCCCAAATCGCGCGTTGAATCGGTGCAGCACCACGCCAGCGCGGTAAAATAGAGCCATGCACGTTTAAGCAGCCTAAGCGCGGTGCATCTAAAATCGCTTTTGGAAGCAGTAAGCCGTATGCCACCACAATCATAATATCTGCGTTCAGGCTGGTAAGCTCTGCAAGTGCTTCATCAGATTTTAATGACTGCGGTTGAAATACGGGTAAATCGTGAGCAAGTGCGAGTTCTTTTACTTCACTGGCTTTAAGCTTTTTGCCACGGCCTGCAGGGCGATCTGGTTGGCTATAAACACCAACAATATCATGCTCGGAGTCTATTAAGGCTTGTAAGTGGCGCGCAGCAAAATCCGGCGTACCAGCAAAAATAATACGTAATGGTTGTGTCACAGGTATTCCTATTGATTGATTTATGATTTAGCTGCCAGCTTCGCTTCTTTCTCAAGCTTCTTACGGATACGTTGGCGCTTTAGAGGCGATAAATAATCAATAAATAGAGTGCCTTTTAGGTGATCAAGCTCATGCTGAATACAAATCGCTAAGAGCTCGTCAGCGTCTAGGCTGAATTCCTCACCATTTTCATTCAGTGCTTTAACAGTCACTGTTTCTGCACGGTCAACTTTCGCATAAGAATAAGGCACAGATAAACAACCTTCTTCACTCACCGTTGAGCCATCTTTCTTGGTGATTTCTGGGTTGATTAGTACTAGCGGTTGGTCGCGCTCTTCTGAGACATCGATCACCACAATTCGCTGGTGGATATCTACTTGCGTTGCTGCTAAGCCGATACCGTTCTCGTCATACATAGTTTCAAGCATGTCTTTGACTATTTGACGAACATCATCGTTTACTTCTGGTACTTCTTTCGCGATTGTACGTAAACGCTCATCCGGAAATCTTAAAACATCTAACCTAGCCATAGTTACCTTTTACACTTGTGATTCATTTAGGGTATTGTATGCTTTTATTTTAGCCATTCGTGTTCACCTTTAACAGGTTTTGGTTGATAATAATCTAAAAACAACACTAGGAAGCCAAATGAGATATCCGTTAGTTGCGGCTTTATTAGCCATTAGCTGTGCATTTTCAGCAGCAGCTGATGTGTTAACAATAAAAAAAGATGCTCCAAAACAATATGTTGTAAAAAAAGGGGACACGCTTTGGGATATATCAGGCATATATCTTAATCATCCATGGCAATGGCCAGAGTTATGGCAAATGAATCCTCAAATAGCCAATCCTCATTTGATATACCCAGGTGATGCGCTTACTTTAATTTATGATCAAGATGGAAAACCGCGTTTAGTTAAAAATAGCCGGTATAAAAAACTCTCTCCAGAAGGGCGTATTACACCTAAAGGTAAACAGGCTGTACCCACATTACCCCTTGAACTGCTGCGCCCATATTTGACCTACGAGCAAGCAATCGGTCATCAGGTTATGGCAGATAAGCCATATATTTTAGGTGCCAGTGTGAATACAAAAATGAATACCATGGGTCATATTCTTTATGTGAAAGGTAATTTAAATTTAAATGAAGCATATGGCGTTTATCGTAAAGGAAATGAGTTAGTAGACCCTAATACAAATGAAGTGTTAGCCAATAAAGCTGAATTAGTTGCAATTGTACGTGCCTTTAGAAGTGGTGATGTTGAACATGGTGTACCAGCGTCCGTTAAGATTGAGATGGTAAAACAAGAAATTAAACCGAATGATTTCTTAATGCCTGCAATGGACGGACAAATGTTACCAGCCTATTTCAATATGAAACGTCCAGAAGGTGAGCTTAACGGTACAATTATCGCGTCAGCAAATGAGCTGCGAGAATTTAGCACCATGGATATTGTTGTTTTAAATTTAGGTGCAGAACAGGTCAAGCCTGGTTTTGTACTTGATATTGAACGTCAATCTCCAGAGGTATTTGATGGTCGAAGTGGCCCTCGTTATCGTGAAGACTCAACGAGTCTTGAGAAGCTAATCACGGATACTAATGAGTATTTTGGTGTGGAAGCAGACAAAGATAGCAAGGTATGGCACATGCCTAAAGAGAAAGTAGGCGAACTCATGGTGTTTAAGGTATACGATAACGTGAGCTATGCATTGATTGTGAAAAATCAGCATCCTATTCGAGTTGGTGACTATGCTGTCATAAACTAACCCACACTCAGGATGCTCTAAGGAGGGAGCATGGAACAGATTTCAGGCAAGCTATCTCATTGGCTTGCCTTTTATTTATGTAAAGGGCTGGGAATTAAAAGCCTTATAGCATTGGCCCAAAACCACATCTTAAGTGAGCTTTTTTCGTTTACAAGTACACAGCTGCAGAATTTAGGTTTAACAAAAAACCAAGCTGATAATCTCGCTAATACCGATTGGCAAAAAGTCGCTTACTACGAAGAACTTATTCATGCTTACCAAATAACCACCATTTGTTACTTTGATGATCACTATCCCGCACAGTTAAAGGAAATTGCCAGTGCACCTTTATTACTATTTTGTATGGGGAATATTGAGCTTTTAACTTCACCACAAGTTGCGATTGTTGGCAGCCGACATGCAACTCCTACAGGGCTCGAGATCGCAGCTGAGTTTGCGCATCAATTAAGTTGTGCTGGCATCACAGTTACTTCTGGTATGGCACTTGGCATTGATGGTGCGGCACACAAAGGGGCTCTGGCTGGTTCTGGAAAAACCATTGCTGTGCTTGGTACAGGGTTAGATATTGCTTACCCTAAGCGTCATAAACTATTGACAAAGCAGGTAGCAGAACGCGGATTGCTTATATCGGAGTTCTTGCCTGGTACGGCTGCTAATGCAGCGAACTTCCCCCGTAGAAATAGAATAATATCAGGTCTTTCACTTGGTGTTTTAATTGTCGAAGCACAAATAAAAAGTGGCTCTTTAGTCACGGTACGTTATGCACTTGAGCAAAATAAGGATGTTTTTGCAGTGCCCGGCTCAATTAAAAACCCGCTTTCAGAAGCTAGCCATTTTTTGATAAAGCAAGGTGCTAAATTAGTCGAAAATATAAGTGATATTCTTGATGAAGTGAGCTTTTTTTGTGAAAACAGTCTATATATAACAGAAGAGCCTATCATCGAAGAACACGACTGCCCCGTGTTTCAAAGTATAGGATTTGAGGTAACAAGTGTCGATGTTATTACTCAACGCACTCAGTTACCTGTTGATGAAGTACAAGCTCGGTTACTTGACCTAGAGCTCGCAGATAAAGTAGAGCGAGTGCTAGATGGCTATATAAGACTTGGAGGACATAAATATGTTTGACATCCTCATGTATCTTTTTGAAAACTATATCCATAGTGAAGCTGAAATTTTTACTGAAGAAAACGAGCTTACTGATGAGTTGGTTCGAGCAGGGTTTAATAAACCTGAAATTTATAAAGCACTTGACTGGCTTGAGCAATTGGCTGACTTGCAGCAAAGTGACGTGTATCCGTACCTAAACGCGCAGCCGCAACATGCTATGCGTATTTATACCGACAGTGAATGCCAAATGCTTTGCACGGAGTGCCGCGGCTTTTTAATGTTTATTGAGCAAATAGGCGTCATAAATAGCATTACGCGTGAAATGGTAATAGATAGATTATGCGCGCTTGATAAACCGTTTATTTTACTTGAGGACTTAAAATGGGTGGTGTTAATGGTGCTGTTTAATGTGCCAGGATCTGAGCAAGCATATGCACAAATGGAAGATTTGATCTTTGATGAGCCCGCTGATGTGCTTCATTAGTTCGACTTTGCTTGTATCTTTGTTGAGTTTGGGTATATTAGGCGAAAATTAGCCAGCCTAACAGGAACCTTATGAGTAAAATCGATCATTCTCTTTTTTCTGCAGATAAACACGCATTAGAGAAAGAATATGAGGTTTGCCCTAAATGTGGTTCTGAATTGGTCATGCGAAATTCAAAGTCAGGGCCTTTTTTAGGCTGTGCAAGCTACCCTAAGTGTGATTTTATTCGTCCTTTGGCTCATCATGATAGTCAGCAAATTAAAGTACTCGAAGACAGTGCATGCCCTGAGTGTGGCAAGCCATTGGTGATTAAAAATGGCCGCTATGGCATGTTTATTGGTTGCACAGGGTATCCTGATTGCCATTATATTGCGCATGATGAAGAGCCTAGTAATACAGAGGTGCTTCCTAGCTGCCCAAAATGCAAAAAAGGCAAGTTGGTTTCCCGTAGCAATAAATTTGGTAAAACATTCTACTCATGCGACTGTTATCCTCGTTGCAAATATACCCTTAATAACAAACCTGTGTCTAAGACGTGTCCCGCTTGTGATTGGCCTATAATGACAGAGAAGAAAACTGCATCGGGCGTTGTGTTACAATGCCCACAAAAAGCCTGTATGCATAAGCTTGCAGAGTCTTAACATATTCGTTCCCTATTATAGTTAGGAGATATTCTTGTCCGATCCTGTTGCTCAACCAGCTAATCCTATTGAAGCCTTAAACCAAGGCGGTGTGATTGTTTATCCAACTGAAGCTGTATTTGGTCTTGGTTGTGATCCTGATAACCAAGCAGCTGTAGAAAAGCTTTTAGCAATTAAGCAGCGGCCAATTGAAAAAGGCTTAATTTTAATTGCTGATAACTATGGTCAGTTATTAAAGTATGTTGATGATGCTAAAATCCCAATGGATAAACGGGCAGATATCTTCTCGCAGTGGCCAGGGGCGATTACATGGGTAATGCCAGCCGCAAAGCAGACACCAAAATGGTTAACGGGTCAGTTTGATACTATTGCTGTGCGTGTAACGAACCATCCAACGGTAAAAAAACTGTGCCAGCGATTCGGCAAACCACTGGTTTCAACAAGTGCAAATTTAACTGGCCAACCAACAGTAATGAGTATCACGCAAGCAAAAAGCGAATTTGCTGATAGCGTCGATTTTTATGTTGATGAGCCGCTTGGTGGGAACGTGAACCCCAGTGTAATTAAAGACGCAATGACCGGAAAAGTTTTCAGAGGATAACCATGCAAAGCGAGCTACTCGAACAAGTAAAAACCTATTTAATGGCTTTACAAGACACAATTTGTGCGGGCCTTGAGAATACTGACGGCAAAGCAAAGTTTGTTGAAGATAATTGGCAACGAGCTGAAGGCGGTGGTGGTCGTACTCGCGTTATTCAAGGTGGCAATATCATTGAGCAGGGCGGGGTAAATTACTCGCATGTGTTTGGCGCTTCAATGCCAGCCTCTGCAACCGCGCATCGTCCAGAGCTCGCTGGTCGTAGTTTTCATGCTTGCGGTGTATCATTGGTGATCCATCCTAATAACCCACACATTCCAACTAGCCACGCTAACGTGCGTTTCTTTATTGCTGAAAAAGAAGGCGAGGAGCCAATTTGGTGGTTCGGAGGTGGTTTTGATTTAACACCTTTTTATCCGGTGTTCGAAGATGTACAGCATTGGCATCAAGTAGCAAGTGACTTATGTCAGCCATTTGGTGAAGATGTGTATGATAAGTATAAAACATGGTGTGATGAGTATTTTTATTTAAAGCACCGCAGCGAAACACGTGGGGTAGGTGGTTTATTCTTTGATGATTTAAACGAGCTCGGTTTTGCGCAGAGTTTTGCTTTTATGCAAGCTGTTGGAAATGGCTTTTTAGATGCTTACTTACCTATAATTGAGCGTCGTAAAAATACGCCAATTACAGAGCAGCAACGAGATTTTCAGCTTTACCGCCGTGGCCGCTACGTTGAATTTAACCTAGTGTGGGATCGTGGTACTTTATTTGGTCTACAAACTGGTGGACGGACAGAATCGATTTTAATGTCTATGCCGCCACTCGCTCGTTGGGAGTATAGTTATACCCCTGTTGAAAATAGCCCTGAAGCAAAGCTTTATCAATATTACTTAAGACCGCAAGAATGGCTAAATACAGAGGAATCTGAGTTAGTTGCGCGTGAATGGCAGCTTTAAAGTGCTTAGGTTGTCACTTTATATAAAGGTGACAACCTGCACGTTCAAGTATTTTATCTAGTTAAATTTAAAGCATCTAACTTGCTCATCTAAGGAGCGTGCTAATGATAAGAGCTCTTCACTGACTTTTTGATTTTCATGAGCATCAACCAACGAATGCTCTGCGTTATCACTGATAGCGACCACACTCCTATTTATTTCTTCTGCGGCAAGATTTTGTTGCTCGGTGGCATCGGCTATTTGTACATTGAGTTGATTTATTTCACTCATTTGCAAAGAAATATCACGCAAGGCTTTAGCAACTTGCTTAACTTGTACAGCACGTTCATCAGCTTCTTCACATGAATTATTCATAGTGCTAACTGTTTGTGCCGCTTCGCTCTGTAGCTTATCTATTGTTCGGCGAATTTCATCCGTGGAGTCATGGGTTCTATTCGCAAGCGTTCTAACTTCATCTGCTACTACTGCAAAACCACGACCGGCTTCGCCTGCTCGCGCAGCTTCAATAGCAGCATTGAGTGCAAGTAAGTTAGTTTGCTCGGCAATACTACTGATCACTTCTAATACTTTACCGACTTCTAAAGTTTGCGCCTGAAGTTCAGAGACTTGATCTGCGGCTGCACGGACATCTGTCGCAAGTTGGTTAATGCTATGTTCGGTATGCTCTGCAACTTGCAAGCTTTGCTGTGCAAGTTGATTACTGTGTTCTGATTTTTCAGATGCAAAATGCGTTGTATTTTTAACTTCACTTGATGAACTTTCAAGTTCATTTATTGCGGCTGCAACGGAGTCAGTACCTTGCTTTTGTTGTATTATGGCTTGCTCAGTGGCATCTGCTGAAGTGTATATACTCTCCGCTGAATGGATTAACACTTTTGATGAGTGTGATACTTGGGCAATATTATCTTTAAACGCACCAATCATGTGATTAAAGCTGGTGGCGAGTGAGCTAAGTTCATCGTTATTATCGTCATTAACTTTAAGGCTCAAATCTTTGTTTGTGGTTGCCAAGTGCATCGTATGGCTAATCATCTTCAAGCGTTTAATAAATACTTTTCTAAACATGACTGCTAATAAAGAGAACGCAGTTATGAATATAGTTGCTAGCAGTAAAGTGTTCATTAACGTATTTTGTGATACTTCATGTTCAATGTCGGCTAATGAATAACTGATTTTAACGACCCCAAGCACATCGCCTTCTTGCGCTTGATGGCATCCTAAACAGTTGGTGCCTTTATAGTCACTGCTAGCAAACATAGGTTTAAGATAGGTCATCGTACTGTTGTTATCTATATATAATGCTTCTGTACCTGCCAGTGCCGCTTGTTCGGTATCGGTTGTGGCAACTTGATTGGCATTGCCTAGTCCATAAATTTTATTAACAATGGGGCTGCGAATAATATGTGCATCTTTGATATTTGGATGGCTTCTAAGCTTGTTGCTAAGAATTTCACGGTTTGCCATGGTGCCTGTGAGCATCATGGTGTTAATAGAATCAAAGTAATTATCGGCAAGTAATTTTATGTTGCTTTCAACAGTATCTTGCGCTAATTCGTGTTGTTGCTGGGCGCTGCTAAATATGCTGGCAAATAATACCAAGACACCTGTCAGTGCCAACAAGGCATAAATTTTAAATTGGATAGACTTCATTCAACGACGCTTTTTCTAAACTAAGGAAAGAGTATTATCTTTATTTAGAAAAAGCATACATTGATATAACTCAAGCTTAATGTTGATTGATCATATGACTGGCGAGTTGCGATAAAGATTGTCTTAACCCTTCGCGAAGTAGTGGGTTATCAATTTCGATATCGAGCGTTTTATTCATGCAATGCATCCATTGATCGCGTAGGTCTTGATCAATAGGGAAAGGCATGTGACGCTTTCTTAGCATTGGGTGACCATATTTTTCAACGAAAAGGTCAGGGCCGCCTAGCCAGCCCGATAAAAATTCAAAGAATACTTGGCGAATTCTATCTAAAGGCTGAGGATGCATATCATATAATGGTTTGGCGTATTCATCTGTGGCCATTATGTCGTAAAATCGATTTGCAATTGCGCGAGCGCCTGCTTCACCGCCGATAATTTCGTAAGGTGTTTTTTCTGGAGTAGGTGTTTCAGGCGTTGGTTTCGATTTAGAAAAAAGTCGTTTAATCATAATATTAATAAAGCTCTACAGGGCGAAGAGGTTGCTTCACTATGGACAAATACGCGGTTTTTGGAAATCCAATCAAACATTCGAAATCACCCGCAATACACGCACAATTTGCTGCATCATTAAACGAGCAAATACAATACAACGCCATTTTAGCACCAACAGATGCATTTGAAAAAACTGTCGCTGGGTTTTTCGCTACGGGTGGTAAAGGCGCTAATGTCACCTTGCCATTTAAAGAGCAGGCGTTTGCTATGGTCGATGAACTAACAGAGCAAGCGAAAATAGCTGGAGCCGTAAATACTATTAAACAACTCGAAGATGGCCGCTTACTCGGTGATAACACCGATGGTGTAGGGCTTGTTAAAGATCTTGTAGCCAATAATGTCACCTTAAAAGGGCAGCGAGTACTCCTTATTGGAGCGGGGGGGGCGGCGCGAGGTGTCATTCAGCCATTATTAAATGAGCAAATCGGAAGCTTAACAATAGCCAACCGTACCGCTGAAAAAGCAAAGGCACTAGCGAGTCATTTTAATGGTGAAATAGATGTGCAAGGCTTTGCTTTAACTGATATCCCAGCAAACAACTATGACGTGGTTATTAACTCTACCTCAAGCAGTGTTACTGGCGACTTGCCAGGTATAGCAGAAGAGTATGTTGCTAAGTGTCAGTGTGCTTACGATATGTTTTACGCGGATGACGATACGGCATTTATCAGTTGGGTTAAGTCGATTAACTCGACATGTTTAACACTCGATGGCTGTGGCATGCTGGTTGGCCAAGCGGCACAAGCTTATTTTGTATGGCGCAATAAAATGCCAGAAATCATTCCTGTTGTTACCGCACTTAAAGCAGGAGAAGTTGCGTGAATCAAGCTATCCAATTTATCGACCGATTCGAATTTAAGCCAGAAAAAAAGCAGTTGCTGTTCTTTGCCCAAGTAAGTGGCTTGATGGTGGAGTGTGTTATTGATACCAGCAAGTATGATTTTGCTGATCAAAGCAGTGCGGTTAATTACTTTGAATCTTATCGTTTCGATTATGAAGAGCTCGCCGAGCAACTGATCGAAGATGAGCAGTATAACTCGGCAGGGCAAATTGAATTAACCGAGGTGTTTTAGCCCTCTGCTAAGTATTCATCTTTAAGCTGAACATAATTATCTGCTGATATTTTTAAAAAGGCGCGCTCTTGCTCTGTTATAGGGCGAGCCTGCTTAACAGGGCTACCTACATAGAGGTAGCCAGACTCTAAATGCTTGTTAGGTGGTACCAGCGAACCACCACCAATGATCACATCATCTTCAACAATAGCGTTGTCCATCACAATTGCACCCATCCCAACAAGTATACGATTACCAAGTTGGCAGCCGTGTAGCATAACTTTATGACCCACAGTGACATCATTACCAATAATAAGAGGGTAACCATCGGGGTTTGACTTAGAGGCACGTGTTAAATGTAAAACACTGCCATCTTGAATGTTCGTACGTTCACCAATACGTATATAGTTAACATCACCTCGCGCAGCAACAAGAGGCCATACACTTGAATCTTTACCAAGCGAAATATCACCGACTAAAACCGATGACTCATCAATATAAACACTATTATCGTATGTCGGAGTGATCCCTTTATAAGAACGGATAGTCATAAATTCACCTTTTAATTTTAAAATGTGCTCAGTCTAGTGTAACAGCGAAGCAAATAAATACACCAAAACAGGCCTAAATTGACTGCAAAACACCCAGTTTTAGGGTGTTTAGTTCAAAAGCTGAGCGAACAGCAGTTTTTTTTAAATTTTATTGAAAAAAGTGCTTGCGTAAAAAATCCATCTCCCTATAATGCGACCCCACTGACACGGCGGGCAGCAACGAAAGACGCTGAACAAGGTGGCAGAGAGTTAAATAAAACTTCGGTTTCAAATAATCGAAAGAAAGTTTAAAATTAAGTGTTGACTCGAAAAATTAAGGATGTATTATACGCATCCCTAGCGACAACGTCGCAACGTTCTTTAACAATATAAAGCAATCATCTGTGTGGGCACTCGTACAGATTG